>JAHLKT010000003.1 GCA_020444545.1 Desulfarculaceae bacterium | reverse complement strand
TGGCCTACTGGCCCAAGCTGGCAACCTGGCTCCCCAGCATCGTCTACGACTAGGCTAGGCGGCTCGCTGAAAAGGCGGGTTGTTTCTAGGGGTGATTTTGTATTAAAAAGGTTGTGTATGCCCACACATACCCCTTTCAGCCCTGGAGGAATCCTGGGCTCGAAGCGGGCGTGACGCGGTTACATAGGCTTTGCCAGGGCATTAACCCCAGGAGGAGATGATATGAAACGCAGAGATTTTCTGAAGAAAGCGGGCGTGGGCGCGGCCGCGGCGGCGGCGGCCACCACGATCAGCGCTCCCGCCGTGCTGGCCAAGAAGAAGATCAAGTGGAAGATGGTCACCACTTGGCCGCCAAACCTTCCCTACCTGCAGACCGGCGCGGTGCGCTTCGCCAAGCGCATCAAGGAGATGTCCGGCGGTCAGTTCGATATCAAGGTCTACGCGGCCGGCGAGCTGGTTCCGGCCTTCGGTTCCTTCGAGGCGGTGAGCAACGGCACGGTGCAGGCCGGCAGCGGCGCGGCCTACTACTGGGCCGGCAAGGCCCCGGCCACCCAGTGGTTCGCGGCGGTGCCCTTCGGCCTCAACGCGGTGGGCATGGCTGCCTGGTTCTGGGGCGGCGACGGCCTGAAGCTGTGGGAAGAGGTCTACGCTCCCTTTAACCTGATCCCCCGGCCCGCCGGCAACACCGGCGTGCAGATGGGCGGCTGGTTCAACAAGAAGATCAACTCCATCGACGACTTCAAGGGCCTGAAGATGCGCATCCCCGGCCTGGGCGGCAAGGTGCTGGCCAAGGCCGGCGGCACCGTGGTGCTGACCCCCGGCGGCGAGATATTCACCAACCTGGAGCGCGGCGTCATCGACGCCACCGAGTGGGTGGGCCCCCTGCACGACTACATCATGGGCTTCTACAAAGTGGCCAAGTATTACTACTACCCCGGCTGGCATGAGCCGGGAACCGTGCTGGAGAACTTCTTCAACAAGAAGGCCTATCAGGCGCTTCCCAAGGAGTTCCAGCTCATGATCGACATGGCCTGCGCCGAGACCTACAACTGGATGCTGGCCGGCTTCAACGCCGACAACGGCGCGGCGCTGGAGAAGTTGATCACCAAGCACCACGTGAACCTGGTGCAGTTCCCCGCCGACGTGATGGCCCAGCTGAGGAAGCTGGCCCAGGAAACCTTGGACGAGATCGCGGCCAAGGACAAGCAGGCCGGCAAGGTCCACGCGGCCTTCAAGAAGTTCCAGAAGCAGGTCGGCGTCTGGGGCGAGGTCTCCGAGAAGGCCTACTACGACGTCATCGCGGAGAAGTTCAGCCTCAAGGGCTAACCCTCGGCGACAGCGCGAATACCAAGCCGGGAGCCTTTCGGGGCTCCCGGCTTTTTACTGGGCTTGTCTCAGCGTGTTGCGGCCCGCTTCCTTGGCCTGATACAGGGCCTTGTCGGCCAAGGATATTATCGCCTCCAGGCATTGGCGGCATTGCTGGGGGGTGTGCTCCCCATCGTGGTGGCAGCAAAGGCCCATGCTGGCGGTGACCTTGAGAGGCGCCGGGTCTTGGGCAAAGGACCGGGCGGCGATGTCTTGGCGCAGGCGCTCGGCGGCGGCGGTGGCCGCCTCCGGGTCGGTTTCGGGCATCAGGAAGATGAACTCCTCGCCGCCGTAGCGGGCCAGGATGTCGCTGGCGCGGAAGTTGCTCTGAGCCAGGCCGGCCACCTCCTTGAGTATCTCGTCGCCCGCGGCGTGGCCGTGGGTGTCGTTGACCTGCTTGAAATGGTCCAGGTCCATGATGATCACCGCCAGGGGGTGGCTGTAGCGCATGGCCCGGGCCATCTCGCGCTCGGCCAGGTGGAAGAAGTGGCGGCGGTTGTACAGGCCGGTGAGCGAATCGGTGGTGGCCAGCTGGCGGTAGCGCTCCTCGCTGGCCCTGAGCGCCTCCTCGGTGTTCTTCCTCTCCTGGATTTCCTGGACCAGGGCGGCTTCCTTTTCCTGGAGCAGCTTCAGACTATGGTCCAGCTGCTTCACCATGGAGTTGAAGGAGCGGGAGAACTCGCCCATGAAATCCACCCGCTGGCTGAAATCGCCGGACGCGATGACCTGGGTCTGCCAGGAGAGGTGGCGCAGGTTGGCTTGCAGGCCCTTGAAGGCCCCGGCCACGAAGCCCTTGGACTTGAGCTGCTGGTCCAGCTCCCCGTTGAACAGGCCCATGGAGAAGCGGCGCAGCTCCAGGCACTGCTCGTAGAGCTTGACCGCCAGGGGAACCCTGGCCAGGTCCGCGGGCAAGCTGGGCTCCTGGGGGGAGCTCAGGACTTGGTCCAAAAGCTCCAGCCACCTCTGGTCGCACTGGGGGTGGCTCTCGGAAGAAGCCGCGAGCTTATTGGTGCCGAAAACGGGGGTCAATCTATGACCTCGGCGGTGAAGCGGCAGGTGCGGTCGCCGGTGCACCAGCAGTCCACTTCCTTGACCTTGAAACGCGCCTCGGTGTAGCTCTCCAAGAGACCGGCGATGAAGCCCTCGTCGTAGATGCAGATCTCGAAGTCCAGCTCGGGAAGCCCCGAGCAGTCCAGGTCTTCGGAGACGGTGACCACCAGGGAGCCGGTTTCCAGATCGGCCTTTTCCACCCTGAGGATGCCGATGCCCATGTCCTTGAGCGCGGCTTGCAGGTTGGCCACGAACTGGCTGAAGTCGTCGGTGGGGGGCAGGACGTTTTTGAAAAATTCCGCGCCGGCCAAATAGCCGGCCTCATAGAAAAGCTGGTCGGTCTGCTCGGTGCCCAGCTTCTGCTCCATGACGTCGCGGAAGGCGAACTGCATCAAGCGGTAGACCTCCAGGCGGGTTTGGGCGCCCAGATTGGGACGGCCCACGCTGATGTTGCCCAGCAGGTCCCAGGAAAAACGGTATTTTCTGTTTTCATCGGTGGATGGCGGCATGAGATATGATCCCCTCGCTGGTTGTGGCCCGCCGTGGGCGCGGGCCTTGGGCCGGAGCAGGTCCAGCGAGGATGTTAACTTGCCGCGTATCGGCAGTCAAACCAATACGTTTAATCTGCACAAATGTAACCGGCTCTCAGGCGTGCTCCATCTTGGGGGTGCGGCTGATGAGTATCGCGATGGTCCCCACCAGGGCCAGGGTGACGCAGCCGATGCCCAGGTAGATGGCTCCCAGGCCCCAGGCCGCCTCCACCCAGCCGGCCACCTTCACCGCGAAGGCCCCCACCCCGAAAGTGAGGATGAACTTGGTGCCGTAGGCGGTGTGCTTGAAGGCCGGGGGGCTCAGGCGGCTGACCAGGGTGTTCTCCATGGGCTGCATGCCCAAGAGGAAGAACACGTAGATCATGGCCAGGATCACCAGGGGCAGGTTGGAGGCCCAGGCCATGAGGAACACCGCCGGGATGCTGATGGCGTGGAAGGTCAGGTAGCCCCAGCGGGGGTCGATCCGCTCGCCGACCCAGCCGCCGAAGTATTGCCCCGCCGCGCCCACCGTGAAGATAAAGGCGGTGATCAGGGTGGCCATGAAGTTGCCGGTGACCCCGGCTCCGAACACCGCCTGGAACCAGCTCAGAAGGGCGGGCGCGTCGATCTCCAGATAGCTGGGCAGGCTGACGGTGAGGCCCCGGTAGGTGATGCCGCCCAGCATCATGGCCACCAGCAGGATGAGGAAGGGGCCCACCAGGCCCTTGGCGCTGCGGGCGTCTTCGCCGCTGGCGCGGGGCGGTTCGTCCAGCTTGAGCGCGGCCATCAGCCCGAAACCGGCCAGGTTCAACACGCCCATGGCCACGAAGCCGGCCCGCGGCCCCCACAGCCACACCATCAGCCCGGTGATCAGGGGAGAGGCCCCCAGGCCCAGGTTGCCGAAGATGCCGTTGAAGGCCATGCCCCGCGCGATCCGCTGGACGCCCCGGGCCACCAGGCCCAGCCCGGCGGGATGGTAGCAACCCGAGAACAGACCCACTCCGGCCAGGCACAGGCTGAGCATCGTGGCGTCGTCCACGAACCAGGCGGCGGCCAGCCCGCAGAGCCCGGCTCCCATGAAGAACACCATCATCAGGGGCTTGGCCCCGAAGCGGTCGCAGGCCAGGCCCCAGGGCAGGGCGGTGAGCCCGAAGAGCAGGTATTGCCACAGGCTCAGGCCCAGCACCGCAGCCAGGGGCAGGTTCAACAAGGCGGCGAGAGGCAGCACCACCGAGGGAAAGACCAGCATGTTGTAGTGACTCAGGAAGTGACCGAAACAGGTCACCGCCAGGATGTGCTTTTCCTCGGGATTCAAGGCCGATCCTCCCTGATAAAAAAACAACCGCCGCCCCCGGGGCGGCGGCGAACAATACCCAACCTGTAGCCTATAATTTACCCCTCGCGGCGGCGTGGGGCAACCCGGCTCAGTAGGCGTAAGGCTCCTGTTGGCGGGTCTGGAACATGTAGGGAGGCCTGGGCATCTTGATGGGCACCAACGCCTCGGAGCGGAACAAGCAGCGCGAGTTGATGGCCGTCAGGCGGTTGGTGGCCTTGTCCATCACCGCCTCGCTCTGGTCCGGCGCGCCCTGGCGGGCCACCAGGCGGCCGTAGATCCGCACCCACTGGCCCTGGCCCGGCAGCTCGGCCCCGGGCGGCAGGGAGACCGCGAAACCCACCCACACCGCGTCGGCCAGGCAGCACCACACACTGAGGCGCACCACCGCGAAGTGCTTTTTGGCCGAGAGCTTGGCGGTGTTCACCACCTGGCCCCGGAACACGTAGCGCTTGTCGGCCCAGGCCTCGGGGGCTTGCTCGGCCAGGAGGAACAGCTCGGCCAGGTTGATCTTGATGTACTCGTGGCCGCCGTGTTGCAGGCGGGAGGCGATGCGCTGGCGCTGCTGGGGGTTGAAGGCCGCGCCGCCGGTGCCCACCCCGGGCTGGGACCAGGCCCCCAGGTCCCAGGAGATGGCCAGGGCCAACAGCAGGCCCAACAAGAGCGGCCGCACCAGCCCGGCCCTGCGGCCGGTAATCAGGGCGGCGGCCAGGCCGCACAGGGCCAGGAGCCCCCCGGCGGTGCCGGTGAGCCAGCGGAAGGAGGGGTTCAGGAGCATCCAGTAGTCCTGGCTGAAGGCCAACTGGATCATGCACAGGCCCAGGCCGGTGAGGATGAGCCCCTCGGCCATGGCCAGGAAGCGGTTGGGCCTCACCAGCACAGCCACCCCCACAAGAGCGAGAGCCCGGCCACCAGGAGGGTGGGCAACAAGGCCAGGGTCAGCACCGCCCCCTTGCGGAAGGCCCCGCCCCACATGGCCACCAGCTTCAGGTCCACCATGGGCCCCAGGGCGATGAAGGCCAGCTGGGAGGCGGGCGGGAAGCCCAGGAACGATGCGGCCACGAATGCGTCGGCCTCGGAGCACACCGACAAGAGCACGGCCAGGCCCATCATGGCCGCCAGCGAGAGCAGCAGGTCGCCCCGCACCGCGCCCAGGATCTCCAAGGGCAAAAAGGCCTTCACCGCCGCGGCGGCCGCCGCCCCGGCCAAAAGGTAGGGGGCCATGGAGGCGAACTCCTCGCCGGTGCGGGCCATCAGATGCCACAGCCCCCGGCGGGGGGGCAGGTGGTCGTGCCCGCAGCCGCAGGCCGCCTCCGGCGCGGCCGAAAGCATGGGCAGCTCGTTCAGCAAAGGCACGGCGCGGGGGGCCTCGGGCCGGAGCAGCTCGCGGCCCGGGCGGCGGCCCAGCCACAGGCCCACCACCGCCGCGCTCAGGCCCACCACTACCACCCGGCCCAGGAGCATGGACCAGCGGCCCTGGAAGGCCACGTAGGTGGAGATGAGCACCACCGGGTTGATCACCGGCCCGGCCAGCATGTAGGTCAGCGCGGTGGTGGGGGGCACTCCCCGGTCCAGCAGGCGGCGGGCCACCGGCACCACCCCGCATTCGCAGGTTGGCAGCAGCATGCCCGCGCCCAGGCCCAGGCCCACCTGAGCCCAGCGGCCCCGGGGCAGATGGCGGGCCAAGAGCTCGGGGCTGAGGTAGGCCTCCACCAGGGCGCCCACCAGCGATCCCAGGAGCAAAAAGGGCGCTGCCTCCCAGAACAGGGCCAGGAAGAGAGAGAAGAAAAGCTCGATTTGATCGGGCTGGGCCATGCCCTACTTGATGTCCCGGGCGATGGCCTCGGCCATGGACTCCATATTGGCTGGGTAGTCGCGGGCCAGGGGGTCCAGGGGCACCACCACCCCGTTGATGGCCCGGGCCAGGGCCTTGGCGGTGGCCGGGTTGAACTGAGGCTGCACGAAGATAACCCGGATGCCCTCGGCCTTGGCTTCGTCCACGATGGCGGCCAAACGGCGGGGGCCGGGCTCCTTGCCCTCCAGCTCCACCGCCTCCTGCTTGAGGCCGTAGGTGTCCAGCAAATAGCCGTAGGCCGGGTGGTAGACCAGCACCGTCCGGCCCTTGAGCGGGGCCAGCACCTTCAAGAGCTTGGCGTCCAGGGCCACGATGCGTTGGTGCAGCTTGGCCAGGTTGGCCGCGTACTCGGCGGCGTGGGCCGGGTCCAGGGCGCTGAGCGCGCCGGTGGTGTTGGCCGCCATCTGCATCATCTCGCGCGGCCCCAGCCAAACGTGGGGGTCGGGCGCCCCCGCCTGGTGGCCTGGCAAAGCTTCCTTGCCGTGGGCATGGCCTGGGCCTTCCAAGCGGCGCAGCTTTATGCCCCGCTGCATGGGCACTATCTTGAGCTTGGGCAGGGCGGCGGCCAGGCGGGGCAGGAAGGCTTGTTCAAAGGGCACCCCGATGCTGAAGTAGAGGCGCGCTTGGCCGAGATCGGCCAGCTGGCGGGGGCCGGGCTCATAGGTGGCCGGCGAGGCCCCGGGGGGCAGGAGCACCAGGGGCCGGACGTGCTTGCCCCCGATGGCCGAGACCAACCAGGCCTGGGGCGGGATGGACACCCCCACCACCAGGGGCGCTTGGGCCAGGGCGGGCAGGGAAAGGCCGGTCAGCACTAGGCAGAGGCAGATGGCGAGCAAACGACGCATTATTCTATCTCCCAGGGGCGGCGGTATTACATATTAATACCATGGGGGCTTGCCTTCGCCAAGCAATCCGGGCTCAGGCGGTTTCCTGGGGCGGGGCCGGCGCGCTCAGGCCCACGGCCAGCCCGGCCAGCACGAACCAGGTGAGGGCGTTGGCCGGGATGCGCAGGTTGAAATCCACCAGACCGTGGATGAGCAAAGAGATGAAGCCGCCCAGGCAGCCCACCAGGAGCAGGACCCGGCCCGGGTCCGGGGGATCGCCCCGGGTGCGCCGCGAGAGGGCGCGCAGCAGACAGCCTCCGCCCCGGGCCAGCACCCAAGCCACGAAGCCCAGGAACATGAGCAGCCCCGGCCAGCCGGTCTCGGCCAGAATCTCCAAGTAGTCGTTGTGGGCATGAACGAACACGCCCTGACGGGGAATGGTCTTGAAGGGAGGATAGCCCTCCTTAAAGGTGCCCAGGCCGCTGCCGGTGAGGGGCAATTGCTTGCTCATGCCCCACACGTCCTTGTAAAGCTGCCAGCGGATGCTGCTCGCCGCGTCTTGTCGAAACAGGTTGTGAAAACGGGGCAGGGTTTGGGACCAGTCGGTGATAGCTGCGCCCAGGCCCAGCAGGAACAATAGCAGCAAACCGAAGGTCACGAGTTTGCCCCGGGCGCGCGTCCGTCCCATCAGGACGACTAGGAAGAGGATCTGTCCAAGGAGCACCAGGCCGAAGGCGAAGATGCCGCCGCGCGAACGGGACATGAACAGAGCCGCGGCCATGATGGCCACAGCCCCTCCGCAGACCCAGGCCTGGCCCGATTCCGAAGATGAGTCCTTGCGGGCGTGCAGGGCCAGCAAGCTTATTCCCAGAGGGATTGCAAGTTCCAGATAGCCCGCGAAATGGTTGTAGTTCACATAAGGTCCGGTGAAGGAACTGCTGTGCAAGGGAGTAAAAATGCCGTATATCGCCTTGGCGTTCAGGCCTTGTTGGATAATGGCAACGGAAGCTACCGTTAACCCGGCTACCAGCACCAGCCATATCAGGCCTGCAGGCCTCGGTGAGTTGCCTGTTCTAATGGCCAGGACAAAGGCCAGTGCGTAGCAGAGCCAAAGCAGGCCGGTGCTGGCTGTGGCGAAGGGATAGACGGTCAAGGGGAGCAGGGCATGGGGCCGAACAATGTCTCCAGGCAGGAAATCAAGCTGCCAAAGGCTGAAGATCGGCTCGGCCACCAGGCGGACGATCTCGCGGGGCAGGGGTATCAGCTGCACCCCGGCCCAGGTCAAAAAGGCCAGCAGGCACCACAGCCCCCAGGGTGCGGCGTCCGGCCCTTGGGGCCCGGCCGGTTTGCCCCGCAGCCAGAGCAGGAAGGCCACTAGGATGCCGATCTCGATCAGCCCGTGTGCCCAGGGATAGACCCCGCCGAAGAGCAGCGGACCCAGAAAAAGGGTCGCCCCCAGGATGATCACATAGGATTTGGCGCGGTTGTCTTGAGCGTGGCTGGAGTTCATGTTCAGGTCGAGTCCCGGTTCTGTTCCGTGGGCGGCTCTGGCCGATTCCGAGGCGTCTCGCCGGACCGGCGGTTCGGGCCGCCGGCCCGCTTCCGACCAATGTACCACTTCTCGGGCCGTGCCCTGTTTATTTTTGGGAGCCGTGGGGCCGGGGAGGCCGCCGGGCGCTTGGCGGGGCCGCCCGCGTTGGGTAGGATCAAAAAGAGCCGCCCCCAAACCTTACCGGCCGGAAAGATTCGCCAATCGAGTACAATGCTCTCATGGCCACGCGCAAGATACTGCTTTTCGGCGCCCATGGCATGTTGGGGCGCGAGATCATGATGACGCCGCTACCCGCGCCCATGGAGCTGACCGGGCTGGCCCGCGCCCAGGCGGACGTGACCGATCCCGGCTCGGTGGAGCGGGCCCTGGCCGCGCACCGGCCCCATCTGGTGATCAACGCCACGGCATATTCTAAGGTGGATCAGGCCGAGGGCGATCCGCAAGCCGCCCGGGCGGTGAATGCGGGGGGCGCCGGGAACCTGGCCGTGGCTTGTCATCAAGCAGGCGTGCCGCTGATGCATTTCTCCACGGACTACGTGTTCGACGGGGCCTTGCGGCGGCCATACACCGAGAGCGACCCGCCCGCGCCTCTCAACGAGTACGGCCGCTCCAAGCTGGAGGGCGAAGAGCTAGTGCGCGCCCAATGCCCGCGCCATCTGATCATCCGCACCTCCTGGCTTTTCGGGGCCTGGGCCCATAACTTCATCCACACCATGGTGGGGCTGATCAAGAGCCGCCCCGTCATCAAGGTGGTGGACGACCAGGTGGGTTGCCCCACGGCCACGCTGGGTTTGGCCGCCGCCCTGATTAAGGTGGCGGGACTGCTGCCCGCGCAAGGCGAGAGCGCCTGGGGCACCTATCATTTATGCGGGCCTCTGGTCCTTAGCCGCTACCAGTTCGCGCAAATGATCTGGGAGGCTGCACGGGATAGGATGGACAAAGAACTGGTCCTGGAGCCGGTGGGCAGCGAGGTCTTTGCCGCTCCGGCGGCGCGTCCGGCCTACTCGGCCCTGGATTGCGCTAAGATCAAGGAGTGCTTCGGCCTGGCCCTGGAAGACTGGCGGCCGGAGCTGGCCCGCATTGTGGCGGGGTTGCTCTCAGAGGAGAAGCTGGCCCATGCATAAAGGCATCATCTTGGCGGGGGGGTCGGGAACCAGGCTGTATCCGGCCACCAGGGCGGTGAGCAAGCAGCTCCTGGTGGTCTACGACAAGCCCATGATCTACTATCCCATTTCCACCCTGATGCTGGCGGGCATCACCGAGATATTGATCATCACCACCCCCCACGACCAGGAGGCCTACCGCGCCCTGCTGGGCGACGGCTCTCAGTGGGGGCTGCGCCTCTCCTACGCCACCCAGGCCGCGCCCGAGGGGCTGGCCCAGGCCTTTGTGCTGGGCCGCGACTTCCTGGACGGCGCTCCGGCGGCACTCACCCTGGGCGACAACCTTTTCTTCGGCCACGGCTTCACCAGCCTGCTGCGCCGGGCCACCGAGCGCGAGGAGCTCTCCACCATCTACCTGTACCAGGTCTCCGACCCCGGCCGTTACGGCGTGGCGGAGTTCGGCGAGGACGAGAGCGTGACCTCGGTGGTAGAAAAGCCGGCCGCGCCCCCTTCCCGCTGGGCGGTTACCGGCCTGTACTTCTTCGCTTCCGAGGTGTGCGAGGTGGCCGCCAAGGTGGAAAAGTCACCCCGCGGCGAGATGGAGATCACCGAGGTGATCAACCATTTCATAAAGGCCGGGCGGCTCAACAGCGTCAAGATGGGGCGGGGCTATGCCTGGCTGGACACCGGCACCCCGGAGGCCTTGTTGCAGGCTTCCTCCTTCGTGGGCACCATCGAGCGCCGCCAGGGAGTGAAGATCGCCTGCCTGGAGGAGATCGCCTACAACCTGCAACTGGTGGGGCGCGAGGAGCTTCGGGAGCGGCTGCAGAGCCAGGCGGACATTCCATATTATAAGTATGTGCTGGACCTGATCGAGGCCGGCCCGCCTGTGGTCCTGGATTGACGATGCCCCGCGAAGAGCGAATATTGGTCACCGGCGGGGCGGGCTTCATCGGCTCCGCCCTGGTGGAGGCGCTTCTGGAGCGGCCCGGCGCGCGGGTGCTGAATCTGGACAAGCTGACCTACGCGGCCAACCTCGAGGCCCTGGCCGGTTTCGAGCGGCGGCCCAACTACGCCTTTCAGCACGGCGACATCCGCGACCGCCCCTTGGTGGCGCGGCTCTTGGCCGAGTTTCGGCCAAGCGCGATCATGCACCTGGCCGCCGAGTCTCACGTGGACCGTTCCATAGATGACGCGGCCGGCTTCATCCAGACCAACATCATCGGCACCCATGTGCTGTTGGAAACGGCCTTGGATTATTGGCGCGGCCTGGAGGGCGGCGAGGCCGAGGTCTTCCGTTTCCTGCATGTATCCACCGACGAGGTGTACGGCTCCCTGGGGCCGGACGGCCTTTTCAGCGAGGAAAGCCCCTACCGGCCCAACTCGCCCTACTCGGCCAGCAAGGCCTCCTCGGACCTGCTGGCCCGGGCCTGGCAGCGCACCCACGGTTTGCCAGTGGTCACCTGCCACGCCTCAAACAACTACGGCCCTCGCCAGTTCCCGGAAAAGCTGATCCCTCTGATGATCATCAAGGCGGTGCGCGGCGAATCCCTGCCCATCTACGGTCGGGGCGACAATGTGCGCGATTGGCTGCACGTGCGGGATCACGTCCAGGGGCTGCTCGCGGCCCTCAAGCATGGGCGTCCCGGCCAGGCCTACAACCTGGGGGGCGGCACGGAGCTGAGCAACCGGGAGCTGGTGGAGCAGCTCTGCCGCCGTTTGGACCAGGAGCTGGCCGGGCAGGGCACCGGGCCTTGCGAGGCGCTGATAACCTATGTGCCTGACCGGCCGGGGCACGACCAGCGCTACGCCCTGGACATCACCAAGGCCGGGCGGGAGCTGGGCTGGCGGCCGGAGGTGGTCTTCGAGAAGGGCCTGGCGCAAACGGTGCGTTGGTATCTGGACAACCGCGCCTGGTGGGAAAACATCCTCAAAAGCAACTACCAAGGCCATCGGCTGGGCCTGGCCTGAGGGCCGCGCCGCATCGGGGAGAGGACGGACATGGAGCTATTGCACGGGGTGGAAGTCAAGCCCCTCAAGGTGATCCCCGACGGCCGGGGCCGCCTAGTGGAGATACTTAGGGCCGACGACGAGATATTTCAGGGCTTCGGCCAGGTCTACATGACCACCACCCGTCCCAGCATCGTCAAGGCCTGGCACCTGCACCGCAAGCAGTACGACCACATCTTCTGCGCGGTGGGTATGATCCGCCTGGGGGTGTACGACGACCGGGAGGACTCGCCCAGCCGGGGCCGAACCAACGAGCTCTTCATCGGCACCCACAACCCCATGCTGGTGAAGATCGCGCCGGGGCTTTATCACGGCTGGAAGTGCATCAGCCAAGAGGAGGCGATCATCATCAACACCGTGACCCACACCTACGATCACCGCGACCCCGACGAGTTCCGCCGCGACCCCCACGACCCGGCCATCCCATGGGATTGGAGCGACCGCGACGGCTAGCCGCGCCTTGCCCCGCTCCGGGCCGCGAAACGCCCGGATAGGTCTTGAGGGCCCGGGCCTTCCCGCTGTATGTTCTCTGCCTGGGGTGACTAAGGAGACTTTTGCATGATCCGCGTTTGCCGGACGCTGCCGGAGAGCCCTAGCCAAGATGCCTGATTCCCTACCCGAGACCTCGCTGGTCATCAGGACCTTCAACGAGGAGCGCCATTTGGGGCCGCTCCTGGAGTCGTTGGCCGGCCAGGCCTACCGCGACTTCGAGGTGATCGTGGTGGACTCGGGCTCCTTTGACCGCACCCGGGAGATCGCACGGGCCCACGGGGCCAACCTGGTGCGCATCAAAAGCTGGGACTTCACCTTCGGCTACTCGCTAAACGCGGGCATCCGGGCGGCGCGGGGCTCTCTCATCGCCATCGCCTCGGCCCACACCCTGCCGGTGGACGAGAACTGGCTGGGCAATTTGGTGGCTCCCTTGCGCCGCGACAAAGTGGCCATGACCTACGGCCGCCAGGTGGGACACCAGGCCTCCAAGCTTAGCGAGCTTCTGGACTTCGAGCGGACTTTCGGGCCCCACCCCAAGGATCCCCTGGCCAACGGCTGCTTCGCCAACAACGCCAACAGCGCGGTGCGCCGCGAGCTGTGGGAGCAAATGCCCTTTGACGAGGCGCTGCCCGGCCTGGAGGACATCGCCTGGGCCAAGCATTGGGTGGAGCAGGGCTGGTCGGTGGTCTACGAACCCTCGGCCGCGCTGCAGCACATCCACGAGGAAACCTGGCCCCAGGTGCGGCGGCGCTTTTACCGCGAGGCGGTGGCCGCCAAGCATCTAGGGGTGAGCGGGCGGCGGCGGGTGCCCTCCGAGTGTGCCCGCGAGCTGGCCTGGCTCTGCGGCGACCTGGCCCATGCGGCCAAGAAGGAGCCCAGTGCCCGCCGGCTCACGGAGATCTGCCGCTTCCGCTATCACAAGCTGCGGGGCACGGTGCACGGCCTGTGGGACGCCAAGGCGGTGCGCGAGCTGGCCGAGAAAAAGCGGGCCTATTACTTCGAGAGCCGCTGCCGGGCGGTGCAGATAAAAGGACCCCACCGGGCCGAGCTGGTGGAGCTGGAGCTACCCTCCCTGCGCCCGGGCGAGGCGCGCATACGGGTGGCCTACGAGGGCGTGTGCGGCACGGACCTGGAGATGCTCTCCGGCGAGCTGGGCTACTACAAGCACGGCACGGCCAAGTACCCCATCGTGCCGGGCCACGAGATGAGCGGTGAGGTGGTGGAGGTCGGCGACAACGTGGACCAGGCCTGGGTGGGCGACTGGGTGGTGGTGGAGTGCATCCAGAGCTGCGGCCGGTGTCCGGACTGCCGCCAGGGCAACCATGCCAACTGCGCCCAGCGCCAGGAGCTGGGGGTGATGGGCCTGAACGGCGGCTACAGCCAATACCTGATCACCCCGGCCCGCTTCCTGCACCGCATCCCGCCGGAACTGGACCTGCGCACGGCGGTGCTGGTGGAGCCCACGGCGGTGGCCATCCGGGGCATCACCCGGCTGGGGGCCTCCTGGCGGGGGGCGACGCCCGGGGCGCGGGTGGCGGTGGTGGGCGCGGGGCCCATCGGTAACCTCTGCGGCCAGCTGCTCCAGCAGCGGGGCTATGCGGTGACCATCCTGGACCGCGACGCCCGGCGTCGGGAGCTGGCCGGCCAGTGCGGCCTGAGCGCTTCGGAGTCCTTGGAAGGCCTCAGGGACTTTGACGCCGTCGTGGAGGCCACGGGCTCGGTGCAGGCCCTGCGCGGCATCCTGAGCCACAGCAAGGCCGGGGCCTGTCTGCTGCTCATCGGGCTGCCCTACTCGCGGGTGGAGGTGGACTTCGAGAACATCGTGGCCTACGAAAAGACCATCGTAGGCTCCCTGGGCAGCGACGCGGCCAACTTCGCCGAGGCATTGGCCGCCCTGCCCGAGCTGCACACCGAGCCTTTTTTCGGCCAGGACTACCGCCTGGAGAATTTCCAGCAGGCCTGGAAGGACTTTCAGGAGCACAAGAACCTCAAGACCGTTCTGGCGGTGAACCAGGAATAATCACCGAGGCGGTAAGCCTTGGACAAGGAGAGACACGCATGATCCGGGTTTCCCAACCCGTCACCGGCCAGGCCGAGCTCGACGCCATCGCCGAGGCCATGGAGCTGGCCTACTTTGGCCACGGCGTCAAGGTGTTGGAATTCGAGCAGGCGCTCCAGAATTTCCTGGGGGACCCCGCCTATCAGGTGGTGTGCGTAAGCTCGGGTACCGCAGCCCTGCAACTAGCCCTGGAGGCGATGGGCATCGGGCCGGGCGACGAGGTGCTGGTTCCGAGCCTTACCTTTGTGGCCAGCTTTCAGGCCATTGGGGCCACGGGCGCCACGCCGGTGGCCTGCGATGTCAGAGAATCCGATCTCCTGCTGGATTTAGAGGATGCGGGGCGGCGGATCACGCCACGCACCAAGGCGGTGATGCCGGTGCTCTATGCTGGCAACCCCGGCGATTTGGATGCTCTTTATGTCTGGGCGGCTGAAAGAGGTCTTAGAGTGGTGGAGGATGCCGCTCATGCCTTTGGCAGCGAGTATCAGGGCCGCAAGGTGGGCACCACCGGCGAGGCGGCCTGCTTCAGCTTCGACTCGCTCAAGAACATCACCTGCGGCGAGGGCGGGGCCGTGGTTTGCCGCGATGCGGAGGTGGCCCGGTTGGTGCGCCTAAAGCGCGCCCTGGGTATGGAGCGGGGCGGGGCCACCGGAGTGCCGGGCGCTTCGGCCTACGACGTGGTGACCCAGGGCTGGCGCTATCACATGAGCAACCTCAACGCGGCCATGGGCCTGGTGCAACTGGCCAAGGCCGATGAGTTCGTGGCCCGCCGCCGGGAGGTGGCGAAGCGCTACGATGAGGCCTTGGCGGGCCTGGAAGGCCTGGCCCTGCTCAAGATGGACTATGCCTCGGTGGCCCCGTTCATCTACACCATAAGGGTGCTGCATGGCCGCCGGGCCGAGCTGGCCGCCCATCTGCGCGAAAACGGGGTGGAGACCGGAGTCTCCTACCCGGCGGGGCATCTGCACACCCAATACCGCCTGGATGGTCAGAGCCTGCCGGTTGCCGAAAAGCTCAACCAGGAGATTTTGAGCCTACCTATGCATTGCGGGCTAAATGATAGGCATCTTGACAAAATCACCACTTTGGTGCGAGATTTTTTAGGTCGGTCCGCAACCAGTTGAAAACCGTGCGTGAGCAACGGAGGTTGCTGGTCCGGGCCGTCCCGGCGGCCATGTACGGTGGCTGCCGCCCAGGCAGATAGCTCTTTCCTTGCGCCCTTCCGAGTTCCCGGCTTTCCTTGGGAGCCTTGCCGGCGCTACCCGACGGTGCCATCCGCCTGCCCATTATTTGCCAACCGTGGGGGATTGCTTGCAAAGCCCGGGCCTGCGCCCTTGGGGACGAAGTGGGTCTGCTCGCAAGGGGCTAGTGTCAAAAGAAGGACGGCCAGACAAACTACAGACGCGGGTTACCATTTTGAAGCGGGGTGTAAGAGAACAGGTGAATGGCGCAATTGCAACGATTTGGGTCACAATGCCGGGCTATTCAAAACTCCTTGACTCGGGTGGGATCGCATGCTGAAATGTCTTAACTTAGCATTTTATTTTGGCCAATAATTTTAATTGTTTGATGGGAAATATATTTGTTTGAAGCAGATTTTGTCTAGCAAAATAGAAGGGCCGAATGACCATTATGGCCGCAACCCATGACTTCAACTGGACACGCTACTAAAGGCTTGGATGATGTTAATTAATTTCGCAGTATCGTCCCGCTATATCTATAAAGAGCGAGCGATATAATGGCCAACGGCCCATACAGGATAAGCCGCCTATTCGTGCTTACGGCCGACTGCGCCAGCATCGCGTTGGCTCAGATTCTGTCCTATCTGTTGCGCTTTGAATTGGTCGTACCGCTCAAAGAGGTTCATAACCTTTTGCTGGGAATTCTTTTTCTCGTTCCATTTAAAATATTCGTATTTTATTGGTTTGGCCTTTATCGTGGGATGTGGCGCTACACAGGCATTCGCGATCTGCAAAACTTGCTTAGGGCCAATATATCTGCCTCGCTTATTATTATCGTTGCCTTGCTTTTGTTTAACCGTTTTGAAGGGCTTTCCCGATCAATATTCCTTATAGACTCGGTACTTTGTTTTTTGTTCACGGCAGGATTACGAGTCGTAATCAGGATATATTACGCCAATCGGAATTCTGGAGTAAAGGTGACTTTTAAGCGGGCCCTTGGGTTAAAAAGTCAGCCCAGTGAAGGGCTGAACACTCTGCTTGTTGGGGCTGGTTCCTCTGGCGAGGCACTTATAAGGGAGATAGAAAACAATCCAAACCTCAATATAAACTCTGTGGGTTTCTTGGATGACGATCCCCGCAAAAAGGGGATGTCGCTGCACGGGGTTCCGGTGTTAGGCAATACCAAGCACCTAAAGGATGTCGTCGCCAAGTGTCGGGTGAAACAGATTTTTCTCACCATGCCTTCTGCCTCGGCCACCCAAATCCGCAGAGTGGTTAAGCTTTGCGAGGAAACTGGTCTCCCCTATAAAACCCTGCCGGGTTACGAAAAGCTCATAGACGGCTCCATCAGCGTCCAGGACCTGCGCGATGTCAACTACGAGGATTTGTTGGGGAGGTCACCGGTGGAGCTGGATGAGGCCTCCATCAGTGACTATATAAAAGACAACAGCATCCTGATCACCGGTGCCGGTGGCTCCATCGGCTCTGAGTTGTGCCGTCAGATAGTGAAGTTCCATCCCAAACATCTGCTGATCCTCGACCACAGCGAGTTCAACCTGTTCCGCATCGACTCGGAGCTGAAAAAACACTCAAATGGTATGTCAGTCACTTGTGTTTTGGGGCAGATCCAAGACAAAGTGCTTATGGAAAAGGTGTTGATAGACCACGCCCCCAAGATCGTCTTCCATGCGGCGGCCTACAAACATGTCCCCTTGGTGGAAGAGTCGCCTTGGGCGGGCGTCATCAACAACATAGTCGGCAGTAAAATTCTGATGGACGCAGCCGTGGCCCACGGGGTGGAGCGCTTCGTGGTGGTCTCCTCCGACAAGGCGGTGCGTCCCACCAATGTAATGGGCGCATGCAAGCGGGTCAGCGAGATGATCGCCCTGTCCTTAAACGGCGGGGGGACCAAGTTCATGGCCGTGCGCTTTGGAAATGTGGTGGGCTCGTCGGGGTCGGTGGTGCCCCACTTCCGGCAGCAGATCCGGGACGGTGGCCCCATAACCGTCACTCACCCCGAGGCCACGCGCTACTTCATGACCATACCCGAAGCCAGCCGGCTTATTTTGCAAGCGGGCGCCCTTGGTTCGGGTGGAGAGATTTTCGTTCTGGAGATGGGCACCCCGGTCAACATCCTGGAGATGGCCAAGGACTTGATCCGCCTCTCGGGCAAGGAGCCCTACGAGGATATTGACATTGTTATAACCGGGTTGCGCGAGGGGGAAAAGATCAACGAAGAGTTGATCGCCGACGATGACCACGTATTGAACACTGAACACAAAAAGATCATGATATTGATCCCCGATATTAATGAAAACTGCTGTGGGGATCAGGCTGGATACCGCGAGAGCCTGAATGGTTTCATTGCCAAGCTGCACGAAGCCGCCCTGCACTACGACCGCGAAGAGATCAAAGCGCTGCTCCGGGAAGTGGTAAGGGAATACACCCCCTGTAAATTTAATTGATTGCCCGCCCGCCCTGCTTGATGGGAGCAACCGCGGCCGTCGTGGGGAGAGATAGAGGGAGCGCAAGCGGCCTGCCCGGCCCAAGGCGCTCCCCAAATGTGACCCGGTGGTCGCAGGGAAATCGTGGCTCAGGAGCTAATCGTCGATGCATATAATCGCCCACCGCGGCCTGTGGACCGAGCCTGCCGAAAAAAACACCCTGGCCGCTTTTAAAAGCGCCCTGGCCCAGGGCTACGGGGTGGAGTTCGATATCCGGGACCTGGCGGGCGACCTGTTGGTATCCCACGACTTGCCCGACGCCTCCTGCCCCCGGCTGGAACCCTATCTGGAGGCCTATGCCGCCATGGGGGCGGGATCGTTCCTGGCGGTCAACATCAAGAGCTGCGGCCTGCACAACCTGCTCAAGGACGCCTTGGCGCGCCATGGGGTGGACCACTACTTTGTCTTCGACCTGGCCATACCCGACGCCCTGCCTTATCTGGATGCGGGGATGTGCTTCTATACCCGGCAGAGCGAAATCGAACGGGAGGCGGTCTTGTACGGCCATGCCCAGGGGGTGTGGCTGGACCAGTTTTACGGTGAATGGGTCACCCCTGGCATGATCAACGAACATCTGGACCACGGCAAGTCGGTGTGCCTGGTCTCACCCGAGCTGCACCGCCGGGAGCATCTGCCCTTTTGGGAGACCCTCAGGGAAATAGCCGGGAGCGGCCAGGTCATGCTTTGTACCGATTACCCGGAACAGGCCGAGGAATTTTTCAATGATTAAAGCGATCATATTTGATCTGGACGGGGTCCTGGTCGACGCGCGGGAGCTGCACTACGAGGCCCTCAACCGTTCTCTGGCCGCCTTTGGGTACACCATCACCCGGGATGAGCACTTGTCCACCTATGATGGCCTGCCCACCCGCACCAAGCTGCGCCTGCTCACCGAGAACAAGGGTCTGCCCCCGGAGGTGTACGACGACATCTGGAAGGGCAAGCAGGCCCAGACTATCGACATCATCAGCAATGAATTCACCTACGACGAGCGCATGCGCTCCATCCTGGCCCGCCTGAGGAACGACGGCTACCGCATCGCCGTGTGCTCCAACTCCATCCGGGAAAGCACCAAGATGATGCTGCTGCGCAAGGGGCTGCTGGAGTACGTGGAGTTCTATCTCTCCAATGAGGACGTGCGCTTGCCCAAACCCAACCCGGAGATGTATCTGGAGGCCATGATCCGGCTGGGGCTGGGGCCCGCCTCCTGCGTGATCGTGGAGGACTCTCACCACGGGCGCCAGGCCGCCTTTGACTCCGGCGGCCACCTCTTGGCCGTGGAGAACCCCGACGATCTGACTTATGAAAAGGTGAGCAGCTATCTGAGCAAGCTCCAGGAGAGCGATCAGGTAAACCATTACGTGCCCAAGTGGCAGGGCGGCAAGCTGCGGGTGATCATCCCAGCCGCCGGGGCTGGCGAGGTCTTCAAGAAAATGGGCTATGTCTTCCCCAAGCCGTTGATTGATATCAACGGCAAGCCCATGATTCAGTGGGTGGTGGAAAACATCAACGTGGAAGCCAAATTCATCTATATAATGCAGCGCGAGCACATGGAAAAGTACTCCCTGCATTACCTGCTGAATTTGATTTCGCCGGGTTGTGATATAGTGGCCGTGGATGGTCCCGGCGAGGGGGCGGCGACATCGGTGCTGCAGGCCAAGCACCTGTTCGACGACGACGATCCCATCGTCATTGTCAATTCGGATCAATACATGGTCTGGAACAGCAACGAGTTCTTCTACGCCATGGCCGCCGACGAGTGCGACGGCGGCATTGTCACCTTCAACTCAACCCACCCCCAATGGAGCTTCGTTAAGCTGAACGAGGACGGCTTTGTCCAAGAGGTGGCCGAGAAAAAGCCCATCAGCGACGTCGCCACTGCGGGGGTCTATTACTTCCGCACGGGCCACAGCTTCGTGGAATGCGCCGAGGAGATGATCGCCCGCGACCGACGCGTGCTGGGCCAGTTTTTCATCTGCCCGGTGTACAACGAGCTGATTCAGAAAAACGCCAAGATACGCGCCTTCCCCATTGATAAGATTTGGAGCTTTTCCACCCCCCGGGACGTGGAGCATTTCATTCAGAAGTTCTTCTAGGGGATACGCGGCGCGACTGGGAAATCCCAGGAGAGGTTGGCAGGCATGAACATCGTCATACCCATGGCCGGCGAAGGCAGCCGTTTCAAGGAGGCGGGTTACGACACCCCCAAGCCTTTCATCGACGTGGCCGGCAAAACCATGATCGAGCGGGTGTTGCAGAACCTGGAACTGGAGGGCGGCCGCTTCATCCTCATCGCCCGCAGCAGCCACTTGGAGGCGCAAAAGGAGCAGGTGGCGGATCTGTCGGACCGCTACGATTGCACCTTCCTCACCGTGGATCACCTGACAATGGGCGCGGCCTGCACCATCCTGTTGGCCTCTTGGCTGATCAACAACGACGAGCCTCTCCTGCTGGCCAACAGCGACCAGATCGTGGAGGCCCCGCTGAATGATTACATCGCCGACGCCAAGGCGCGGGACCTGGACGGCTCCATCCTCACCTTTTATTCCGACCACACCAAATGGAGCTACGCCAAGACCAACGAGCAGGGCCTGGTGACCCGGGTGGCTGAAAAGGTTGTGATCAGCCAGGACGCCACCGTGGGGCTTTACTACTTCTCCAAGGGTTCCCACTTCGTCAACGCGGCGGCTCAGATGATTGCCATGAACGATCGGGTGAACAACGAGTTCTACACCGCGCCGGCCTATAACTACTGCGTGGCCCACGGTCTGAAGATCGGAGTGTACCGCATCGAGGAAAAGCAGATGTTCGGCACCGGCACTCCGGAGGACCTGGAGATTTACCTGCGCCACATCCAGCCCCAAGGCGCCTGAGATGGACAAGCACCAGCTTTCGGAAATGATCGGTGGTTGGTTCGTGGGGGATTTCGACCCCACGGTGGTGCGCAGCAAGGATGTGGAGGTGGCGGTAAAGCAGTACACGCGAGGTGACAGCGAGCAGCGCCACATGCACAAGGTGGCCGCCGAGATAACCGTGATCGCGCAAGGGCATGTGCGCATGAACGGCACGGATTACAAAACCGGCGACATCGTGTTGATCCACCCAGGCGAGAGCACCGACTTCCAGGCCGTGGAAGACACCCTGACCGTGGTGGTCAAGATGCCATCGGTCATGGGCGACAAATACCTGGTCGACTGAGCCCCGGCTTCGCTTAAGTCCACCCCTCAACCCCTCCGCCCGGCAGTTATGAACTTATCCCCCCTCAAAACACGGGTAAAGCAAGCCCCTGGCCTGAGGTCGGCCTGGGCCCGTTTCAAGGCCAACAAGCAAGAGCGGAGAATCCGGGACGAGCAGCGTGAGTACGAAAGCCAGGCCAGGCAAAAGGGACTCCAGGTCTTGAGCGAGGCGGAGGTGGGCCGCCGGGTGGCCCGGAATCTGCGGCGGCGTGGGGTGGGCGCGGCCTTGCATCCGTCCGGGCACGTCCGCTCCATCTATGCCTCCGAGCTGGGCGAGTGGGAAAAGCACCAGATACCCGCCGCCCTGGCCGGCCTGGGCGAGGTGGAGGTTTTCGCCCTGCCCGAGCACGGTTTCGACCCCAAGGCCGAGGACTGGCTCCAGCGCCGGCAAGAGATGGAGGCCAAGCTGTTGGCCTTTGTGGCCGAGACCCACGCCCGCAAACCGGTTGACGTGCTGGTCTCCTACCTCAGCGGATACCACGTGTCGCCCGAGACCGTCGAGCGCATTAAAGGCATGGGCATAGCCACCTGCGCCTTTCATTGGGACGACCGCCTTTATTTTCGCGGCCGGCTCGGCGGCGGGCGCTACACCGGCCCCTCGGCCCTGGCCCGGGCCTATGACCTGAACCTGACCAACGCCAGTCGCTCGCTGATCAAGTATTTCGTGGAAGGCGGGCTGGCAATTTTCTGGCCCGAGGGGGCCGACCCGGATCATTTTGCGCCCCGCAAAGTATCCCTGGAGTTTGATGTGTCCTTTATCGGGGCCAACTATGGCCAGCGGCCGGAGTGGATCAGGTATTTGCGCCGCCATGGGGTGCGGGTGGCCGCCTTTGGCCCCGGCTGGGAGCATGGCCCGGTGCCCTCGGGGCAGATGCCCGAGATATACTCCCAGTCGCGCATCAATCTGGGATTCAGCGGCATCGGCTACTCCATGCGGGAGACCTGCCTAAAAGGGCGCGACTTCGAGGTTCCCATGTGCGGGGCCGCCTATCTGACCAGCGAGCAGGAAGACCTGCACCGGGTCTATGAGGTGGGTCGGGAGGTGGCCTCTTACAAGGACAAGCAGGATTGCCTGGCCGTGATCAAGCGCCTGCTGGCCGACCCCGGGCATTTGGAGCGGATGGGCCTGGCGGCGCGGCAACGCTGCCTGGCCCAGCACACCTGGGCCCAGCGCTTTGCCCACGCCTTTGGCGTGATGGGTATAATGCCCCCTGGGGAGCCGGAGCAGGCCTCCTGGTTCTGAGCCGGACAAGGTTTGAATGAGTCAAGGCATAGCGGGATGAACATACGAGCATGAGTCTGCGCGCTAAAATAGCCCGGTGGGTGGTGGCCCTGGTTTTGGGCCTTTTTTACCGCCTGATCGGACGCCAACGTTTTCTGCAAGCAATATTCGAGGCCTTCCGCAGCCTGGAGGAGCGCCTAGGCCTCTATGTCAGCTACATGGCCCGTCCCATCAAGCTGGCTTCCCTGCCGGTTCCCACCTCCGTACCGGGCGCCAGGGAGCAGGAAACCGCCCTGGTGCTGCAAGGCCCCCTGCTGCGTGAGGCTGACTTCACCTATGAGACCCTGCGCCTGTACCGCGCCTTTTACCCCCAGGCCCATCTGATCCTTTCCACCTGGGATACTGAGGACCCGGCCACTCTGGCCAGGATCCAGGAGCTGGGGGTGGAGGTGGTGCTGAGCCCCGACGCGGAGTATCCCGGCATCTCCAACATCAACCGCCAGATCAAGAGCGCCATGGCGGGCCTGGACCGCGCCCGGGAATTGGGTTGCGCCTACACCCTCAAGACGCGCACGGATCAGAGGTTCTACAACCCGACCACCTTGGCCTTTTTGCACAACCTCTTGAAACAATTTCCCTTGGGCGAGCCCTCCTGGGGCCAGAAGCAACGAATGATCGGCATGGACCTGAACACTTTCCGCTACCGTCTCTACGGCCTGTCGGACATGTTCCTGTTCGGGGACGCGGAGGATATGCACCGCTATTGGAGCCCCGCCTATGACCAGAGGCGAAAGGAAGAGGTCCTGGCCGGAGAGGCGACCTTTTCTCTGCGCCAGTTCGCGCAGTGCCGGGTATGCGAGGTGTACCTGCTCACCCAGTACCTGGCCCAAATAGGCCGACCTTTACAATGGACCTTGGCGGACAGCCTGTCGGTCTACCGGGATCTGTTTTTGATAATAGACAAGGCCCAGATCGACCTTTTTTGGCCCAAGTACACCCGCCGCGAGAACCGCTGGACCTCCTATGGCGAGAGGTCCCGGATGCAGGAGCTCGGCTTCACCGACTGGCTGAACCTGCAACAGACCCTGGTGGTGACACCGGAAGAAGAGGTTTTCCTGGACCAAGGCTAAGCGAACCGATTTATTTGGCGCAAGCCAGAGGGGATTGGTAACCCAACTGATACGGGCAAGGATATCCTTGTTTGCATAGCGGATATGGGGCAGGCTCGTAGGGGCTGGGAATCCCTGCCAGGAGGTGGAAACTGTGGGCCAGAATGAAATGTGGTCTGTTGAGGGCACCATCTTCAGATTGGAAAGCCGCTGGCTCACTTTAGTGGTCGAGCGGGTTTTGGACGATAAAAAGAATCTTTTGGAATATTGGCGGGTAGAAAAAGCCGATTCGCTGATAGTGGTGCCGCTATATAAAGACCGCGTAATCTTACCTGCGCCTCAATACCGGCACGGCCTACACGAATTAACCGAAGATTTGCCTGGTGGAAGGGTGGAAGCGGGCACCTCCCTTCATGACGGCGCTTTCAATATCCTGGAGAGGGAATTGGGTTGCCCCCGCGATGATGTAGTAAAGCTGGAATGCCTCAGTAGCGATGGCTGGGCAGTGAATAGCTCGTTTTCCGATCAGCGGTTGCATGTTTACAGGGCTATCCTGGACTCTGATGCTAACCGGCCTCCTTTAGCCCAGGCAACCGATTACGCCCACGATCAGGCGGGTTGCGCACAGCTTTTTGAGCGCTTGTGGTGCCTACAGTGCCGCGCCGCGCTGCTGGAGAGCCTGCGCCAGCAGTAAGGAGCGTTTATGCTCCGGTTGTAACCAAGCACTCTGTTAAGCGAAAAAATTGCATGGCAGAAATAGCTGGCAAGGGCGATATTGCGCACTCAAACCATGAAGCGAGCAAAGTGGCACCAGGGTAAGCGATTGACCGTAAAAGAGCCTGAGGTTACCATGACAAAGCGCTTCGTTTTATAAAAAACAAAGAATGTGGGCGCATCCAAACTGTACGATAAGGCGAATCTCAGCAGCTAGAGGGCTCAAAGGGAAGTTACTTGTCACCGCATCTCCATAATTTGAACCAATTATCTGACTGTTGATGAGGGTATGTCATGGCCGTTAAGCTAACTAAAAGCATGTGGTTTTATAGTAATGTGTTGCCGTCTCTGACCTACAGAGAAGGGAAATCTAAAAGATCAATTAGGTGGTTTAATGAGCAAGTTAAACAAAACAAAATTGATTTTATTCCCGCGAGCTGTCTGTGTGGCAGTGAAGAAAAAGAGGTATTAGCCTCGATTGATAGGTTTGGTTTTCATCAAAGAACCGTTATCTGTAAAGATTGTGGGCTTATATACCTATCACCGAGAATGACCGATGAAGAATATGTCAAATTTTATAGCGCCAGCTTTTATATGGATGTGTATGCACTCCAAGCAGAGGACGATGAATATCCTTTTCATCACAAAATTAACCCTATTATAGTTCCTTATTTAGACAAGATTGAATCGGTCTTGGAGGTGGGCTGCAATCGCGGGTATTTGCTATGCCCTTACAGTAAAGCGGGCAAAAAGGTTGTCGGTTATGATTTATCTAAAAACTGCGTCGAAATAGGTAAAAAGGTTGGATTGGATCTGCGAGTAGGGGCGTTTTAGATGTTGAAGGTAAATTTGACCTCATAGTATTGAGTCACGTGTTAGAACATTTTTTAGATCCTATATTAGAGATAGGCAGGCTTGTAGAGAAATTGAATGATAATGGCTCGATATACATCGAAGTTCCAAATATCGATTATTTTTCTATGAAGATGCTAGAAAATGCCCATGTATATTATTTTAATAGAAGGACGCTAAAGCACTATATGGCAAAGTGCAAGCTTTCTCCGCTGCAAGAAACTGAAGATATGGTCGGGAGTGGTATAATGGGGGCTAACTTTGGTGTTTTATTTAGGAAAGACATGAACATTTCGGGAAATGTAGGTGCTCTGGAAAATGAGTACTCAACCATGAAAAATATAATTGCTAAAGAAGATTCAAGGGCTCTGTTTAAGTATGCAGCAATTACATCCAGGGCGCTTCTTGCCAATACCTTGAAGCGATACTCGCGACGTTTTTTAAAAAGAAACTAGGCGGGCGCTCCGGAAGCTTTAAGAAAAACCATTTCTCTTCCAATTTTCGGCGCCATAAAACATAATGTTTGTTTTAATCTATGGATTTTATCTTCCTCAATGCTTTTTGAGCGCTGCCATATAGCACCACCAATTCTTGCCTCAAATTAGCCGAAGCAACCATAGCAAACAAAAAGTATAGTGTGGCTATTGCAAGGGCGCATAATGCGAAGCCTAAAATAGAAACTACGGTAACTGAGTAAAAAATTAAGTATATCATGACAACACTAGCTAATACTTTTGAGGCCTCAATTAGGGTAATTATTATGGTTGTTCTCGAAAGGCTCAGGCGCTCTATTATTACCTTTGGGAAATACCACAGATTGGCGATAGTCCCGGCAAATATGAATGAAATAAGTAAGCCTGGTAATCCGAAGAAATAAGTGGCTGGCACGGCAGTTGACAAATAAATGATGGTTCTGGCCATCATGGCCAAGCTATTTCCCTTAATATTGCCAAGAGCGAAGCAAATGTTGCTCATTGATACGTTCAGCATTAAAAGCGCGGTAGAAAGTACTATTAATAAATTGTTAAATTGCCCAACAAAGTATTGGTTTCCTATCCAAAGGTTAATGAAAGTTTCATTCAGCAACAAAAACTCAATAATGAACAGCCCAATTAGCCAAATCTTTATATTGATTAGTCGTAGAACAATTTCCTTTGAACGATCTATTTTGCCGGTACCATATAAGTTGCTCAGACTGGCTAACATGCTTGCGGAGATCATCGTTACAAATTTTTGGGTGCCTTGCAGTGCCTTTCTGTTCGTGCTTAATGCCACGCTTGATTTTGGCCCAACAAAATTGTTGAGTAAAATTAGGTCGGTATTCATGGCTATTTCAGTTGCAATTTTAGACCAAAAAGTGAAGCCCCCAAATTTAATTAATTCTATAATACCGCTAAATCCCTTTTCAAAAGGAATGGCTTCCTTTTTAATCCGCCAAAGCATGTATAGGCTATTCCCCACGCATAGACACAATGACATCACCAAGGAAGCATAAGCAATCGCCAGTATTTTATAACCACACATAAGCAGCTTAATTTGTAAGAAAATACAGAAAATAGTTGTTAAAATATGAATGCTGAAAGGGCAGATGCTGGCTTGTAAACCCAAGGTTATCCCGCCCACGCCATATGCTACGACCATGATACTGGCCGCGATGATCGCAACAATAAAGCCTTGCTTTAATATGGGTTGGTTTGCAGCGTCTACTATCCCCACAATGTCAAATAAAAAAAACGAGGTGATTATGCCGGCACAAAGTGCGGCGGCCCCGAATAAAAACGCAATAACTATTCCGTTTTTAATTAGGCGGCCTACTTCAACCAAGTCATTTTTGCCGTAATGAAAGGCTATTTTTTGTAGCACAACTATTGATAGGCCCGGATCAATAATCATTATTAGGACCGCAAGGCTTCCCGATGATAGCCAGGCTCCATATAAATTTACTGATATATAATCAAGATAATATGGCACCAAAATAAAAGCGCTTAGTATGTTTATAATTATTAATACATAATTAGAAAAAATGCTGATAAGAGCGGTTTTTTTTCTAGACATTAGACGACAAACCTGAGAAGCAATGATTTGTTAAAATATTGTCCGCTGAGCACGGACATGCCTTTTTTGCATTCGCTCGCATTTGTTTTCAGGCCCGCTCCACAGTGTTGCCTTTCCAGATGTAATCGAATTTTTAAAGGCAAAATTTGTATCGATTTAATATGCCAGCATTAGACTGTATAATTTGGTTTCAGATATTTATATGGTCCTGGATTGCCATTTTAATCTGATCTGCATACCATTGGTAGACATCGTTGTTGAAGTGGTAAGGAAACTCGCGGAATGTTTCGTCTGTGTTTAAACAAGTATTTTGCAGTACTACGGAATCGCCTATCTTAAAGGAGAAGAAGTTGTCATGGCTGTCAGCTATTTCGTTGATATATTGAAAAATTAGTTGCCCTCTATTTTTGAAAACCGGTCGAACGTCGAGTGTGGTCGGAAAGTGCAAATAAACTATTGGCACGTTGGGATAGTGTTTTTTAAGTTTGGTAAAAAATGCTTTGTAATAAAAGGGCAATTCGTCTAATTCCAGAAGACCATCACAGTGGAATGTGGAAGAAAAAACCTTCTGGTGGTTTACGTCATTGTAATTGCATAAAAAACACCATCGGTTCTTTTTGTGGACAAAAAGCTGGTCTGTCAGTTCGGAAAAAGAATCTAAAATGATGAGGTTGGGCTTTTTGTGCCTCCAAAAATCATGACGTTGTTGGTAGATGAGGGATAATATGTCCTTGCGCTCTAAATATTTCTCAACAGTGCCGATCTTCGGTTTAATACGATGGTTTTCAGCCAGTTTAAGTAGGTAATCGACGCGCGATTTCTGAAAATTTAGACAAGATCTATCCCAGCCGATCATCCGTATTACATCTAAGCCCATGCAGGCGCAGCGTGATAATACCCGGAAGGAGCTGAAGTTATAAAGCAGCATTTTGCGGTAATAGTATAAAGGTATTGCGGCATTATGTTGAAGGGTTCCTCTGTTTTTCATCAGGCTGCGCCTTATGCCAATACTTGGTTATGGCCTCATAAGTTTACGCGCGGACATGCCGCAAGGCAAACCAACTACCAGGCGAAATAGCGATAATAATCGAACCTGGCCCCAATTTGGCCTCGCTTTATGCGCAATCATTCCCGAGGCCAGGAGCATAATAATTGTTGTGGCTCATATTGCTTTGAGGCGCTGCTTCACCGCGCTCAGCATGTCCATGGACTTGGAGTAGCAGAAGCGCACCTGGTTTTGGCCGCGCCCTCGGCTGGCATAAAAAGAAGTGCCCGGCACGGTGGCCACCCCGGTCTCGTGGATCAGCTTGGTGGCAAAGTCAAAGTCGTCCCCCGCTCCCAGCCGCCCGGCCAGGGGCTCCACCTCGGTCAGGATGTAGTAGGCCCCCTTGGGCTTGAAGGCCTTGAAGCCCACCGCGATCAGTACCTCATAGAGGAAGTCGCGAGCCACCTGATACTTGCCGGCCAGTCCCTGGTAATAGGACTCCGGCAGGTCCATGGCCTTGACTCCCGCCATTTGCAGGGGGGTGGGCGCGCCCACGGTGAGGAAGTCGTGCACCTTCCTTATACGCTGGGTTATCTCCGGGGCGGCGATGGCCCAACCCACCCGCCAGCCGGTGGCCGAGTAGCTCTTGGAGAGCGAGTTGACCGTGATGGTGCGGGCCTCCATGCCGGGCAGGGAGGCCAGGGAAATGTGCTGGGCGTCCTCGTAGACGATGTGTTCGTACACCTCGTCGGTGATGGCGTAGGTGTCCCACTTCTCGCAGAGCCCGGCGATGTACTCCAGCTCCTGGAGACTGAACACCTTGCCGGTGGGGTTGTTGGGGGTGTTGATCACGATGGCCTTGGTGCGCTCATTGAAAGCGGCGGCCAGCTCGTCGGGGTCGTAGCTCCATTCCGGCGCATGCAGGGTCACGTAGCGGGGGGTGGCCCCGGAGAGGATGGAGTCGGGGCCGTAGTTCTCGTAAAAGGGCTCGAAAATCACGATCTCGTCGCCCGGGTTGATCAGGGCCTTGAGGCTGGCGATCATGGCCTCGGTGGCCCCACAGGTCACGGTGATGTCCGTGGCCGGGTCGCAGGTGATGTGGTTAAAACGGGCCACCTTGCGGGCGATGGCCTCGCGCAGGGGCTCTTCCCCGAAGGTCACCGGGTACTGGTTGAAGCCCTGGTCCATGGCGTCCTTGGCCGCCTGAACCACCTCGGCCGGGGGGTCGAAGTCCGGGAATCCCTGGGACAGGTTGTAGCCGCCCGCCTTGTCGCAGATGCGGGTCATCTCGCGTATCACCGACTCGCTGAAACGCTCGGTGATCATGGAAAGCTGTTTCATGGCCGCGCCCTCCCTAGGCCCCGTAGAACTTCTGCACCGTGGCGATGATGTAGTCGATCTCCTCCTGCTCCAAGTCCGGGTGCATGGGCAGGGAGCAGACTTCGGCGCTCAGGGCCTCGGTCTCCGGGAAGTCGCCGTCCTTGAGCCCCAACCCCTCGTGCTTGTAGTAGGGCTTGCGGAACTGGGTGAGCACCTCCACCCCGTTGGCCTTGAGGAACTCGGAGAATTCGTTGCCCTGCTTGGAGCGCAGGGTGTAGTTCTGATAAACGTGGTCCCGCCGGGGGTCGTCATAGTGGGGCAGGAGCAGGTCGGGCAAACCGCCCAAGGCCAGGCGATAGGCCTCGGCGATCTCTTTGCGCCGCTCGATCCAGGCGGGCAGGTGCCGGAGCTTCACGTCCAAAAAGGCGGCCTGTAGGTTGTCCAGCAGGCATGTAAAGCCGTGGCCGTGATACTCGCCGCTCTGGCGGTCCTCGCCGTTGTAGCGCATGCGCGTGGCGAATAACGCCACCTCGGGATCGTCGGTGGTAATGGCCCCGCCGTCGCCATAGCCGCCCAGGATCTTGAAGGGGTAGAAGCTCCAGCAGCCGGTGAGGCCCCAGGAACCGGCTTGCTTGCGGTTCATGGAAGTGCCCAGGCTTTGGCAGGCGTCCTCCACCACGGTCAGGCCGTGCTTCTCGGCGAGGGCCATCACCGCTTCCATGTCGGCCATATAGCCGCTCAGGTGCACCGGGATGATGCCCTTGGTGGCCGGGGTGATCGCCGCCTCGATGAGCCCGGGGTCAATGTTGAAGTCCTTGCCCACGTCCACCAGCACCGGGGTGGCCCCCACGTTGACCACCGCCGAGGTGGTGGCCACAAAGGTATGGGCCGGCACGATCACCTCGTCGCCGGACCCGATTCCCGCTGCCCGCAGCGACATGTGCAGGGCATCGTAGCCGCTGTTGAGGCCCACGGCGTACTTGGTGCCCACGAAGTCGGCCAGGTTCTTTTCGAAACTGTCCAGCTGGCCCCGCGCGATCAGGTCTCCCTTGGACATGACCTCGAAGTAGGCCGCGTCGATCTCGTCCTTGATGTTGCGGTAGTTCCGCGCCGGGTCCACGAAACGCACCTTGTATGACATTGGCTTGACTCCTTAGAGGCCGGGTCTGGGGCGGATGGGCCGCGGGCCGGGCCGATGGCTAACCTGATTTATCGGGGCGGGCTCAGCTCTGGCTTTGCACTAGCTGGCGCACCGCCTGGGCCACATCGCCGGCGACGGGGTAATAGGCCTTTTCCAGGGGCCCGCTGGCCGGGGCGGGCAGATCGGGCAGGGCCAGGCGGCGCACCGGGGCCTTGAGCCCGGCGCAGCCCTCTTCGGCCACCAGAGCGGCCACCTCGGCCGAGGCCCCGAAGCTCTGCCAGCCCGGGTCGCACACCAGCAGGCGGCCGGTCTTGTTCACCGAGGCCAGCACCGCCGCGCGGTCCATGGGCTTTACGCTGCGCAGGTCCAGCACCTCGGCGGAGATTCCTTCGGCGGCCAGTTCCTCCGCCGCCTGCAAGGCCAGGTGGGTCATGTAGGACAGAGCCGTGATGGTCACGTCGCTGCCCTCGCGGCGTACCGCCGCCCGGCCCAGGGGCACCGCGTAGGGCTCGGCCGGCACCTCGCCCTCGATGCCGTGCAGCCAGCGGTCGTCGATGAACACCACCGGGTTGTCGTCTTGTATGGCCGCGATCATCAGCCCCTTGGCGTCGTGGGGTGAGGCGGGCATCACCACCTTGAGCCCCGGCACGTGGGCAAAGGTGGCGTGCAGGGCCTGGGAGTGCTGGGCCGCCTGCTCGCCGCCCCGATTGATGATGCCCCACACCACCACCGGCGCGCTGAGCCGCCCGCCGTTCATGTAGTACCAGTTGGCCGCCTGGTTGATGATGGGGTCAAAGGCGTAGAACATGAAGTCCATGCGCGGGTGCACCACGATGGGGCGCATCCCGGCCAGGGCCGTGCCCACCCCGGCCCCGGTCACCGCGTTCTCCGACACCGGCGTGTCGATGACCCGGTCGGGGCCGAAACGGTCCAAAAGGCCGTTGGCCGCGTTGCCCACGTACCAGGGGCTCTTGACCCCCTGGCCCATCAGGAACACCGAATCGTCGGCCTCCATCATTTGATGCAGCGCCTGATTGATGGCCATTACGTAAGTCAGGGTAGGCATCGCGAGACTCCCGGCAAGCGGCCGCGGCTAATCATGTTTGAACAGATGAGCGGCGAGCTCTTCCGCCGGGGGATGAGGGCTCTGGGCGGCGAAGGCGTGGGCCGCCTCCACCTCCCGTCCCACCTCGCCACGCATCCGGGCAAGCTCCTCGTCGCTGGCCGCCCCTTCAGCCACCAGGCGCGCCTCGAAGGTGGTGATGGGGTCGTTCTCCCGCCAACGCGCCAACTCCTCCGGGGGGCGGATGTCGGTGTGGGTGCCCTGGATGTTGTCGTCCGGGCCCACGTGCCCCCGCAGGCGGTAGGTGCTGGCCTCGATGAACACCGGCCCCCGCCCCTCGCGGCAGGCGGCCACCGCCTCCTGGGCCACGGCCAGCACGGCCAGCACGTCGTTGCCCTCCACGCACACGCTCTCCATGCCAAAGGGCCGCGCGATATCGCTGAGGGCGCAGGCCGGGCGGCAGTCACCGATGGGCATGTGGGTGGCGTAGAGGTTGTTCTCGCAGACGAAGAGCATGGGCAGGTGCATCAGGGCCGCGAAGTTCAGCGACTCGTAGAGCACCCCCTCGCCGGTGGCCCCGTCGCCGAAGAAGCTCACCGCCACCCGCTGGTCGCCGCGTATCTTGCCGGCCAAGGCGGCACCCAGAGCCAGGGAGATGGTGCCCGAGACGATGGGCGCGGACCCCAGCATGCCCACCGAGGGGTCGATGAGGTGCATGGAGCCCCCCCGCCCCCGGGAGCAGCCGCCCTCTTTGCCGAAGACCTCGGCCACCAGGGCCTCCATCCGGCCCCCCTTGGCCAAAAAGTGGCCGTGGGAGCGATGGTTGCCCATCACGTAATCGTCCTGCCGCAAAGCGGCGCACACCCCCACCGCCACCGCCTCCTGCCCGGAACACAGGTGCACCGGGCAGCGTATGGAGCCGTCCAGGATGGGCTCCACCAGGCTTTCTTCGCACAGGCGAATGGCGAGCATGCGCCGATGGAGGTCCAGCAATAGATCCCTGGGGTATTGCATCACGTATAGTCGGTCTTTGCCTGGCGCGCTTGTCATGTCCGGTAACCTGCGACGGCCCCCATAGGTGCCCCCAATGTTTGGACAAGTTGGCGGAGTTGTTAGGGCGGATGGCGTTGGTCGTTCGCACGCCGCCGCCCCTATTATTCCCTCGATTGGCTAGCCCTAGTATGCCTGTCCGTCGTCCTGACGTCCAGGCTGGAGTGGGGCCAGCCCTGGCTGCAGTAATTTAAACCACAACGCTGGTTAAAAAGGCGTGAGGGGAGGTACTTTCATCCTTGCGAGGCACCCAAGTTGCTCTTAGAGCAGTAAGGCCTAACGCTATTTGAGCGGGGCAGGTAATCTTTTAGACTAACATTATCTGGTGGTGGCCCTAAGACTCCAATCCGCCCTTAGGGGCGGAGTTGCATGGAGGCAAGTCGGATCATTTGTCTAATCCCAGAATATCGGCGCAAACAATAGATGGCCTGGGTGGAAAGCTTTAAACTTTTCTCAACAAAGCAATTGTAGTACCACGTATATGCATTATCTTCAGGCCTTTCTTTGATGCGGTTTTTCTAACCGCACGGGTGACGCCAGACCACCAAGCGGTATGGCGATAGTCATGCCATCCAATATGGCCTCCTTGCTTACACATTTTTAAAGCTTCATTTGTATCAAACATCACATATTCGAAATCATGACACGCATCCACCCAAACAAAATCACATTTATCATAATACGGCGTATAGTTGTAAGACATAGAATCAGAATGAACCTGACGGATCTTACTGGCTTCCGCTGAACTGTAAAAAGCTGACCCTATGTCATGAGCAACCATTTCCCGGGGCAAGTCCAAGGTGGTTATTTTTGCGTCGGAGGATGTTAGCTGAGCAAACATGCGGGTAGTTCTTCCAACGTGTGTCCCGAATTCAAAAATACGATTAGGTTTAATAGTTTTTACCAAGAAGGCGAGAGTATTTATTTCGTTGATATTATTTGTAACGCCTGGCTGTGCTTTAGAATATATTGTGACGTTTAGCTCGTCCGGTAAGTCCGTTTTAAATATTTCTGACATTGTCGTAGTTTTGAGCACTCTATCGTCGGTGGTTAGGTCTAAATTGTCCAGCACTGAATGAACGAATTTCTGGCAGCCTTTTGGGTCGAAAAAAGCAGACAATGTCATTCTATAAAGCACTGTTGGTAATACAGCGAGATATGTTTCAATTAAGTGAAGAATTGCCCCAATTTTTCCGCCGGCAAATGACATCTGCTCTTACCTCCTGGACATACGGCCAGTTGTTCTATGCGGCCGCTCTAAACTGCGGGTTTATTGATGGATAATCATAAACAAAAGTGGGTTCTTTGGCCTCGCCTTTGGCATCTGCCTGCTGGAAGGTCAACTTGCCGTATTCCTGTAGTAAATGCCGGATGACTTATGCAAGTAGGGATTTGGATAGACTTCCGATCCTCCCTTCATGCTGGTTAGGAGCGTGCATAATAATATGCTTGTGGATCTGTATGAGTCTAGGGCGATCTGTTTTGGAAGCGCCAAGCGCGCTATCCCAGCGAAACAGAGTTATGAGAGCGGAGGGCACAAGTTCGATCCTTGTAATCTGCTTAAACAATCCCCCCGAGGACAAGAGGAGCGGCCCCCGGTATCTGGCTGGTGCAGAAACGGCCCATCAAGGACAGGCCGCCCCTGCTGCCGGCCTAGCCCCCGGCCACGGTCTTGAGGGTGGCCAGGATGATGGCCAGGTCAACCCCCAGCGAGTGATTCCGGGCGTAATCCAACTGCAACTCCAACTTGCGAGGCTGGATAAGGAGTTTGTAGGCCTGGTGAGGGTCGTCCATGCCCGCTGCCTGCACGATCTCGTCCTCGTGGCGGAAATCGATGGAGGCCCAGTCGGTCATGCCCGGCCGCACCAGGAAGATGTCGTCCCACTCCGGGCCGTACTCCTCCACTTCCGAGAGCACCTCGGGGCGCGGCCCCACCAAAGACATCTCTCCCAGCAGCACGTTAACCAACTGCGGCACCTCGTCGATCTTGTAGCGCCGCATGATGTGGCCCACCGGGGTGATGCGGTTGTCGCGCAAGGAGGTGGTGGGCCCGCCGATCTGGTCGGCGTTCTGCACCATGGTACGGAACTTGTTGATGCGGAAAGGCCGCTTGTGGCGGCCCATGCGCAAGGGGCGGTACAGCACCGGCCCCCGGTCGTGCAGGTAAATGGACAGCGACACGATGGCCAGCAGGGGCGAAAGGGCGATGAGCCCGGCCAGGGAGCCTGCGATGTCCATGAGCCGCTTTAGTCTGCCGCCGCCGTGGGCCGGGGCCTTGGAGGCCCCGATTGGGGTGAAGGGCGCCTGAGGCAGGTCAAAGGCCGCGCCCTTGCCGGCGGCCACGTAGATAATCTTGTAGCTGGTCTCCGGGGACTGACCGCTCAGGGGCGCGGGCGGATCGTAGGGTATCTCGGCGCTGGAGAAGTCCTGGGGCAAGGGCACCAGTTCACCGAAGAAAATGCGCTTGAGCCAGGCGCGGGAGCGCAGGCTGCCAGGGATCAGGTTGAGGGTGTTGGCCCCCTTCTTGAGCAGGGAGATGACCGCTTCGCGGGTTCCGGTGGCTTCGGTGGGAAAGGCCCCCCACATCTTATGCCAGGCAAAGGGCCCTTCCAGCAGTTCGCCCAGCTCGCGGGCGGAGTAGTACTTTTTGGACAAAGGCGAGGGGTGGAAGCTGTCCCATTCGCAGTTGACCGTGCCGATCAATAAAATCCCGTCGTCGGACAGCAGGCGGCAGGCTTCCCGCACAAAGAGACCAGGGTCATCTAGATAGTAGAGAGCTTCGAAAAGGATCACTACATCGAAGCTGCCATCGGCATAAGGCAACACCTCCGCGCGGGCCTCATCCAGGCGAATTTCCGCTTCACCGTGGCATATCTGCCTCGCTCGGTCCAAATTCGTCTGATCCACATCACAGCCATAGGTACATCCCGCGGACTTGGCAAGGTACTTGAGCCCTATGCCGGTACCACAGGCTACTTCCAAGACCCGGTTGCCGTTAATCCAGGAACAGGCAAAGTGGTAGCGATGATAGAGCCTTTGCAGCTGTTCGGATGAAGCCTTGTCGCCAGGAGCCTCGGTCAGCTTATGATATTTAGTACTTGTGTCTTGCACTAATTTTTCTCCATATCATCTTGCGTGGTTGGGGAGAAATAAAATTTATAGACTACCAGCATACAAACATATAACGTAACATCTATTTGAATTTTAACCCGAATCAGTTACTAAATTCATTCTTCAATATTTTTTGATGCAATTTTTAAATATAAAACTGTCATTATTATTATCAAGGCGCCGCGTATTAATTCAGTGATAATTTGGCTGAGATTAAAATTGATCCCAACAAACCAAACAAAAAGTATAGGGTAACAAGCCGTGGTAGCCAAGCCAACTCGGCTGGATCTGTATAAAATAAAATTAAACAGCAAGCAAATAAATAAAAATCCGATCGCGCCTAAAAAAACTCCAAGAAAATTCAAGTTTACGTATAGCTCGGCCAAAGTGCCAAGTGGGTTAACACCACTATCCAACGGCATTACCGTCTTGGTAATCAAGTGTGTTCTGGATAAGTCTGGTTTGTCTTTCCAAATATAGCGAGGTACTAATGCGAACAATACGTCTATAAAAGTATCGCCGTACATATAATCTATACGCTGAGGCACTGAAGACATTACTGCACTTGCCGAGCGAGCGTCATAGAGTCTTTTCATTACTTGGCTGGACATAATTTCCACCCGGGACAACAACCCGGAGTCAACGCTCCTCTGCCTCCATTCATAGCTTGATACTAATTCAACAATATCACTGGCATTGAGATACCTTTTATTCCAAGCAATCTGACTTGCATAGGGGCCGACTTGACCCAAGATAGCAATTATTAATATAATAAATACAATTGCAGCCGCCATTATTTTTTTATTAAACCTATTGTACTTTAATCTGACTATTATCATCGCCCTAAGGGTGTATGTTAATATCTCATATCTATGTAAGGTAAACATCTGTAACAATCCGTCGCTCATCAGCAGGGCGAATCCAATTTTTTGTTTAAATTTATTGCCAAATAATATCAATATTGCATAAAACGCAGGATATACATATATAATATTGCCTAGCAAATAGGCCAAATCCTTTGACCCCATGAATGTGGCCATTTCTCTATCAAGCCGTGATTGCCGACCTATTGATATAAGATAAATCCTCCACATAAAGCCGATTACTATGAATGCCACCCCCAAATAGCTCCACTTATTCAGCTTGATTTTTTCCTGAATATTGTGCGGCTGTAGGTGCTTGTCCCCGCGTTTTTTGCTTAAGGCAGCACGAATAAAAAATGGAATGGAAAACACTGTTGCCGCGATCATCACCAGCAAAATACCCCCATAATATGGCGGGAAAATGCTCCGCCATGGGACAACTTGCCAGTACAAGCTTGGCACAATGTAGAAAGCAAGAATGCCAATAGATACTAAGCTAATTGGGGAAAAAATGCCTAATAAATCATCGCGTTCTTTGTAAAGGATAAAAACCCATAATAAACTAGCCATTAAACCCAGCGATATGGTATAGCCATTATACATTTTGCGCCTTTTCAGCATTTAGGAATGAAGCGGCTGGGCCCGATCTGGTTGTTTGGCGGTTGGTGTTCATGGTATGCCCAATAATGTTAAACATTGTTTCGAAATATTTCTTCTATATAGGTCGCGTATTCTTCATAAATTAAGTTAGCATTGCATGTGTTGCGGAAGGCAGCCAAGTTTTCATTAACCATTTTGTCATGTAGGCTCTCATTTTCCACCAGATACTGTATTGCATTATAGAGATCTTGTTTGTCGTTAGCTTTATAATTGATGCCAATTTGATTTTCAGTTATTATTTCAGCGATCTCTCCTTTTAAAGAAGAAATAATAGGGAGGTTATTTACTGCATATTCGAAAAATTTGTTGGGGAGGCTTTGGGGGGCATAATCATGATATGGCATCAAGCCAGCATAACTTTTGCTAAGCACATATTTGATTTCATCATGATTAATCCAACCCGTCAACAAAACATTTGGCGACCTTATTGAATTATTTACTTTGTCGTAGTTTTCCCCGGTGCCGGCCAATACGAAAACAACATCTGTTTGGCGCTGCTCGTGAAACCTTGCGCCAACATCTACCATCGTTATCAAATCATATGAAAAGCCAAAAGTTCCGACAAAAACTATTAATTTTTTACTGGAATTGCCATCAATTAATTGGCGTAACTCATCCGAAATATTTTCATCTTTATAAAGTTTGCCGCCGCTGTTAATATCGCTATTTGCGTATCCTAAATAATAAACTCTGTCCATTTTATTTCTTGCCCTGTCAATTTTATGCAAAGCCCAGTTTAGATATGTTTCAGAAACAGCAGCCAGTGTTGATGCGTTACGCATTGCATATTTTGTGCACTTTTGCTCACTAAAAAGTATTATGTTGGCAATAATCTCAAAAATTTTGTTTTTGCTTGTAATAAAGATATCGGGCCACTTGTCTCTGATGTCCACGATTATTGGGACGCTATTATTTTTGGCATATTTTGTGGCCATATATGCCAATCGATGGCAAGGTATAAATGAAATGATAATGTCTGGCCGTTCACAGCGTTGAGCGAATTTGTAAAACTTGTTGGCTATTAATCGATGATGTATGTATCTTTTAATCGACCTGTTACCGCCATATCCACAGCCATGAATCATTTTTATAGTTAACCTGCTATTTATTTCAATGTCAGTATCTTTATCGTAAATAAATTTTTTTAATTGATGATTAAATGTGCTTGCCCACCATACTACATTATGGCCTCGGCTAGTTAAGACATCTGCTAAATATCCCGCACGCATTTTGCGAGTGTCATCTTCTAGTGGAAGGATTTCACTTGCCTCTAACAACCAAACAAGCATCCAAGCCCCCATATAACAGAGGTCACCCAGTCCAGCTTGGGCCAAAAAGGAAGATCAGGCCCATCCGAAGATCCTCCCGCCGGAGTTTTGGCCATTCTGCGCCGGGCGAATTCCCGAGGCGAAGGGCCTCGCAGGGAGATGCGGGGCTGGATTCCATGTTTCTGATCCTCAGGTTCAAATCTTAATTCTGACCTCCTGTAAAGGCAAGAAACAATTCAACTTAGAGTATTCATAGATAAAATTGCCCTCAAAGTCATCAAATGAGAAAGATGGTCGTGAATTTGTCTGGCAAAACGATGAGTACAATAATTACTTGGGATAAGCGCTGAAAAGGCCAGATTGCGATTTCAGAGCGGTATCTAGGCGCGCCTTCCTAAATTATGTGTGATTATGATTATATTTATCAAGCACTTAAAATGATTGTAGACGGTAGTTCTTGGCTAGTATTAATAGCGAAGATATCCAGAGAAATGTTTCAATCGAAGCCATGCGCCACCCATAACGGTCATCTTATCGGGCGTCCAAGACAAGGGCCTTATGCCAACTCTAGTTGGGACGGCACGCAAAGAGCCTTATGCAGAAGGGGAAGGTTAATGCGCCGCCAGGGAAAACGGTCATTATGTTATATGATATCAATAAAATACATAAAATAAAGCCGTCGGGGTTGGTGTTCATTACAATTAGACCAATGCGGTTATAATCTCTTTGTATTCAAGTGGAAATGGCAGTAAGGACTGTATGGGCAATCTCAAGTGCCCGCCTGGCAAATATTTAGGGAATGCCAATCGAACTTACTCTGTGGCTAAACCTGTGATATTCGCAGCCGATAAGCTGTGGCGTGGCTCCGTTGAAACTCAGGCGGTCCGCTAGGTAAATTGCTTATAGTTTATATATTTCAACAGCTTAAGGCGACGAAGGCATAAGACTACGTTGATGTATATCTTTTTGCGCTGGCAAAAAGAATGCAAACGTAACCTCTTCCTGTTGTATACTCACACGACTTATGTATCATAACAGGCGGATAGTTGAGCGTTTGAGAGAGAAGATGTTTTGTCCAGATGAGGACCGCAAGGCTTACAGTTCAACACATTTATTCCCCTAATCCTTCTGTTTGGTTGTATGGTTGCAGCCAGTAGGTGTTATTTTAAATTGGATTTGGACAAACGCTCACTGGTGACCGGCATCACCGGTCAAGACGGGGCCTACCTGGCCGAGCTTCTCCTGCCCAAAGGTTACGAGGTTTGGGGCATCATCCGCCGCTCCAGCTCTTTCAGCACCGGCCGCATCGATCATCTGTATCATCCGCCTCAGGCCGAGGGCGCCCATCTGCGCCTGGTCTACGGCGACCTCGCCGACGCCTCGAGCATCAACCAGATTTTGATGAAGGTGCAACCCACCGAGATCTACAACCTAGGGGCCCAGAGCCACGTCAAGGTGAGCTTTGATGTTCCCGAGCACACCTGCGACACCGGCGCCACGGGCGAGACCCACAGCGTGCGGGACTTCGTGGAGGCGGCCTCCGGCTACGTGGGCCTGGACTGGCACGACTACGTGGAGATCGACCCGCGCTACTTCCGCCCGGCCGAGGTGGAGTATTTGAAGGGCGATCCGGACAAGGCCAAACGCCAGCTGGGCTGGGAGCCCAAGGTGAGCTTCGATGAGCTGGTGAGGATGATGGTGGATTCGGATATGCAAGAGTTGGAAAAAGGATAGCCGCCCGTGAGTTTTTGGTCCGCGCGCAGGGTTATGGTCGGCGGAGGTTATAGTGCGCTGTCTTTACAACAATGGGGTTTGAGTGCTTTTGTCGATGATAAAATAACCAAACCTCATTAGCTACACGGCAACGTTGGTCTTTGTTGTGATGAGTTGACAAAGGTGACCTATTCGGGAATGGTGCCGATGGGTATCTTACAGAGAATTTACCGAAAAGCTTATAGATCGTTGGCTAATAAAAAACGATCACTTATTAGTGTGTCTAACAATCAAGCATACCCGCACGTTTGTATGAGGGCAGCATTTAATTATCGTTGCTTTAACAAGTTTAGGCGCAATCCTATCTATAATGAGATATTGGAACACGTGTCAAAAGAATTAGGAAAAGAATATATCGCAGAAATTAGAAAAAGCCAATATTTGTGGGACAAGTTGCCATTGTTTAAGATGAACGATGAATATGGCGGTCCTGTCCTGTGCCGCTATCCAGAGGTGGGAAACGTATCGCCCACCACTCTTCGCTATATTAAGGTTCTCGGTGATTTAATAAAATATTTCAGTCAGCTAGATGGAATAAGTATATGCGAAATCGGGGTCGGATATGGTGGACAATGTCGGGTAATAAATGCTTATGCGAGGCCTTTTAAATATACTTTGGTTGACATTAAACCAGCCTTGCTATTAGCTCAGAGATACCTTGACAATTTTATAATGCATTCCAGCATTAGCTACCTAACCATGAATGAGCTTGAGGTTTCCAGTTACGATTTGGTCGTCAGCAATTATGCTTTTACTGAATTAAATAGGGAAATTCAGGATGTCTATATAGAAAAGATAATAAAAAACGCCAGGGCTGGGTACATAACTTATAACGAATCGCCGTCTGAATATAATTGTTACTCTTGGCAGGAGCTCTTGGAGATGATACCAGCTGCAAAAAGATTTGAAGAAATTCCACGATCCCATCCAACAAATTGCGTTATAATTTGGGGTAATCAGCAATAAATTTATTTGATAATTGCAGAATATTTAAATGAATAAATTGTATGGCCAGAAGCAAATGTTGGCGTAGTTAAGGAAATAAACGTGGAGAAAGGATAGCCGCCCGTGAGCTTTTGGTCCGCGCGCAGGGTTATGGTTACCGGGGGGGCCGGTTTTCTGGGCACCCATTTGGTGAAAAAGCTGAAGGAGCGGGGCTGCGAGAACATCTTCGTGCCCCGCAGCAAGGACTACGACCTGGTGAGTGCCGAGGGCATCGCCCGGGCCTACGACGCCTGCGAGCCGGACCTGGTGATCCACCTGGCCGCCGTGGTGGGGGGCATTGGGGCCAACATGGCCCAGCCGGGCCGCTTCTTTTACGACAACCTGATGATGGGCGTGCAGCTCATCGAGCAGGCGCGCCTCAGGGGCGTGGAGAAGTTCGTGGCCCTGGGCACCATCTGCGCCTACCCCAAGTTCACCCCGGTGCCTTTCCACGAAGAGGACATCTGGAACGGCTATCCCGAGGAGACCAACGCGCCCTACGGCCTGGCCAAGAAGATGCTCTTGGTGCAGAGCCAGGCCTACCGCCAGCAGTACGGCTTTGACTCCATCTTCCTGTTGCCCGTGAACCTCTACGGCCCGGGCGACAACTTCAACCCCCAGAGCAGCCACGTGATCCCGGCGCTCATCAAAAAGTGCTTCGACGCCATGGAGGCGGGCGCGGACCATATCGAGGTGTGGGGCACCGGCCAGGCCACCCGGGAGTTCCTCTACGTGGAGGACGCGGCCGAAGGCATCGCCCTGGCCAGCGAGCGCTACGACAAGTCCGACCCGGTGAACCTGGGCTGCGACATGGAAATCTCCATCAAGGACCTAGTGGAGCTGATCACCAAGCTCACCGGCTTCACGGGCGAGATACGCTGGGACTCATCCAAGCCCGACGGCCAGCCCCGCCGCCGCCTGAACGTGGAGCGGGCCAAGGAAGAGTTTGGCTTCACCGCCCGGGTGGGCTTCGAGGAAGGCCTCAAGAACACCATCGAGTGGTATCGTCGACAGCGATCCTGTTGATATGAGAAGCGATCTTATGGAAGTCGAAGAAGCGGGCAAAATAATGTCACCGGGCATGGCCGCCCGGGGCAGGTCGATGGCAGTTGGCAACGGGGCTCGGTCGCATACGCCCAGCATTTGTTAACCAAGCTGGTGGATCTCACCCTGTTCGGATGCAGTCAATGAGCAAGCAACCCATAGACCTGGGCAAGCTCAAGCTCTCGGACCTGGACATGCGGCCCTCCAAGGTGGCGGCCGACATGCTGGGCAAGCCCTGGCAAGCCGGGGGCAGCTTGAACCAGTTCGTGGCCTCCCTGCCCAAGGTGCTGGCCGCTGACGATCTGCGCGCCGCCGCCGGGGCGGTGATCGCCGCCCGCAAGGCGGACAAGCCGGTGATGCTGGCCATGGGGGCCCACGTGATCAAGGTGGGCCTGAGCCCGTTGATCATAGACGCCATGGAGCGGGGCATCGTCACCGGCCTGGCCTTCAACGGGGCCGGAGTGGTGCACGACACCGAGATGGCCCTGGCCGGACGCACCAGCGAGGACGTGGCCGAGGCCCTGGCCGACGGCAGCTTCGGCACCGCCCGCCAGACCGGGGAGTTCATCAACGGGGCCATCGCCGCCGACCCCGGGGCCGGGCTGGGCCTGGCTGTGGGGCGGGCCTTGCAGGAAGCCAACCCCAACTGCGTTTCGGTCTCGCTTTTGGCCGCGGCGGCCCGGTTGGGCCTGCCGGCCACGGTGCACGTGTCCATCGGCGCGGACATCATCCACATGCATCCCAGCTTCGACGGCGCGGCCACCGGCCAGGCCAGTCACGTGGACTTCCGCCGCTTCACGGCCCAGGTGGCCGAGCTCAAGGGCGGGGTGCTGTTCAACGTGGGCTCGGCGGTGATGCTGCCTGAGGTGTTCTTAAAGGCCCTTTCGGCCGCGCGCAACCTGGGCAACGAGGTCAAGGACTTCACCACCGTGAACCTGGACATGATCCGCCACTACCGGCCCATGACCAACGTGGTCACCCGCCCGGTGCTCACCGGCGGCCGGGGTATCAGCATCACCGGGCACCACGAGATTAACCTACCGCTGCTCCTGGCCATGGTCATAGAAGACCGAGGTATAAAAGAAATGCGTGCTAATCTACCCCGTTAGTAAGAGATTGATATGAGTCGCAAGGTTAATTCGTGAAAACAATATCCTAAGATGACTGAACCTAGCTTTAGAGCTAGATGTAAATATTAATTTTAATGGATGCCAGCAATGAATAGCTTCATCACATGTATTTGACAATAGCGGCGCTAAAACCAATTTTTGTTGCTTTGGGATAGCCAAAGTGGCATAATACCCAAGAATTATTGGTAATATCCTAGGAGATATCGTAATGAGCAGGGTAATAGTTTGTGGAGGTGATGGTTATCTCGGATGGCCGACATCTCTTTATTTGTCTAATAATGGTTATGATGTGGCTATAATTGATAACCTGTCAAGGCGCAAGATTGATATCGATTTAAATTGTTCATCACTAACACCAATTGCCTCAATAGAAGAGAGATTGAATGCGTGGTCGAGTGCCACTGGAAAATCAATACAATTCTTAAATATTGATATAGCTTGCGAATTCGAACTTTTATTATTTTTTATTAAAGAATTTAAACCAGATGCTATTATTCATTTTGCAGAACAGCGGTCTGCTCCGTTCTCTATGAAGTCATCCAAAACTAAAATTTATACGATTAATAACAACCTTAATGCTACGAATAATATACTTTGCTCTATAGTGGATTCCGGTTACGATATTCATCTGGTTCATTTGGGTACGATGGGTGTATATGGTTATGGTTCGATTGGAACTACTATCCCTGAAGGTTATTTAACGGTGTTCATAGAAGGGGACGATAAAAATCAATTTAAAAAGAGTATTATATATCCGCCGGACCCAGGCAGTGTCTATCATACATCAAAGACAATGGATGCCCTTTTGTTTTCTTTTTACAATAAAAACGATGGAATAAGGGTCACAGATTTACATCAAGGCGTTGTATGGGGGACCAATATAAAGGAGACTAGTTTAGACCCAAGACTCGTTAATCGATTCGATTATGATGGTGACTACGGCACAGTTTTGAACAGATTTTTAATTGAAGCGGCCGTTAAGTTTCCTCTAACTGTCCACGGAAAAGGTGGCCAGACTCGTGCCTTTATTAATATTAATGACACGGTAAAGTGTATTAAATTGGCCCTAGAAAATCCATCGGATAGGGGTGATAAGGTAAAAATATTCAATCAGGTTACTGAGGTGCATACGGTAAATGATTTAGCTTTGAAAGTGGCAAAATTAACTGGCGCGGAGATCAAGTACTTTGTAAATCCTAGGAAGGAAGCAAAAGAAAATACGCTTAAAGTATGCAATGATAATTTGATAAATCTTGGATTAGATCCAATAACGCTTAACGATGGGTTAATGGAGGAAATATATGAAATAGCTGACAAGTACAAAGAACGATGCGATAAATCTAAAATTATTTGTAGATCAACTTGGGTAAGAGAAATTGAAGTGGACGAAATAGGATATGATGAGCCAATTGATTAAATCTGTTTGGCTTGATACTTATAATGGCTATTGATTCGGCAAAACGGATCGTAGTTTTTAGGCCAGGCACCTTTGGAGACACCTTAACGGCATTGCCACTATTATTTTATGTTTGCCATAAGTATCCGAATTGCTCTATAGAATACATATCAGAAAAACATCAAAATGATAATATAATAACTCCGGAAATAGTATTTAGTCTTGTCGATTTAAATATAAATGTCCATTACTTTGAGGCCCATGATCCGCCAAAGTTGATATATAATAAATTGAAACAAAGTCTAAAACCACGCGTTGGTGATTTATTCCTATATGCTAGTTATCAAAAAAAATCGATAAAGTCGATTCTGCGCGATTATGTTTTTTTTAAGTTATTAGGTTACTATCGATGCGCAGGTTTTATCGGGCACTTGGTTCAATTATATAATGATAAAAAATGTACAATATATTCTAAAGAATATGACAGGTTGTTTAGTGTGTTTCGATTTATAAATGTCAGTGCTGATAAATCAAATTGTGTTAAATTTATTATTGATAGTGATGGGGCAAATGATTTTTGGGGGAGAAATGGTTTGCGCGATAGGTTTGTAATTGCTGTGTGTTTAGGCAGCAAAATGCAGTCAAAAAGATGGTCAGTGAATAATTATTTTGAGGTGTTTCGCAGAATTAAAGATAAATTCCCAAATGTAATTTATTTAGTAGTAGGTGGACGTGACGAAAAAAAAGCTGCGGAGAAATTAAGGGATTATTTGGGAAATAACAATGTATTTGAAGTTACAGGATCAAGCTTAGATTTTGTAAGCAGTACTATGTCTAAATGTAGTTTATATATTGGCAATGATACTGGTCCAATGCATTTGGCTTCTCTTCATGGAGTCCCTTGTATAACATTATTTGCCAGTAGGGATTTAAAAGGCAGGTGGTTTCCGTATGGCGAAAAAAACATAAATTTATTCCCGTCCGTTCCGTGTGCCGGATGTATGTTGGACACATGTTATGTAAATCCCTCCCTATGCTTAGCTCAGATAGACATTGACGATGTGGTAGAGTCAGCAAAAAAGATGATTTCGGATCTAATGGGAGGAGAAAAATAATGTGTGGTATAGCCGGTGTATTTGGCCAGACAGCCAAAAAACCAGAAGCGATGACAGAAAGCCTCGAGCGCACATTATATGTATTACGACATCGGGGGCCGGATGCCACGGGAATATATCTGTCACCCAATTCTAAAGCCGGATTAGCAAGCTGCAGGCTCTCGATAAGAGATTTAAGCCCAAATGGTAATATGCCGATGGGGAACAGTGATAACAAGATATGGATTGTACATAATGGTGAGATTTATAACGCGAATGAATTGAGGTCAACGTTACAATCTGCCGGTTACCGCTTTAAAAGTAATTCAGATACTGAAGTCATCTTGGCAGGCTATGAGTACTGGGGGCCCGGAGTTGTTAATCGTCTGCGAGGAATGTTCGCCTTTGCCATTTATGATGAGGGCATACATGATAATGATGGCAAGCTAATATTAGCTAGAGATAAATTTGGCATTAAGCCTTTATATTATACAATTAACAATGAAGCTTTGTGTTTTTCTTCTGAAATTAAAGGTATTTTTGAGTTGAATGACAGTTCGAATAGAGTAAGGCCGGAAAGTTTTTTAAATTTTCTTGCTTTTGGTTCGGTTTCTTGCCCTTGGACTATTTATGAAACAGTACAGCAGATAGAGCCAGCAACTTATTCCGTAGTTAGACTGAATGATAGAGTAACTATGGAAACGGTTAGTTATTGGCAATTCCCAAATAAACTGAATAGAATTGTTGGTAACAGGAAAAATGTAATAAGTGCCGTAAGAGAAAAAGTCGAGGAGGCTGTAAAATTAAATTGTATAAGTGATGCTCCAATAGGGAGCTTTTTAAGTGGTGGTATTGACTCTAGTATCGTGTCTTCAGTGATGCAAAAAAATTTAAGCATACCGATAAACACCTGTTCTTTAAAATTTGATGATAAAAAATATTCAGAGGACAAATACTCAAAGGAGTTGGCTAATAAAATTGGCTCCAAGCACCATGAATATATTGTATCAGGTAAGGAGGTGGTGGATAAGATTGAAGATATACTTTATTATTTGGACCAGCCTTCTATAGATGGTGTAAATTCCTATTTTGTTTCAAAGGTAGCAAAAGATACGGGCCTAACGGTATCTTTGAGTGGGCTAGGGGGTGATGAGCTGTTTGGGGGATATGCTAATGTGTTCAGAGATATACCCATATTATTATCTATGCTTGGTGTATTTTCAAAAATTCCTTACGGCATGCCATTAGTAAGAAATATAATTTGGAAATATTTTAATCCAAATCGTTGGGGTAAGTTCCTTGATTCTATAAAAGGAGAAATTAATTTTTCGTCTTTGTATTTAGCGAGGAGAGGATTATTTTCAAAAGAGCAAGTAGGTAATATATTAAGCTACGATATTAATGAAAAGGCTGGCTATGACTTTAAAAAATATATAAGAAAGCCAAGAAATATCGATTTTGATAATGTTAAAAATAATCAAGATGCTTTTCTCGTTTGCAGTATTGCCGATTTGCTAAATTTTACATGCAACCAATTGTTGCGAGATACAGACGTGATGAGTATGGCCCACTCTCTCGAGGTGAGAGTGCCTTTGTTAGACGATCAGCTTGTTGAATACGTTTTAACGTTGCCTTGCCACTATAAGCATGCGTTCATAAAAAAGAAAAAATTATTGATCGATTCATTTCCGGACTTATTGCCTGATAAAATAAAAAACCGTGTAGTAAAAAAGGGTTTTGTAATGCCGATGGATTCTTGGATGAGGAATGAATTGTATGAATTTGTAGAAACCATGATCATGGAAGCAGACCGTTACATTTTTAATAAAAAAAGCTTGAATGAATTATGGTCAAATTTTATTGCTGGCAATGTTCATTGGTCGAGAATATGGGCTGTTGTTGTCGTTAGCTATTATGTAAATAAGAAGTTTGTCACTTTCTAGGTGGGTGTCGAGCGAAGTTGTGAAATAGCTAGCGTTTAATAAATTATTTGTTACTAGACAAAGTTAGCGTTTCTCTGCCACAACAATTATTACCCTTGTGTAAACTTTGCTGCCTGTGTCTCCTAGTTCGATAAGGTTATAGATTATCTTAAGTGTTCGGATAAAGTGCCAAGCAATATATCTAATAAAACTAGTTGTGTTGTGAATATAAGGGCCGCATTCATAAAACTTGATGTTGGAAAAATCGTGTCTGGTTAAATATTTTTTAATGAGGTCGGTAGAAAAAGAGGTTTGATGTGTCTCGTCTCCATATAAATAAACTAAGCTATTTGGATTCTCAGCATTAAGAGTTTGGATTATAAATTTACCGCCAGCTTTGAGTCTGCGTGCGACTAACACAAAAAACTTGTCAAGCAAATTCTGCGGTAAATGCTCTAGAAAATCAAAACAAGTAATGACATCAAATTGTTGTTCAGTATTTTCCAGGTAAGCAATTGCATCATGGACAATAAAATTACCAGATTGAGTAAGTTCTTTGGCGATTTTAATTTTATGGTTATCTAAATCAACCCCCACTGAATTATTAATGCCATTTTTTTGTAGTAGATAGCTAAAGTTACCATAACCACATCCCAAATCTAGATAATGAAAGTCTGCTTGTAAAAAATTAGTTTTTCGCAAATAACTCTGTGCTGCGTTTGCCCAGTTGTTTAGCTTGTCTTTCATCGTTATGCTCCAATACAGTATGTTGTTGGTGGGAAATGCATTAATTTTTGTTGACTTGGTTAAGCAGGTTTATAATTAGATGGTAGTTGCTATATTTGTCTTTTTGGCACCTATTGTAAGCGTTATTTTTCATGTTGTCTCGCGCGGCATGATTTTGAGTTAGATATTGAAGTTTAGAGAGAAATTCATCTTTTGAGTCAAACAGCATTGCCTCGCTGTTGTCTTTAAAATATTTTGTTGTATCTTTAGTTCGCTCACATAACATTACAGATCTACACGCAGGTATCACGACACATCGGGTGTTAAAAGTGTCGAAGTTAGCCTTGTTTAGAAAGCATAGGTTGACATCAAAAGAGTTAATGCCTTTGGTAAAATAACCTCCCCACAGCTCCCTGTTTTCAATAATAAGGTTCTTAGATTTCAGTCTGTACTTAGACCATCCGCCGCCCCATACTCTAATGCGAATCCCATTTTGGGCGGCGTATAATAAATAATCAAAACGTTGCTTTTCGTAAGACCCGATAAAGCCAACGCTTCCTCCAATTCGATTCTTTAACTCCGAACTGATATACAGTGGCATATGTATTTCAGGCGTATATCCCCAATAAAAACGTGATACATGTTGTGCATTATGCTCTTTGTATTCAGCGATATTTCTGTCACGGGGAACAAAAACAATATTGAAATATGGTATGCTATTTATATGGTTTTTCCAGCCAGTAGCCTTGCTGCCAAAAGGGTTGTCAGGGTTGAAGTTTACAATTTTAACATTAGGATTGTTTAGCCTTACTTCATGGAGAGTACTGGGTAGAATATCAAGACCTTTGTCGACCCACAAGATGTTAAAATTGTCATTTTTTATTGCGCTAATTATTTGAGCGTTTAATTTTTTACGGTGCTGAGCTAGTTTTAATTTGGCCAGCAATCTGTTTTTAAGTTGATTTTTATTTTGCCCAACACGAATGGCAATATTTTGTATGGTAACGCTATGACCAAGCCGTTTCATAATCATAGCTCTTTGCGCACTCAAAGAACCATGAACGACAGGTCCTACGTAGTAAATCTTAAGCTTTTTTGGTTGCGATCTCACTGCAAACTGCCTCCAGCAGGCGATTCCAATTGGACATTATAACGTTATATTCAAACTTCTCTAAATATTTTTTACGTAAATTAATACCCGCTGAGATATCCTCGTTTGAATTAATATATCTAATGATCCAGCGGGCCCAGTCTTCACGACATAAAGGGATGCATGCCCCAATTTGATTAGGCAAATCACGCCAAGGTGTGTTGTCTGATACAACAACTGGAGTGTTAGAGGAAATAGCTTCCAAGACAACATTGCCAAATGATTCATAGTGGCTGGGCAAAACAAGGCAATTGCATAAGTCAAGCAACTGCTGTTTGAAATCTAAATTTAACCAATCACTCAAAATCACATTGTTTTGAAGATTGTATCTCTGTATTCTCCGTCTAATTTTATTGACATACTTTTTGTTTTTTTGATAGCCTGCCAGAAAAAGAACGGCTTCTGGTATTTCGTGCACAACAAGCTTCCAGGATTCAAGTAAAAATTCTAAATTCTTTTCTGGAGAATATCGACCCAACCACAATACAAGAGGACGCTCGCGCTGTTCTTTGTTAAATTCGCTGATTGGATTGAAATTTATGTCTAAGGGGTTTGAAATTACAGCATAACGGTTGCTTGAATATCCGCTGCATTTGTACCAAAATATTTCGTTGTGAGAAGTTGTGACCAGGCGAGTTGCATTATTCATCATATTTCTTATAAAAAAACCCCAAAGGAATTTTTTGATAACATATTTGTTTATACTTTTATTCAGCGATACGTGTGGGGGAAAGTCGCCTTTCGGTAATAGAATATAGGGTATATTAAGGCTTTTCAACTTGCGGGCGATCAGTATATTTTCAATCTGATATACGCTGCAAATTATTACGAGGTCAGCCTTTTTGATAATGCTGGCTTTTTGGGTAACGTTTAAAAATTGTAGGAAATAACTAGCGAACTTGTTGCGGGTGGCGACTTTGGTTTTAAAAATAATAAAATCATCTTCAGGTCTTAGCTTACGCAAAATATCAATTTGAGTTTTTAAAAGTATTGCGCCTCCGCCTTTTTCACCATAAGGATCTATGATTAAGAAAACCATTAAATAGCCTCGCACGGGTGTGTTTGAGGGTATATGTCAAAACGAAGCCGCATCGCATTATCAAAAAAATAATATGATATAATTATACTGTAGAAGTTAAACTATTTAAGGGACTGACGCTTGCGATCAATTTTCATATATTCCCATACGCCGCATTTCTTCTTTTGCCAATTTACTGTCTGGACTCAGGTCCAAAGCCTTTTGGAATTCGTCAATGGCCAAATTAAACTGTTTGATCGCTACGTAGGCACGCCCAAGCTCGATGTGTAGTCTTGGAGAATTAGGATCTAAAAGAACCGCCTTGCGAAAGTAAGCGACAGACTCCGCCCGGCGGCCCAACCTAGCCTGGCACCGACCCATGCCAAGATAAATTTCGGGATCATCAGGGAAGGAGGCAACTAGTCTCTTGAACATGGCCTCGACCAGATCTACCCTCGAAAGTCTGCGTGCCTGATCCATGAGAAACAAGCCTGATGAAGCTTCTGGCACCACCCTTTGAACCGCTAACGAGAGGGCCAAGGCCATTCGCTCTTTTCCTAAAGCTTTCCGGTTGTTATCAAGGTAGCGCAGTATGGCCTCCCATCCCTTGCCATCCTGCTCGTGTCCCATCAGGTAGGAATATAAAATGTTCTCGCCACCCTTAACGAGTCCAAATTGGGCCAAACCTCTGGCAAAGGCCTCGTAATCAGCCACAGAAGCGTTCTGGTTTTGCATATAAGCAATGATGCTTGCTTGATTCGTGTTTAAGAAGCGCTCGCCTTTTCTAGCGACTCCCTTACCCAGTAGATACCATTGTTCTTTGGATATGGGATTCAAAGGCTCCATCTGGGTAAAGCGGTCGGCCAGATTTGGGCAATCGTAATAGGCCCGATCTTGGTGCCAACCCTTGAGCAGTCTGCTGGCGAACAAACTGGAAAGGGCGAAGCCGTAGTTTTGACAAACCCTCTCGGCAAGTTCCTGTCTTTGTTTCGGTTTGCTCAAGGCCTCGGTGTAAAGGTATCCGGCATACCTAAGATGGGCATATGCATACATAGGCGCCCGCTGGATGGCGGCCTCAAAAATGCCATTGCAGCCGTTGGCTTTTGGAACCAAACGCCGTTGGCCCGCCGCGCACGCCAGAGCTAAACGCAGCACGGGCGACACCGTGCCGGGTGATCTGACAATGGCACGGGTCAGGTCGAATTCCCAGGCATGGTTTTTCCAGGAGTCAGGCAGGGCGGCGTAGCCCAGTTCAATAACCTTGCTGCGGGAATACCAATTTTCATAGTCAACGGGATTGAGCGTGAGGCTGTTGTTCAGAGAGAAAAGGCAGTTGGCCAACCGCGCCTTGGCTTCCTCCGGGATATCCCTGGTCGGCGACTTGGCCGGTATTGCATATAAAGCCTGGGCATAGTAGAACGCGCCAGCCGTCCACAAAGCCACTAGCAAGACCGCTGTGGCTAACAATGCGCTCAATAAGGTATGGCATGCAACTTTTCCCACGGTCGCTTTCCCGCACCTTAGGATTAGCACTTTTAAGCTGACACATGCTTACTTGGATTTTTGCTCGCCGTATCCATACTGATAGTAGTAGCGGTGCTTGTAGCCGCCGTAATAGTAGTCTGAGCGGCCCTTTTCCACCTGGTTGAGGATCACCCCCAGCAGATCGATTCCCGCCTTGTTGAGCTTGTTCACCGACTGCTCCAGGACGTGGACCGGGATTTTGGCCGCTGCGGCCACCAGGATCAGGCCGTCGGCAAGGCTGCCCAGGATCAGGGGGTCGGCCAGGGGCAGAATGGGCGGCGAGTCGATGATGATCTGGTCATAAGCCTTGCCCAACACCTCCATGACCCGGCCCATGAGCTCGGACTGGAATAGCTCCGAGGGGCTGGGCGGGATGGGGCCGGAGGTGATCACGTCCACGTTGGGGATGACATCCGCGTGGACGCAGTTCTGGATGCTGGATTGGCCGCTGAGCACCGTGGAGAGCCCCAGGTTGTTGTTCTTGTTCCACAGACGGTGCTGCCGGGGTTTGCGCAGGTCGGCATCGATAATGATGGTTCGCTTGTTGGCCTCGGCAAAAGCCACGGCCAGACAGGCGGCGGTGACGCTTTTGCCCTCGCGCTCCAGAGAGCTGCTCACCACGATGGAGCGGGGCGGGCTGCCCGCCTTAGAGAGCGATATGGCCGTGCGCACGATGCGTAGCGGTTCGATGGTGGAGGCGTTGGGCCGCGACAGGGCGGCCAACACCACCGGGGCCTGGTCTGTGTTCCCCTTGCCGCGGGGACTATGCAAGGTGGTGTCAAAGGGCACGCTGCCCAACAAGGGAAGTCCCAGCTGGTCCTCGATCTGACTGGGCAGCTTAATGGTATTGTCCATGTACTCCAATAGGAAACCCCAGAACAATGACAATATCAGGCCGCCTAGCACGGCCAGGGCAAGGTTCAGCCTAACCCGAGGCTTGGAGGGACCATGGGGGACCTCGGCCGAGTCCACCACCATCACCGAGCCCACATCAATCTCTTCGGTGATGCGTGCCTCTTTCACCTTGGCCAGTAGCATGTTGAACAGTTGCTGGTTGGTGTCCACCTCGCGCTTGATCACATTGAAGCCGATGGCCTTCTTGCGCGTGATCATCGCGTCTTCTTTCTGATGCTCCAATGCCTGGCGGATGGCATTTTCCTTGGTCAGGGCGATGCGGTATTGGTTGTCCAGGGAGTTGATGATCTGATTGATCTCGCCGTTGCGCTGTTGTTCGATGGCCTTTTTTTCAGCCTGGAGGGCCAACATCTTGGGGTGCCGGGAGCCGTACTTCTGGGAGAGCTCGGCCTCGCGCTTGCTAATCTCCAGATCGCGCTCCCGCACCTTTTGGATCACCGGACTGTCCAGGAACTCGCGGATGCTGTCGAGCTTCCTGGTGTCGCTGCGGGCCTTGAGAGCCAGGCGGTAGCGGGCCTCGGCCTCCTTGCGGGAGGTCTCGGCCTCGATGAGCTTTTGATTCAGCTCGGCCAGCTTTTGGGAGGTGATGGTGTTGTAATCGTCGGAGATTACATTGACCAGCTTGTTGTCTTCCATGTACTTCTGCAGGGACAGTTGGGAGGCCTGCAGCTTGCGGCGCTGCTCGTCGATGCGCCGGCCCAGGAAGTTGACCGCCATCTGGCTGATCCTGAGCTTGCGGTCCAACACGTAGTCAATGTAGGCCTTGGCGATGGCGTTGGCCACTTTGGCCGCCAAAACCGGCTCGCCGCTGGTGAAGGAGATGTTGACCAGGCGGCTCTGCCGGATGGGGGTCACCTTGACTTTGGTCAGAAAGATCTCAGCCGCCTGCCTGATTTTCTGCTCTGGAGTGAGCTTCTTTTCCGGGGTTTCTCCGGGAAGCGGCGCTCCGAACTCGTGCAGCTTGTACAGTTGAAGCTGTTTGACCACCTTTTCCGCAATGGCCCGGCTCTCTATGAGGCGGTATTGGGTCTGGTAGAAGTCCATGGCCGAAGCGTCCACGGCCAGGGCGTCCTGCAGGGAGAAGGAGCGCTGGGCCCCTTGCTCTATGAGCAACTGGGTGGTGGCGGTGTATTGTTTGGTCGCTAAAAAGGTGTATGTAGCTACCAGGCCCACAACGACCAGGAACACGGCCAGGATGGGTAGGCGGCGCCGTTTAATTACGTCAATGTAATCGCGCAGGTGTATGGACTTTTCTTGGCCCGAACCTATCATATGTTCTACGCCTGACTTCTAGAAGTAGCTTTGCGGCACCACGATGACGTCGTCCGGCTGGACGTCCACGTCAGCGCTTTTGTCACCATCGAGTATGTCGTCAACCGGAACCTTGATGGTTACTTCCTTGCCGTCCTTAACCCTAACCAGCTTGGTGCGGTTGCCGGCCGCTATCCTGGTGAGGCCGCCGGCCATGGTGATGGCCTCGACCACGCTAATATCCCGGTCCTTGATTTTGTAATATCCTGGGCTCTTGACCTCGCCGGTGATGAAGAAGCGGGCTGCTTCGGGCACATAAATGACGTCGCGGTGCTGCATGGAAAGGTTGTATTCGGGATGGTCGCCGCGGGTCATGGATTCCAGGTCAATCTCCATGGACACCCGATCGCGGTTGGAGTCCTTGCCGTTACCTGATATGCGGCGCAGAATGCGAATCTTGTTAGCTGCGATGTCGCCTTCCGCGTCGAACTTGATGCCTCCCGCCTTTGCCAGCATCTCCATGAGGCGCTCGTTGCCCTCCATGGGATGGCGGCCCGGCTGGTTGACCGCGCCTAGGATGAGCGCCCAACGTCCCCGGAATTCCTTGATGTGGGCCGAAATCTGGGGATGCTTGAGGATACCTTCTTGCTTGTAGCGGATTTGCAGGAGGGTCTCGATTTGGCGTGGTGAAAGCCCGTCCACCTTGACCGGCCCGATCAGGGGCATGGTGATCTTGCCTTGGGAGGACACGCGCAGGTCTTCGCGGGTAAGCTCAGGCTCATCGAACACCCTGATATTGAGCACGTCCTGAGGGCCCACCTTGTAGTCCGCGTGGGCCTTGGGTACGCCGTAGGTGCGGATGTATTCGCCCACGGTCATCTGGCGGGCCTTCTCGAACTCTTGGGCAACCGCTGCAGTGAGTGGGTTTTCCTTGGGGGGCTCCGGCTTGGCCATCTGGGGTTTGGCCTTGTCGGACGCCGGCGGGGCGGCTTCGGGGGCCTTGGCTTGGGCCACGGCGGGACGCGGCGGAGTGGGCTTGGCGGGCTCGGCAGTGGGAGCACTGGGTTTGTGGTCGAACAACCGCCGCTGAAGGTTCATGCCCTGCGCCCCGGAAGAGGCCGGGATCAAAAAGGATGAAATAGCCAGAGCAAATATGAATAGGTGGAAGACGCGAAAGGCTTTCACTGGTTCCCCTAATTCGGATTTAGCGTGAGGGACTATGAGCTATGCGATGATTCTACCCACTGTATAACACGGTTGCAATGAAATGCGGGGCAAGGAACCATGCCCCCTGCCCCGCATCATGTGACTGTATCTGCTGGAGGGCTTTTAGAAGCGGCCGCCCAGCCCGACGTAGAACACGTTGTCGGTGTAACCGAGGTTGTCCTTGTTGGAGTCCCGGTAGTCGTAGTAGTAGTAGCCCTGCACGTACATGTACTTCAGGAATGCGTACTCGAGGCCGACCTGGGCCTTGTAGATGTCGTCCTCGCGGGCCGAGGTGCCATCCAGGCTGTTGTAGTCGTTGAGGCCCGCGCCCAGGTTTGCAAAGGCGGTCAGGTTGCGGATGAAGGTCCAGCGGGCGCCCAGGCCTGCAAAAGTGTCAACATAGTAGTTGTTGGGGAAGGAGGTGCCAACCACACCTTGGGTGGACTGGCGGATGGCTCGTTGCAAGGTACCCGTCACCAGCACCTTGGGAGTAGCCTGCCAGGTAACGTTCATCTCGGCGATCCAGGTGTTCTTGTTCTCGTACTTCTGGCCGACGGTGTTGTACTCATTGTCGTAGTCCATGAAGCCGTAACCGACCTTGGCCTCGCCCTGGATCTTGCTGGTGGCGTCCCAGGTCACGCCGACCATGAAGTCGTGGCGGTACTGGTCTTCCGAGGCGCCGGTGGGCTGGTCGGGATACTCACGGTTGACGTACTTGTACTCGAACAGGGCCGAAGTCTTGGGCATGAACTTGTAGTAGAACACGCCGCCCACGTTCCACTCCCGCTGGTTCTGGTAGCGGTCTTGGTCGTCGTCATATTCCAGAATGGTGTAGCGGCCGAACACCTTGGCCTTGGTCTTCTCGCTGAAGGTCCAGCCGGGAGCCAGGTAGGTGATATTCTGGGTACGCGAGACCTGCTGGCCCAGCTTGTACAGGTCCTGGCTGCCGTAGGGGTCGCTGGAGCGCCAGAAGTCGTTGGACAGCTCCACGAAGGCCCCGGTTTTGCCACCCAGGAAGAAGTCAAAGGGGATGTAGTGGCTGGCCCAGTTGTTCTGGTCGTTTTCCTGGTACCAAGCGTAGGTGCCGTTATAGGAAAGCGACCAGTAGCTGGTCGGGGTGAAGTTGTGCATCACACCGATATAGGGCATGACCTGCAGGATGTTGTCCGAGACGGTGTTGTTCTGGGACAGGTAGATGTTGGAACGGTTCATCCACCCGGCTTCAAGGCCGCCCTTGATTTTGAAGGGCCCTCGGCTGAGGAAGGTACCTTCCTCGTCCAAAGCTGGAGTTGGGATTACCGTTTCTCGGGAAAGACCTGGACCGGACTGGGCTTGCGCCAGTTGGGGAACTCCGAGCATGAGCAGGCCCGCAAGTACCATTCCGATAACGAAAATTTTCGCGTGGACGCGCTTCATCGCTACCCCCGCCTTTGTGTGGGTATGCTTTTTGAAAGATTCAAATTCTCCTCGTATAATTTGTTAACAAAAATCGATGGAAGAAGGCAAGGAATTTTTAAAAATAATTATTGCGTTTCGGTGCGATGCATGTTCTATAATGACCTAGCCTTGGTAAGAAAAGTGCCCTCGCCATGGGCGGGGATGCATCTGTAGTTACGCCGAGGGCATATTCTATTAAACTGCGGGGATGATCTTATGAGACGTCAATTAACTCATAGCAGGTCCAGCAGCAAAGCTTGCCTACGAATTGCACTCATGGCTGTCATGGCGGCCATGGTCCTGGCTTTTATTGCCGTGCCCGCAGTGGCTGCGCCGCCCAAGGCGCTGCTGCAAGGGATCCAAGCGGGACGGTTACCCGTGGAACGCGGGGTGCCACAGTCGGTGTTGGACCAGTTGGCGGCCAACCCCGAGCAGGCGGCTCAGATCGCGGCCCAGGCTGCGGCCGACAACCCGGACCTGGCGGCCGAGATCGCGGCTGCCGCGGCGAAGGCCAACCCCGCACAGGCTGCGGCCGTGGCCGCGGCCGTGGCTCAGGTGGTTCCCGCCCAGGCTTCCAACATCGCCGTGGCGGTGAGCGATGCAGTTCCGGATGCCTCCAAGCAGGCGATCGCCCAGGCGGTTGTAGATGTGGCCCCGGATCAGACCGAAGAGGTCAACCAGGCCATGTCCGCCAAGTTCACGGACTACACCACCGTGACCACCGGCACTGCGACTACCGCCACCTCGGCTACGGTCACCACCAGCAGCAGTAGCTCCACCACCTCCACCACGGAGACCACTACCACTTCGGCCAGCCCTTCCACCGAGCTGTACCACAAGCTGGCCAAGCTGGAGGTTCGCTAGATATAATCATCTAGCACCAAGCTGAAAACTATCGCCCCGGGCCCATGCGGTCCGGGGCTTTTTTGTGGCCGGTTTCGTTATACGGCGGGAATTTTTTGATTGCGCGAGTTTCGACTTCATGAAGATTTGGTGGCAGAAATACAAAAATGTCGCGTGGATTTGTGCGCTGAGAACGATTTGATTGCCCGCTTTGGGCCTACTGGCCGTGTGGCAGGCGTTGTAGGCCTTTGCGGGCCAGGTCGGACCAATGGGTGAAGGGGAAGCTCTCCATCAGCTCCCGCCACTCCACCCGGGCCCGCTCCGGACGTCCGGCGCGCTCATAGCAAAGGCCGGCGTGGAACAGGGCCTCGGGCACCACGCGCGATTCGGGCAGGCGGCGCGCCAAGCCCTGGAAAACCTCCACCGCTTGGTCGTATTCCTTGAGCTTCATCAGGCTGAGGCCCTGGTGATACAGCATGTAGTCGATCATCAGGGAGCGGGGGAAGCGGCGGGCCGCGTCCGCGAACAGCTCGGCGGCGCGAGCGTAGTCCTTGGCGTCGAACGCAACCTTGCCTTGGTTGTAGGCCACGGTGGAATCGGCCTTTAGCCCCAGGCCCACGTAGGCCCCGGCCCCCGTGGCCACCGCGAGCAGCCCGGCCAGGGCCAGGGCCAGGGTGTGGCGCGAGGCCCAGTCCAGGGGGCTGGCCAGGATGCGCTCCAACCCGGTGGCCAGGCTCTCCAGGGGGCGGTCGACCGCACCGCGCAGGGCCATGCTCCAGACCGCGCCTCGCAGGCCGGGCAGGCACAACACTCCGACAAGACAGGCCAACACGAACAGCACCTGCCCCAGATAATTGGGCCAGGTCTGGCCGAAGTACAGGCGCACCTTGTCCCGGGTGGGGTAGATGAGCATAAAGGCCGGGCTGGCCAGGAGCACCCGCTCGGCTCCCTCCACCTTCCAGTTGGGGTGATAGGACATTCTGATAAGCAAGGGGGCGCGGGAATCGGTGGTGATCTCGATCTCCTGCCAGCCCACCCGCGAGCTCACCCGTGCCGGAGGCAGGGGCTTACGGGGCGGCTTGGCCGGGGCCTTGGGCAGCACCGCGGCGTAGCGGGCCGGGTCGCCGGCCTCCGCCCGGGGCGCGAAGACCAGGGGCACCTCCAGGTCGCCGCGCCGGAACCACTCAAAGGCCTCGCTTTTCCAGTCGCGGGCGGTCACCAGCACTGGCTTGTACTTGAGGGGGACCACGTAGCCATCGCCTCCGCCGGCCACCCGGTAGACCCCGTAGGGCCCGATCTCGGCCGCCAGGGAGTAGGTGGGGTCCGCGTCCAGCAGGCGGCGGGTCTTTTGGCTGATGGCCACGAGCTGGCTCACGTTGAACAGACCCAAACGGGGCAGGGCGCGGGCCAGGTCGAAGCGGGCGTAGTTGTAGCCGGTGATGGGGGTGCTGGGGGCCTGGCAGGTCAGGGATTGCAAGTAATAGATGAACGGCGAGTTGGGCGAGGACTGGATGTAGAGCCCCTCCAGGGTGGACCGGCCCGAGAACAGGGGCAGGCACTCCATGGCCCGAACCGTGCCCGCCCGGCGGTGCAAAACAGAATGTTCGTACATCACCCGGGGATCGGCCGGGCCGCCCTTGAGGTAGTCGTTGAGCCGTTGGTAATCTTCCCAGCCGGGGGCGGATTCATACCCGGCATAGTTCCAGGCGATCCAGCGGGGGAGGTAGCTGACGTTGTAGCCCACCGCCAGCACCACCAGCACCAGGGCCAGCACCGGGGCCAGGGCCCGGCCCGGCGCTCGGGCCAGCCAGGAGCCCAGGGCCCAGGCGGCCCACATGGTGATGGCCAGCCAGGCAAAGGGCAAAAAGCGGATGTCGATGACGTTGATGTGGAAGGCCACCAGATAAAGCAGCGAGGCCAGGAGCACCTGGCCCAGGAAAAAGGCCGCCGCGCCCAGGGGCTGGCCTTGGCGCAAGCGGGCGGCCAGGCCCAGGACCAGCGAGGCCAGGGCCACGGCCATGAGCGGCCAGAGCAGGGGCGGCACCACCGCCTGCCAGTCGGTGATGATCCACACCATGTTGTGGGGGCTGTTGTAGGGCGCGAAGACCAACAGGGGCACGATCCAGAAGCCCATGAAGGCAAAGGCCAGGGCGTAGACCTTGCCCAAATACACCGCCCGGGCCGCGAACTGGCGGTGGAAGAGCACCAGGCCCCCGGCCAGCACCCCGAACAGGAGCGGCCCGCCGTGGCTCAGCCCGGTGGCGGCCAGCCACAGGGCCGTGCGCACCGGGTGCTTGCGCTGTTCAAGGTCGCCCCACAGGGCCCCCAGGAACACGGCCATCAGGGCCAGGCTGTAGGAATAGGTGAACTCCCCCGCCAGCAGGCTGGGCAGGTTGCCGCCATAGGTGCTGTTGGTGTTGTTGAACAAGAACAGCAGGCTGAACACCGCGCCCAGGGCCGGGGCCGGGAAGGGGGCCCGGGCCAGGCGCAGGCCCAGGTACAGGCCCAGGGGCATGATGAAGGCCCCGCCCGCGGTGATGAGCTTGAAGGCCATGTTCAGGGGAATGAGCCAGCCCAGGGCGGCCATGCCCAAAAAGGGCAGGGGGAAATAGAACTGGAAGATGGGGTAGCCGGCCAGGTTGCCCGGGCACCAGCCCAGGATGCTTCCCGAGGGCAGAAGCACGTTTTTCATATACCAGGCCGCGTACACGTGGCTGCCGGTGTCGCCGCCGGTGGTGATGCCCGGGCTGGTGAGCAGGTCGGGCCGGAAGTAGAGCAACAGATAGGCCCACACCGCGGCCAGGACGGCCAGCTCCAGGCCCAGGCGGGCGGCGCGGTTCTCCCCCGGCGCGCTCATGCCGCCCTCCGGCGACGCACCCAGGCCAGGGCCAGCAGAGCCGCCAGGAGCAGCCCGGCCAGAGCCCACAGCCAGGGACGCCAGGCGTAGAGCGGGTCGCTCAAGAGGCCCACCGAGAGCAGGCTCTGGGCCGCGCCGATGTGGTGCTTGCCCTGGTGCACGTAGCTGACCAGCCCGGCCAGGGGATAGGTGCTGCCCACCAGGGCGGCCCGGTTCTCCAGCTCCAGGGGCACTCGAACCTCCTGGCGCGGCCCCAGGGTGAGGGTGCGCGTCAGCCGGTCGGGAACGAACTCCGCCGGGGCCAGGACACGCAGGGTCACCTCCAGGGGACTGTCCAGGGGGTTGTGCAGCTCAAAGGCGGGGGGTTTGCCAGGCCAGGGGTTGCCGGGCCGCCCCCGCAAAAGCCTGGGGGCTATGGCCAGGGTCTGATTCTTGAACAGGCCCCAGGACACCGCGCTCAGGGGGTAGCCGTTGATGTCGTGGTAGTCCACCCGTACCCCCACCCCGTAGCCGCCGGGCAGGGTAGGGGAGAAGGGCAGGGTCAGCTCGGCCTGGTCGCGGCCGCCGGGCGGCAGGTCGGCCGCGCCCTGGGCCCGGGCCACGGTTTCGCCCAGGTACACCGCGTAGCCCAGGCGCTTGGCCGCCTCGTTGCCCTGGTTGACCACGCCGATGCGCACGGTGAGGGCTGAGCCTTGCAGAGCCGGCCGCACGGTGATGGATAGCTTGATGTTGGCCCGGGCGGGGGCGGCCCAGAACAGGGCGGCCAACAGGGCCAAGCAAAAGGTTATGGCGCGGCGGCTAGGCATGGGCCCTAGTCTGCCCTCTAAACCCCCGGGGGGTCAATTTGCTTGATGGCCCCGGTCCGGTGCTCAGTAGAGCACCGAGCGCATGACCTGGTTCTTGGCCCGCTGCTCGCGGATCTGGTGCTCCAATAGGGCGATGCGCTGACGCAGGCTGGCCGCGGCGGCCTGGGGCGACAGACCGGCCAGGCTGGGACGGGACGAGGCCAGGCCCGAGTTGGGTGTGAAGGGCGAGGCGAGACCTTGGGCCGGTTTAGGCGCCTTGCCCTGCTTGACCAGCTCGCGCCACAACAGGGCGGCTTCCCCGATTTCCTTGCCGGCCTGGATCTCCAGGCGGGTCATCTCCTGGCGCAGTAAGGCTACGTCCTGGCCCAGGAGGGCATGTCGGCCCAGGCCGGGATCGGGCGTGGGGCGGATGTAACTGGGCAGGGGAGCCGGGGACGGAACCGGAGGGGGCGCGGCCTTGGGCAGCGGCGCCGGGGCGATAGAGGGAGCGGCGCCGGGCAGCGGGGCCGGAGTCGGAGAGGTGGCAACGCCGGACAGAGGGGCCGGAGCCGGGGAGGGAGCGGCTGCCATCCCGCGCAGTGGGGACGGGTTGGGGGCCATGGGCGGCTGGCCCAACTGGGCACGCAAGAGCCGTACCTCCTCGCGTAGACGCTGCACCTCCTGGGTGAGCTGGGCCGCCTCGTTGGCCGCCTGAGTCTGGGGGGCCACCGGCGCGGGGCCCTGGTGGGCGGACAAGTTCCAGATAACAACCGCGGCCAGGATTAGCACCAGCAAGGCCATGCCCAGGCGCAAGAGCATCGGCCCCGGCTTGCCCGGGTGGAAAAAGAAGCGGTGCTTGCACTTGTGGCAGCGGTAGGGCAGGTAGCCCAGGAGGCTGAAGGCCCTTTCCAAAGCGCCACGCCGCCGTGAGCGATGGATTCGGTCGCCTTGGCAGGCGGGGCATTGGGCCGGTGTGGTCATGGAGGGGCCACCAGACAGCTCAGTAGGGGTTGGTAAACAACCCACCGGCGGGGGCCTCTCGGCGGGTTGGTTCCAGGCGGCCGGCGTTGGCTGGCCTAGACCGCATTATATACTCAATCAGTGGCCTTGATCAGTTCCCGTTCGATGAGGAAGGAGATGACCGCTTCCACCTCCTGATCCAGGCTGAGCTCGGCGGTGGGGATGACAAGGTCCGGGTCCGCGGGGGACTCGAAGGGGGCGCTGTAGCCGGTGAGCCCCTCCAGCTGACCCGCCTTGGCCATGGCGTAGAGCCCCTTGGGGTCCCGCCCGCTGCACACCTCCAGGGGGCAATCCAAATAGCACTGGTACACCGGTTGGGGGCCCATGATCTGTTTGACCATGCGGCGGGCGTCCTCAAAGGGGGTGATGAAGGCCGCCATGACCAGCAGGCCGGCGTCCACCATCAGCTTGGCCACCTCGGCCACCCGGCGGATGTTCTCCCGCCGGTCCTCGGAGCTCAGGCTCAGGTCGCGGTTAATGCCCCGGCGCACGTTGTCGCCGTCGAGCACGTAGGAGCGCACCCCCCGCTGGTGCAGGGTGTACTCCACGGCGTGGGCCAGGGTGCTCTTGCCGCTGCCCGAGAGCCCGTAGAACCACAGCAGGCCCGAGCCGTGCTGGTTGAGGCGGTTGCGCATACCGCAGGAGATGGATGACTGGAACGGAAAGATATGTTTGGCTTTATTGTGTGGAAGTTCCATCAGTCGGCCTGTGGGCCCGCCCGGGGCGGGGGTTGTTCTGGTTGATGAACCGGCTCGGCCGGGCCGGGAGGGCCGCCGGCGGCTCGCAGGAGTTTAATGTATCATTAATTATAACAATCCATAAACGAATTAACCCCCTTGCCGCCCCGAGGCCGGGTTTACGGCTTGACTGAGTTCCTCCCGCCCGGTATTGATTTAAATCGCGAGTAGCAGGCGGTGGAAAAGCCGCCTTTTCCGGCCAGATATGGCCCCGCCCCTGAGGCGGCAACCGCGGGAGCGACCCACGCCATGGATCAAGAACGTCTCCAGGTCAGCCTGAGCCCCGAAGGCGAAACCTTTCCCCTTCCCGGCGAGGCGGAGTACGAGGCCGAGAACCAACGCCTGGCCGGTCTGGTGGCCGCCCAGAGGGAGATGGGCCGCGAGATCGTGGTGGTCATGGGCGTGGGCTTCGTGGGCGCGGTGATGGCCGCGGTGGTGGCCGACAGCGTGGGACCGGACGGCGAGCCCGGCAAATTCGTCATCGGGATGCAGCGGCCCAGCACCAGGAGCTTCTGGAAAATCCCTCTGCTCAATCGGGGTCAGTCGCCGGTGAAGGCCGAGGACCCCGAGGTGGACATCACCATCGCCCGCTGCGTCAAGGACAAGAAGACCCTAACCGCCACCTTTTCCTACGAGGCGCTTACCCACGCCGACGTGGTGGTGGTGGACGTGCAGTGCGACTACTCCAAGGCCGCCCTGGCCAACGTGACCGACGGCACGGTGGAGATGGCCGCCCTGGAGGCCAGCCTGGGCATCATCGGCGAGAAGGTGCCCCCCGAGTGCCTGGTGCTCATCGAGACCACGGTGCCGCCGGGAACCACCGAGTACGTGGCCCATCCCATCATGAAAAAGGCCTTCGAGAAGCGGGGCATCAGCAGCGAGCCCCTTTTGGCCCACTCCTTCGAGCGGGTCATGCCCGGCCGCGAGTACGTGCGGAGCATCCGCGACTTTTGGCGGGTGTGCTCGGGCATAAACCCCGAGAGCCGGGACAAGGTGGAGAAGTTCCTCACCGAGGTGCTCAATACCGAGGAGTATCCGCTGACCGTGTTGGACCGGCCCATGGAGAGCGAGACCACCAAGATCGTGGAGAACAGCTTCCGGGCCTCGATTCTGGCCTTCATGGACGAATGGAGCACCTTTGCCGAGAATAATGGCGTGGACATCGTGAAGGTGATCAACGCCATCCGCATGAGGCCCACCCACAACAACTTGATCTTCCCGGGCCCGGGCATCGGCGGCTATTGCCTGCCCAAAGACGGCGGCCTGGGGGTGTGGGCCTATCACCACCTCATGGGCTTCCAGCAGCCGCTGTTCAAAATGACCCCCATGGCCATCGACATCAACGACTCCCGGGCCCTGCACGCGGCCGGGCTGGTGCGCGACGCCCTGAGGAACATGGGCACCCTGGTGCCCAACAGCCGCATCGTGGTCCTTGGCGCGGCCTACCGCGAGGACGTGGGCGACACCCGCTACTCCGGCTCCGAGCTGGTGGTCCGGCGCCTGGCCGAGATGGGGGCCGAGCTGGTGGTGCACGATCCCTATGTGCTCAAGTGGTGGGAGTTCGCCAACCAGGACGAGTACCCGGCCACCAGCGCGGGGCGGGCCCGTTTCTTCCGCAACCAGGAGGGGCTCAAGGACCTGGAGGTGGGCCAGGACCTGGCCGCCGCCCTCAAGGGGGCGGACGCGGTGGTCTTGTGCGTGCGCCACGCCGAGTATCTGGGCCTGGACCCGGATTGGGTGGTGGCCGCCTGCGGCAAGCCGGTGGCAATGGTGGACTGCTTCGCCCTGCTGGACGATGCGCGCATCAGGCGCTATCTTGAGTTGGGCTGCGAGGTCAAGGGCCTGGGCCGGGGCCACGTGAAGCGCATCAAGGAAGAGTTGAAGGCCGACCAAAAGGCCTAGAGATAATTTAAAGGAAGGCGAACATGGCCAAGGTGGACCGCAAGAAGCTCCTCAAAGAGCCCGACGAGTTCCAAACCATCAGCGACCGGGTTATCCGCTGGAGCAGGGTGAACCTGCAAAAGGTGCTCTGGGGCGCCACGGTGGTGGCCCTGGCCGCGGCGGCGGTGTTGGGCGCCAAGGCCTGGTTCGACTGGCAGGAGCGCAAGGCCGCCGCCGAGCTGGCCCCGGTGATGACCGCCTATATCGCGGCGGTTGAGGGCAGCGCGGGCAAGGCCGCCCTGACCAAGTTGAGCGCCGAGCTGCAAAGGGTGACCGCCGAGTACGGCTCCACCCCGGCCGGCTTGCAGGCCCGCCTGGCCCTGGGCGACCTCTACCTGAGCACCGGCGAATACGCCAAGGCGGTGGAGACCCTGCACTCCCTGACCCAGGAGAGCGGCCTGGCGCCGGAGCTGGTCCCCCTGGCCTGGCACGGCCTGGGCCAGGGCCTGGAAGGCCAGAAGGACTACTCCAAGGCGGGTGAGGCCTATGCCAAGGCGGTGTCCCTGGCCGGACCCAGCCTGGGGGCCATGTACAAGCTGGACCGGGCCCGGGTGTTGGCCGCGGCCGGCGACAAGAAGGCCGCCGCCCAGCTCTACCGCGAGGTGCTGGGCCAGGCCGGGGACACCCCCGGCGGCGCGCCCCTGGCCGAGCGGGCCCGCGCGGCCCTGACCGCCCTGGGCGAGGAGCCCTCCGCCAGCTAGACGCCCAAGCAAGCAGATAAATAAGAAGCGCTCCGCCAGATGGCGGGGCGCTTTTGTTTTTTCAGGCGGCGTGGGTCTAGTCGGTGACCAGCATGACGCTGGTGGCCTTGACCATGACCTTGACCTCCGCGCCCTCCTTGATGCCCAGGGATTCCACCGAGTGCTTGGTAATTACCGAGACCACCTCTACGCCGGGGGCCACCTCGACCAATACCTCCGCGGCCACCATGCCCACGGTCACTTCCTTGACTTTGCCGGGAATGAGATTGCGCGCGCTTACCTTCATGATCAGTCTCCTTTTACCGGCGGGGAGCCCCGCCCAGGATGCGTTAGCGTTTTATGAATATAACCAGTATGCGCCCCTGGGACAGGGATGGCAAGGCGGCGCGTCTCAGGCGACCTCCACCCGGTTGCGTCCCGCGGCCTTGGCCGCGTAGAGCGCCTGGTCGGCCCGGTGCAAAAGGCTCTCGACGCTGTCGCCCGGCATTTGGCGGGCCACCCCGAAGCTGGCGCTGAAGGGGATGGCCTCGCCCTGGTACATGGCCGGGGTGGCGGCCATGGTGGCGCGCATGCGCTCGGCCAGGCTGAGCGCTTCCTCGGCCGAGGTCTCGGGCAACACCAGGGCGAACTCCTCGCCCCCCAGGCGGCCCACCAGGTCGTTGCGGCGCATCTGAAGGCGCAAGACCTCGGCCAGATGCCCCAGCACCTCGTCGCCGGCGGCGTGGCCTTGGGTGTCGTTGATGTCCTTGAAGCGGTCGATGTCCAGCATGATCAGCGAGACCGGTCGGCCGTAGCGCTCGGCCCGCTCCAGCTCTTGGGCCGCGCCGTCATAAAAGGCCCGGCGGTTGGGCAGGCCGGTGAGCATGTCGGTGCGCGAGGCCTCCAGGGCCTGCTGGTGCATACGCTCGATCTCGGCGGTGCGCTCCCGCACCTGGCGCTCCAGCTCCTGCTTGTCTTGCCTGAGGGCCTCCAGATAGCTCCTTTCAGCCTTATCCTTTTGCCCCCTGAGGATGTTGATGCGGTCGGCCATGGCCATGGACAGCAAAAGCGCCTCCGCCAACATGAAGACAAAGGGCAGGACGCTGTTGACCAGCTCCGAGCGGTTGAAGCCGAAATAGCGCATGAACACCAGGGCCAGAGCCGCCACCCAGGCGGTGAAGGCCAGGGTGTAGTAGCGGGCCTCCCGGCGGCCCCGCAGCCACAGCCGGAGCCCCAGCACCGGGAAGACCAGGCTGAAAACGGTGGCGCAGTTGGAGACGATGATGGCCTCGCGGCGATAGCCCAGGAGCATGGCGGCCAGGATGAGCAGGGTGAAGGCGATGAATCCCTTGATGGTCAGGTCCATGCGGGGCATGGTCTGCTTGAGCTTGAGGAAGGAGCGGGTGAACTGGGAGGAGAGGGTAAGGATGAGCACCGGGAACAAGATGGGCGCGGTGTCGGTGAACCAGGTCCATTGCTGCCAAAAGAAGCGGTAGCCCAGGCCCTGGTAACCCAGGCTGGTGCCCACCACGGCCAGGATGTAGAGCACGTACCAGACGTATTCCGGGGCGCGGGTGGAAAAGGCGATGACCAGGTTGAACAGGGCGATCATGAGCAGGGCCCCGATCATCAGGGCCATGACCGCCACGTGAAGCGTCTGGTGAAACTCGAAGAGCGCGGGGGACCATACGCGCAGGCGCACGTCGGCGATGCCCGCCTCCACATAGGCCAGGCGCAGGTAGAGGGTGGCGCTCTGGCCGGGGGCCAGCCGCAGGGGAAATACGCTGGTCTGGTGGGGCACGGGCCGGGCGGTGAAGGGCGCGTGGTCGCCCAGGCTCAGTTCCGTGGGTGGCCCGGCGGACGGGAAGCAGAACATGGCGGCCTGGTCGAACTGGGGATGGGTGGGTTGCACCAGCCAGGAGCGGGCTTGGGCCGAGGCGTTATGCACCTCCAGGCGCAGCCACCAGGCTCCGGTGGCCACCCCCAGATGGGTGCGGCCGCCCGCGAAGGGGCGGAAGCGGCCCGCCCAGGGCTCGGCGCGTACTTGCTCCACGCTCAGCTTGCCCGTGGGGTCGTGGAGCACCGAGGTCCAGGGAAAGGTGTCCTCGCCGTCCATGCCCGGGGGCAGGGGCATGGCCCCGGCCCAGGCCGGGCCGCCCAGGAGCAGGCAGACCACAAGGGCCGCGAAAAAGCCCCCCAGCCTGTGCGCGAGGTTGTTCGGCATTAGACCTTCAAACCAGTCGCCGCGTTTGCGAAACCCTCCGGCGGCGTACCCGGAGGCGTCCTGCTGAGTATAAACAATGCCGCCCGGGGATAGGGTGATTTTTATGCGGCGCGGCGTGTGGAGCGCCCTTGGCCTTGAAAAACAAAACCGGGTATACTACTCGGAATAAAGGCCTGCCCGGTTGCTGTTCGCATCTTTCCTGCCCGTTCATCCCTGTCCGTCGGCGGCTTTCCGCCGAACAACACCAAGGATCACCTTGAAAGGGCAACCCTTGCGCAGGCTCAATTCTTCCCCCCAATCCACTCGACGCACCGCCGCCCTGGCCGCCGCTTTGCTGCTGCTCTGCGCCCTGGGCGGCTGCGCCACGGACCAGTGGTGCAACAAGCTAAACGACTATTCCACCCTGGACACGGACCAGGACTATTGCCGCAACAAGGCCGGCGTGCTGGGCAGCGTGCTGCCGGTGCGCTACAACGACTGCATGAAATCCCTGGGCTGGTATCCCTGCGACGAAAAGCCGGAGCCTAACGAGACCCCCTGATAATCCCCGCCTCGCCCCGCCAGAACCCGGCGTCGAGCACCAGGCGATGGCGCTCCGGCTTCTGGCCGGGGTTGGCCACCAGCGCCTCCACCACCGGCGGGCCGCTCACGGGTAGGCGCACGATGAAGCCGGCCAGGGTGCGGGTTTTCCGGGGCGTGGAGCCCACCCGCCACAGGCTGTGGTCCGGGCCGTTGCTCTTGTCCTGGCTGTAGGCCAGGAAATCGGCCAGGGTAAAGGGGGCCGGGTGCCCGGCCAGGAGCTTGTCGATGAAGCCCAGGCGGGCCCGGCTGCTTTTGGCGGGCTTTAGGTTGTGTTGGCCGAAGCCGGGGCCCAGGTAATGATTGGTGTGGGCCAGCACCCCGTCGCGGGCGCTGGTTATTTTGTAGGCCCCGCCCGGGGCGGCCTCCACCACGGCCAGGCGGCGGGGGTCGGCCAAAAAATAGAAGGCCGGGCGCGCTCCGCCGAACAGGGCGGCCTCGGCCAGCACCGCATCCACCGAGGCGAAGCCCGCTAGCAAACGGCGGTTGCGCCCCTTGCCCTCGCGGCGCAGGGCCTTGGGCAGGGACGAGGCCGAGGCGCTGAACACTACTAGGCCGTCCTGGTTGATCCCGGCGCGCACTCCCCAGCCTTTGGGGCCTCGGGCCATGAGGGCCAGGTAGGCCCGGCCTTCCTTTGGCTTCACCAGCTCCAAGCGGCCAGGGCTGTTTGGGGTCCAGTCGCGGTTTTTGGCCGCCAGGGCCCCGCCTCCGGCCGCGCGCGAGCCCACCGCGCCCCACAGGGTGCAGGCGTGGGCCGCCGTGGCGGTCAGCAGCAGGATGAGAACCGCCGCGATGACCAGCAGGCGGCGGGTCAACTCAGTCTTCCACCTGGCGGGCCAGGCCGCCGGCCGCAAACTCGCTGGCCTCGGACAGGCAGGGATGGATGTAGGGGATGGCCGCGATGTCTCCGGCGGTGGCGTTCATCTTGAGGGCCACGGCCATGTCGTGGATCATCAGCGAGGCCTCGGGGGCCACCAACTCGGCCCCGATGAGCCGCCCGCCCTGGCGCTCGGCCCGCAGGGTGAGGTAGCCGCTTATCGGTTGGGGGTAGGTGCGGGCCACCGACATCTCGCCCAGGTCTTCCTCGGCCTCGATGAAATCCAGGCCCGCCGCGTGGGCCTCGGCGTGGTTCAGGCCCACCCGCGCGAACTGGGGGTCGGTGAAGATGGCCCGGGGCAGCACCCGGTCCTGCACCTCCCGGGGCTCGTCGTGGGTGGCGTTGTACCCAGCGGCCTTACCCTGCTGCACGGCCAGGTTGACCACCATGGGCCCGCCGGTCACGTCGCCCGCCGCATAGACGCTGGGCAGGCTGGAGCGCATATAGCGGTCCACCACCACCTGGCCCTTGCGCCCCAACTCCACCCCGGCCTCGGCCAGGCCCAAATCGTCGGTGTTGGCCCGGCGGCCCAGGGAGAGAAGCAGCGCCTCGGCCTTCACGGAGCGGGGCCGCCCCGCCTGCTCGAACTCCACGCTGACCCCGCCGCCCGAGCGGTTGACCGCCTTGAGCTCGGTGCCCACCAGCACCTCGGCCCCGTCGGCCTCCAGGGCCTGGGCGATGAGCTCGCCCACCCGGGGGTCCTCGTTGCTGATGAGATGCTCGCTGCGCTGGATGATGGTGACCTTGACCCCCATGCGCGCGCTGAACTGGGCCAGCTCCACCGCCTGGGTGCCGCCGCCCAAGACCACCAGGGAGGCGGGCAGGGCCTCCAGGCGCATGAAGGCGTCCGAGTCCAGGAAGCCGCTCTCGGCCAGGCCGGGCACCGGGGGCACCTGCTCGGTGCTGCCCGTGGCGATGACGATGCTTTTGGCGCTAAGCACACGGCCCTCGACTATGAGCTCGTGGGGGCCGCTGACCTTGGCGCGCCCCTCGATCACTTCCAGGCCTTTAGCCGCCTTGGCCTTGACCGCTGCGTCGCGCCCGGTGGCCAGGTAGTTGACTACGCCCCGGGTGTATTGATGGATTTCGGGGTAGGCGGCCAGTCCGCTCACTTGCAGGCGCTTGACCTCGGCCGCGCTGTGCAAAAGGGTCTTGGAGGGCATACACCCGGCCAGGATGCACAGGCCGCCCAGGCGGCTGCCCTCCACCATGGCCACCTTGGCCCCGCTCTTCATGGCCGTGGTGGCGGCGGTAAATCCCGCGCTGCCCCCGCCGCCGATGATCAAAACGTCGTAATCAAAGTTGCTCATCTCTTATGCTTCCCGGCTGGCCTTGAGCACCGCCTTGGCCCGGCGGCGGGCCGCTTCTTGGAGGTCCACTTCCTCGTCGGTCTCGTCCACGATCTCCGAGCCCACCAGGGACTCGATCACGTCTTCCAGAGTGACCAGACCCATGACCCCGCCGTACTCGTCCACCACTATGACCAGGTGCTCCTTGGAACCCAGGAAGCTGGCCAGCAGCTTGAGGGCGTTGATGCCCGGCGGCACGAAGCGCACCGGCTTGGCCAGCTCGAACAGGGCCCTGTCCTGGTCGCGGCTCTCGGACCGGAAGATGCTGTCTTGCAGCACGTAGCCCACCACCTGGTCCGGATTGTCGCGCCAGACCGGCAGGCGGGTGTGGGGCCAGTGGCGGGCCTGCAGTTCCACCTCGTCCACGGTGAGCGCCCCGTCCAGGGACATCATCACCGTGCGGGGGGTCATGATGTCCTCGGCGGTGATCTCTTCCAGTTGGATGATGTTGTTGATCAGCTCCGCTTCCATGCGGCTGATCTCGCCCCCGCTGGCCCCCAGGCGGGCGGCGGCCACGATCTCGTCCTCGCTGATGGACGAGCCCTTCTTGCGCCGGGCGGTGATGAGCCCGGTGACCGCCTGGGTCAGCCAGATGAAGGGCCGGAGCACCAGCACCATGATCTTGAGGGGGTAGATGGAAGGCCCCCACAGCACCCGCCAGAACACCGCGCCCACGGTCTTGGGAATGATCTCGCTGAACAGCAGGATGGCCAGGGTGAAGAAGGCCGAGAAGGCCCACAGGGAGCCCGCCCCCCACACCTGCCCGGCGGCCCAGCCGGCCAGGGCCGCGCCGGCGGTGTTGGCCGCGGTGTTGAGGATGAGGATGGCGGCCAGGGGCCGGTCTACCTGGGACTTGAAGGCACGCATGGCCCGGGCCAGGCGGTTGCCTTGGGCGGCGGCTGCCTCCAGGGTGATGAGTCTGGTGGAATAGAGCACCGACTCCAACAGGGAGCACAGCGCCGAGATCAGAATGGACGCGGTCACCGCTATGATCAGGGTGGTCATTTCTTCTCCCGCGGCGCAGCAATTCCGCCGCCCTGAGCTTCAAGAATACCATGGCCGGGGCCGGAATATTAACCGGCCCCGGCCATAATTTGCGCCGCCTGGTAAGGCGGGAGAATCCGCTATTGCACCGGGCGGGCGGCTTCCTCGCGGGCGGCCTTGAGGATCGCCGCGCCGTCCAGGCCCTTTTGGCTCACCTGCTTGGCGTAGCCGGTCAAGACCGGCTCCACCGCCTGCTTCCAGCGGGCGGCCTCGGCCGGGGTCAGGCTGATCAGGGTGCGGCCCTTGAGGCCCAGGAAGAACTCCTTGCCCTGGCGGTCGGCCTCGTCCCAGGCCTGGCCGGTCTTGGCGATCCAGCTCTGGTTGATCTTGCGGATGGCCTCCTTAACCTTGGCCGGCAGCGCCTTCCAGCGGTCCTTGTTCATCACCACGAAGAAGGTGGTGGTGTAACCCACCGGATAGCACAGGGTGCCGTGCTCCACCACCTCGCCCAGGCGCCAGCCCTTGTTGGACTCCATGGGGTAGACCGAGCCGTCCACCACTCCGCGCGACAGGGACTGGTAGCTCTCGGGCATGGGCATGGCCACCGGGGTGCCGCCCAGGGCGGCCACCGTGCGGGCCGAGGTGCCGGTGGCCCGGATCTTCAGGCCCTTCAGGTCCTCCAGCTTGGCCACCGGGCGCGAGCGGGTAAAGAGCAGGCCTGGCCCATGGGCGTGCAGGTACATCACCTCAACTTCTTTTAGCTCCTTGGGCTTCATGCGCTTGAAGAAGTTGTTCACGGTCTGGGTGGCCTGGCTGCCGGACACGTAGCCCAGGGGCAGGTCCACGGCCTCCATGACCGGGAAGCGGCCCCGGGTGTAGGCGAAGCAGCCCATGGCCATGTCCGAGATGCCGCCCACCACGCCGTCATAGGATTGGTTGGCCTTGGTCAGGGTCTGGCCGGGGAAGTACTGGAACTTCACCGCGCCGTCGGTGGCCTTGGTCACCGCATCGCACCAGGCCTGGGCCAGCTTGGATTGGGCGTGGGTGGGGGGGAAGAAGTTGCTGTAGGTCAGGGTGGTGGCGGCCGGGGCGGCCACGGCCAGGCCCAGGCAAAGGATCAGGGCCAGGGACCAGGCCCGCACGAGCTTGCTGATAAACATGTCGCACTCCAAGTTGAGGGCGGCGGCCCGCGCTTATGGTCACAGATTCCGGGCGCGCCTATATAGCTGTCGGTCTAAAAAGGGGGTATGGGGGTGTATGTATGGGGGTAGTTCAGCCGCGGGGCGGCCGATAGTCGTAGGAATAGAGATAAGCCTGGGCGGGGGAGCTATGGGAGATGCTGTTGCTCATGGTGTCGCCGGCGATATCTCCTTGCCACGATGGGCGGCCGGGCGGTGGCCCGGCTCGCAGAGGTTTGTAGCACGGCCCGTATCGCCTGGCAAGAAGGATTTTTGGGGGTCAACGATTGGTGGAAAAAATCTTTACATATAACGTTACGCGTTATATAAATTAGTTGGCTGTCCGCAAAGCGGACAGGTGGGGGGAAGATGATAGTTGGGTTTAAGTGCAAAGAGACGCGCAAAATTTTCGAAGGCATGGTGTCCCGGCGTTTCCCGCCGGAGGTGCAGCGGGCAGCCCGGCGCAAGCTGATGATGCTTCATCACTCGGCGGACTTGAACGATTTACGGGTACCGCCAGGCAACCGGCTAGAGGCTTTGCTGGGCGACCGGCAAGGCTCCTACAGCATCAGGGTCAATGCCCGCTTTCGCATCTGCTTCGTCTGGCAAGAAGCGAACGCCACGGCAGATGAAGTGGAAATGGTCGATTATCATTGAAGCTTACGAGTAAGGCAGGGATGGAAATGGTTAGGAAGGAAAAATCACTCCCGCCGGTGCATCCCGGCGAGGTGCTCTTGGAGGAGTTCCTGCGCCCCTTGGGCCTGAGCCAGAACCGCCTGGGCCGCGACCTCGGGGTGTCGCCGCGCCGCATCAATGAGATCGTGCACGGCAAGCGGGCCCTGACCGCGGATACCGCCCTGCGCCTGGCCCGCTATTTCGGCATGTCGGCCAGGTTCTGGACCGGCCTGCAGGAGGATTTTGACCTGGAGACCGCCCGCCAAAAGCTGTCCGGGCGGCTGGAGCGCGAGGTGAAGGTGCATCCCAGCGCGGCCTCTGCCTGACGGGCTTTTTATTTCCCAACCATTTTTCTGTCTCCTGGCGTCTCGGAACTCACGCTCCGGGGCCTGTCCTTTTGCCCCGCTAAACGCTAATATGGGAGCCACGACCGGGAGGCGGCATGGACAAAGAGCAGACCCAGGCCAAGCAAGGGAGCAAGGCGGCCTTGATCGCGGTAATCGCGGGCGGGATCCTGGGGCTCTACGCCCTCATCGCCTGGAGCACGGCCATGTTCCCCGGCGGCTGGCAGATGGGCCTGGCCGCCTTGATCCTGCTCACCGCGCCGCCGCTGATTTGGTGGCTGGCCGCGAGCCGGGGAGGGCGGCGTGGCTGAGAAGCTGGTGCATCTCATCGCCGCGGCCCGGCCCAACTTCATGAAGGTGGCTCCGCTCTACCGGGCCTTGGAGCCCCTGGAGTGGTGTTGCCCGGCGGTGGTGCACACCGGCCAGCATTATGACTACAACATGAGCGCGGCGTTTTTCGCGGACCTGGGCCTGCCCGACCCGGCCGCCCATTTGGGGGTGGGCTCCGGCGGCCACGGCGACCAGATCGGCCGCTGCCTCATGGCCTATGAAAAGCTGATCAACGAGGGCCCCAAGCCGGACGCGGTGGTGGTGGTGGGCGACGTGAACTCCACCCTGGCCTGCGCCCTGGTGGCCCGGCGGGCGGGGGTGTTCCTGGCTCACCTTGAAGCCGGGCTGCGCTCCTGGGACCGCGACATGCCCGAGGAGCAGAACCGCATCCTCACCGACCAGTTGGCCGATCTGTTGTGGACGCCTTCGGACGACGGCGACGCCAACCTGGCCCGCGAGGGGGTGGACCCGGCCCGCGTGGAGCTGGTGGGCAACATCATGATCGACTCGCTGGAGATGGTGCGCCCGGCCATTGAGGCCCGCCGCGCCTGGGAGGCCCATGGCCTGGCCCAGGGCGGCTACGGCGTGGTGACCCTGCACCGGCCGGGCAACGTGGACCATCCCCAGGCCCTGGCCAAGCTGGCCGAGGCCCTGGCCGAGGCGGCGGGGCAATTGCCCCTGGTCTTCCCGGCCCACCCCCGCACCCGGGCGCGTCTGGAGAGCTTCGACCTCCTGGGCAGGCTCATCGAGGCGGGCGGGCTGATCATGCTGGAGCCCCAGGGCTATCTGGATTTCATGAGCCTTGTGCTGGGCTGCCGCTTGGTGATTACCGACTCGGGCGGCATCCAGGAGGAGACCACCTATCTGCATTTGCCTTGCCTGACCGTGCGGCCCTCCACCGAGCGGCCGGTGACCGTGGAGCTGGGAACCAACCGGCTGGTTACGGTGGAGCAGATCGGCGACGGGGTGCGCGAGGTCCTGGCCGGGGACTGGCCCCACGGCCAGGTGCCGCCCCTGTGGGACGGGCATACGGCGGATCGTTGCGCGGAGTCGTTGCGGCTGCAACTGGGAGTTTAGGCTTCGTCCGGGGAAAGGTCGCGCCAGCAGTCCAGGGCCGCGCAGGCGGCCTCCTGCTCGGCCTCTTTTTTACTGCGGCCCTTGCCCGAGGCCACGGAGCGCTCGCCGATGATCACCGCCACGGTGAAGACCTTGGCGTGGTCCGGGCCCTCGGCCTCGATCATCTCGTAGACCGGGGTCAGATGCAGGCGCTCCTGAACCTCCTCTTGCAGGCGGGTTTTGAAGTCCTTTTTGGGAGCGCGCTCCAGGGCGCGTTCCGCCGCCGGGCCCAGGAGATCCAGGAGCACCCGGCGGGCCGCCTCCAGGCCGGCGTCCAGGTATATGGCCGCGGCCAGGGACTCCACCACGTCGGCCAGGATGGAAGGCTTGTCGCGTCCGCCTTGCAACTCCTCGCCGCGCCCCAGCATAAGGCAGGGGCCGATGCCCAGGTCGCGGGCGGTGGAGGCCAGGCGGTTCTCGTTGACCACCCCGGCCCGGGCCTTGGAGAGCTGGCCCTCGCTGGCCTCGGGGAAGCGGGCGAAGAGCATCTCGGTGATGCTTAGCTCCAGCACCGCGTCGCCCAGGAATTCCAGGCGCTCGTAGCTGTCGCCGTCCTCTTCGGGGTGCTCATGGATGTAGGATGAGTGCCGGAGCGCCTGCCGAAGCAGGGCCTGGTTGGCGAACTCATGGCCCAAGCGGCGGCAAAGCTCTTTAAGCAGTTGACTTTGTTCCAGGTCCAAGGACATCCTCCGGGTGCAGTATCGGCCTATGAAGCGGGAATGTCAAACCGGGATAGGCCGCGCCGGGCCAAAGGTTGACGCCGGGATTGTCCCGGCGTAAGAACAGGCAGCATGAAGCCTCTGAACATAATTCACACGGAATGGTCCAACGGCTGGGGTGGGCAGGAGATCCGCATCCTCACCGAGTGCCAGGGCATGGCCGCCCGGGGGCACCAGGTGGCCCTGTGCGGCTGCCCCATCGGCAAGCTGCGGCAGGCCGCCGAGGAGGCCGGGCTCGTCTTTCATCCCCTGGACATGCGCGGCCCCTGGGACCTCGCGGCCATCCGGGGCCTCATGGCCCTGATGAAGCGCGAGCGCACCGACGTTCTTAACACTCACTCCTCGGTGGACGGCTGGGTGGGGGGCATGGCCTGCCGCCTGAGCGGGGTGGCCAACGTGCGCACCCGGCACCTCTCGGCCAAGGTGCCCAACCATCCCTTCAACTTCGTCTACCGTTTGCCTCAGGCGGTGACCACCACCGGGGAAGGCATCCGGCGGCATCTGATCCAGGACTACGGCCTGGCCGCGGCCCGGGTGTTCTCGGTGCCCACCGGGGTGGACACCAGCCGCTACGCTCCCGCCCAGCCCGACCCCGGGCTGGCCCGCGAGCTGGGCCTCGAGCCGGGGACGCCGGTGGTGGCCATCGTGGCCATCCTGCGCTCCTGGAAGCGGCATGACCTCTTCTTGCAGATGGCCCAGGAGCTGCTAGCCGCCGGCCGCCGGATCCAGTTCATGCTGGTGGGCGGCGGGCCCAAGGAAGAGGAGATTCGCGCCTTGGTGCAGAGCATGGGGCTCGCGGACGCGGTGCGCATGACCGGCATGAGGCCGGACGTGGAGCGCATCCTGCCCCTGTGCGACGTGTGCGTCCTGGCCAGCGACAAGAACGAGGGCGTGCCCCAGGCGGTGCTCCAGCAGATGGCCGCCGAGCGCCCGGTGGTGGCCGCCGATGCGGGCGACGTGGGCCAGGTGGTGCGCAACATGGACACCGGGATCCTGGTGGAGCCGGGCAGCGCCTCGGCCCTGGCCGCTGGGGTGGCCCGCATGTTGGACGAGCCTGAGCTGGCCGCGCGCCTGGCCCGGCAAGGGCGGGAGATGGTATTGGCCTCCCACTCCCTGGAGCACATGCTCACCCTCACCGAGACCATCTACACCAAGGTGCTGGCCGCCAAGGGGGCCGCATGATCTGGTGGTGGCTGGCGGCCGGCCTGGGGGCGGCGGGCTTCTCGGCCCGCTGGCACTGGTGGCGGCCCCGGCAGACGGGCACCCCGGTGCTCATGTACCACCAGATTCGCGAAGACCTAGAAAACACCCCTCTGCCCAAGCTCCGGGTGCGGCCCAAGCAATTGGCCGCGCAGCTGGACCTCCTGCAAAAGCGGGGCTACGCCGGTATCAGCCTGGGCCGGGCCCTGGGGCCCGACCGCCCGGCCAAGGCGGCGGTGCTCACCTTTGACGACGCCTACCAGGACTTCCTGGAAACCGCCTGGCCGCTCATCAAGGCGCGGGGCATGAACGCCACGGTGTTCGTGGTGACCAGCCAGCTGGCGGGCTCCAATGTATGGGACGCGGACAAGGGCATCCCCAGCGCGCCGCTGATGAGCGCCGAGCAGATAAGGGAGCTGGCAGCCCAGGGGGTGGAGTTCGGGGGGCATGGCCACGAGCATGTGGACCTGACCAGCCTGGACGATGAGGCGCTATCCGCCAACCTGGCCGCCTGCCGCGACACCCTGGCCGAACTGCTGGGCGAGCCGCCCAAGGTATTTTCCTATCCCTACGGCCTGTTCGACCACCGGGTGCAACACGCGGTGAAAGCGGCGGGCTTCGCGGCGGCCTGCTCCACCAAGCCCGCCATGCTCAACGATGCCAGCGACCCCCTGGCCGTGGGTCGCATCATCGTCAAGCGCTCGGACACCGGGCTGGACTTCGGCCTCAAGCTGACCCGCGCCAAGAGCCGGTGGTAGGCTAAAAGCCATGTTGAAGCTGTCGGTGGCCATAATCGTGCAGAACGAGGAAAAGAACCTGCCTCGCTGGCTGGGGGCCGTGGCCGCGGTGGCCGACGAGATCGTGGCCGTGGACTCGGGCTCCAGCGACCGCACGGTGGAATTGTTGGAAAAGGCCGGGGCCAAGGTCTATCACCGGGCCTGGACCGGTTACGCCGACCAGCGCAACTTCCTGGCCGAAAAATGCAGCGGCGACTGGATACTCATGCTGGACGCCGACGAGGTGATCAACGACACCTGCATCCAGGTGCTCAAGGGATTCAAGGCCAACCCCGAGCCCGGGGTGGAGGCCTACCACCTCCCCTCCCGGGTGTGGTTCTTCGGGTCCTGGCTGCGCTGGGGCGGCTTTTACCCGGAATGGAACCTGCGCCTCTACCGCCGGGGTTCGGCCCGCTGGGCCCGCCAGGAGGTGCACGAGCGCCTGGAGGTTCAGGGCCCGGTGGGACGGCTGCACGAGTGCCTCTACGACCATTATTCCTATGATTCGGTGGACGAATACCGCCAGCGGGCCGCCCGCTATGCCGAGGCCGGGGCTCGGAACATGCTGGCCGCCGGGCGCAGCGAGGGCAAGCTGGCCGGGGCGCTGCACGCGGTGGGGAATTTCGCGTCCAGGTATGTGATCCGGCTGGGTTTCTTGGACGGGGCCGCCGGATGGCGGGCCGCGCGGGAGGAGGCGGGCTACACCTGGCGTAAATACGCCCGTCTGGCCGAGCTGCGCCGGGAGCGCGAGGAGGCCTGAACTCCCCTTACGCCCATCTACTTTAGGCTTGACACCGTTGGACACTCTATTTAAGGTAGCCAAGACTCGTATAAACCGGAACGAGAACTCTGGCGGCGGGTGTTAGCCGGCGGCCGGGGTGAACCGAGAGGGCCTACTGGGCCCCAAGTTTTTGACCACTAAAGTGCCAAAAGGCACAAGGTGGCCGGTGCAAGCTACGCCGGGCCGCCGGCCCGGACAATGAAGATCGATAGGAATTACCCGCCTCGCGGCGGGCGCCCCGTCGTGGGGCGCATGTAACCAGCGTAAGGAGGCTTTATCAAATGGCACTTATCAAACCCCATGGCGGCGGTAATCTGAAGCCGCTGTTCGTGATGGACGAGGCTCAGCGCGCCGATCTGGCCAAGGAGGCCATGTCGCTGCCTTCGATCACCGTCAGCTCCGCCGCGGCCGGCAACGCCGTGATGTTGGGTGGTGGTTACTTCACCCCCCTGGAAGGCTACATGAGCAAGGCCGACGCCCTGGGCGTGGCCAAGGAAATGAAGACCGCCTCCGGCCTGTTCTGGCCCACCCCGGTGCTGAACATGGTCGAGGACGCCGGCGCCATCAAGGCCGGCGACCGCATCGCCCTGCGCGACCCCAACGTGGCCGGCAACCCGGTTCTGGCCATCCAGGACGTCACGGCCGTCGAGACCTTCTCCGATGAGGAGATGGCCATGATGACCGACAAGATCTACCGCACCGACGACATGGCCCACCCCGGCGTGAAGGCCTTCAACAGCGTCGGCAAGACCTGCATCTCCGGTCCCATCAAGGTCCTGAGCTACTCCTACTTCGAGAAGGACTTCGAAGGCACCTTCAAGACCGCCTACGAGATCCGCGAGGACATGGAAAAGCTGGGCTGGTCCAAGGTCGTGGCTTTCCAGACTCGTAACCCCATGCACCGGGCCCACGAAGAGCTCTGCCGCATGGCCTACAACGACCTGAAGTGCGACGGCATCCTGATCCACATGCTCCTGGGCAAGCTGAAGGCCGGCGACATTCCCGCCGACGTGCGCGACGCCTGCATCCGCAAGATGGTGGAGCTCTACTTCGAGCCCAACACCGTGTTGGTGACCGGTTACGGCTTCGACATGCTCTACGCCGGCCCCCGCGAGGCCGTGCTGCACGCCGTGTTCCGCCAGAACACCGGTTGTACCCACCTGATCGTGGGCCGCGACCACGCTGGCGTGGGCGACTACTACGGCGGCTTCGACGCCCAGACCATCTTCGACGACGAGGTGCCGGCCGACGCCCTGGACATCGAGATCTACAAGGCCGACCACACCGCCTACTCCAAGAAGCTGGACAAGGTCATCATGATGAAGGACGCTCCCGAGGGTCACACCAAGGAAGACTTCGTCCTGCTGTCGGGCACCAAGGTCCGCGAGATGCTGGGCCAGGGCATCGCGCCCCCGCCCGAGTTCTCCCGTCCCGAGGTGGCCAAGATCCTCATGGACTACTATCAGTCCATCGACGGCAAGTAAGCCGCCTGTGGCTTAGCGGCCCCGGCCGCTGAGCGATTGAGTAAGTAAACCCGCCCTCCGGTGCAAACCGGGGGGCGGGTTCTTTTTTAGGCCGGCCCCCGGACGATCCGGGGGGAAGAAAAGAAAAAGAAGGGCGCTTTTTTGCCGGGGTCACCCAGGGCCGGCATAAGGGGTGGGGCCAACGAGGGAGGCTCGTTGGCAGGGCGTTCTCGCTGACCTGGGCGAATGGAGATGGGTTCGGCAAAATGTCAACCGGCCCGAGGGAGGCAGGCTGGGGTGATTTGGGGAGATGCCGGCCCCGAGCCGACCCCGCCGGTGGGGGTTTGGGGGAAACGAGGAGGAAGCGGAACAAAGGAAAAGTCAGTAATCGCGAGAAGCGGCGGCCCTCGCAATGACCTTCCGTTTCTGTATTGGGCAGGGGTGCGGCGGATGCTCTCGTAACAGAGGGACGGTAGCCGGGAGCAGCCACGGACTGCCACAACGTGACACCGGCTGCCACCCCCAGCCACCAGTCGCCATCTTGACCCACGGATCAGCCAGGCAGACTTTGTTCACCAACCTCTTCCTGTCTTTTCCCATGCAAGGTCGGCCGCCACGAACGAGGGACGGTGGCGCGGGGCGGTTCATGGGTTAAAATGTGACAAGCCCCTTGGCGGGGCGAGCGAACCGCCGGAAACCCGAGAGAAAGACCGACAAACCATGCAGTTCATCGACCTGGCCACCCAACAGAAGCGCATCCGCAAGAAGATCGAAGCCAACCTCAAAAAGGTGCTGGATCACGGTGCCTACGTGATGGGCCCGGAGGTGGGCGAGCTGGAGAAGCAGATGGCCGCGCGGGCGGGCACGGCCCGCGCCCTGAGCTGCGCTTCGGGCACCGACGCGCTCTTGCTGGCGCTCATGGCCCTGGGCATCGGGCGGGGCGACGCGGTGCTGGTGCCGGCCTTTACTTTCTTCGCCAGCGCCGAGGCGGTGAGCCTGGTGGGGGCCACCCCGGTGTTCGTGGACATCGCCAGCGAGGATTTCAACCTGGACCCGGTGAAGCTGGAGCGGGCGGTGGTGGCCCTGCGCAAGGGCGACCCGCGCCTGCACCCCCTGCCCGAGGCGGGCGTGGGGCCGCTCAAGCCCAAGGCGGTAGTGGCGGTGGACCTCTACGGCCTGCCCGCCGACTACGCGGCCATCGGCGAGATCGCCGAGGCCGAGGGCTTGGCGGTGATCGAGGACGCGGCCCAGTCCATGGGCGCCAGCCGCGGCGGCAAGGCGGCCGGGAGCTTCGGGGCCATCGGCTGCACCTCCTTCTACCCGGCCAAGCCCCTGGGGGCCTACGGCGAGGGCGGCATGGTCTTCACCGACGACGTTGAGCTGGCCGACCGCATGGTATCGCTCCGGGTGCACGGCAGCGGCCGCCACGCCTACGAGCACCTGCGCATCGGTCTCAACGCCCGTTTGGACACCATGCAAGCGGCGGTGCTCTTGGCCAAGCTGGAGATATTCTCCGAGGAGCTGGAGCTGCGGGGCAAGGCGGCGGCGCGCTACAGCGAGCTGTTGGCCGGGAGCCAGGTGGAGACCCCGCGCCTGCCCGAGGGCTGCGTGTCGGCCTGGGCGCAGTATTCGGTCCTGGCCAAGGACGGCGAGCACCGCGCGGCCTTGCGCGACAAGCTGTCCTCGGCCGGGGTGCCCACCGCGGTGCACTATCCCGAGCCGGTGCACTTGCAGCCGGTGTACGAGCATTTGGGCTATCGCCCCGGCGACTTCCCGGTGGCCGAGTTCGCCGCCGGGCGGGTCTTCAGCCTGCCCATGCACCCCTACCTGGAACGGAGCGACCAGGAGAAGATCGCCGCGCTGCTCCAAAAAGACTAGGGGCCGGAGGCCGAGTGGAAAAGCACTTCCGCGAGCGCTACCTGCTCTACCGCCGCCTGGGCGCGGAGCTGGCCGCCGACCTGGAGGTGAACCACATCCTGGAGGCGGTGCGCTCCGAGGCCAAGCGCCTGATCCCCGGAGCCATGGAGGCCTGCATCCTGCTCCTGGACCCCGAGGCCGGCTCCTACACCCGGCCCCTGCAATGCGATCTCTACGACACCCCCCGCAATTGCCTGAGCTGCAAGCGCAACCGCACGGCGGTGCAAAAGGCGCTACGGCAGCACAAGGCGGTGGTGCTCAATCAGGCGGGCTCGGTGACCCGGCCCGACGGCGGGGTCATATCGACCGGGCCCGAGGCGGCCACGCCCATCATGGTGCGGGGCGAGCCCCTGGCCGTGGGCACGGTGCTCATCGAGCCGGGAGCGCGCTTCACCCGGCGCGAGTTCTTCCTCATGCGCGACATGGCCGACATCGCGGGCAACCATCTCCTGGCCGCCAAGCTGCACTGGGAGGTGACCCAGGAGAAGCTGCGCATCGGCCAGACCCTCAGCTCGCTCACCCCCTTCGTGCCTCACGCGGTGCGCCGCCTGGCCGAGCAGGAGCCCGAGGGCCTGACCGGGGGCAAGCAGTGGCGGCAGGTGTCGGTATTGTTCGTGGACATCGAGGGCTATTCCAGCCTGTTCAGCCGGATGCCCGAGGAGGAGGTCAGCGGCCTGGTGGAGTCCTACTTCTCCAGCTTCGTGGACCCCATCCAGCGCTCGGGCGGGGACATCAACGAAACCGCCGGGGACGGGCTGATGATCATCTTCGTGGACGACGACCCGGCGGCCGGGGCCAAGAAAGCGGTGGAAGCGGCTTTCGACATCCAGGCCACGGCCGCGGCCAATGGGCGGATGCTGGGGGACCAGGCCCAGCCGCTGAGGGTGAACATCGGGGTCAACTCGGGCCAGGCGTTGGTGGGCTTCTCGCGCTTCGCGGGAAGAAGCGCCGCGCGCATGACCTACACCGCCTCGGGCGCGGTGACCAACCTGGCCGCCCGCCTGGCCGACCTGGCCACGGGCGGGGACATCCTCATCAGCCAAACCACCCACGAGCTGACCAAGCACCTGTGGCAGGCTCACCCCCGGGGGGCGCACCAGTTCAAGGGCTTTGATAAGCCGCTGGAGGTGTGGTCCTTGCTCCGGGGCGAGGAGCCCCCTCTCACTTCGCTGTCGTAAAAATCATCTGATAGCTGGCGCAGGGCGTCTTGGGCGATGCGGCGGGCCGGAAGTTGCCGTAGCCCTCGGTGTTGATGCCCACGGCGTAGGTGACGCCGGGCTCCAGGGCCACGGGCAGCACGCAGGTCTTGGGGCTGGTGAACTGAGGCTTGCCCGCCAGCCGAGGGAAGCGGCCCAGCTTGGGGTTTTTCACGAAAGACCAGGAGCCGGGCAGCATGGCCTGGTTGAAGCTGACCGTAATGGCCTTGAGGCCGGGGTTTACCGCCTCGGCTCCGGCCACGGGCAGCGTGGCGGTGACCAGGCAGGGCGCGGCCAGAGCCGGAGACAGGGCCAGGCCCAGGGCGCCGAGAGCGGCCAGGGCGATCAGGGCGAGGCGGGGCAGGCGCATGCTTTTCTCCGGTTTAGTCGCGGGTGGCGAAGCGCTCGCGCTTGTCCGCCGGCCACTGGGAGCAGAAGATAGGCAGGCCCTTGCCCACCCGGGAGAAGCACAGGTTGCAGGTGGGCTGGCAGGCCACGATCTCATCCTCCCGGCCCTCCAATGCCTTCTTGGGCCAGCGGGGATCGGCCAGGAGCACCCGGGCCAGGCCCACCAGGTCGCATTGGCCCTCGGCGATGGCCTTTTCGGCCAGGGCCGGGTCCTGGATGCGCCCGGCCGCGATCACCGGGATATCCACCGCCTTTTTCACTGCCGCGGCCAGGGAGAGCATGTAGCCGGGCTCCTTTTCCTGGGCCTGGCGCTCGGGCAAAAAGAACGACTCGTAGGTGCCGCCCATGACCGAGAGATAGGCCAGGCCCGTCCGGGCCAGGATGGGCGCGGCCAAAATCGCTTCGCTCAGCTGGAAGCCGTCGGGCAGCCACTCGTCGGCCAAATAGCGGTAGCCGATGGGATAGTCCGGCCCCACCGCGTGGCGTACGCCCTCGATCACCTGTAGGGGGAAGCGCAGGCGGTTTTCCAGGGAGCCGCCGTACTCGTCCCCGCGGGTGTTGGTGCGGGGGGAGAGGAACTCGGAGAGCAGGTAGCCGGTGCCTCCGTGCAGCTCCACCAGGTCGAAGCCCGCCCGCTTCACCCGCCAGGCAGCCTCGGCGTAATAATCGGCCAGCTCGGGCAAATCGTCGCGTTCGATAGCCATGGGGGTCATCTCGCCCACCGGCACCGCCGATGGGGCCAGGGGCACCCCGCCATGGTGGGCGAAGCGGCCCGCATGGTTGATCTGCAAGCCCGCCTTGGCCCCGCCTTGGTGGATCAACTCGGCCAGACGGCTCAGGCCATCGATGAACTCGTCGTGGTCGGCGCGCAAGGTGTAGGGGGTGCCCGCGCCCCGGGGATGCACCGAGGCGCTCTCCACCATGATCATGGCCGCGCCCGAAGCGCCCAGCTCGGCGTAGTGGTCGCGCAGGCGGCGGTTGACCAGGCCGTCGGCCCGGGCGTAGCCCAGATAGAGCGGGGCCATGGTGACGCGGTTGTTCAGATGCAGCCCGCCCAGGTCCAGCGGCGAGAAGAGATGGGGATAGGTGCTCATGAGGCGCTCCGGATGATGGGGCGGTGTGGGGCTCAGGCTTTCTTGTACACCTCGTCGCCGGGGCGGCAGCGCTCGGGCACCTTGATGCCCACTAACTGGCCCGGCCCGGCCTCTTCTATGGTGTCGTGCTCTCGTTGCATGGAATCCACCGGCGCGTCGAAGTCGGTGGTGTGCCCCGCGAAGTGCAGGGTGTCGCCCTTGGCCACCGTGCCGGCGGTTATCTTGATCGCCGCCACCATGGGTTTGGCGAAGAACTTGAAGACCTCGCCCACCTTTTGCTCGGACATATCAAACCCCCTTGATCCCGGTATCGATTCACCATAACCCCCGCCGGGCGGCGCGTGTCAAGCCCGGGCTAGATGATCAGGGGCGGGTGTTCGCCGGGGGGCGGCTCGGAGGCCTGGGCCGGGGCGGCGTCCGCGCGGCGGCTCAGCGACTGAGACACGAATTTTTGCACCGCGGGCAGGCCGCGCAGGGCCTTGAGGGGCAACACCGCCTGGCACACCGCCTCGGTGACCAGGTCCTCGGCGGTCTTGCGCTCGTCGGCGCAGACATAGGAGGCCAGGTCGAACAGCTCGTCCACCGCCTTGCCGGCGTGGGCGGCGTGCTCGGGCCGTTCGGGGTCGAAGTCGTCCCAGCCGTCGAAGGGCGCGGCCACCGGGGCCGGGGGGGCGGGCTCCTGGCCGGCCGCCTCCTCGCGCCAATAGGCCACCGCCGCCGGGCTGCTCAGCTCGCTCAGGGGCAGCTCTCCCAGGGATTCGCCCAGCACCCGGCGGTACTGGGCCGCGATCCAGTCGGTGTATATGGCGCCCTCGTAGTCCGCCGCGCGGCGTCCCAGGTTCAGCGATCCCCAGCGGGCATCCACCCAGCGGGGGCAGAAGCTGGGGAAGGCAGGGCCCAGCAGCCCCAGGCGGCGGCGGCGCAGGTTGTCCCACTCCACGGTGAAGGCGGTGGTCTTCTCCCACCAGCTCTGGCCCCGGTAGAGGTTGGCGCAGCGGTTCATCAGGCGGTTTTCCAGGGCCTGCTCCTCCGGGGTCGGCTCCGGGCGGGGATGGGGATGGGCGCAGGCGTCCCAGGGGTGCTCCGGGGTGGGGAACCCGTCCTGGTCCAGGGGCATGGGCTGGGGGGGCGGAGCGGTTTCGTTCGGGGCCAGCCAGCCCTGCCCCGGCGCGGCTTCCAGGCGGGGGGCTTTTTCCAGGACCGCGCGCGCCGTGTCCGGGCCGATGGGCGCGGCCCCGGCCTCGGCGGCCGCGCTCAGGCATAGGCCGCAGAGGCGGTTGATGGCCCGGGGCACCCCGTGGGCTTCCTGGTGGATCAGGCGCAACGCGTCGGGCTGGAAAAGGTCCGGGTCGCCCCCGGCGATGCTCAGGCGCTTGGCCACGTAGTTCATGGCCTCGGCGGCGTCCAGGGGGAGCAGCTTGGGCTGGCGGCGCAGGAGCTGGCGCAGGGCCAGCTCGTGGCCCCGCTCCATCTGCACCTGGATGAGCGGGCGGGCCGAGAGGAACAGGTTGAGCACCCGGGGCGAACCCTGGTCCTCGTTGCCCAGAAGGCGCACCTCGGTGAGCAGATCGGGGGGCAACATCTGGGCATCGTCGATGACCAGGAGCAAGCTTTGGCCCTGGGCGCGCATGGTATCCAGGCGGGACCTAAAGTCGTCTAAAAACGGGCCCTTGCTGTCATAAGGGCCGCCCAGCCCCAGGGCCAGGGCGATCTGGTTGCATAAGGGGAGCACCTTGAGATAAGGCCGCGACACCACCGCGCTGATGACCTCCGGCCCGAGCTGGAGCATGAGGGCCTGGAGGATGGTGGTCTTGCCCAGGCCGGCCGAGCCGTGCAAGAGGGCCCAGCCCTCCCGCTGGTCCAAGGCATAGACCAGGGTGGCCAGGGCCTCCCGGTGCGGCGGCGTGAGCACCACGAAGCGGGGGTCCGGTTCCGGCCCGAAGGGGTCGAGTTGTAAACCAAAAGGCCTATGGTTCATGGCTAATCGCGGACCTTGGGCAAAGGCCATGACACGTTTCGGTTACGGGGCTGCGAAAGGGCGGCTACCGAAAAGTATAAAAAACATTATGTTATTGTCAATACTTCGCCAGGAAACTCTTGCCGTTTGCCCGCAGGGCCAGGCCCTTTTATACTTAGAGCCATGAAAAGCCTGTTGATATCCCTGTTGTTCGTGCTGCTATTCCCCCTGGCCTCCGCCGCCGGGGGGGCCAAGGTTATCTCCGCCCTCAGCGCCGACCTGGACGGCGATGGCGCCCGGGAGCGGGTGGAGGTGGTGTTGCTGGAGGGGCGGCGGGTGCACGACGCGGACCCCTGGTGCGGGGCCGGAGATCAGTGGCAAGGGAGCTTCGAGCTCAGGGTGTGGCGCGGGGCCGAGCTTCTGGACCGGCGGGGGGCTGTTGAGCTGTTGGGCCGGGGCGAGGATATCTTTTTCTGGGCCCCGTTGAAGATCGTAACCGCTGACTACGACGGCGACGGCAATTTGGAGTTCAACCTGGGGCAGTACGGCTCCTGCAACGGCAACCTGTACCGCATGTTCGGTCTGGACTGGGGCGGCCGCCTGCGCGAGCTGCCTCTGGCCGGGGGCGTGGGCTTGTTCGTCTCCGGGACGGGGCACGTCAACAGCACCAAGGCCATCCGGGCCCAAGGCGGGGTGATCAGCGCCTCGCAGTATGACAACACTTTGGGCAAGGAGATCACCCGCTCCTGGCGCTGGGACGGCAAGGCCTTCCAACCCCTGCCTTAGAAAACCGCTTTGAAATCGACGCGGCCCCCCTGGGCGGGCCGGGGCGGCGAGGGAGATCGCCGGGGGCGCAGCCTGATGCGGCTGTTCGCCTCGCATCCGCCGCTGGAAGAGCGCATCGCGCGGCTGAGAGGTCAATCTTAGAGCGATTGCTTTAAGAGGATTTCCTGTCGCTGCGCGACCCCGACAGCGAGCTGTCGGGGCCAGCAAAAATATTTGAATCGCAGTAAACACTCTAATATAGACAAGAGCCGGGCCCGAGTGGGGCCCAGCTCTTATTTTGACAAGCTAAATTAACTAATTGCCGTGGTTGCGCCACCGCTCCACGGTCTGGGCCACTAGGCCGGCGGCGGGGTCGCGGCGCCAGCCTTCGGACACCCGCAAGAGGTTGCTCTTGGGCCGGATGGCCTGGTCCAGGTCCGCGAAACGGATGATCACCGGGAAGTTGACCCCCTCGCCGGTGACTATGGCCTCTTGGGTGCGCAGGGCCGGCAGGGCCTTGATGAGCCCCAGGGCGCTCTCGGGCAGGGCGGCCATCACGAAGTCCTGGTCCTTGTCGTTGCTCAGGCGCATGGCGAACAGGGTGTTGCACTGGCTGAGGATGGCCTCGGATATTTCCGAGGGGCGCTGGGTGATCAGCCCCATGCCCACCCCGTACTTGCGCCCCTCCTTGGCGATGCGGCTGATAGCCCGGCGGGTGGGCGCGAAGCCCAGGGAGGGGTCGCGGGGGGCGTAGCGGTGGGCCTCCTCGCAGACCAGCAGGATGGGCACCGCCGAGGCGCGCTCGCTCCACAGGGCGAAGTCGAAGATGAGGCGGCAGACCAGGGAGACCACCACGTCCACGATCTCCGAGGGGATGCCCGACAGGGGGATGATGGCCACGGGCTTGCCTTCCACCGGGATCCTGAGGATGCGCCCCAGGATCTGCTCCATGTAGTCCTGGCCCATGACGCTGCTAAACATGAAGGCGAAGCGCCGGTCGCGCTGGAGGGACTCCACCCGGGAGATGATGCGCAAGTAGGGCTGGGAGCCCTCGGGGCGGTTGAGCCGGCCCATGGCCGCCTTGAGCTTGCCCACCATGGCCGCCAGGGAGTAGGGCACCGGGGTGTCCACCGTGATTTTGGCGTAGAGGTTCTTGTTGTCCGGGTGCTCGTTCTTGGCCGCCACGATGGCTTCCTTGAGGATTGGCGCCTCCACTTCCTTGAGGGCCTCCTCCTGGCTGCACAGCGCCTTGACGATCTCCTCGGAGTTGAGTAGCCAGTAGGGCAGCTTGAGCTTGTCCGGTCCGATGACCTCGGCCGCGTTGCCAAAGGCCTTGGCGTACTCGTCGTGGGGGTCCAGGATCACCACGTGGCCCTCGCGGTGCTGGTTGAGGGCGGCGCGCAAAATGGCGGTGATGGCGCAGGACTTGCCGGTGCCGCTGTTGCCCAAGAGCGCGAAATGCTTGCCGAAGATGTCATCGGTGGCGATGTAGGCCGGCAGGGAGGACTCCTGGCGGATGGCCCCGATCTGCACGTTGGAATCGTTGCCCTTGGTGTAGAGCTCGGCCAGGTCCTCGGGCCCGGCGGTGAGGATGGGCGCGCCCAGGCTGGGGTATAGCGAAACCCCCCGCTGGAAGCGCACCTGACCGCCCGGACCGGCCATGGCCTCGCCCAGGAGTTCGATCTCCATCATCTTGAGATCATTGGTGGAAAGGGGGTAGGCCGGGCGGGGGATGGAGAGCCCGCTGATGAGCCCGAAGGCCACCGAGCCCGTGGTGGCCAGCTTGACCAGGGAGCCTATCTGCACCGAGGCGGCCATGGCCCGGGCATCGCCCGAGTCCTGGGGCTGCAAGAGCACGCCCATGACCTTGGAGCCGCTGATGGAGGTGACGTGGCCGATTTCCAACGAAGACGCAACCATGGACCAGCCCTTTCTCCTGCGAGAGGGGAGCGCGTGGGACAAAGGCGGACCAAATTTTAATAGAGCGGCGGGCGACCGCGTTGAACAACCCGCCAACGCCTCAGGTTAGCCTTCCCCCGAGAGAATAGTCCAGTAAAAATGCTGAAATAGGGGGTTAGAGGTCAAGCTCCAGGTTGACCATGTCGCCTTCGGCGAAGCCCAGGTGGTGGAAAAACTTGAGCAAACGCCAGTCGCGCTTCTTGACGAAGGTGTGCACCGAGTCCACGCCTTGGGCCTTCAAGTCCGCGGTCAGGCGGGCGAAGAGGGTGTCGGCGATGTGGCGGCGCTGGAAGTCCGGGTCCACCCCGATGGTGTCGATCCAGCCGATGTTCTCGGGCATGCCGTATTCCCAGCGGCTGGCCCCGCCGATGATGAAGCCCACCACCCGGCCCTCCAGCTCGGCCACCAGGCCGGCCATCTGGGAGCGTTTGGCCACCAGCTCCAGCTTGGTTTCCCAATACTCGGGCCTGGGGCGGCCCAGCACCTTGATGTCGATGGCCACGATCTGGTCGAGGTCCGAGGGTTGCATGGAACGGATTTCGGGGGTGGAGGAAGAGGGTAGGCGCATGTCGCCCTCCTTGGCAGGGGGTGGGCCGGGCCTCTCCGCGCCCCGCGGGCGCGGGAGGGAATGCCTATCTAATTAAAATGGTAAGGCAGCGGCTGCGGCGGGGTCAACGGGGAGGGGTGCGCAAAAAAAAGGAGCCTGCCGTGGCGGCGGGCTCCCTGACTAATCTATGTGGCGGAGAGAGAGGGATTCGAACCCTCGGTACACCTTTTGGGCGTACACACGATTTCCAGTCGTGCACCTTCGGCCAGCTCGGTCATCTCTCCGCAAAGCTGTCCAAAAAACGTAAACGCATTGGTACCCGAAAGACGGGTGCCTGTCAACCAAAGCCGGGGGGTAATCAGCTAAATGAGCAGAGGCGGCTTGGCGCTGGTCTGCAACACCCCGTCGCCGCTGGGCTGGCTGGCCTGCCGGGCCGGGGCCTGGGCCGAGGCCGGGCGGCCGGGGGCGGCCGGCGAGGGCAAGCCGTTTTGCATGGCCAGGAAGTCCGGGTGCTCCCGCTGCAGGACCACCAGGACCGCGGTGCGGTACTCGGGTTGCAGCTTGAGCGCCTCCAGGGGCAGATTGCCCCTCAGGACCGCCTCCACCAACAGGTTCACCGGGCCCAGGGGGTCGTCGCCGTACACGCTGCGGGACAGGTTCTTGAGCTGGTCCAACAGGGCGCTGGCATAGGACACGTGGGAGGGCTCGTTGAGGTCAAAGGCGTCCAGGGTATCGTAGGGCGGACGGCTGAGGTCCACCGCGGGTTGCATCTGGCCGCTTTCCGAGCCGGTGTAGGCCTTTATGGCCTTTTCGCCGTGCAGCTGGCTGGGCAGCACGTCGTTGACGCCTTCGCGGGTGGCCTGGTCGAACTGGGCCTCGATCCAATCTCCATAGGAAGCACCCCGGGCATCAGCCTGGCGGCGGGCCAGGTTGAAGTCCTCCCACTCAGGGTACTCCCAACGCGGCTTGAAGCTGGTGAAGTAGGTGTTCAACAGCCCCAATTGACGGCGTCGGGCCCGGTCCCAGATCTCGCTCAGGTCGCGGGTGCGCTGCCACCAGATAATGTTTCGGTAATCGGCGCGGGCGGTTAGGAGCAGCTTCTCTTCCAGGGTGGCCTCGACCGGCGAAAGGCGGGGAGGCTGGGGCTGGGCCGGGGGCTCCAGTTCGGGCTCCGGCACGGCCACGGCCGCCGCCACGGGCTCGGGCTCCGGTTGGGGCTCGGGTTCGGCCACCACTTCGGGCTCCAGCCCGAAGTCGAGATCCTGCTCATCCAACTCCGGTTCCGGCGCGGGGGCCGGGGTAGCCGGGGCCACGGCCGGGGCGGCCACGGCCTTGCCCAGGGTCTGGCGCAGAAGCTGCTCGATCTGGCGGCGGTCCAGGTCCAGCAGATGGTCTTCCAACTGCTGATACAGGCGCTTGGCCAGGGCGGTCAGCTCGGTTTCAGGCTGGGCGGCCTCGGCGGGTGCCTCGGGCTCCACCTCGGGTTCGGGGCGGAGCTGACGGGGCGCCTCGGCATGGCCCAGCAGGCGCAGTCCAAGGGGGGTGGGCAGGACGTTCAGGGGCAGGCCGGGTCCGGGCTTTTCAATGCGGATCAAGCCTTCGGATTCCAGGCCTCTGAGATGCCGGTTGAGTAGCTGCTGGCTCAGGTCGGTGCGCTCACGGATGTCGCTGCTGGTGGCCCAACCACCGTCGGAGCACAGGGCGGCCACCGCCTTGAGCACCATGCGCCGCGTGGGATGCAGGCGCGGGTGCTTGGCTGCCACCCAGGCGTCCAGGCGGACGGGCTGCCCGCCATTGGCTCCGTTGGTCTTGTGACTCACCACGATATGCGCACTCCTGCGAAACAGTATGCCCATAATACAAGCAAAAGCGGTGCCAACTCATGGGCTGGATGTTTCACGCTACTCGGGGCCCGCGCCGGGGGGGCCGCGGAGGCCGTGCAAAAGGCCTCCGAAATCAGTCAGCTGCTTATTCTGATGATAACCCCGTGATTTGTCAACTCATAAGCCGGAAAAGCCTTGAGAGGGGCGCTACCACGACATGTTGGGTCGCCGGAGGTCTAGCCTACCAAGTTGTGGTGGGGTCTCCGGTCCGGCAAAGCGGCCGGCCTCGGCCCGGTTTTACCCGCGATGCGCCTCAAAGCGACACGGATTTGTCAAAACCAAGCCGCCTCAGTCCAACCCGGAGGTCGGGCGTGGGGCGCGTTGTGGGTAAAAGCTAAGTGATTCCGGGGAATGATTTGGCGTCAAAAATATGCCATAAAAATGACGCTGCGTCACATTAGTGACGTATATTTGACGCTCCGTCAGCGGTTTCACGCCTCACGGTGGGAGTGGACGCCGCGCCGGCGGCGCAGCACCCCCACGCCGCCCAGCAGAGCCGAGCCCACCAGCAGCAGGGTGCCGGGCTCGGGCACCGCGCCGCCACCGCCGCCGTAGTTCACGTCCAGCCCGCCCAGGGAGAAGTTGGGCTTGCTGCCGTGATGCCCGCCGTGGTGGCCGCCGTAGCTGCTATAGCTGCTGCTGTCGGGGTAGAACAGGACCTCGTTCACCCCGCCCAGGCCCACGCTGACCAGCTTGTACCCCGGCGTGCCGTACACCTGAGACCAATCCGCCTGGAAGTCGATGGTGGGTCCGGGGCTCAGATTGGCCTTGCCCTTCTCGGGGTCGTAGCCGTAGTAGCCCCCCCGGTTGTACAGGTTGTAGAGCTCGAAGCTGTTCAGGGTCACCGGCTGGCTGAAGCTAACCAGGATGGATTCGTTCTTGTCGATCTGGTCGTTGGTGGCGCCCTTGACCCCGAAGCCGCTGTTGGAGTCCCACCACAGGGTGCCCGCGCCGCCGCTGGCGGTGAGCGTCACGTCCAAGCCGGGCAAGACGTTATAGACCGTGTAGCTGCTCAGGCCGGTGGCCGGGGACCACACGCTGTCGAGCAGGTCGATGTTTCCGCCCCAGGCAGGAAGGGCCGCGAAGCTGATGGCCACGGCCAGGGCCAGTACCTTTATATAGCGATAGGCGAAAGCACCTCTCCTCGTTAAATTCCTACTATTAAGTTAAGGATTAATGAGGGAAGGGCAAGGAAATATCACGCGGATTAATTGGTCTGGAGCGAAGCGAGGCGTAACCCAAGGCCGAAGCGGCGGCGCAATCCTGTGTGAATCGTCATTTGTAACGCTTGTTTGGGCGCGGTTTACCAGGAATGCACCGCCACCCCGCCAGCGGCCAGCACCAGGCAAACGCCCAAGGCCAGGATCAGTATTCTGATGGTTTTGCGGGCGAAGGCTCTCTTCCTCCTTACTCTAACCTAAGAGTAAGTTCGCTCAGCCGAAGAGCAAGGGGCCGCCAAAGCCTCCCGGCGAGCCGGGCCTAGGCTATCTTCATCAACCCCGCCGCCGCCTTGTCCAAGGTCTCGGCTTTCTTGCAGAAACAGAAGCGCACCTGCTCGCGGCCCAGGGCGGGGTCGGAGTAGAAGCTCGATCCCGGCACCGTGGCCACGCCGGTGATATCGATGAGCTTGTAGGCGAACTCGGTGTCGTCCACGCACCCGAAGCGCTCCATGAAGTGGCCCACCTGGGTAATGATGTAATAGGCCCCGCCGGGCTTGTTGGGCCGGAAACCCGCCTGGTCCAGCGCGTTGAACAGCCGCTCGCGGCAGTCGGTGTATAGGCCCCTAAGTCCTTGATAATACGACTCGGGCAGCATGAGGCCTGCGGCGCAGGCCTCTTGCAGGGGATGGGCCGCGCCCACGGTGAGGAAGTCGTGCACCTTGCGCACCGCACTGGTCACCTGCGGCGGGGCGATGACCCAGCCCACCCGCCAGCCGGTGGCCGAGAAGGTCTTGGACATGGAGTTGACGGTGATGGCCAGGTCCTTCATGCCCGGCAGGGCGGCCGGCGAGATGTGCTCGTAATCGTCGTAGAGGATGTACTCGTAGATCTCGTCGTTGATGAAGTAGGCGTCCCACTTGCGGCAGAGCTCGGCGATGGTCTCCAGCTCGGCGCGGGAAAAGACCTTGCCGGTCGGGTTGTTAGGGGTGTTCATCACCACCGCCTTGGTGCGCTGGTTGAACGCGGCGGCCAGCTCGTCCGGGTCGAAGCTCCAGTCCGGGGCGTGCAGGGTCACGTAGCGCGGGGTGGCCGCGCTCATCAGGGTGTCGGGCCCGTAGTTCTCGTAGAACGGCTCGAAGATGATGATCTCGTCGCCCGGGTTGATGATGGCCTTGAGCGCGGCGATCATGCCCTCGGTGGCCCCGCAGGTCACGGTGATCTCGGTCTCCGGGTCCACCGTGAAGCCGTTGTAGGCCGCGCAACGCTCGGCGATGGCTTTTCGCAGGTTGGGGGTGCCCCAGGTCACGGCGTACTGGTTGTAGCCGTCGCGGATCGCCTTGATTGCCGCCTCCTTGACCACCTCGGGGGTGTCCCAGTCCGGGAAGCCCTGGGCCAGGTTGATGCCGCCCTTGGCGGCGCACACGCGGCTCATGCCGCGAATGACCGATTCGCCGAATTGGTTGGTGAGGTGGTTTACCGGTTTCAAGGCTCGCTCCTGGCTGGCGGGCGGCGCGCCGCTGCCGCCGCCCGGTTCACGTTGAAGCTGTAAAAATAGCCTAAAACCCGGCGCTTGGCCAAGAAAATCAGTCAGTGCCGTGCATGCGGGGGCAGCGCTGGGCCAGCTCGGCCAGGACCTTGAGCATGTCCTCGATGAGCCTGGCGGTGGCCGCGCCGGGGAAGTGCCCCTCATCGCTTACGATACGCGACAGCTCCTGGGCCTGCTTTTGCAGGCGGGCCACCTCGGCGCGCAGGTCGTCTTGGGGCATGGCGGGCTCCTTCATGGGGCGGGCCAGGCGGCCAGGGCGCTCAGGCGGGTGGAGAGCACCTGCCAGCGCCAGGCGAACTCGGCCCTGAGGTCGGGCTCGATCATGAGGCGCTTGATCTCCCCGCCCGGCGCGGCCAGCTCCAGGGTCAGGTTCAGGGGGCCTTGCTTTAGCTCCAGGCTCAGCTCCACCCGGCGGGCGCCCGCGGCCAGCTCCTCGGAGGCCAGCGCGGCCCGGTGGTCCCAGCCGGAGGCGGTCACCTTCAGGCGGCCCGCCGCGGCCAGGGGCGCGGCCAGCTCCACATGCAGGCGCACCCGCCCGGGCAGGAAGGGCTGGGGCAGGGTGAGGCGCATCCCCTTGTCGTCGCTGACTATCTCCGGCTCGGGCCATCCCCGGGCCTCGTAGGGCCAGGCCAGGCGCTCCCAATAGAGCAGGGGCGGGCTGGCCGTGGTCAGGTTGGCCAAGGCCAGGTCAAAGGCCGCCTGCTCGGGCGCGGTGGCCAAAGTCTTGTAAGCCCCCAGGAAGGCGGGATGTTTCTTGGCCAGCTCGGCCAGGGCCTTGCCGGCGGCCTCGCGCTGGCCGCTCTCCAGCAGGGCGGCGGCGGCCATGAGCCGGGCCTCGGGCGGCGCCTGGGCGTCCAGATTTTCGGCCACCCGGGCCATGCCCGCCCAATCGCCCGCGCGCAGCAGCACGGGCAGGGCCCCCTCGGGCCGGGGATAGAGCCCCACCCACAGGAAGGCGCCTTCGCGGTGGGGCTTGGCCTCCACCCCGTAGGTGCGGGGATTGGCCGGGATGAGCCGCCGGGCCGGGTGGATGCGCCCGCTTTGGGCGCGGTCCCAGGCCAGGTCCAGGGGCGTGCCGATCTCCGGGGCGGAGAACAAACGGGCCCTCCCCCGGCCAAGGGCGGCAAAGGTAAGGCCGTTCAATGGCTTATCGGTGATGAACCACTGCGACTCGCGGTAGCCCAGGCTGTCGGGGAAGCGGTCGCCGATCAGCAGGTCGCGGGGCCGGGAGAGCGACCAGGGGGTGTAGAGATAGGCCGGACCGGGCAGGGTCGCCCGAACGTGGGGCAGCAGGATCCGGCTGGCGTAGTCGGGCACCGCCGGCAGGTAGATGCCGATGTCCGGGTTCTCCCAGTAATAGTTGCGCGAGGCGAAGCGCTGCAAGGGGCGCAGGCCGCGCTGGGGCAAGAGGTTGTCCCACCAGAAGCGCTCCACCACCAACAGGCCCAGATCGGACGAGCGCTCCAGGGCGCCCTGGGCCAGCTCCTTGCGCAAATCCCATTTGTGGGAGCGCAGATAGATGTCCGGGGTGAGCCAGCGGCCCTTGCTCACCGGGTATTGCCCGGCCATGAGCTGGCCCGGGGCCAACACGTGGGCCACCCAGCGCCGGGCCATCTGGCCGGTATCGGGCAGGCGGGCCAGCCAGGCGTCGCCCAGGGCCCCAACCCCTTGCGCCGCCAGGAAAATAGCGACCAGAACCACTGCGGTGCGCCGCCAGAGGGGGCGCTTGAGCCACTCCAGAATGGCCGCCAAAAGCGCGGCAATGCCCAGGGACAGGAAGGGGGTCAGGTTAACCAGGTCCCACTCGCGCAAGTAGGACAGGCGCACCCCCACGATGGCCAGGGAGATCAGCGCGCCCAGCAGGGCCAAGAGGTCGCCCCGGCGGTGGCGGATGCCCAGACGGATGCCCAGGAAGATGAACCCCGCCCCGGCCAGGGCCACCCACACCATATCCATGCGGCGGATCAGGGCCTTGAGCGCGTACCACAGGCCCAGGGTGGATGAGGTCAGGTACTTGCGTGGGGCGGCCTTGGACACCACCAGCCAGAGGTCATGCCACCAACGGGCGGGCTCCAGCCAGAACAGGGGCGAAAAGAGCAAACATCCCGCGATCATGGAGGCCGCGAGCACCACCAGCGGGGCCAGGCCGGGCCAGGGGCGGGCCAGGGCCCAGGCCACCAGCACCACCAGGATGACGTAGCCGCCGTAAATCTTGGCCGCCACCGCCGCCCCGGCGAAGAGCCCGGCAAAGAGGTAGTCCCACCAGCGGCCCCCGGTGAGGATGCGCGCGGCGAAGAAAAAGGCGATCCAGACCCACAGCGTCTGGGGCACGTCGCTCATAAGCTGCCGGGAATAGGTGATATGCAGCGGGTCCACCGCCAGGAGGAACCCGGCGATAAGCCCCGCGCCCACCCCCCAGAGCCGCCGCGCGGCCAGGAAGGCCATCAGGGGCACCACTGCGCCCAACACGGCCTGGAGCCCCCGCGCCACCAAGACATAGGCCAGCCAGCCCTGCTGGCCCAGGGCCCACTGCTGCAAGCCCTGTCCCGGCCCGCTCAGCCATTTGATCAGGCTTTGCAGGGCGGCATAAAGATAGACATGGGACAGGGGATATTGGATGGGCGGCACCAGCTCGCCGCGCAGGAAAGCGGGCAGCAGGCTGAGCTGCTTGGGCGCGTCCACGTGGGCCACGTAAAAGGGCCAGGCATGGTCCAGCCCGGCAAGGCGCAGGCCCAGGCCCAGGACCAGGATGCCCGCCAGGGCCAGGCCCACCCAGGGCGGGGCCGGGCGTTCGTCCTCGGGCTCCAGGCACAGGCGGCGGCCCAGGGCCAGGAAGTAGAGCACCCCCAGGGCGGCGGTGACCAGCAGCCAGGCCGGCGAGCCGGTGCCCAGGGAGTCCCAGAAGAGCATCACCGAGGGAACCAGGGCGGCCAGGGCCCAGCCCGTGGCCCACACCGCCATGGCCGGGGCCAGCATGAGCCCCAAGAGCAGCAGGGGCAGCAGCCAGAGCAAAGGCCAGGCGGCCAGCGCCTCCCAGTTCAGCCACAGGAAGGGGCAAAGGCCCAACAAGGCCCAGGCGGCCCGGTGCATGCCCAGGGCGGGGCGCTCCTCGCGGGGCCCGGCCACCAGGCCCCAGGCCCAGGCGATGAGACCCCCGGCCAGGCCCCCGGCCAAAAGCCCGGCCAGCAGGCGGGTAACGGCCCAGGACCAGCCGTCGACCGAAAGGAAGTATAGCTGGCTCTTGAGGCCCAGGAGGGCCCCGGCGGCGATGCCCGCCTCCAGGGCCGCCCGGGGAGACGCCCCGGAAAGGCCCGGGCGCGGGTATGGCAGACGAAGGCTCATTAGCCTTTTAATAGCACATACCGCCGGGTGTTGTCCTTTCGCTTGAGTCAGCCCGCATATTTCACAAGGGCCGTGTGTCCGGCCGCGCCAGCCACCGGCATACGGTGTTGCTGGCTGCGCTCGGGCCTCGACGTAGCTCTGGCTACGCCCGCGGCCCTCGCTTGCCAGACGCCTTGTCCGCCGGCGGCTGGCTGTGCCGGGCGAGGGTTCAAACCGTGCCCTGGCAGAGTAGGAGCTTGTTTCATAACGATCACAAGAACATTGGCCGACTGTTCAAGGCCACCCAACCCTCATGAAAAATGCGGGCTAGCGGACCACGAAAGATTTGATCTTACCCAGGGGCAGGCAGGAGACGGTGCCGATGTCGTTGAGCCCGCACATGATCACGGGCAGGACCTGCTTTTGCACCAGCACCTTGGCCATGAACTTCCTGCCGCCCCAGATGGTCACCGAGGCGTGGTAGTAGTTCACGCTGCCCCGGGCCCGGCCGTGGAACTCCAGGGCCTGCACCCGGTCCAAGGGCAGGAAGGTGTCTGATTCCATGTACTTGATCTCGAAGCCCGGATTGCGGCAGGCCCCGGCGGCGGCCAGATCGCGGCAGATGGCGCAGCGCTCGGCCACGCACAGGCCTTTGAGGGGCAGCTTTTTCCCCGAGACCACGGTCACCTCGGCGTTGATGCCCACAAAGGGGCGCGGCGGGGCGGCCCCGGCCGGGGAGGGGCCCAGCAGCAGGGCGGGCAGGCAGACGAGTAGCATCCAAAAGAGACGGTGCATGACGCGGCGGCTCTCCTTGGCTTGTGGCGCGGCTCCAGGAGGGGGCTGTCGCCGCTGCCCGAGGCAGGGCAACGCTAGCTACTAATATAACCGGGAGCGGCGAGGCCGCGGAAAAAAAAGAAGGGAGGCCATCCACCGGGCGATGGATGACCTCCCTTGACCCGTCCCGCCGGGGTAAAGCGGGAGGGGGAGGGGGCTTAGGGGGTTACTTGACGCAACGGCCGGCCAGCGCGACCTGCACGGTGCGGTGCACCAGGGGGCAGTCGGTGCAGTGGGCGGCCATCAGCAGCCGGGTGGCCTTGCCGCCGGGGATGCGGGACAGGGCCTTGCCGGCCTCGTGGCGGATCAGGCTCTGCTCGTCAATGGTGTTGATCACGTAGGCCAGGGCCGTGGAGGCCGCGGGGCTACCGATCTTGCCCAGGGCGTGGGCGCTCATGCGCCGCAGGTTGGGGTCCGGGCTGGTGAGCATGGCCACCAGGGGCTGCACCGCCTTGGTCTCGCGGATGTCGCCCAGGGTGTACACGGCCACGTAACGCACCTTGGCGTCCGGGCTGTCCAGCAGGGCCACCAGGGTCTCGCCGTTCACCGCGGCCAAGGGCTGCTGACCGGCCTGGGCCAAAGTCTTGTTGACCTTGTTCTGGAGGTACTGGGGAACGTCTTGGGCGGCCATCGCCGGAGCGGCGGCCAGGCACAGGCCCATCAGCGCTGTCAGGGCCATTATCTTTATGCTTCTGGTTCTCATTCTCTCTATCCTTACTGGGCTTGAAGCCCTCATTTAGTCATCTCTGACGGGGGTCTTCCTACCACGCTGAGTAATCACGCTGTCTTGAGTTTTAATTAACCAGAAGAAGGGCAAAGGGTAAATGAGGGACACGACCCAAATGAGGGGGGGCGAGCACCCTAATTTGAGGTGCGCCAATTAATTAGGAAAAACAGGATATAGCCCCGGAAGGCACCGGGGCGCGGGGGGCGGAAACCCCCAAAGGCCAGGCGGGAAGGGGCCTGTGGGCTAGAGGCTCAGGCCGGACTCCATGGCTTTCACCTTGTCGATGGCGCCGGGCCCGGTGTCATTGAAAATGACCACGCTGCTCACCGGCAGGCAGCGGGGGCAGCAATAACTGGTCACGGTGACGCTGGCCTCGACCACCTGGCCCTGCTCGGGGTCTTCCACCTCGTGATGGGCGCCCAGGAGCACCACTTTGCCTTCGCCCACCTGGATGGTGCGCCGCCACAGCTCCACGCCCTGGCGGTCGGTGAGGCGCTCGGGGTTCAGGGTCTCTGGATAAACGGCCATGGGAATCCTCCGGACTTGGAGAGAGAAACGATAGCCTATGTCAATAATGCTAGCACGGGGCCGGGGGGCAAAGGGAAACGCGATGGGGGGATTGGGGCTTTAGCCGTGGGTGAGGCGCAGGGAGCGGCGCACCGTGGCCCAGTTGACCACGCCGCAGCGGCAGTTTTGGCGGTCCATGAGCACCCCGCGCAAGGCCGAGTTCATGGTGCCGCCGCTCTCGCCCAGGGAGGTGGTCTGGCCGTTTTTCAGGGTGTAGCGGGCCAGGAGGCGGTTGCGCAAATGCCAGGGGCAGGTGACCCCCAGGGCCGCGCCGAAGCCGTTATCTTTTATTTTCTTCTTGATGAACTGGTCCGAGGGCAGAAGGCCTTTCCCACGCATGATGCGCGAGGAGGGCACCACGTAGACCGCGGCGTAGCCCAACTCCAGGGCCTCGGCCCGCACCCGGCCCAGCTCGCACTCCGGGCAGCCGCCCGCGCAGAGCAGGCCCAGCTCCGGGTCCACCCCGGCGGGGCAGTCCAGGGGCCTGAGGCAGAAGGGCAAAAACAGGGCCCGCCGGGCAAAGGGGGTGGTGGCGAATTTCTTTTGGAAGTAGCGGTTGCCCGCCCGCACCATGAGGCGCAGGTCCAGCTCCGGGCGCAAGCGGCCCAGGAGCCCGGCCAGGGCCCAGCCGAAGCGGCGGAACAGGGCCAAGGTGAAGCGGGGAGCCAGGAGGCGGCCCATGATCAGCGGCGACAGGGCCAGCACCAATACGGCCAGGGGCAGGCCCACGGCAAGCCACGGCCAGTGGGAATTTAGGTCCATGAGGCTGAATCTTGACAGATGGGCGGCGGGCCCACAAGGGAAATCCCGGCTAAAAGCTCGGGCTGGCCCGGGGGGCCATGGCGTGCTAGTTTGAAACCCAGGGCGCGGCGTTGCCGGTTTGCCGCGCGTTAACCCCCCAACGGAGGCGGCCTTGCCCGGCCCGCGCGTCTATATTCTGGCCTGTCTGATGGCCCTGGGCCTGCTGGCCGCGGCCGCCCCGGCCCTGGCCGCGGGGCCCAACGAGCCCAACAGCGTGGAGGACATCCAGAAGCAGCTGGACGGCCTGAGCATCATTTACCGCGGCGACCACCCCGAGGTGATCCGCCTCAAGGAGCATCTGCGCAAGCTAAAGGCCAACCAGGCCAAGAAAAAGGCCCTGGAGCGGGCCCAGGACCCCAAGCAGGCCCCGGCCATTGGAGAGGAATTCAGATCCTCCCAGAGCTTCGAGTAGGTTATTGAGGCGCCCCGCCGGGGAGCCCGCACACCGAGGATACTCAAACCGGCAGGGGCAGCACCCCGCTGTACCAGCCGGCCAGCACCGCCGCCACCACCAGCACCCACCAATATTTGGACCAGGCCTGTTTCATCTCGGGGCAGCCTCCTTGCCCCTTGATCTTACCAGGCGGCCGGTTTTTTAGGAAAAGCTACTAGGGGTAGCGGCCCAGGATGCGGCCGCGCCAGAAGAGACGCAGGGCCCAGGCCAGGCGATAGGCCGCCTCGTGGCCCAGGTTGAAGCGGCTGGCCCGGTTGTCCGAGCAGCTCACGGCCAGCTCCACCATGGGCAGCCCGGCCCGCCGGGCGCAGAACATGAGGTTGGTGATATAGGAGGTGTGGCCGTCCACCGCCCCGGCGAAGCGCTCCAATACCGGCCGGGCGAAGCCCTTGGCCCCCAGGGAGTAGTCCTGAAAGGGAAGGTCCAGAAGCACCCGCGCCGCGCTGATGAACAGGCCGCTGCCCAGGATGCGGGTCAGGCTGCGCTCTTGGCGGCCCTGGCGCTTGGAGCCCACCACCACCTGATTCTCGGCCAAAAGCTCCAGGGCCTGGGGCATGAATTCCAGGTCCACGGCCAAATCCATGTCCATGGTGATCAGGGCCCGGCCCTTGAAGAGCCGGATGGCCTGGGCAAAGGCGAAGCCCGGGCCTTTGGCGGAAAGGTGGAAGAACACCAGTTCGGGCAGCTCCCCGGCCAGGGCCTCGCCGATGGCCACGGTGTTGTCGTCGCTGCCGTTGGAGCCGATGATCAGCTCGAAGGGGTGGCCCAGCCCGCGAAGGTAATCCACCAGGCGGCGGGTGTTGCCTTCCAGGATGGCCTCTTCGTTGTAGACCGGTATGAAGACGCTGTAGTCGAGCATGGACCCCCTGGCGAGCGAAACATCCCCGCCAGTAAGCACCGCCCGGCCGCCCCCTGTCAAGCTTTGCGCCCGGCCAGCACCTTTTTGAGGTACTTGCCGGTGAAGCTCTTGGCGACCTTGGCCACCTCCTCCGGCGTACCCTGGGCCACCACGGTGCCGCCCTTGTCGCCGCCCTCGGGGCCCAGGTCGATGATGTGGTCCGCGGTTTTGATCACCTCAAGGTTGTGCTCGATGACCACCACGGTGTTGCCCATCTCCACCAGCCGCTCCAACACGCCAAGGAGCTTCTTGATGTCCTCGAAGTGCAGGCCCGTGGTGGGCTCGTCCAGGATGTAGAGCGTCCGGCCCGTGGCCCGCTTGCCCAGCTCGCGGCTGAGCTTCACCCGCTGGGCCTCGCCGCCGCTCAGGGTGGTGGCGCTCTGGCCCAGGCGGATGTAGCCCAGGCCCACGTCCACCAGGGTCTGGAGCTTGGCTCTAATGGCCGGCACGTTGGCGAAGAACTCCAGGGCCTGGTTGCAGGTCATGTTCAAGACGTCGGCGATGGTGGCGCCCTTGTAGGTGATCTCCAGGGTGTCGCGGTTGTAGCGCGCGCCGTGGCACACCTCGCAGGTCACGTACACGTCGGGCAAAAAGTGCATCTCGATCTTGATGATGCCGTCGCCCTCGCAGGCCGGGCAGCGGCCGCCGCGCACGTTGAAGGAGAAGCGCCCCGGCTGATAGCCCCGGGCGCGGCTCTCGGCGGTCTGGGCGAAAAGCTCGCGGATGGGGGTGAAGACCCCGGTGTAGGTGGCCGGGTTGGAGCGCGGGGTGCGGCCGATGGGGCTCTGGTCGATGTCGATGACCTTGTCCAGCTTGTCCAGGCCCTTGATGTCCTTGTGGCTGCCCGCCCGCTCCTTGGAGCGGTAGAGCCGCTGGGCCAGGGCGCGGTAGAGCGTGTCGATGACCAGCGAGGACTTGCCCGAGCCCGAGACCCCGGTGACGCAGGTGAACAGACCCACCGGAATCTTGACGTCGATTTCCTTGAGGTTGTGCTCGGCGCAGCCGATCAGCTCGATGGCCCCCCGGCCGTTGCTGCGGCGCTTGTCCGGCAGGGGGATGAACTTCTTGCCGCTCAGGTACTGGCCGGTGAGGGATTTGCGGCTCTTGAGCATGGCCTTGGGCGTGCCGGAGAACACCACCTCCCCGCCATGGCGGCCCGCGCCGGGGCCCATGTCGATAACCGTGTCCGCCGCGCGGATGGTGTCCTCGTCGTGCTCCACCACCAATACGGTGTTGCCCAGGTCGCGCATGCGCTTGAGGGTGTTCAACAGCCGCCGGTTGTCCCGCTGGTGCAGGCCGATGGAGGGCTCGTCCAAGACGTAGAGCACCCCCACCAGGGCCGAGCCGATCTGGGTGGCCAGGCGGATGCGCTGGCCCTCGCCGCCGCTCAGGGTGGCGCTGGTGCGCTCCAAAGTAAGGTAGTCCAGGCCCACGTCGGCCATGAAGCCCAGGCGCTGCTGGATCTCCTGCAAGACTTTCTCGGCGATGATCGCCTCGCGCGAGCCCAGCTCCAGGCCCTTAACGAACTTCAGCGCCGCGGCCACCGACAGGCGGGTGAAGTCGAAGATGTTCATGCCCCCGATGGTCACGGCCAGGGAGGTGTTGCGCAGGCGGGAGCCGCCGCAGTCCGGGCAGGGCTGGGCGTTCATGTAGCGGCCCAGGTCGTCGCGTATGCGGGCGGAGTCGGTCTCGTGGTAGCGCCGCTCCAGGGTATTGACCATGCCCTCCCAGGGGCGCTTGAAGAAGTGCCGCCGCTCGCCGCGCTCCAGATAGAAAGAGACCTCGTCCTCGGTGCCGTAGAGGAGTGCCTGCTGCACCTGTTCGGGCAGGTCTTGCCACGGGGTGTAGAGGTCGAAGCCCAGATGCTTGGCCAGGGCGTCCAGGGTCTGGAAGCGGTACACGCTGTCGCTGTCCGCCCAGGGAGCCAGGGCTCCTTCGCGCAGGCTGAGCGCCGGGTTGGGCACCACCAGCTCGGGGTCGAAGAAGATCTTGGTGCCCAGGCCGTCGCAGGTGGGGCAGGCGCCCTGGGGCGAGTTGAAGGAGAACACCTGCGGCTGGAGCTCGGGCAGGGAGATGCCGCACTGGTCGCAAGCCAGGCGCTCGGAGAACAGCTCCTCGCGGTCCGGCTCGCCGTCCGCGCCGTGCACCCAGGCGATGAGCACCCCTTCGCCCATGCGGAGCGCCAGCTCCACACTGTCGGTGAGGCGGCGGCTGACGCCCTCCTTGATCACCACCCGGTCGATGACCACCTCGATGTTGTGCTTCTTGTTTTTCTCCAGCTCCGGGGCCTCGGCCAGCTCGACCAGCTCGCCGTCCACCCGCGCCCGCACGAAGCCGTCTTTCATCAGCCGCGCGAACACTGCCTTGTGCTCGCCCTTGCGCTGGGTGATCACCGGGGCCAGCAGGGTAAGGCGGACCTTGTCGCCCAGGCCGGTAAGCTGGTCCACGATCTCCTGGGGTGAGCGCGAGCGGATCACCCGGCCGCAGGAGGGGCAGTGGGGCGTGCCCGCGCGGGCGTACAAGAGGCGCAAATAGTCGTAGATCTCGGTGACCGTGGCCACGGTGGAGCGGGGGTTCTTGGAGGTGGTCTTCTGCTCGATGGCGATGGCCGGGCTCAGGCCCTCGATGGACTCCACGTCCGGCTTGTCCATGCGCTCCAAAAACTGGCGGGCATAGGCGCTCAGCGACTCCACGTAGCGGCGCTGGCCCTCGGCGTAGATGGTGTCAAAGGCCAGGGTGGACTTGCCCGAGCCGGACAGGCCGGTGATGACCACCAGCTTGTCGCGCGGGATGGTCACATCGATGTTCTTCAGGTTGTGCTGCCGGGCGCCCCGGACGGTGATGTTCTTAAGCATTCGCTGCTTTCCTGAGTAAACCCCCTGGCCCCATCAAACCGATACAATAGTATAGTAGTCGTTGGGCGGCGTGGCTGCAAGAGGATTAGAGCCGGTTAGGCGGCGCTCCTCCCGCGCCGCGTCCCCTGTCCCTTGCCTGCGTTCCATCCAGCCGCCAATACAGAAACAGTCGTCATTGCGAGGCGCGGCGGCAAGAAGGTTGGGAAAGATAAAGCGGCTCCTCCCGCCGCGCCGTGGCAATCTTCCCTTTCCCGCAAAACGCCTCGGATGGTGATGTTCTTAAGCATAGGTGTCTCTACTTAACTTGGTACTTTTCATGTGCGACAAACAAACCGGGTAAACAGCAGTTAACAGGCCTTTTGCGCATTGAATTAGTGCATCCAGTTTCGGTAAGCTCTTGAAGCCGGTAAATAAATATTCAAATTCTTTGCCATGATAGTATTTGTTTGTAAGCTCAATGATTGCTGCAATCATATATGGTTTGCTTCCTGTTTTTCTAAGTTGGCGGGGTAGCCCATAATTACATGCTTCGCAATATAGTCTGCACAAATCATGGCCATAGGGTTTCTTTTTTAACTCGTTCAAATCGCGGCCATGGGCCATTAAATAGGCTTTAACCACTAATTCAATTGAATGAGAGGATAGATAGTAAATAGGGGCGGTATGTGTCGGATTTGTGCTACCAATTTCCTTGTAAAGAGAGCAGGCTGCATCAAGAAAGCACTTTGCATAGTTAAATAGCCCGAACGGTTCGCACGCATTCCTCTGGTCTCTCTTGCCAGCCATCCTTATCCTTTACTCACCCCCCGCCATCCGGGCGGCCATCTTCACCGCCGCGATCATGGAGGCCGGGTTGGCCTTGCCGGTGCCGGCCAGGTCGTAGGCCGTGCCGTGGTCCACGCTGGTGCGGATGATGGGCAGGCCTAGGCTCACGTTCACCCCGTCGTCAAAGTGCAACAGCTTGAGCGGGATGAGCCCCTGGTCGTGATACATGCACACCACCACGTCGAACTCGCCCTGGGCCGCCCGCCAGAACACGGTGTCCGGGGGCAGGGGGCCAACGGCGTCCACCCCCGCCGCCTTGAGCTCCTCCACCGCCGGGCCGATGATGGCCTTTTCCTCGTCCCCGAAGATGCCGCCCTCCCCGGCGTGGGGGTTCAGGCCGCACACCGCCAAACGGGGCAGGGGCACCCCCAGCTGCTCGCGGAAGGCTTGGTCGGTGATCAGAGCGGTGTGCAGGATGGCCTTGCGGGTGATGAGGCCCGGCACCTCGCGCAAGGCCTTGTGGATGGTGACCAGCACCACCTTGAGCTTGTCTCCGGCCAGCATCATCACCGGGCGCTCGGTGCCCGTCTTGCGGGCCAGGAGGGTGGTGTGCCCGGTGTCCGGGTAGCCCGCCGCCTGGAGCGCCTCCTTGCTGATGGGCGCGGTGGCCATGGCGTCGGCCTGGCCGCTCTGCACCAGTTCCAGGGCCCGTTCCACGAATGCCCCGGCCAAACGGCCGCTGGCCGCGCTGGGTTGGCCCGGGGTTATCTCCACGGGCTCGCCGGTCTCCACGATCTCCACCACGGGCAGGGACAGGCCGCAGGCGCGGGCTCCGGCGGCCAGCAGTTCCTCCTGGCCCACCACCACCAACTCGGCCTGCTCCCGGATGGATATATCGTGGCACAGGCGGGCCACGATCTCCGGCCCCACCCCGGCCGGGTCTCCTAGGGTCACCGCGATCCTCGGGGTCATGTGCTCTCTCCCAGGCGCTTCTTCCAGTAATCGGGCCGCCAGCCCACCTCGATCTCTTCCTCAAAGGCGATAACCGGCACCACCCGCGCTCCGGGGGCCAGGCGGGCCATGCGCCGTTTGGCGCTGATGGAGGCGGTCACGTCCACCTCCTCCACCGCGAAGCCCCGCGCCGCGAAGAACTCCTTGGCCGCGCGGCAGCGCCCGCAGGCCGGGGTCTTGAAAATGGTCACCGCTCGGGTGGCCCCCATGGGTCGCCTCCTCGTTTTGGCAAGCAAACTTAAATCTTAGCGCCGCCCTGGGTGGTGGTCAACGCGAAGAGGCAAACCGGCCTTGGCTGAGGAAAGGGTCTCCGGGAGCCAAGTTTGTGCGCCGCTTTCCTGGGCCGCCCCGCGTGGGGGCTCTAGGCTCACGGACAATCAACGCGGCCCCGGCCGCCGGAGGAGGCAGCTCATGAGCGAATGCCGGTTCATGTATGAAAACCTGGTCAATGGCCCCGGCGGCCTGACGGTGTCCTCGGCCGCGCCCGGCGCGGTGGGCACCCCGGCCCCCGAGGCCCTGGGCTCGGCGGTCTGCTACGCCGGGGGCAGCCACACCGGCCGCCAGGACCAGGTGTTCGTGGTGGAGATCGACGGCGAGGGCGCGGACGGCGCCGTCGGGCAGGCCACCTTCCGCTGGCAACGCGCCTCGGCCTCGGGCTGGGAGGCCTCGGGCGTGCCCACCAGTAGCGCCTTCGTCTCCCTGGCCGACGGGGTGATGGTCAAGTGGGCCCCGGGCGCGGGGCAGGATCTTTACAAAGGCGACCGCTGGTCGCTGTTGGCCGTGGGCCGCCACGGCGAGCAGCCCCTGTGCGACCGCGACCGCGACACCCGCTGGCGGTCCAACGGCTGCGCGGCGGAGTGGGTGCAGGTGGAGCTGGCCGAGCCCGCCCGGGCGCGGGCGGTGGTGCTGGGCGACCACAACCTGAGCGACGCGGCCAGCGCGACCCTCAAGGGAACCGACACCCCCGAGCCCGCCGCCCCGCTGTGGAGCTTCGACCCGTCGGGCGCCGCGCTGCTGGACAACGGCGGCGTGGCCGGGAGCAACGCCCGCGCCACGGGACGCACCTATATGGACGGCGGTCTGATCAAATACGCCGCGCCGGGCGAGAGCTGCTTTGAGGACGGCAAGCTGTCCATCCAGCCGGCGGCCACCAACCTGCTGATCTACTCGGAGGCATTTGACAACGCTGCGTGGTTAAAGGCCCGCGCCAGCATCAGCGCAGATGCCGCTACCGCGCCGGACGGAAACGTCACGGCCGATATTCTGGCGCCCAGCGTGGACGCCGGGACGCACTATGTCGAGCAGCTGGTATCCGGGCTGACCGACAACACGGTCTATACCTATCTGATTTTTCTAAAAAAGAAGGAATACGACTGGGCCATCGTCTTTATCCAGGGAAAGGACGGGGGGGCTGCCGGAACATATTTCGACCTATCCAACGGGGCGATGGGAACCCAGGACAACGCCGGAGCCGGGATGGAGCTCATCGGCAGTGGATGGTATCGCTGCTGGGTTAACGACGATATTGCCTCGGGCGGGAGCACCCCCAGGTTCAGGGTTTACGTTGGAACGGGAGATGGCGGCGGTGTGTTATCCGGCGACGGCACCAGCGGCCTCTACCTCTGGGGCGCCCAGCTAGAGGCGGGCAAGGTGCCCACCGCCTACATCCCCACCACCTCCGCCCCGGACTCCCGCGCGGCCGACGCGGTGCGCTGGAGCCTGCCCCAGCCAATTAAAAATCTGCTCTCCACGGAGCAACCCGCGCCCACCGCCGCCCTGACGCAGACCGCCGGGGCCTTGGCGGCGAGCCTGGCGGAGGACGCCGCGTTCGTGATGCCCGGCATGGGCAGCGCGGCGGACCTGAGCCCCTACGCGGGCAGCCACGTGATCAAGCTCACCGACTCGGCGGGCAAGACCGCCTGGGCCTGGCTGGGCGCGGCGGGCACCGGCGAGACCCTGGGCAGCGAGCTGTTGACCAACGGCGGCATGGAGAGCGGCAGCCCGCCATCTATCTGGTCAGCCGTTGGCTCGACGCTCTCTAGCGAGGCCGACGAGCGCACAGGCGGCAGCGGGAGCGCGTCTCTGGGCGTCACCAACACCGGGACTAATGGCGCCGCCACTCAGGCCGGACTGGCCGACATGAACGGAAAGCTGGTCTATGCCTCCTGGTGGTTCAAGTCTGCCGCCAGCGGGAACTTTGTTGCCTATAACCGAGGCCTGGGCGGGACTAGCTCCGGTGGCGCTTGGACTCTAAACCGTGCGTACCTGACCGGGACAGCTAGCAACTCTGCATTTCTTTATGTACTCGGGGCGGCCACCACGTTTGGCCAATACGATGATGTGTCCCTCAAGCAAGTCATCGCCCCGCCCGCCACCGGCTGCCTGGTAAGCAAGACCCCCGGCGGGGCCAACGGCTGGGCCTACGTCCAGAGCGGCTTCGACCCCAACGCCATCACCGCCTGGGCGGTGTACGCGGCCCCGGACTGGAGCGCCGAGGGCACCCTGGTGCTGCGGGGGTGGGTGCCGGGGTTCGGCGGGGCGGATATAGCCTCGGGGTTTCGCACCATCGTCGGCGTGTACGACTCCCGATACGGCTTGCTTGAGTACACCCCCGCCGGAATCTACACCGATTGCGGGCCTACTTACGGGGGCGTGGCTTTCACTTATTCCGCCGGCACATCCTACGACTTGGCGGTTCGCTGGTCCTCCCAGACCAGCCTCATGCAAGTCGGCTACAAGCTCAGCAGCGCCACCACCTGGGCCTGGGGAACGGCGGCGGCCTTTGACGGTGACTTCGTCCTGGGCGATTACCTAAATCTCTGCCACGCGGCGGCCCATGCCTGTTGCCTGGGAGCGGTGGAGCTGCGCGGGACCTGGCTGGGCGATCCCCTGGAGCGAAGCTTGTCGCCTTGGGAAAATCCCGAACACTCGCAGGCGCTGGACCTCACCCGGCCCCATCTGGTGGGCTTTCTGGACCAGGCCCACAAATACTGGCGCTTGGAGCTTCGCGACCCGGACAACCCCGAGGGCGTCCTGAAGGCCAGCCTGTTTTATTTGGGCGGCTCCTTCGCGCCGGAGCGCACCTTTGCGGCGGGCTATGTGCAAGGCAGCGCCGCCGGGCGCCGCCTGACCACCAGCGAGGCGGGCAAGGTGGCGGGCAACGCCACCGCCCTGGCCGCGTTCTACGAGCTGAGCTTCCCCCGCCTCTCGGCCGGAGACGCCGCCGGGTTCGAGGCCATGATGGCCGCCATCCACGACCACGCCGGGGGCGGCCTCAGGCCCATCCTCTTCACGCCCTTCAGCGACGACCCCGCGGGCACCGTCTATTGCCTGCCCACCGCCGAGCTGACCCGCCGCCGCCTGCCGGGCGGGCGCTGGGAGCTGGGCCTGCGCCTGGAGGAAGTGGTGCGCACCGATGTTTGAGGTCAGCCAGGCCTTTCACCGCGCCCGCCGCCAGCGGGGCACCAAGCCGGTGGTGCTGCTGGTGCTGGCCAACGCCTTCGGGCTCAGGGCCTACGCCGGGCACCATCCCTCCCGCGAGGAGCTGGGCCTGGTGGCCCCGGCCCGGGCCGACGGCGTGTTCCTGGCCGACGGCGGCCAGGTGGCCGGGCTGGGCAGCCTGGAGCTTTTGGAGCGCGGGGGCAGGGTGCTCTCCCTGGGCCGCCTGCGCGAGACCCTGGTCCCCCTGGGCGGCGGCGAGCTGTTGGCCAGCCTGGGCTCGGAGGAGCCCGGCGGCCTCACCGTGACCCTGTCCAACGGCGGCGACCAACGCGCCTTCAGCCGCCTGGAGGCCCGCGAGAACCTGTTGGGCGCGGTGGGCGAGATCACGGTGGGCTGGCCCGGAGTGCGGGCGCGGGAATACCTGCGGCGCTTCCGGGGCCGGGTGACCGCCTACCGCCTGGAAAACCAGACCCTCACCCTCACCCTCAAGGCGCTGTGATGCTGGAGCTGACCGCAACCATCGAGCTGAAGCGGGCCTGGGACTACGCCGCGCCCCGGCGGCCCAGCCAGCGCCTGCCCCTGGTCTATGGCGACCTCACCCTGGGTGGCAACGGCGGCCTGTGGGAGGCGGTGTGCCTCGACACCGGGGCCCATGTCTACGCCCTGGCCGGGCATGAGCTGGCCCAGCCAACCGGCGGCAACCCCATCGCCTTGTTCGACGGCGAGGGCGGGCTCATCCACCCAAGCGACTACTCCCTGAACCTGGCCCACGACTATGCGGGGCAAGGGATCATCGCCACCGCTACCTTCGCGGCGGACGCCCGCCAGCGCGAGCCCATCGGGGTTCGGGGCCTGGGGCGGCCGGGGGCGGACGGCGAGGCGCTGGCCAACCCGGTGGACCTGGCTGTCCATTTCCTGCGCGACCTGGCCGGGGCCGGGGACCAGGAGCTGGACCTGGGCTCCCTGGCCCGGGCCCGGGCGCGGGCCGAGGCCCTGGGCTTCGCGGCCGCCGGGGTGGTGGCAAAGGAGCTTTCCCTGGGCGGCCTGCTCACCGGCTTGCTGGGGGACTTCCTGGGTTCCTGGTGGTTGGGGGGCGACGGCCGCCTGAAGCTGTTCATGGACCTGGGGGCCGGTTCGCTGGAAGAGGGCGACTTGCTCACCTCGCTCCGGGAGGGCGACCTGGGCTCCGTGGCGGTGAGCGCCCGCTGGGACCAGATGGCCAACCGGGCCGAGGCGCGCTTCGCCTACAACTTCGCTTCGGGCGAGTACGAGGCCCTGCACGACGGCCTGGCCTCGCAGGACCTTCGGGCCCAGGGCCTGCACGGCCTGGCCAAGCGGACCCTGGAGCTGAGCTGGGTGCGCTCGGCCCCGGTGGCCGCCGCGATCTGCGCCCGTTTGGTGGCGCTGTTGGGGCGGCCCCGCCGGGTCATCACCTGCCAAGAGGGCTCGCTGGCCAACCTGCCTCTGGAAAAAGGCGACACCGCCCTCATGAGCCTCTCCTGGCTGCAAGACCCCCAGGGGCGGCCCCTCAAGAATCAGATCGTCAGGGTGCTGGGCCTGGAGCTGGACCTGGGAACCGGGTCCCTGGCCTACACCCTTTTGGACACCGGATTCTACAAGACCCTGACCCACCGGGCCGACGGCGGCCAGCGCGCCGGCGGCATTTGCCAGGCGGGCGGCGAGCGCGACCGGGGCGACTACTAGGAGGATAACGTGGCTGATCTGCGCATTGCCTATGACGAGGAGATGGTGGGGGCCGGGCATCCCACCAAGGAGGACACCCTCAACCGGCTGGTGCTGGCCGAGCACAACAGCGACGGCACTCACAAGAACGCCAGCCCCGGCCTGCTCCTGGGCCTGGGCTGCGAGTACGCCTCGGCCTCCAGCGTGCTGCTCAAGCCAGGCGGACTGGAGATGGGCGGGGTGCTCTACCGCGCCGAGACGGCCATCACCCTGGGCGGGCTGGGGGGCCTGAGCGCGGACACCTGGTACTACCTCATGGCCACGCCCCCGGCCACGGGCAGCGAGCTGAGCGCCTCGGAGATCAGCCTGCAGGCCGGCGCCCCGGCTTTCGACGGCGCCAAGAACGGCTGGTATTCCGGCAGCGCCCGCTGCCTGGGCTGCCTGCTCACCGACGGCTCGGGCGGGGTGCTGGAGTTTTTCACCAGCGGCGGCTGGTGGGTGCCCAACGTGCCCCTGTTGGTGGTCAACGGAGCGCCGGGCAGCGGCTGGACCAGCGTCAACGCCAACCTGCCGGCCCTGGGCCGCCTGCTGTTGGCACTCACCGCCGACCACGACCGCAGCGGAGGCGTGGCCGCCCTGGAGCTGCGCCCCGGCGGCTCCAGCCACACCGGCCACCCCCTGATCTACGTGACCCGCGACAACGGCTACGACCGCGGCGACGGCTCGGCCATGAGCCTCAGCGACGCCGGCGGCAACCTGGACTACAACATCGCCAACTGCACCAGCCTCAAGCTGGCCTGGTTCGCCCTGCAACTTCCCCGCGGCCTGCGCGGGCAATAGGAGGAGCCATCATGCCCTACATGCACGCCTTCGACGCGGCCACCGGCCGGCTCATGGGTCTCTGCCCCGCCTCGGCCCCGGACCCCGGGCGCAGCGCGCCCACCCAGGAAGAGGCCTGGGAGGCCGCCGGGCTATCCCTGGCCACCGGGGCCAGCCAGGACGCGGACGGCCTGGCCGTGAGCCCGGAGAGCCACAACTACCTGGGCGGCGAGCTGAGCGCCAAGACGCTGGTGCTGCTCTCACCGGACAAGAGCGAGATCGCGGCGGACGGCCAGGACCAGGCGGTGGTCAGCGTGAGCGTGGACGCGCCCGAGCCGCCGGCCAGCATCGAGCTCACCGTGGGCGGCCAGAGCGAGGTGGTGGCCCTGCTGGGCGGGGTGGGCGCGCTGAGCCCCATCGCCGCCGCGACCCCCTGTTTCATCGAGGTGCGCCTGGCCGACGAGGTGGCCTACGCGGCAACGCCGGTGATCATCAAGGCGGTGAGCCAATGAGCAAGCTGAGCAGCGAAAAAAAGGCCGCCGCGGCCAAGGCCAAGATCAGCAAGCAGGACGGCAAGTGGCTGGCCAGCGATCCCTCCAGCCTGGAGGCGGTGCTGGCCGAGCTGAAACAAGCCAAGTCCTGGAGCCAAGGGCAGGAAGCCCTGATCGCCATCTTCACCGCTCTCCTCAAGGAATAGCCTAGCCAGCTATCCCGCCTTTCCTCCCTTCCCCCCGCCGCCGGTCCGGGACCATCCGGACCGGCGGCATCACGGTGGCCGGCACAGCCAGGCGGCCGCCGCCGGTCCATGCAACGGAGTCGTCGCTTGACCCTCTGGCGCGCCCGGTCCTATCATGACAACAGCACCATGCAGGGAGGGTTTCCCATGAAAGAGCTGTTTAAAGCGGGGCTGCTGGCCGGGGCGATCATCTGCGTGCTGCTCATGGCCCAGAGCTTCGGCTCCTCCTGGCTCTCGCCGGCTCTGAACCAGGAGTACGCCAACACCGCCCTGTACCGGCCCTGGAGCACGCCGGTGATGTGGCTCATCTTCCTCTACCCCTTCTTCCTGGGCCTGGCCCTGGCCTGGATCTGGCAAAAGACCAAGAGCGTCATAACGGGCGGCTACCTCATCCACGCCGTCAAGTTCGCCTTCGCCTACTGGGTGGTGGGGGTGATCCCAACCATGATCATGATCTACTCCTGCTTCCCGGTGACCAAGGGCGTGGTGGGCATCTGGACGGTGAGCGGCTTCTTCTACGGCTTGGCCGCGGCCCTGGTCTTCGGCCGGATGCTGCCCAAGAGCCGCCTGGCCCCGCGTCCTCCCCAATAAGCCCCGCCGCCGCGCGGGCCCTTGGCGGGCGGCGTTTACGCCCGGCCGGGGCGCGTGCTATTTTTATATCCGTACACCCACCGAGAGAGGGGCCAATGAGCTGGCGGGAGCTTTACGACAAGCGATTGAAAGACCCCAAGCGGGCCATGCGCCTGGTGGGGCGGGGGCAGCGGGTCTTCGTGGGCACCGCCTGCGCCGAGCCCCGGGGCCTGGTGGCCGCCCTGATGGCCCGGGCCGACGAGCTGCACGACGTGCAGCTACTCCACTTCGTGACCATGGATGCGGCCGAGTACACCGACCGCCGCTTTGACCGTCGCTTCCGGCACAACGCCTTTTTCATCGGCCCCTCCACCCGCCAGGCGGTGGCCGACGCCCGGGCCGACTACACCCCGGTGTTCATGCACCAGATCCCCGGCCTGTTCCGCTCCGGCCAGGTGGAGCTGGACGTGGCCCTGATACAGGTGAGCCCGCCGGACAGCCACGGCTTCGTGAGCCTGGGCATCGGGGTGGACGTGGCTCGCGCCGCGGCCGAGAGCGCCACCACGGTGATCGCCCAGGTGAACCGCAACATGCCCCGCACCATGGGCAACACCTACCTCCGGGTCAGCGACATCGACGTGTTCGTGGAGCTGGACGAGGAGCTAAGGGAGTTCCCCTATCCCCCGCCTGACGAGGTGGGCCTCAAGATCGCGCAGCACGCCGCCGGGCTCATCGAGGACGGCGACTGCCTGCACATCGGCTACGGCCACATCCCCTACGCCATGCTGCCCCTGTTGGCGGACAAAAAAGACCTGGGCCTGCACACCGAGGTGGTCTCCGACGAGATGATGCCGCTCATCGACAACGGGGTGATCAACGGGCGCAAGAAGAACCACCTGCCCGGCAGGGTGGTCTGCTCCTTCTGCATCGGCACCCGGGCCATGTACGACTACGTGAACCTGAACCCCAACTTCCTCTTCCTGCCCAGCGACCAGGTCTACAACCCCCTGGAGATCGCCAAGAACGACAACATGGTCTCCGTGGGCAGCGCCTTGCAGGTGGACCTCTCGGGCCAGGTGTCCTCCGAGTCGGCGGGCTACCATTTCTACTCGGGCATCGGCGGGCGGCTGGACTTCATCCGGGGCGCGGCCATGAGCAACGGCGGCCGCTCCATCCTGGTGTTGCCCAGCACCACCAAGGATGCCAAGACCAGCCGCATCGTGCACCACCTGGCCGAGGGCGCGGGGGTCATCGCCACCCGGGGCGACGTGGACTACGTGGTCACCGAGTACGGCGTGGCCTATCTACACGGCCGCTCCATCCGCGAGCGGGCCCTGGCGTTGATCAACATCGCCCACCCCAAGCACCGGGCCGACCTGCTCGGCCAGGCCAAGGCCGACGCCTACATCTACCCGGACCAGGTGCTGCACATCTCCGAGGTGGATCTATACCCCGAGTGGGCCGAGGCCGAGGCGCGGCTCAAGGGCGGGCGCAAGGTGCACATCCGCCCGGTGAAGCCCACCGACGAACTGCTCATGCAGGAGCTGTTCTACTCCCACTCCGACGAGACGATCTTTAACCGCTACTTCCGGCCCGTCCGGGCCCTGCCCCACGCCACGGCGCAAGACCTGGTGAACCTGGACTACAGCGAGCAGATGGCCCTGGTGGCCACCACCGGACCCATCGGCCGGGAGAAGATCGTGGGCGTGGGGCGCTACAGCCTGGGCGACCCCACCGGCCTGGCCGAGGTGGCCTACACGGTCAACGAGCGCTTCCAGGGCACCGGCCTGGGCACGGTCTTGCAAAACCACCTGACCGCCTATGCCAAGAAGAAGGGCGTGCCCGGCTTCTGGGCCGTTAGCTTCGGCTCCAACAAGGCCATGCTGTCGGTCTTCGGCAAGCTGGGCCCCTACTACCGCCAGGTCATCGAGCCCGGCGTGTGGCGGGTGGAGCACTGGTTCGACGGCCCGCCCGAGGATCACCAGGGCGAGCTGGTGGAGTCGGAGCGGTAGGTAGTGAAGGAGCAAGATGAAAAAGGATTAAAGATCTTCGATCTAATAAAAAAGGTATATCAAGAATACGAGTACCCGAATGGTGATGAACCACAAGAATTGGTTGTACCCTCTAAAGAATGGGATGCAATTTCCGCCACATTGTCGAAGGAGATTTGCGATCGCATTGCTATTACTAGGAATGACCCGAGTAAATGGCAGGTTACTGATAGATTAGAAATTGAGGAAAGCGTTTGGATTGTATGGGGCGATGCACTGTTATGTTTGGAGCAACTCATTGAGATAAGCATCCAAATATTCACAATTTCCACCGAACAGCACTGCCAAAACGATAAAGTAAAAAATGATAATAAATTTTATGCACTAGCAGCTCTCCTTGCTAGATCATGCCTTGTTTCTAACGAAATCTTTACCCTATTAAGTGCTGGCTATGCAGACGGTGCTATGGCTCGGTGGAGAACACTTTATGAGATGGCTACGACAGCTTCTTTCCTGTTTGAAAATGACGAAGAGCTTGCCAGCAGGTATTTAATTCATAATCATGTGTCCAGCTACCGGCATCTTAAATTGGTCAATAGGTACATACTAGGAGCAGATAATGAAATTATTGAAAGGGAATTGCTGCCATATTTCAGAGTTAAAATACAGGAACTCGTCTCGCAATATGGTAAGAGTTTCTGCGAAAGGCCATATGGATGGGCAGAGAATGTAATTCCCAACGCAACTTTCCGAAAAATTGAAACCTATGTAGAGTTGGAGGAGATGAGGCCTTTATACAATTGGAGCAATTCCAAAATACATGCTGGACATGTTAGTGATTATGCTGATTTGGGCCTTTTAGAAAGAGATAGTGGTTCATTTCTACTTGGACCTTCAGTCGTTGGGCTAGCGTGCCCGGCTAGCTTGACGGCTCACAACCTATCGCAGATTTCTTGCCTGTTGTTGTTGAATAACCCTAGTGTCGAAAACTTATTATGTATGAGTGCAATTCAAAACATAAAAGAAGATATTGCATTAAAATTTGACGAAATTCAGGAGGATATCGAGAACTCAGGTGGCTTTATGATAGAGACAAAAACAAACGGATAATAAAAATGATGTTTTAGTAAGATAACTTCCCAGTTCTATAATCCTACTGGCCAAAGTCTATAGTAGTGACGCCTGCCCCGAAACTAGGGCAAATAAAGGAACAGCCGGTCATTGCGAGGAGCGCCGCCCTCTGCGCCCCTAAACCGTCATGCCCTGCCTCGCGGCGCTCCGTGGCAATCTTCCCTGGTGACCGCCCTTTCTAGAAATATCCGCCACCGCCCGCTGCGAACAGAGATTGCCGCGTCGCGGCCAGGAGGCCGCTCCTCGCAATGGCAACCTTCTTGTTTTCTCAAAATGTTGGGGCGGGGTTCACCCCCGCCCGAGAGCGGTCCGGCACCCGCCAGTCCCCCACTTCCTCCAAGCGCCATCCAGCAATAGCCCGCCCTACTTTCGGAACCGCTCCTGCCGCATAATACAAAGATGTCTTCGCCCTACACCACAAGAGGAAAACAATGCGTAAAGCGGTGACCACGATAGCCCTTCTGGCCCTGGCCCTGGCAACGGCCGCTCCGGCGGTGGCCGATGAGCTGGGCGACAAGCTCGCCAACTTCTGCCTTAACTCCCGGTCCGGCCAGACCCTGACTCTCAGCTCGTCGGAGTCCTCTCTCTACGACCAGCACACCTCCAGCGGCGGGGCCTCGGGTGATTCCGTTTACGTGTCCTTCAGTTTCAAGGGCGCCCAGGGCCAGTGCCTTGCCGATTTCTCGGGCAGCTCGACGTCGACAAGCGTTTCCATGAACCTGCATAAGACCGAGGGCAGCCCGGTGGTTACCCTTGGCGAGCGCCGCATGGAAACCCCTTTTGAGACGAAGCAATAGAACGCTGCCCGGCCTGCCTAGAAAAATTCCCCGCCGCCCCGATAACCACGCCTATCTGTAATCCGCCTTCTGCCCCGCCTTCACCTTGGCCAGTATTTGCCGGGCCTTCTGGTCGCCCGGCTGCATTTGCAAGTAGCGGGTCAGGTCGCTGGCCGCGCGGGCGTTGTCACCCAGGCTCCAGCGGGCCAGGCCCCGGTGATACCAGGCGCTGGCCAGCTTGGGGTCGCGGTTGATCGCCGCGCTGAAGTTGGCCGAGGCGGTGCGATAGTCCTTGAGGCGCAACAGGGCGATGCCCCGATCACGATAGGCCCCGGCAAAGCCCGGGTCCTTGCCCACCGCCCGGCCGTAGCTCTGGGCCGCCTTCTGAAAATGCCCCAGTTGATACCAGCAGGTGCCCTGGTTGGCGTAGACCCGCGCCGTGGCCGCATCGCTCAGCGCGTCCAGCACCAGGGCCTGGTGGATGTAGTCCAGGGCCTGTTTGTACTGCCGCTTTTGCATGGCCTTGTGCCCCGCCTGGGCCAGCCTGAGGGCCTTGGGCGCCTTGGCTTGCTGCTCGGCGAGCTTCTTTTCGAGGCTGGCCAGGCGCTGTTTCCCGCGGCTGTCGCCGGGCTTGAGACGCAAATAGGCCCGGGTGTCGCTGATGGCCTGGAGCAGCTTGCCGCGCTTTTCGTAGATGATGCTGCGGTTGCGCCAGGCCGGGGCGTAGCGGGGGTCGGCCTTGATGGCCCGGGTGTAGTCGTTCCGCGCGGCGCTCAGGCTGCCCCGAGTGCGATAAACGTTGCCCCGATTGTTCCAGGCCTTGGCCATGCCCGGGTCCAGGGCTCCGGCCCGGCCGAAGGCCACAATGGCCTTTTTCTCGTAGGCCGTGCGTTGGCTCACGCTGCCCGGCAGGCGCAGATAGAGCACCCCCAGGTTGTAGTAGGTGTTGGCCTTGTCCTTGGCGGGCATGGCCGGGTCGGCCACGGCCCGCTCCCAGGCGGTAATGGCCGCGTTGGCCTTGCCCTGGCGATAGGCGGCGTTGCCCTGGTTCAGGTCCTGGCCCCATCCGGCCAGGGCGGGAGCGGAGCAGAGCAGCATCAGCAAGATGGCGGCGGGAACGGAGAATCGGCGCATGGTTTTTTCCCCCCTAAGGTGGGTTAATGACCGATTATACAACACCCGGCCTTGCCCCCCGGCGCGGGGAGTGGAAAAATGAGGCCAAACCTTCCCCGCTCACGGAGGCCGCGCTTCATGCCGCACGACCCGGTGCCCCCCAAGGTTCACTACGACGCCGATCCCGACTACACCCGCCCCCGCCTGGAGATCGGCGCGGAGCACCGGGAGCACTTCCTCTCGCTGCTGGGCTTTCTCTACGGCCCCGACACGGCGGCCAAGCTTCTGCCCCAGCTGGAGCGCGTCATCCAGGTGCACCACGCCTACAAGCCCGAGGCGTTGCGCGCTCTGGAGCCGGGGCGGCTGGCCCGGCCCATGTTCAGCCAGGGCGACATGATCCTCATCACCTACGGCGACATGATCACCGGCGGGGATGGCACCCCCCTGGCCACCCTGGCCGCGGCGGCGGACAAGTACATGGAGGCGCCGGACATCCTGCACATCCTGCCCTTTTTCCCTTATTCCTCGGACCGGGGCTTCTCGGTGGTGGACTTCAAGGAGGTGGACCCGCGCCTGGGCTCCTGGGACGATATCCACCGCCTGGCCGGCCGCTACCGCCTGATGTTCGACGGGGTGCTCAACCACCTCTCGGCCCGCAGCCGGGTGTTCCAGGACTTCCTGGCCGGGCGTCCCGACGTGCAGAAGTTCTTCATTTCCTACGACTCGCCCGACGAGCTGACCCCGGACCAGCGCTCCAAGATCTTCCGCCCCCGGGTCAGCGACATCCTGACGCCCTTTACGACCATCAACGGCACCCGCTGGGTGTGGACCACCTTCAGCGCCGACCAGATCGACCTGAACTACCGCCATCCCCCGGTGCTCCTGGAGGTGGTGGACGCGCTGTTGTTCTACATCCGCCAAGGCGCGGACCTCTTGCGCCTGGACGCGGTCACCTACATCTGGGCCGAGCCGGGCACCGAGTGCGTGCATCTGCCCCAGACCCACGCCATCGTCAAACTGCTCCGGGCGGTGGTGGAACTGGCCGCGCCCGGCGTGGCGCTCATCACCGAGACCAACGTACCCCACGCGGACAACGTGTCCTATTTCGGCAACGGCAGCGACGAGGCCCACATGGTCTACAACTTCGCCCTGCCGCCGCTGGTCTTGCACGCCATCTACCGGGGCGACGCCTCCTACCTGGCCGCCTGGGCCGCCGATCTGGAGCCGCCCAGCGATGACGCCTACTTCTTCAACATCCTGGACACCCACGACGGCATCGGGCTGATGGGCGTGAAGGAGATACTCCCGCCAGAGGAGCTGGAGTTCATCGAAGAGAGCGCCAAGGCCAACGGCGCGCTCATCTCCTACAAGACGGTGGAGGGCCGGGGCGAGGAGCCCTACGAGATCAACAGCACCTGGTGGAGCGCCCTCAACGGGCCCGACGGCGACATGGAGCGCAACGTGGAGCGCTACGTGGCCTCGCGGGCGGTGCCCCTCTCGCTCAAGGGGGTGCCCGGAGTGTATCTGCACGGGGCCGTGGGCTCGGAAAACGACATGACCACCTACGAGCGCACCCATCACAAGCGCGACGTGAACCGGGCCACGGTGGACCTGAGGCGGCTGGAGCGGGAGTGGGACCACCCGGGCACCAAGATAAACCTCTTGGGCCGAAGGATGCGCCATCTGCGCCTTCTCCGGGTGGCCCAGCCCGCCTTCCATCCCCAGGGCCGCCAGCAGGTGCTCGCGGCCCCGCGCCCGGTGCTGGCCCTGTTGCGCACCTCCCCGGACGGCGCGGAGCATCTCCTGGCCCTGATCAACCTCTCGGGCCAGGCGGTGCATTTGGAGCTGCCCCTGCCCAAGGAGGTGGCCGGGGTGGAGCGCTGGCGCGACCTGGTGGGCGGCGACGAGGTGGCCACCCTGGGCGGCAAGCTCGAGTTGGAGCTTCGCCCCTACCGCGTGGCCTGGCTGCGCCCCCTGCGCGAGATCAAGCAGGGCTAAGGAAGAGACCCGCCTGGTTGTCCGCGAAAAAGAAGATGGTTGGGAAAAGTGAATCTCCGGGTGGCCGCTCTGGGCCGTGCCGGCTGCTGTTGTGGCAAGTCCATAAAGAGATAGAGGGTCATTGCGAGGGCCGCCGCCCCAAGCGGTTGTTGAAAAGGGGAGGTTGCGTGCGGCGTCCCGTGGCAATCTTCCTTGGTCTCGTCTCCACCTCCAAAACCAAGCAGGCATGGCCTGCGAACCCGGTCCAGGACCATCTCTAGGGAAGATCGCCACGTCGCGGCGGGATCGTCGCCTTTTTCATTACCAACTCTTGGGCCGCCGCTCCTCGCGATGACAACCTTGCTCTTGCTTATTCCCTGCTGCCCCCGATAGCTCTGCTATCAGGCGCCGTCCGGCTCCCGCCGGGCGGCAAGAACCCGCCCCCGCCTAGACGCGCAAATCCTGCACCCGCTGGGCCTTGCCCTCGGCCTTGGGCAGGCTGCCCGGATCGACCGGCTCCACCCGGGGTGTGACCAAGATCTCGTCGCGCAGGCGTCCGGCGATGCGCCGCCCCAGGGCCTCGCGCTGATCGGCCCCCATGCCGCCCGCCTCGGCGGACAGCTCCACCCGGAGGGTCATGCGCGCCCCGGACTCGTCGCCCTCCAAAACGATCACATAGTTGTTGCCCGCCTCAACAAAGCCCATGAGCACCGCCTCCACCTGCATGGGATAGACGTTCACGCCCTTGATGATGAACATGTCGTCGCTGCGCCCCGCGATGCGGCTGATGCGCCGGTGGGTGCGGCCGCAGGGGCAGGGGCCGGGCAGCACGGCGGCCAGGTCGCGGGTGCGGTAGCGGATCAGGGGCATGGCCTTGCGGCGCAGGGTGGTGAGCACCAGCTCGCCCACCTGCCCCTCGGGCACCGGCTCCAGGCTTTCGGGGTCCACCACCTCCAGGAGGAAGGCGTCCTCCCAGAGGTGCAGGCCGTTCTGCTCCGGGCACTCCATGGCCACGCCCGGGCCGTTGAGCTCGCTGAGGCCGTAGTTGTTATAGGCCTTCACCCCGAACAGCTCCTCGATGCGCCCCCGGGCCTGCTCGCTGTGGGGCTCGGCCCCGATGATGGCGATGCGGAGCTGGGTGTCCTCGCGCGGGTCCATGCCTTGCTCGGCAAAGGCGGCGGCCAGGCGGAAGGCGTAGGAGGGGATGATGTGCATGGCCGTGGTGTGGAACTGCTTCATCAGGGCGATCTGGCGGCGGCTGTTGCCCGTGCCCGCCGGGATCACCAGGGCTCCCAGGCGCTCGGCCCCGTAGTGCATGCCCAGGCCGCCGGAGAACAGGCCGTAGCCGGTGAGGTTCTGCAACACGTCGCCTGAGCGCAGCCCGGTCATGTACAGGCCCCGGGCCAAGAGGTTGGCCCACTCCCGGAGGTCGCTCTTGGAGTGCAGGATGGCGGTGGGGTTGCCGGTGGTGCCGCTGCTGGCGTGCAGACGCACCGCCTGCTTGAGCGGCGCGGCCACCAGGCCGTAGGGGAAGCCGTCGCGCAGATCCTGCTTCACGGTGAAGGGCAGCGAGCGCACCTCACGCAGGCTGGTCAGGTCGCGGGCCTTTATTCCGGCCAGGGCCTTGGCGTAGTGGGGCGAGCGGCGGGCCTGGCGGATGGTGGCTTGCAGCCGTTCCAGTTGCAGGCGCTCCAGCTCCTCGCGGGGCATCAATTCAATATCTTTTTGCCAGTACATGTTGTTTTCCTCATGGCTGCGGCGTGCGTGCGGGGGCTAAGGGTACCAACCCCGGGGCGGGGGGGCAATCCGAAGCAAAGCGGGGGGAAAAGGGGGCGGGGCGGCTCAGTCCTTTTTCATGTAGCGGGGATAAAGCTCGGCCGCGCAGTCCGGGCACAGGCTGTGGGTGAAGTCCACGTCCATCTTCTTGGCCAGGTAGCGGTCCAGGTTGTGCCACACCTCGGCCTGGTCGCGCACCTTTTTGCAGCGGGCGCAGATGGGCAAGAGGCTCCTGAGCTCCACCAGCTCTCCGATATCTTCCAGAATAAGTAGGGCCAGGTCGCGGCCCCGGTAGACCAGGGGCGCGGCGGTGACCAGCAGATAAGCGGGCACTGTTTCCCCGCCGCTTTGCAGGCCCAGGCGCGCCTTTTGGCGGGTCACCGTGCCCTGGGCGAAGCAGCGCTCCACCGAGCCGCGCACCACGCACTGAGGGCAGGAAGGCGAGCGGCCGCAGCCCTGGTCGGTCTCGCCGGCGTGCAGGCAGCCCAGGGCCTCGCCGGCCCGCTGGCCGTTGCCGCCGCCCTGGCTGGAGAGCAGGTCCCCGCCGGCCAGATTGTGATCGATGATCAGCACATCTTGGTCCACCACCATGATGGGGGCGGGAACCGCGTCGTACACCGCGCGGTTGAAGTCGCCGCCCAGCGCGTTTTCTCTGCTTTGGTTCATGTGTCCCCTCTGGCGGGAGGTAGGTGGACCTTCGACAGACAGTCCCGATGTTAAGCGCCCGGGCCCGAGGCCGTCAATCCCCCGCCCCGATTGAGGGCAACACCCCATCGCCGGGAAGGCCAACCTGTGCTAGCTTTTATTATGAATGTGCTTCACTCATTAGGAACAAACATCTGTGATTAATGGAGACATCGTGCCCGAACAACGAATACGTTACGCCCCCCTGCGGGACAAGATTTGCACCCCGGCCGAGGCGGCGTCCCATATAAGCGACGGCAACAACCTGTGCATCTCCGGCTTCACCGCCGGATACCCCAAGCTCATCCCCGCCGAGCTGATCAAGCGGGCCGAGGCCGGCGAGAAGCTCAAGGTGAACATCTACGCCGGGGCTTCCACCGGCGACGCGGTGGACGGCGCCATGGCCCGGGCGGGCCTGGTGGGCTGGCGGCGGCCCTACATGTCCGACCGCTCCATGCGCAAGGCCATCAACAACAACGAGATTCTCTTCAAGGACGACCACCTCTCGGGCCTTTCGGCCGCGGTGCGCGCCGGCCGCATGGGCCGGGTGGACGTGGCCGTGGTGGAGGTGGCCGCGGTTACCAGCCGGGGCAACCTCATCCCCACCCTCAGCGTGGGCCACACCCCGGCCTACCTCAAGATGGCCGACAAGATCATCCTGGAGGTGAGCAACGTGGACCCGCCCGAGCTGGAGGGCATCCACGACATCTTCATGCCCGAGGACCCGCCCTGGCGCATGCCCATCCCCATCTACCGGGCGGGCGACCGCATCGGCAAGCCCTTCATGGAGGTGGACCCGGAGCGGGTGGTGGCGGTGGTCTACAGCCAGGAGGCCGACACCTGCGCCATCTTCTCCGAGCCCGACGAGGTGTCGCTGTCCATCGCCGAGCAGCTTCTGGACTTCGTGCGCCACGAGATGAGGAAGGGCCGCCTGCCCAAGGACCTGCCCTGGCAGTCCGGGGTGGGCGACGTGGCCAACGCGGTGCTCAGCGGCTTCATCGATGACGACTTCTTCTCCTCGGTGAGCATCTACTCCGAGGTGCTGCAAGACACGGTGCTGGATTTGATCGACCTGGGCAAGGTGCGCGCCGCCTCGGGCTCGGCCCTGACGCTCAGCGCCAAGGCCCGCGACCGCTTCTTCCAAGAGATCTACCGCTACAAGGAAAAGATCGTCTTGCGCTCGGTGGAGATTTCTAACGCGCCCGAGGTCATCGCCCGCCTGGGGGTCCTGGCGGTCAACACCGCCCTGGAGATCGACATCTACGGCCAGGTCAACTCCACCCACGTAATGGGCAGCCAGATGATGAACGGGGTGGGCGGCTCGGGCGACTTCGAGCGCAACGGGGCCATAAGCTTCATGGTCACCCCCTCCACGGCCAAGAACGGGGCCATCAGCGCCATCGTGCCCATGGTCAGCCACGTGGACCACTCCGAGCACTCGGTGGACGTGATCATCACCGAGTACGGTCTGGTGGACACGCGCAACCTCACTCCCCGCCAGGTGGCCGAGGCGGTGATCACCCGCTGCGCCCACCCCGAGTACCGCGACCTGCTCTGGGACTACTACCAGCGGGCCTGCCGCGAGACCGGCGGCCATGAGCCCCATTTGCTGGGGAAGGTGTTCGACATGCACCAGCGCTTCATGCAGACCGGAGACATGCGCCTCCACAAGGTCTAGCCGCTTCCGATCCCGCTGCTTCGCCGCCCCCGCGCCCCTCTTGGCGCGGGGGCGTTTTTGAAGGGCCCCGCCTTTGTGCTAGCCTTATGACTCATGGACCCACGGAGACCACCGGCCATCTCGCGCCGGGGGCTTCGTCCAAAAAGGAGCCGCCATGCCTCTGCACGCCAAGGAAAAGATCCGGGAAAACCTGCTGGACGACATCTACGCCTCCAACGACCTGTCGGTGGCCATGCCCAAGTACAAGTTCCCGGTCAACGAGAACCGCCCGCGCAGCGCCTATCAGGCGGTGCACGACGAGCTGATGCTCGACGGCAACGCCCGCCAGAACCTGGCCACCTTCTGCTCCACCTGGGTGGACCCGGAGATCCACAAGCTCATGGACGAGTGCGTGGACAAGAACATGATCGACAAGGACGAGTATCCCCAGACCGCCGAGCTGGAGGCCCGCTGCGTGGCCATGCTGGCCGACCTCTGGAACTCGCCCGAGGCGGAAAACACGGTGGGTTGCTCCACCACCGGCTCCAGCGAGGCGGCCATGCTGGGGGGCATGGCCCTGAAGTGGCGCTGGCGCGAGCGCATGAAGGCGGCGGGCAAGCCCACGGACCGGCCCAACCTGGTCACCGGCCCGGTGCAGATCTGCTGGCACAAGTTCACCCGCTACTGGGAGGTGGAGCACCGCGAGGTGCCCATGGAGGGCGAGCGCCTGATCATGACCCCCGAGGTGGTGGCCCAGTACTGCGACGAGAACACCATCGGGGTGGTCTCCACCCTGGGGGTGACCTACACCGGCCAGTACGAGGACATCAAGGGCATCGGCCAGGCTTTGGACCAACTCCAGGCCGACAAGGGCTGGGACATCCCCATCCACGTGGACGCGGCCAGCGGCGGCTTCTTGGCCCCCTTTTGCCAGCCCCAACTGGAATGGGACTTCCGCCTGCCCAGGGTGAAATCCATCAACGCCTCGGGCCACAAGTTCGGCCTGGCCCCCCTGGGAGTGGGCTGGGCGGTGTGGCGCGACCGCAAGGAGCTGCCCGAGGACCTTATCTTCTGGGTCAATTACCTGGGCAGCAACATTCCCACCTTTGCCCTGAACTTCTCCCGCCCCGGCGGCCAGATCGTGGCCCAGTACTACAACTTCCTGCGCCTGGGCCGGGAGGGCTACCGCAAGGTGCAGCAGGCCTGCTATGACACGGCGGTGTTTTTGGGCCGGGAGATCGAGAAGCTGGGGCCCTTCCAGGTGCTCTACAACGGCGAGGGCGGCATCCCGGCCCTGCTTTGGAGCATCAAGCCGGGCACGGAGCCGGGCTTCAGCCTCTACGACCTCTCGGACAAGCTGCGCGGCCGGGGCTGGCAGGTGCCCGCCTACTCCATGCCCGCCAACCGCCAGGACCTGGTGGTGTGCCGCGCCATGATCCGCCACGGGGTCAGCCGCGACCTGGCCTGCCAGCTGTTGGACGACATCCAGCGCTGCCTGGATTATTTTGCCAAGCACCCGGTGCAGGAGCCCATGAGCGCGGCGGAAGGCGCCGGCTTCTCCCATTCCGGTGTGGGCGCGGCCCCGGCCAAATGATCCCCGGCCCCCTGGGCCGCCCGCGCCGACATCGGGCCGGGCGCGCCCCCCGGGAGGAGAGAGCATGAGCGAAGAGCGAGTATTCATCGAGGTGAACCAGCAGGTCTCCCTGGAAGGCGGTCTTTCCCTGCCCGATGCGCCCCGGGGCGCGGCCCTGGTGCTGCACCCCCATCCCCTGTATGGCGGCTCCATGCACAACAACGTGGTGCTGGCCCTGGTGCAGGGGGCCGAAAAGGCGGGCTGGGCCGCATTGCGCGTCAACTTCCGGGGCGTGGGCCGCTCCACCGGCCGCCACGACGAGGGCCGGGGCGAGCAGGAGGACGTAATCGCGGCGGCGGCCTGGCTGCGGGAGCGGGTGCCCGGCCCCCTGGCGCTCATGGGCTACTCCTTCGGCTGCCTCACCGGGGCCCGGGCCGCGGAGCGGGTGGAGGGCCTGAGCGGCGGGGTGTGGGTCAGCCCGCCCTACACCCTGGGCGATCTGCCCCCCTGGCCCCAGGGCGCGGGGCCGCTTTTGATCATGTGCGGCGACGCCGACGAGTACGGCGACACGGCCAAGCTCAAGGCCTTTGACCAGGCCATGGGTGCACGGAGCACCTTGATGCTCACCCCAGGGGGCGATCACTTCTGGTTGGGGGGCGAGAGTGCACTGACCCGCGAGTCGACCCGGCTTTTGCAAAGAATTAATGAGCTTGATTCATGAGGTGACATGGCAATATTTGGTAGGTCGTAAAAATAATTCCACAATATATGGTCTTTTTCCCTTGACACGCTAAAATCCACCTTGCTACGCTGCATCTAACATAGAATGCACTGTCAGACTATGTCTCTCGCCCTCTCTCCACCCCGTGATTGTTCCGCAAGCCTTCCTGACAGGGTGCACTGGACAGTTGCAGGGTGGTTGTTCCCTCCCAGGAAGGTCCCTGGCCTTCCCCCTCCCCGCTCAGGGCCGGTTTAAAACCCGGCCCTGATCCTTTTTGGGCCCCAGAAGCCTTTTTTCGCCCTCCGAACCCGCCCCAACAGCAGCTCTTGCCCCGCTCGGCCCCATCTGCTACAAAAAATAGAACACCCCCATCACAGGAAGGCCCATGCTACCCCCGGGCGATGACAACTGCCGCGAACACCTGGCCGAAGCGGCCCAGGAGCTGGAGAAGTTTCGCACCATCGTGGAAACCGCCGAGCTGGGGGTGGTGACCATCAATGAGAACCACGAGGTGATCTACCTCAACCCGGCGGCCGAAAAGATGTTCGGCTACGACCGGGCCGAGATCCTGGGCGGCGATCTCTCGCCCCTAATCCCCTCGGAGCACCGCGAGCGCCACCGCCACTACGTGGAGCGCTACGTGCGCACCCGGCGGGGCAAGATGATCGGCCACACCGCCGAGCTGGAGGCCGAGCGCCGCGACGGCACCCGCTTCCCGGTCTCCATCAGCTTCTCGGTGGCCGAGGTGGCCGGCAGCCCCCTGATGACCGCCATCTTCCGCGACCTGAGCAAGGAAGCGGGCCTGGAGCAGAAGGTCAAGCAGAGCCAGCGCCTGGCCATCCTGGGGGAGATGGTGGCCACGGTGAGCCACGAGATACGCTCGCCGCTCACCCTCATCGGCGGCTTCGCCCGCCAGCTGGAGCGCGAGGACGGCCTCAGCGGCAAGGGCCGCGACAAGGTTAAGATCATCACCAAAGAGGTGGAGCGCCTGGAGACGATCCTCAATGAGCTGGGCGACCTCTCGCGGCCGGCCAAGTACAACTGGCGCGAAAGCGACCTCAGCCAGGTGGTGGAGCACGTGGCCGAGCTCATGGGCCCCAAGCTGGAGGCCGCCGGGGTGGAGCTGTCGCTGAACAAGGACGAGGAGCTGCCCCGGGTCATGGCCGACAACGACCGCTTGAGCCAGGTCTTGATCAACCTGATCAACAACGCGGTGCAGGCCGCGGGCGAGGGGGCCAAGGTGGAGGTGGCCCTCATGGCCAACGGCAACGGGGTCAAGCTGGAGGTGCGCGACGACGGCCCCGGCCTGGACCCGGCCCATCTGGAAGAGATATTCACCCCCTTCTTCACCACCAAGTCCGGGGGCACCGGCCTGGGCCTGCCCGTGGCCCGGCGCATCATCGAGGAGCACGGCGGCAGCATCGAGCTGGCCAACCGAGAGGGAGGCGGGACCATCGCCCGCATCCTTTTGCCCCCGGCCCCGGCCTTGCAGCAGACGCTCCCCCTGGGCTAAGCCGCTTCCCCGGGGACGGCCGCGCCGGCAAAAACTCGCCGAAACACCTACAGCTCATGCTAAATTAATAGAATATCGTGGAAATTTGTCGGCCAGCCAGGGCTAAAAGTGCTGACCTTTCCTCCGATGCGTGCTAATAACAACCTGACCTAAAAGCCTTCAGCGGTTCGGCAGAGGCCTGCCCCCTTTGTTTCTCTCTATCCGGGAGCCGCTCCATGTTTCGCATAACCCGAAAAGTATTCAACGACCTCGCCCTGTGGATGATCGGCCTGGGCCTGGCCATGGGCGTGGCCTTCCCCTTCTTCGTGGTCCTCATGGGGGTGCCGTCCCAATTGGTGCTCACCCCCGGGTTCTTCGCCGCCTGCATGGGGGCCGGCTTCCTGGTGGGCGCGGCCAACATCGCCCTGGCCCGCGACGTGGTGGGCAAGCGCCTCAGGCTGTTGGCCGAGCGCATGCGGGTGGTGGAGGGCAATCTCGAGCACATGGCCGCCGGCGACGGCCTGGAGGAGTGCGCTCCCGAGGACTGCTACATCCCCATCGACTCCAGCGACGAGATCGGCGAGAGCGCCCAGGCCTTCAACAACCTGGTGGCCGCCCTGGCCACGGCCCACCAGAGCGAGGGCGCGATGCGCGAGTTCAGCCGCCTGCTGGCCAACCGCCTGGAGCTGGACTCCCTCACCGGCGACGCCCTGCGGCAGCTGATGACCCACACCAAGGCCAGCGGCGGGGCCCTGTTGGTGGAGAGCGACGGTCAGCTCGAGGTGGCCGCCTCCCACGGCCTGAAGGATGCGACGAGCCTGGACCAGAGCGACCAGGTGCGCGCCGCTCTGCGCAGCGGCGAGCGCCACCTGGTGCGCATCTCGCCAGACCTGGTGATCTGCGGGGTGCTGGCCGATTTCCGCCCCCGCGAGGTGCTGGTGGAGCCGGTGATGTACAAGTCGGTGCCCATCGGGGTGGTGGTGCTGGCCGGGGGTGAGCCCTTCGGCGAGGAGGCCCTGCGCGGCCTGGAGCTGCTGGTCTCGGCCCTGGCCCTGGCCCTCAACAACGCCCTGGCCCACGAGCGGCTGCAACGCCTGGCCGCCCTGGACCCCCTCACCGGGGTCTACAACCGCCGCTTCGGCCTGTCGCGCCTGAGCGAGGAGTTCGGCCGTGCGGTGCGCGACAACTCGCCCCTGGGGGTGGTGATGCTGGACCTGGACCACTTCAAGAGCGTCAACGACACCTATGGCCACCTGGTGGGCGACCGGGTGCTGGTGCACCTGGCCAAGCTGGCCCGCGCCGTGCTGCGCGAGGGCGACGTGCTGGTGCGCTACGGCGGCGAGGAGTTCCTGGCCATCCTGCCGGCGGCCTCGCGCAACGATTGCCAGCAGGTGGCCGAGCGCCTGCGCCGCCGCCTGGCCGAGAGCGCGCTCAAGGACGGGGAGCAGGAAATACGGATCACCCTCAGCGCCGGGGTGGCCTCTACCCCGGAGGTCTCCGTGGACAGCCCCAATGACCTGGTGAGTCAGGCCGACCAGGCCCTGTACCAGGCCAAGGAGGCGGGCCGCAACCAGGTGCGCGCCGCTTAGGCCTTAGGCTTCGGCCAGGCGGCCCGGCGGGGCAGCCCGGCCACGGCGGGCAGGGTGGGGCCCAGGAACAGGATCGCCTCGGAGCCGTGATCGCTGATGTGCTCCCGGCAAAAGGCGTTGACCCGCTCGTCGTGGTGCCAGGGCACCGCCCCGCCCCAGGGATGCACCGGGTAGATGCCCCGGAAGGTGCGCCCGTCCAGGGAGCAGTGGTCCTCCCCAAATACCTGATCGCAGAAGCTCCGCCGCAGCCGCTGCTCTTGGGGGTCGCTCTTGCCCCAGTCGCGGCGAGGATAAAAGCGCACCCAGGGGCAGCGCCACAGCCAGGACACCACCCGGGGATTGGCGGTGCGCAAGCCCACCAAAAACTCGGCCGTGCCGAAAGCCTGGGCCGTCAATTCCAGGGTCAGCCCCATGGCCGTGGGTTGCAGCTGGCCGCCGCCGTGCAGCTCCGGCGGGCTCAGGCCCAGGATCAAATGCAGCACCGGTTCGCCCCCCACCTCCAGCAGCTCGGAGCAGAAGATGCCCGCCGGCTCGCCCTGGCGGCTCAGGCGCAGGTATAGGTCCGCGCCCAAAAACTGGGGAAGGTGCTCTTGATCGTAATCCGGGTGGTCGATGAAGGCGGCGTGCAGCATGGTTCTTAGCTCGGGGCGCAGCTCCTCTTGGCGCTCCGGGCTCAGCCCGAAGTTGATTTCCACCTCATAGCCCCCCGCCGCGACCAAGGCGGGGGAACGGGGCGCGCCGGACCAAAAGCTCAAAATGCCGCCTCCCGGTTCAGATCCTTCCTTTTCAGCCTAGGTCCCATGCGCCCCGCGAGCCAAAGCTTTTTTAATGCACGGCCCCAGGTTATACTTATGGCTCGAAAACTTTGACGGGATTTCAACATGGCTTTGCTACCCATAAAGACTTTTCCCGACCCCTGCCTCTCCCGGGCCTGCCGCCAGGTGGAGGTGGTGGACGACGATTTGCGGCAACTGGCCGCCGATATGCTGGAGACGATGTACGACGCCCCGGGGGTGGGCCTGGCCGCGCCCCAGGTGGGCAGCGACCTGCGCATGGTGGTGATCGACTGCTCGTCCCGCGAGGAGGACCCCCAGCCCATGGTGCTGGTCAACCCGCGCATCGTGGAGGCCGAGGGCGCCCTGGTATTCGAGGAGGGCTGCCTCTCGGTGCCCGAGTTCACCGCCGACGTCACCCGCTACGAGCGGGTGGTGGTGGAGGCCCTGGACGGCGAGGGCCGTCCCGTGCGGGTGGAGGGCGACGGCCTCATGGCGGTTTGTCTCCAGCACGAGCTGGACCACCTGGAGGGACGCTTGTTCATCGACCGCATCAGCCCCCTCAAGCGCTCCTTGTATAAGAAGCGCCGGGCCAAGCAGCTGAAACGGGACGGCGAGTGAGGCGGCTGCGCCTTGCCTTCATGGGCACCCCGGACATCGCCTGTCCGGCCCTGAGGGCGGCGGCCACGGCCCATGAGGTGGTGCTGTGCCTCACCCAGCCCGACCGCCGGGCGGGGCGGGGCCGCAAGCTCATTCGCCAGCCCCTGGCCGCCCTGGCCGATGAGCTGGGCATCGCGGTGGCCCAGCCCGAAAAGGTGGCCGAGGCCCTGCCGCTTTTGGCCTCGGCCGCGCCGGATCTTTTGGTGGTCCTGGCCTACGGCCAGCTCCTGCCTCCCGAGGTGCTCGCCGCCGCCCCCCAGGGCGCGGTGAACATCCACTACAGCCTGCTCCCCCAGTTGCGCGGGGCCGCGCCCATCAACTGGGCCATCATTCGCGGCCTGGAGCGAACCGGCGTGACCAGTATGTACATGGACCAAGGCCTGGACACCGGCGACATCATCTTCCAGAAGGACACCCCCCTGGGCGCCCAGGAGACCGCCGGGTCCCTGGCCCAACGCCTGGCCGAGATGGGGGCGCAGCTTCTTTTGCCCACCCTGGAGGCCGTCGCGGCCGACGCCGCCCCCCGCCAGCCCCAGGACCACGAGGCCGCCACCTGGGCCCCCATGCTCAACAAAGCCGACGGGCTCATGGACTGGTCGCTCCCCGCCGAGGAGCTGGACCGTCGGGTGCGCGGCCTGGACCCCTGGCCCGGGGCCCACACCACCATCGACGGGGCCGCGCTCAAGCTCTTCGCGCCCACCGCGCTCCTGCCCGGCAGCCAAGGCCAAGCGCCGGGCACCGTGCTGGCCGCGCCCGAGGGGGCCGAGGGGATGCTGGCAGTGGCCTGCGGGGCCGGAGCCCTGGCCCTGGGCGAGGTGCAGGCGGCGGGCAAACGCCGCATGGCGGCCGCCGACTTCCTGCGCGGGGCGGGCCCCGGCCCCGGCGATCGGCTGGGCAACTGATGGACCCGCGCCGCATAGCCTTTCACGTCCTCCGCGACCTGGAAGAGGGCCCGGCCCATCTGGAAACCATCATGGGCCGCCGCCTTTCCAAGGTCCCGGCCCGGGAGCGCGCCTTTGCCTCCAGCCTGGTCTTCAACGTGCTGCGCAACCGCGAATACCTGGACCATCTTCTCTCCGCCTATCTGGACCGGCCGCCCTCCAAGCTGGACCGTCCGGTGCTGGCCGTGCTGCGCCTGGGCGCGGCCGAGGCCGCCCTCATGTCCACCCCGGACCACGCGGTGGTGGATAGCGCGGTGGAGCTGGCCAAGGCCACCCCGGCCCGCCGGGGGCGCAAGCTGGTCAACGCGGTGCTGCGCCAGCTCACCGCCGGTTGGCGCGAGGTGCCCCTGCCGCCGGAGGGCAAGGACCCGGCCCCCCGCCTGGCGGTGGAATACTCTCACCCCGTGTGGCTGGTGCGCGAGCTTCTGGAGCAGTGGCCCCGCAAGCAGGTGGAGGCCTGGCTGGCCTCCAACCAGGAGCAGCCGCCGCTCACCCTGCGGGTCAACCTGGACAAGATCACCCGCGCCGAGCTGGCCAAGCGCCTGGGGTCCAAGGCCGAGCAGGTTCAGACTCACACCCTGGTCCACGAAGCCCTGATGCTCTCCAAACCCGCCGCCCCGGCCGCCACCCTGCCCGGCTTCAAGCAGGGCCTTTTCTCGGTGCAGGACGCGGCGGCCCAGGCCATGTGCCATCTGCTGGGCGTGAAGCCGGGCATGGACGTGGCCGACCTCTGCGCCGGAGCGGGCGGCAAGACCGGCCACCTTGCCTCGCTGATGGCGGGCCAAGGGCGGCTGTTGGCCGTGGACCCCAGCCCGGGGCGCATCACCGCGCTCCAGGCCAACCTGACCCGCCTGGGAGTCAAGGGCGTGGAGGTGCGCCAGGGTGACGCCCGCGATCTGGTGGGGGTCACCGGGGTGTTGGACCGCGTCTTGGTGGACGCGCCCTGCACCGGCCTGGGGGTGGTGGGCCGGCGGCCGGACGTGCGCTGGCGGCGCGGCCCGGACGACCCCGCCCGCATGGCTGGGCTCCAGCTGGAGCTGGCCTCCAAGGCGGCGGACCTGCTCAAGCCCGGCGGCGCGCTCTTGTATTGCACCTGCACCGTCACCCGGGCCGAGAACCAGGGCGTGGTGGAGGCGCTGGTTGCCCAGCGTCCGGAGTTGCGCCTAGAATGGCCCCGGGATCTGAGCGCGGCGCTCATGGCCCACATAGGGAAGGACGGCTTTTTCCGCACCTTCCCGCCCAAGGACCAGGCCGACGCCTTCTTCGCGGCGCGATTGGTCAGAGGAGACTAAACCCCGCAAAGGTTCCGCGCGCCGCGCGGCTCCCAGCCGGGCCAGCGCGGAAGCTTTGCTGAAAGCTTTTTGGGAAGGGGTCCGGGGAAACCCTTTTTCTCGAAAAAGGGTTTCCCCGGCAATAAACGGAGCCGACCCATGATCAAAATAGCACCCTCCATCCTTTCCAGCGACTTCGCCCGATTGGGCGAGGAGGTGGCCGCCGTGGAGGCCGCCGGGGCCGACTGGATTCACGTGGACGTGATGGACGGCCATTTCGTGCCCAACCTGACCATCGGCCCGCCGGTGGTCAAGGCGCTGCGGCCGGTCACCGAGCTGCCCCTGGACTGCCACCTGATGATCAGCAACCCCGACGATTTCATCGACGACTTCGTCAAGGCCGGGGCCGACTGGGTCTGCGTGCACGTGGAGGCCTGCCCCCACCTCAACCGGACGCTGAACCGCATCCGCGAGCTGGGGGCCAAGGCCGGGGTGGCCCTGAACCCCCACACCCCGCCCGAGGCCATCTCCTGGGTGCTGGAGCATCTGGACTACGTGCTGGTCATGAGCGTGAACCCCGGCTTCAGCGGCCAGGCCTTCATCCCCGAGATGGTGGAAAAGGTCGCGGTGCTCAACGAGATGATCGCGGGCATGGAGCTCAATGTGCTCATCCAGGTGGACGGCGGCATCGACGCGGGCACGGTGGGCGACATGTACCAGGCCGGGGCCCGCTGCTTCGTTTCCGGCTCCTACCTTTTCGGGCATCCCGGGGGCTACGCCGCGGGCGTGGCCGAGCTGCGCGCCAAGGCCGAGGCCGGCGAGGCGAACTAGTTGCCTATCCTTCGCCCCGCCCTGAGCCGCGCCCTGTGCCTGGCCTGGGTGGGGTTCATCTTTTTGTGCATGTACTACGGCCGCGCGGTGGGTCCCTGGTTCGAGGGCTCGCGCGGCCGTTGGGCTTTGGCCTTCCTGGCCGCCTGGGGCCTGGGCTTCGCGGCCTGGGTCATCTGGCGGCTGGCCAAGCTCTCGCCGCCCGAGCGGGCCGGGCGGGGCATCGGCGCTCTGTTGTGCCTGGCGGGCTTGGGGCTCCTGGCCTGGTGGCAGCCGCTCCTCATCGAGCGCAGCCACCTCTTGCTCTACGGCGTGCTGGGCGTCCTGGCCTGGCTGGCCGTCGGGGGCCGGCGCGGCGGGGCGGGGCGCTTCATCGCGGCCGCCGCCTTCTGCGTCTTGGTGGGCCTGGCCGACGAGGTGGCCCAGCACTTCCATCCCCAGCGCATGTTCGACACCCGCGACGTGATCACCAACGGGGCCAGCGCGTTCCTGGCCATGAGCGCGGTGAGCCTGCTGCAAAAAAAGAGTAGGGAATAAAAGGAATCAAAAAGCCAACGCCTCGCCAGCGGCGGTCCTGCCGCGCGCCAAATAAAATCCGCCGGCCCCTGGGGACCGGCGGCGTTGCTTTTTGGCGTTGCTCAGGCTAGCGGATCTGGCCCGTAAGGTTAACCGTAAAGGCGCTGTCCTTGGTCTGGATGGCCAGCGGGTGCTCGAAGGGCCCGGGCCACATGTTCTTGAGTATCGGGGTGATCACCAGCAAGAGCTCCTCGCCGGGCTTCTCCCAGTGCTCCTCCACCTTGAACAGCTCCTTGTTGTAGATCAGGCTGTCGATCTCCAGCTTTTCCACACAGGCCTTTTTCACCAGGATGGAGCGCCGGGGCGGGGTGGGCGCGGCCTTGTCCATGGTGCCGAAGACCACCTCATGCGGGCGCACCGTGAAGGGGCCCTGAATCTGGGCCAGCACCCACACGCTCACCGGGGCCGCGCCGGGAATGGACAGGAACAGGGGCCCCGCGAACTCCATGGCCTCCTTGGCCTTGGCCTCCAAATGCAGCTTTACGGCCTTGCCGCCGGGCTGGGGGTCCAGGCTCACGGTCATGTAGTCCTTCATGGGGTTTTCCACCTTGGAGATCACCAGGGGCTTGCCGTTGGGGTCGCGCAGGGTGACGGTGGTCTTTATCTCGGTGCCCAGGCAGCCCTTGAGGTCGATGCGGCGGCCCTCGTCGATGGCGATGCGCCCCACCGTGTCCCCGGTGATGAAGATGGTCACCACCGGCTTGGCCGGGTCGTTGGTGGCCACCGAGGCGCTCTTGCGGAAGGCGCCGTTGAGCCCGGTGGTGTCCAATATCAGGGTTACCTTGCCCTTCTTGCCGGGCTCGGTCACCTTGTCCCACTGCGAGGCGGTGCAGCCGCAGGAGGGTATGACCTTCTCGATGATCAGGTTCTGGTCGCCCTGGTTGGTGAAGCTGAACACGGCCGTGAGCTCCTTGCCCTCGTGCACGTTGGTGAAGTTCAGCTCTTCCTTGTCGAATACGATTTTGGGGCCCTTCAGGGCCGCGGCGGGCGTTACGCCCAAGATCAGGGCGAGCAGAAGGCAAGCGGCGATTGCGAAGGATCGTGCCATGGCTATTCCTCGGAGACGTGGTGCCGACAGGCTGAAACGTGGTAACCTTCCGCGAGGATATCACAGGGGCCGGGGGGCGTCCACCGGCCCGGCCCACTCCGGAGAGCGAGAAGCATGTCCCAGGCCCGCAACCTTTTCCGCCGCGAAGTCTTCACCCGCATCTACCTCTGGCGCCATCCCGAGGTGCGCGGCGGCCAAGACGGCGTCTTCTACGGTCACAGCGACGTGGCCCTGACCCGGACCGGCAACACCCAGCTCAAGAACATCGCCCGCTACATGTCCGAGTTCAAGCTGGACGCGGTCTATTGCTCGGACCTCCAGCGCTCCCTGCTGGTGGCCGAGGCGGTGGGCCGCTCCCAGGACCCCCGCCGCAAGCCCACGGTGCGCCCCAACCTCAGGGAGCTGAACCTGGGCGAGTGGGAGGGCATGAGCATCAAGCAGATCCAGAAGCAATACCCCGAGGAGCTGGAGGCCCGCTGGAAGGACATCGCGGGCTACCGCATCGAGGGCGGCGAGACCCTCGGCGACCTGGCCGAGCGCATCATTCCGGTGTTCCAGGAGATCATCGGCGAGAACCAGGGCCGCGAGGTGTGCGTCATCAGCCACGGCGGGGTCAACCGGGTGTTTTTGGCCAAGATCCTGGGCATGCCCCTGGATCGCATCTTCCGCCTGGACCAGGAGTACGGCTGCCTCAACACCATCGACGTGTTCGAGGACGGCATCCCCCTGGTGCGCGGCCTGAATCAGCAGGTCATCGACTAGCCGAACGGGTTGTCTGCAAAAACCAAGCGCCGCCCCGGCAAGGGCGGCGCTTTTTTGCGCGTGGTCGGGGGCCCAAACCTACCAGGTGGCCACGGTGCCCTGGTGGCCGTAGGTGGAGCTGCCCTGGGTGATGGTCAGGTTCATGTCCAGCTTGCCCTGGCCCCAGGTCTTCTTGGCCCAGAGCTTGAAGGTGCCGTTGAGGCCGCAATTGCCGTGCTTGTAGTTGACCTGCTGGATGGGGTTGTCCGGGGTCAGGGTGAGGGAGCCCATCTCCTGCTTGTCCAGGATGGTCTTCACCAGGCAGTTGTCGCCCTGCACCTCCCACGTGAACTCGCTGCACTCCAGGTTTAGCTTGCCGCTGGTCTGGGCCAGGGAGGGCAGGGCGGCCACGGCCAGCAGGGCCAGCGCCAAGGTGATGATGAGGATGAGCTTGGGGTTCTTGCGCATTGATGATCTCCGGTTGTGAGTTGTGCGTGGTGAATGGGCCAAAGCATAGAGCCGCGGGGCCTCATAGTCCACCCCGGGTTTCGTTGGGCAGTGATTGCCCCCGCTGAAAATTTCGGGCTCGTACCGGGCGGCCATGGCCGAGCCCCGCATCATCCCCTTTTGGGGAGGTCCTTTTTCAAATAAATCATGTCGACTAGTTGAATTCCGTTTTCGTACATAGCGTGGTCATAATTATCAATGAAGAAATTTTTGACTTTATGAGATGCCACGAAACCGAACTGCTCATAAAAACCAACCGCCCAGGTGCCCGCCCCAGTGCCGACAAGCATGGTCTTGCCTTTGTCCCGGTAATACTCGCAAATAAAATTTATCAGTCTGCCGCCATAGCCCTGCCCCTGATATTTTTCATATGTCGCCAAACTTTTTAATTCAAATACATCATCTTCTTCGCGGGTCACCACGCAGATGCTTTTTAAATCGCCGTCGTAAAGGGCGAACATTTCCCCCCTATACAGATATTCATCGATCATGCTTTCCTGCTCGTCCGCCAAGAGCAGCAAATCCAAGAACTGCTTTTTGTTCTCCGTGATTTTTTTGATTTCCATGGTCGTTATGCGCGCGCGGGGACCGGATTGGACAACTGCTCTTGAAACGCCCGAGTGAGGGCGGGCTCTCACAGCAGCAAGGGCGCGGCCTCCCGCTTGGAGCGCGCGGGCACCGTCAGCACCGCGCCGCCCGAAAGGCTCACGCGCGATTCCTGGCCCGGCTTGGCCTTGCCGTAGCCGGCCACCAGCCCGGCGGCCAGCTCCAGCTCGGGGCTGTCCAGGGGCCCGAAGTACAGGCCCAGGGGGCCGGGAGCGTCCAGGCAGATTAGCTTGATGGCCTCGGGCGGGGCCAGCTTTTCCAGGGCCTGGTTGTCGCCCTGGTTGCGCCCCACGATGAGCTTGGCCCGCTGGCTCAGGCGCAGGTGCCGCCCGTGTTTCAAGAGCTCCACCAGGCCGGTCCCGGCCTCGGGCGCGTGCTCCCAGAGATCGCGCAGGCGGTTGCTGAAGCCCGGCTCGGTGAGGAGGCAGCCTCCCGCCGGGGCGGGATAGTCGCTGATGCCCAGCTCCACGGCCAGGGCGATCTGGGGCTTGCGGCTGCGCCCGCTTAGGCCCAGGAGCTGGTCCCGCTCCACCAGGCCCTCCTCTTCCATGACGGTGATGGGCAGGTTGTGGGCCGAAAGCGGCCTGAGGATGCGTTCGGCATAGCCCGAGAGCTTGGCCACCTGGCCCAGGGCCTGCTTGTTCTGGCTCATGGGTCGCTGGCCCAACACCTCGCCGGAAAAGAGAAAGTCAAAGCCCTCGGCCTCCATGATCTTCCCGGCCAGGCGGAACATGAAGGCGTGGCAGTCGATGCAGGGGTTCATGTTGGAGCCCCGCCCGTGCGGCGGCGCCTTGACCATGGCCATGTAGTCCTCGCCCAGGGGCTCCACCCGGTGGGCGAGCTTCGCGTGGGCCGCCGAGCGCCGGGCGGCCTCGGCCCCGAAAAAGGGCGAGGCAAAGGTGAGCGCGGTCACCTGAACCCCGGCGCGCTCCAAGACCTTGCAGGCCAAGATGGAGTCCAGGCCTCCGGAAAAGATTCCCAGGGCCTTGGCGGTTCGGGGCTGGCTCATGCTGTCTCCTCCAGGCTGGTAAGTTGCGGGGCGGGCTCCAGGCCCCGGATGATGGCCCCGGCCAGGTCCAGGGGCTTTGCCGCCGCGTCGATCACCGCGCCGTCCCCGCTGACCACGATGCCCGCGAAACCGGCCAGGGCGCGGTCCGGCCCGCTCACCGCGCGGGCCTCGCCGGGCAGCCCGGCCGAGGCCAGCATGGCCCGCAAGCCCCCGGCCAGCTCGCCGCTCTTGCTCAGCGGCGCGTCCAAGAGGATCAGCGCCTCGGCGGCTCCGATGGCGGCCAGGGCGTTGATCATCATCCCGGCGGCCAGCTCGGTCTCCGGCCCGGGGCCGTAGTGGCGGCCCCGCTGGCCGATGTCGCGGATCACCCCGTCGTCCGCCGCCACCAACAGCGCGCCGGTGAGGGCGCTCTCCAGGGTGATGAGCACGTTGTGCCCGTCCACCCCCACCGCCTGGCCCCGGGCCGCGCTCAGGGGCAAAAGCTTGCCCCGCCGCGCGGCGGCCTCCCGGGGCGCGAAGGCCCCGCGCCGGAGCACCTCGCGCGCCTCGGCCACCAGGCCCCAGCGGTCTCCCGCCATCTTCAGGCCCAGCTCGCGGGGGTAGCCCCGCGCCAGCAAATAGCGCAAGTCCTTGGCCGCCTCGCAAAGCGCCTTATGTTCCCCGGGGCTCATGCCTATTTATTAGACCATCGCGCCCCGCTTTGCCAGGCGCAAGGGAGGGGAGCCGAAAGAGGTTGGTGAAAAAGCAAAGTGCGGGTTGGGTAGTGCAAAGCGAAACCCAACAAGCCAATCTCCTCCTGTTGCCCCCGATAGCTCTGCTATCGGGGCCGCGCGGCTCCGCCCGCGCGGCAAGAAATGCTTCCTGCCGGGTCGCTGGTTCGCGGTTAAAGAAATGGCGGGGAGCTAGAAAGGACACTGGGTGGCCCAGACAGCTTGCTGTCTGGGTCGCGAAGCGACAAGAGGTCCGGCGGGCGGCTCCGCCCCCAACCCACCGCATCACCCGCACCCCGCCGCCTGCTCCGCGCAGAGATTGCTTCGCTCCGCTCGCAATGACAAGGTTTGTATTTCTGCAAATTGGTTGTCATTGCGAGGAGCGGCCTTTTGGCCGCGACGCGGCAATCTCGGTTCGCCAGCAGACTCCCTCGCCCCTTAACAGGGGGGTGTTTGGCAAGGTGCCCCCAAAAAAGCTAAGGGCGGGGTTTCACCCCCGCCCCTGCTCGCCGAATCGAACCCCCGCCTCTAGGCGACCTCCACGGCCTCCCACAGGGTGATCTCGCTGGGCCCGGCCACCAGCTCCTTGATCTGGCCCTGCATGGCGGCCATGTGGGGCGCCTTGGCGTGGGCGGCCAGGGCCTCCTTGCTCTGCCAAATCTCGTAGAACAAAAACACCGGCTCGCCCTTGGCGCTCCGGTGCAGGTCGTAGCGCAGGCAGCCCTCTTCCTGGCGCACCGTGGGCACCACCCCGGCCAATGCCTCGGCCAGCTTGTCTTTGGTCTCGTCGGTTCCGGTGATCTTGGCCACTACATAAACCAGGGACATGTTTCACTCCTCGAGTCGGGTCCAAATGATGTGGGCGGAGTTGCCCTAGGGCACTTCGGCCTGCTCCCAGGTGTAGCAGCCCACCCCCGGGATGCTCTCCATCTCGTGCAGCATTTCGCGCCAGCCCTTGCCGGCGCGAATGCTCAGGGAAAGGCTGATCACCACCGTGTTGTCGGCCGGGCAGCGGTCGCGGCCCGCGAAGAGTACACGCGCCTTGTGCTCCTTGAGCAGGGCTCGCACCGGGTCCTCGGCCGCGGGGTCGCTCAGCTCCATGCGCAGCATTACGTTTTGCTCACGTCTGATGTGCGAGGCGATGTCGCGGAAGATTTTCAGGGCCACCAGGGTGATGGCCGTGGCCCCCAGGGCGGGGATGTAGAGCCCGGCACCCACCCCCAGGCCGATGCCGGTGCAGGCCCACATGGCCGCGCCGGTGGTCACCCCCCGGGAACGCAGCCGCCCCTGGATGATGGCCCCGGCGCCCAAGAAGCCCATGCCCGCGATGGCGTAGGAGGGCAGGCGGCCGGGGTCAAGGCGCACCACCGAGCCCTCGGCCGGCCCGGCAAACAGATGGGCCAGGTGCATCGAAAGGCTCATCAGCAGGGCCCCGCTCATGGCCACCAACAGGCAGGTGCGTAGGCCCGCCGCCCGGCCGTGCAGCTCGCGGTCCAGGCCTATGAGCAGGCCCAGGCCCGCGGCGATGAGGATGCGCCAGAGCATGGTCCATTCATCAACCATCGCAGCCTCCTCTCGCGGGGGTTATGGGCGGGGCGTACTCCTAGAACTTCACCTTGGGGGCCTTCTGGGCCTCGGGCGCGGCCTCGTAGCCCTGCTTGGGGGTGTAACCCAGCAGGCGGGCCAAAATCAAGGTGGGGAAGCGCCGGATGGCGGTGTTGTAGGACATCACCGCCTGGTTGTAGCGGGTGCGGGCCACGGCGATGCGGTTCTCGGTGCCTTCCAGCTGGTCTTGCAAGGCCCGGAAGTTGGCGTTGGCCTTCAAGTCCGGGTAGCGCTCCACCACCACCATCAGGCGGCCCAGGGCGCTGGTGAGCCCCTGGTTGGCCATGAGCTTGCCCTCCACGCTGGGGGCGGCGGCCACCTGCTGGCGGGCCTTGGTCACCGCCTCCAGGGTCTCGCGTTCATGGGAGGCGTAGCCCTTGACCGTCTCCACCAGGTTGGGGATCAGGTCAAGGCGGCGCTGCAAGGTCACTTCGATGTTGCTCTTGGCCTGGTTCACCGACTCGTCCAGGTTCACCAGGCTGTTGTAGGGGCTGACCAGCAGCAGGAACAGAAGCAGGGCGACAATGCCGATGCCTATGGCCCATTTGGCTCCGCGGCCCATTTGGTCTCTCCTCGCGGCCTCCGGCGGCCGCTAAATACGTTGTCTAAACCTCCAGGCGGTCCACCCGGCGGCTTATCTCGTCCAGTTCGTCGATGCCCTCTTCCCACAAGGCCACCAGCTCCGGCGGGCTGGGCTTCAGCTGCCCGGAGCGCACCTGGGCCAGGCTGGAGAAGGCGCTCACCTTCAGGCCCGCCCCGCCCATGGCGTCCAGGACCTCGCCGGGCTCGCCGGGGAAGGCGTTGGTGGTCAGGTAGAGGTAGGCCTGGAAAAAGGCCACGAAGGCGGGCAGGGCCTCGCGGCTCAGCTCGGTGAGGGCGCGGGCGTCGCCGCCCGAGGCCAACAGCCGGGTGCGCAGGGTGGTCACCTTGCCCTTTAGCTCGCGCTCCAGCTGGAGGCGCAGATGCTTGTGCTCCAGGTCCAGCCCGGCCAGGGGGTCTTCCCCGTGCAGGACCTTGTGGCTGGCCTCCATGACCAGAAACTCGATGGGGAACACGTCCCGGCTGGCTTCCAGGTAATCCCGGCTCATCACCAGGGGCGGGGCCACCCCGGCGGGCGACCACTTGCTGAAGAAGGGCAGCAACCGGCTGGTCACGCGGGACGCGCCCTCGCTGACCATGACCAACAGGTTCATGTCCGAGCGCCCCTTCACGTAGCGCCCGGCCGCGGCCGAGCCGAACAGGCACACGGCCTCCAGGTCGGTGCCTAGGGCGGTGATCAGGTCCTGCACCAGCTCGGCGGAAATGTCTTCGGGCCGCTCGGGCGGCTTTCTAGCCATGCTTAAATCCTTTTCTTTACCAACCGCCGGAAGCCCCGCCGCCGCCGCTCATGCCGCCGCCGAAGCCGCCGAAACCCCCGCCGAAGCCGCCGAAACCGCCGCCCCGGCTCATGCCGCCGCCCATGGAGCCGCCCATCATGGAGCCCAGCAATATGGCGGGCAGAACGCCCGAGCCTCCGCCCCGGCCTCCCTTGCCCCCCCGGCGTCCGAAGACGCGCATGAGCACCCAGAAGGCGATGAGCACGATGAACAGCCCGCCGATGCCGAAGCCCCGGGAGCGGGTCTTGATTTTGACTTCGGGCACGCCGGTGAGCTTGACCCCGGCGGCCTGGGCCACCACCGAAGCGGCGGCCGCCGCCCCGGCCAACAGGCCCTTGCCCATGTCGCCCTTCTTGAAGTAGGGCAGCATGTACTGGTCGCGGATGGCCCCGCTGGTGGCGTCGGTGAGGGTGCCCTCCAGGCCGTAGCCCACCTCGATGCGCATCTTGCGCTCCTTGGGGGCCACCAAAAACAGCACGCCCTTGTCCTCGCCCTTTTTGCCGATGCCCCATTTCTGGAACAGCTGCACCGCAGCCTGCTCGATGCTCTCGCCGTTCAGCGAGGGCACCGTGGCCACCACCAGGGAGGCCCCGGTCTTTTGCAACAGCTCGGCGGAGAGGCTCTCCATGGCCTGCTTGATGTTGGCGGGGATGATCTTGGCGTAGTCGCCCACCGCGGCGGGGCGGCCGTTCGGCCCGCTGGGGCGCGGATAGTCCAGGGCGGCCCAGGCCGGCAGGGCCAGCAGCAGCACCAGCAGCAGGGCGGTCAAAATGGCGCCGGAGCGCGGGCGGGGGATCACAGACCCTCCTCGGAAAGCTTTTCCAGAAGCTCCTTCTGTTCCTTGCTCAGGCGCTGGGGAACCTCCAGGGCCACCCGCACGAACAGATCGCCGTTGCCCGAGCCCTTGAAGCGGGGCAGGCCCTGGCCCTTGAGGCGCAGGCGCGCGCCGGGCTGGGTGCCCTTGGGCAGCTTAACCTTCAGGGTCTTGCCGCTGGGGGTTTCCACCTCCAGGCTGGCCCCCAGGGCCGCCTGGCTGAAGGGCACCGTCTTGGTGATCTCCAGGTCCGCGCCCTCGCGCTTGAACAGGGAGTGGCCCAGAACATTGATTTTGATGAGCAGGTCGCCGGCCGGGGCTCCCGGAGGGCCGGGTTCGCCCTTGCCCGCCAGGCGTAGCTTCTTGCCGTCCTCGATGCCCGGGGGCACCTTGACGCTCACCCGCTCGGTTTTGTCGCCCACGCGGTAGGAGACCATTTTGTCCCCGCCGTGGAAGACCTCTTCCAGGCTCACCGGCAGCTCGTAGATCAGGTCGTTGCCCCGGGCCGGGGCCCCGCCCATGCCGCCATAGGCCTGGTTGAAATCGAAGCCGCCCATGCCCGGCCCCGCCTGGGGGCCGCCGCCATGGAAGGTGTAGGTGCGGTAGCCGCCCCGGCCGCCGCCCCCGCCGAAGAACTGGCTGAACACGTCGCCGCCCAGGCCCATGCCGCGCAGGATGTCGGAGATGTCGCTGCCCCGGTAGATGTCTTCCTGGCTGTAGCGCTGCTTGAAGCCCGAGGCCCCGTAGGTGTCGTACTCCTGCTTCTTCTTGGCGTCGCTCAGGACGGCGTAGGCCTCGTTGATCTCCTTGAACTTGTCCTCGGCCTCTTTGTCGCCCTTGTTGCGGTCCGGGTGATACTTCAGCGCCAGTTTGCGGTAGGCCTTCTTTATCTCGTCGGCCGAGGCGCTCTTTTCCACCCCTAAAACTTTGTAATAATCCTTGGCCATGTATCCTTGTCGCCGCTCGCTGGGTAAGCCGCCCGGGGCGGCATTGAAATCAGGACATAATAATACCAGGCCGGCCAACCCCCCTGGGCCGGCTCGACAATTTTTAATATAGGCACGGCCCCAGGGCCTGTCAAGGAAGCCCCGCCCGAATCCCCCGTTACCACGCCGTTTTAGGCCATTTGGCCACCACGCGGTTGGGCCACGCCCCGGGGTGTGCTAATCTAGCCGCTCGGAGGTGTCATGAGCCGCGTGAAGGCAGAATACATAAACCTGCGCCAGGCGCGGGCCAGTCTGGAACAGGCCGCCGCCCGCCTGGCCGCCTATCACCACCAGGCGGGCCGCAAGGTGCTGCTCCTGGCCGCGGACCAGGCCCAGGCCGAGCTTCTGGACCGCGCCCTGTGGAGCTACGAGCAGGGCTCGTTTTTGCCCCACGCCCTGGCCGGAGCCCCGGACCAAGCCGAGGAGCCCGTCCTCATCGCCACCGACCTGGCCAACCCGGGCTCGGCCCCGGTGCTCATCGCCGCCGCGCCCCTGGCCGAGATGCCCGTGGGCTTCCAGCTGTTCATTCAGCTTTTGCCCCTCACCGACGAGTCCGGCCTCCAGACCTGCCGCGACTGCTACCGCGCGCTCAACGAGGGCGGCGAGGTGGAGCTTAGCCACATCACCAGCCTGCCCTGAAAGCCGCCCCGGGGCCCGATTTCCCCTTGCCGCCGCGCCTGATGTCCGGTATAAATCAGTTTCCGAATTGCCGGAAACTTAAATTAGCTTTTACAAGCACCAAGTTAAGGTGAGTTCATGGGTAGTGTCAGCAAGAAGCGGCGCAAGAAGATTCGTAAGCATAAGCACCGCAAGCTTCTGAAAAAGACGCGCCACCAGCGCCGCAAGTAAGCCGGACCACCGGTCCGCGCAGCCACCCGGCGTCCGCCGCCTCCCGCTCCTCGCGGGCATCTCCCCGGCCGGACCCCGGGTGGTGGTGTTTCTCCGCGCGGCCGCTAGGCGCGGATTCAGCCGAGGCGGTCCCGCAAACAGGGCCAGCCTGGAGATTCCACCAAGGCCGTGCGGCGAGCGCCCACCGGCCGACATCATTTTCCAAACAGATTGATTCGTCTGAAAGCTGGGGCCCGTCTCCGGCACCGGCACAGCCAAGGCGTGTCAGGCAAGATCGCCGGGCAAGCGAGAGCCGCAGGCGTAGCTGGATTGCTACGTCGAGGCGCGAGCGCCGCCGGCGGCGCGGCATGGCGCGGCTTGGCGAAGCCGGACGCAGGGTCTTGGTGGAATTTTCAGGCTTGAATTAGCTGGAGCTGGCGACCTGGGAATAGAGCACCCGGAAGTGGGTCAGGTGCTCCAGGACCGTGTTGACGAACTGCTGGGTCTCGGTGATGTCGGGGAGGCCCCCGGCGGCGGCCACCTTGGCCGGACCGGCGTTGTAGGCGGCCAGGGTCAGCACCAGATCGCCGTGATACTCGTTGTACAGACGGGCCAGGTATTTCACCCCGGCCTCCAGGTTGGCCTTGGGGTCCAGGGGGCGCTGGAGCTTCAGGTGGCGGGCGGTCACTGGGTTGATCTGCATCAGCCCCTGGGCGCCGCGTTGGCTGCGGGCCATGGGGAAAAAGCGGCTCTCGGTCTGGATGACCGCCATGACCAGGGCGGGCTCCAGGCCGTGGCGGCGGGCCGCCTTGCGGGCCAGGGGCCACACCGCGCGCTGGCGCTGGTGCAGGGGCAACACCAAGACCACCCTGCGCCGGGCGGCGGCGTCCGGGTCCTGCACCGTGCTGGAGGCGCTGGCCACCACGGCCATGTGGTGCATGGGCTCATAAAAGAGCGTCCCGGCCAAACCCGCGGCGCCCAGCATGAGCACGGCCAAGGTCAGGCGGGACATATGTTTGGTGAGGCTTTGCATAGTCCACCTATGGCTGAAACTATGGTTACCGCCTCATTCCCTGTCAACCAATTTAAGGTGACATTTAAGCCCTGCGGCGTTTAGGGCAATCATTCCGGCGGCTTGCCCCGCCCAAAAAATCGATGGACAGGGCCGGGAATTCCTGCTTTCCTGTGGCCGGAAGGCATGAATGCAATTTTTTCCCAACCGCAACATATAGGGGATCGGCCGCATGGCACACCAAGATACGGTAGAAAAAGCCCTGGAGTATTTGCAAAGCCGCCTGCCCGCCGGTTTCAAGCCCCGCGTGGGCCTCACCCTGGGCACCGGCCTCTCCGACCTGGGCGCGGCCATCCAGAACGCGGTGAATATCCCCTACGATGAGATCCCCGGCTTCCCGGTCTCCACCGTGGCCAGCCACGCGGGGCACTTGATCCTGGGCACCTTGGCCGGGCAGCCGGTGGCCGCTCTGGCCGGGCGCTTTCATTTATACGAAGGCTACAGCGCCCAGGAGGTGACCCTGCCGGTGCGGGTCCTGGCCCTATTGGGGGTGGAGGTGTTCATCTTCTGCTCCGCCGCCGGCGGCCTGGACACCACCATGGAATCGGGCCGGGTCATGCTGGTTCGGGACCACATCAACCTAACCGGCGACAACCCCCTCATCGGCCCCAACGTGGACGCCTGGGGCGAGCGCTTCCCGGACATGAGCCAGACCTACGATCCCCAGCTCCTGGCCCTGGCCCGCAGCGTGGCCGCCGCCAAGGGCATCCCGCTCTACTCCGGCGTCTACATCGGCCTCAAGGGCCCCAGCATGGAGACCCCGGCCGAGACCAAGATGCTGTGCGCCCTGGGGGCCGACTCGGTGGGCATGTCCATGGTCCTGGAGGTGATCGCCGCGCGCCACATGGGCCTCAGGGTCATGGGCCTCAATGCCATCAGCAACGTCAACGACCCCGACGACATGCAGCCCGCCCCCCTGGAGTTGGTCATCGCCAACGCGGGGCGCGCGGGCGCGGACATGGCCAAGCTGATCACCGGGGTGCTGGAGGAACTCTAGGCCTGCTCCGTTTATCCCACTTTGCCGGCAAAAAGGGTGGGGAAAAAGGGCAGGGTGGGGAAAGGTAATTCCCTGGGTGGCCCAGACAGCTTGCTGTCTGGGTCGCGTCGCTCCGGCGGCGCGACAAGAGGTTAGGCGGGCGGCCGCGATTCCCTCCGGCGGCAGGCTTCAGGCGCGGCTTTTTCCTGCGGGCAGAGATTGCTTCGCTGCGCTCGCAATGACAAGGCTCTAATTAAAATTGAAAGTTGTCATTGCGAGGAGCGCCGCAGGCGCGACGCGGCAATCTCTGTTCGCCAGGATGGCGGCCATGAAAACGGGTAGGGCAGGTAAAGCTAAATTTTCTGCTGACCCCGATAGCTCTGCTATCGGGGTTGCCTCGCTCCAGCGAGGCAACAAGAAATCCCTTCCCTGTTTTCGCATACCGTGAAGTAGGCCTGGAGCATGGCCAGGGTAGTGTAAAGCGCTCCTCGGCTCAAGTTTTATTGGGGCATGAATCTCCGGATCGGGCCATGGACTAGGCCTTGCGCCGCTGGCGGCGCATCCTCCAGCGCCCACCGGCCAGACCGGCCAGGCACGATCCCACCAGGAGCAGGGTGGCCGGCTCGGGGGTGGCGGCCCCGCCGCCGCCCGGCGTGGTCTCTCCGCCCAGGGCGGCGTGGAAGGTGACGCCCAAGGGGTTGCTGCCCTTGCTGCCGGAATTCTTCACCACCAGGTCCAGCACCACGCTGCTCATGCCCGCGGCCAGGCTGGAGCTGAAGTCGATGCTGCCCATGGTGTTCCAGTTGCCGTAGACCGTGTTCTCGGCGGCCAGGTCCTGGTTCACGTAGAACCAGAGGTAGTCGTCCACCATGTAGTCCAGGCGGCCGGTGAGCAACTGGGCGTTGGCGGGCAGGCTGATCTCCAGGTGAAACACCCGGTAGGAGGCCGCCGGTCCGTTGGCGCCGGACAGCTCGGATATCCACTCCGCGCCGGGGATGTCGCCCCAGCCGCCGTGGCTCACCTCATTGGCATAGGCCGCGTCGTCCCAGTTCAGGGCGTTGACGTCGGGCATGCTGTAGAAGGTCTGGCTCACCAGCACCGTGGAGTCGCTGTAGCGGTCGATGGTGAACAGGTCCGCCGAGGCGCTGCCCGGCCAGGCCAGGAGCGCCAAGGCCAGGGCCAGCCAGAGCGTATGTTTTCCGAGCAGACGCATGTGTATCCATCCTTGGGTCTGTTCAGTATGTTCAGTAATTCCGCTTTTGTCCAGTTTGGCCGCCTGGGCCGGGCCGCCTAATCTCTTGACAACCGCCGCCGATCCGGGTACTCAAACTATTAGCAGTCCCCGGCCAGGAAGGCCGAGGCGTGATTTGAGTTTTTAGCGTGATGACTACATAGCGGACCGCCGCGCCCCAGGGCGCCCCTGGCCGCAACGAAATAACGCCACGAAGGCCGTTTCCCCCGCGCGGGGGAGGCGGCCTTTTTTGTTTTTTGGGAGACAACTCCATGGCCACCCTGCACGCCCTTTCCCCGGCCTCGTCACCGCGCCCGCGCGGAGCCGCCCACTGGGCCCGGCGCTGGGAGGCGGCCCGCGCCGCCAGCCCCTGGCAGCGCTCCCAGGCGACCAGCCCCCAGAGCTGGCGGGCCTTCTACGAGCAGGTGGCTTCGTGGTGGCAGCCGCTCAGCGGCCATGGCGCGGAGTTCGGCCAAGCGGCTGCTTCCTGTTTGGCCGCCGAGGGCTTGCTCTGGCCCGGGGCCTCGGCCCTGGACGTGGGCTGCGGGGCGGGCTCGTTGTCCCTGGCCCTGTCCGAGGGCGGCGCGCGGGTAACGGCCCTGGACGACTCCCCTGCCATGCTGACCCGCCTCAAGGCCTCGGCCCTGGCCCAGGCCGCCCCGGCCCCCTCCTGCGCCTGCGCCGACTGGCAGGAGCACCACGCCCTGGAGCCCTACGACCTGGTGGCCGCCGCCTTCTTCCCCCAGGCCCTGAGCCCCCACGGCGTGCTGCGCCTGGAGGCCTGGAGCGCCGGGGCCTGCGCCCTGATCCTGGGCAGCGGCCCGGATGTGTTCCCCTTTCGGAGCGAGATCATTGGGCGCCTGCTGACCCCCAGCGCCTTGGGCTCCGGCGGCCCGGGTCATCTGGAGCTGGCCTCGGGCTACCTCGCCGCCCTGGGCCGCGAGCCCCGCCTCCGCCCTCTGGCCTGGCCGGTGTCCCTGGACCTGCCCAGCGAGGAAGTGACCGCCTATTTCCGAGCCTACTTGGCCATCTTCGGCCTGAGCGGCCCCCGGGTGGAGCGGGTGGTGGCCGAGGCCCTGGAGCCTCACACCTCCGCCGGCCGAGTGCGCGCCAAGGGCATGGGCCGCGCCTCCCTGCTGTGGTGGCCGGTGGATGACCAAGCCTCCCTGGCCCGGGCAGCGGCCTCCTAAGCCAAACCTGCCTTTATTATTCCTGTTGGCCCCGATAGCTCTTTTGTCGGGGCCAACCAAAAGCCATCAAAAAAACCAGATGTCATTGCGAGGAGCGGCGCAGCCGCGACGCGGCAATCTCTGCCCGCCAGAGGGCGGCTCCGGAACCGGAAAAGAGGCTGGGAATAATGAATGCCCGGGTGGCCCAGACAGCTCGCTGTCTGGGTCGCGTCGCCTTGGCGGCGCGACAAGAGGTCCGGCGGGCGGCCGCGCCACCAACCTACGGCGTCGGTGCAGCAGAAGCTTTTGCTGCGAGCAGGGATTGCTTCGCTGCGCTTGCAGTGACAAGGCTCTGTATTAATTCGATGGTTGTCATCGCGAGGAGCGCCCCCGCCCCTCGCCCCATTCCCCCGCCTGTGCTAATTTAGTTTGACCAACCGCCACCCACCCCGCGCCAAGGAGCCCGGCTTGGATCAACTCTGCATCACCAACGGAACCATCCTGACCATGGACGAGAGCGGCACGGTCATCCCCGACGGCGCCCTCTGCGCCCAGGGCGGCCGCATCGCCTACCTCGGCCCGGCCTCGGAAGCGCCCGCCTGCGCGGGCCGCACCCTCGACGCCCAAGGCGGGCTGATCATGCCAGGCCTGATCAACGGCCACACCCACTCGGCCATGACCCTGATGCGCGGCCTGGCCGACGATTTGCCCCTGGACAAGTGGCTCACCGAGCATATCTTCCCGGCCGAGCGCGGCCTCACGCCAAAGGCGGTGTATTGGGGCAGCCTCCTGGCCTGCGTGGAGATGATCCGCTCGGGCACCACCAGCTTTTGCGACATGTATCTCTTCGCGGCCGAGGTGGCCAAGGCCGCCGTGGCGGCTGGCCTGCGCGCCGTGGCGGGCGAGGTGCTCTACGACTTCCCCAGTCCCTCCTACGGCGAGCTGGACAACGGCTTCGCCCTCACCGAGGAGCTCCTGGCCGCCTATGCCGATCACCCCACGGTGAACTTCGCAGTGATGCCCCACGCCCTCTACACCTGCTCGCGGCCCCTCATGGAGCGGGCCGGACGCCTCAGCGCGGACACCGGGGCCTCCCTGGTCATGCACCTGGCCGAGAACGAGAACGAGACCGCCCAGGTGATGGAAAAATGGGGGGCGCGCCCCCTGGCGGTGCTCTCGGAGCTGGGCCTGGTCAACGGCCGCCTGTGGATCGACCACGGGGTGGACCTGGAGCAAGGAGAGATCGAGGCCCTGGCCGAGGCCGGGGCGCGGGTGGCCCACTGCCCCGAATCCAACATGAAGCTGGCCAACGGGGCCATGCCCTTGCCCGAGATGCTGGCCGCCGGGGTCAAGGTGGGCCTGGGCACCGACGGCTGCGCTTCCAACAACGACCTGGACCTTTTCGGCGAGATGGACTCCTGCGCCAAGCTGGCCAAGGCCTTCCGCCACGACCCCACCGTGGCCCCGGCCTCCGACGTGGCCGCCCTGGCCACCCGCCTGGGCGGGGCGGCCTTTGGCAAGCCCGGCGAGCTGGGGGTACTCACGCCCGGCGCTTTGGCCGATGTCATCGTCATCGACATTGACCAGCCCCATCTCACCCCCATGTACAACCCCCTGAGCCACCTGGTCTATGCCGCGCGGGGCGGCGACGTGCTGCACACCGTGTGTCACGGCAAGGTGCTCATGGCCGGGCGCAAGCTGGAGACCCTGGACCAGGCCGAGGTGCTGGCCAAGGCCAAGGAGCAGGCGGCCCGGCTCAACGGGTGCGTGCCGCTATGAGCGCACGGGCCTTGCGGGTCAGCGGCGGCCCCCTCTGGGCCGGTCCTGGGATGTTCTGGCCTTCGGGCGTGGTGCTGGCCGAGGACGGGGTGATCACTTTCGCGGGCGGCGCGGCCGATGCCCCGCCTTCGCCCGGGGCCGAGGAGCTGGACGCGGGCGGCGGCCTGATCATGCCCGGCCTGATCAACGCCCATTGCCATGCGGCCATGGTGCTCTTCCGGGGCCTGGCCGACGACCTGCCCCTGGATGTGTGGCTGAACCAGCATATGTTCCCGGCCGAGGCTCAGTGGGTCACCGAGGAGATGACCGAACTTTGCTCCCGCCTGGCCGCCGCCGAGATGCTGCTCAGCGGCACCACCACCGTGGCCGACTCCTACTTCTGCGCCTCGGGCGCGGCGCGGGCCTTCGCCTCGATGGGTATGCGGGCCGAGGTGGCCCAGGGCCTCATCGACTTCCCGGCCCCCGGGGTGCCCGACCCGGCCCAGGGCCTGGCGGTGTGCCGCGAGTTCGTGGAGCAGTGGCAGGGGGCGCACCGGCTGATCACCCCGGCCGTCTTTGCCCACAGCTCCTACACCTGCTCGCCGCGCACCCTGGGCGAGGCCTCCGCCCTGGCCCAAGAGCTGGGGGTGCGCCTCTACACCCATCTGGCCGAGACGGCGTCCGAGGTGGCCGACGCGGCCATGACCCACGGGGCCTCGCCGGTGGCCTGGCTGGACGAGCTGGGCCTGTTGCAGCGCCTGGACGCGGCGGTGCACTGCGTGTGGCTGGCCGAGGGCGAGGCCGAACTTATGGCCCAGCGCGGGGTGGCGGTGATCGCCTGCCCCGGCTCCAACGCCAAGCTGGGCTCGGGCTGGGCCGACCTCCCGGCCATGCTGGAGGCCGACTGCGTGGTGGGCCTGGGCACCGACGGCGCGGCCTCCAACAACAACCTGGACCTGTTCGGGGAGATCGGCCTGGCCGCCCGCCTGGCCAAGCTGAAGACCGGCGACCCCGCCGCCCTGCCGGCCGGGCAGGCGGTGGACCTGGCATTGGCGGGCTCGGCCGCCGCGCTGGGCATGACCGGCCGGGTGGGCCGCCTGGAGCCGGGCTTTGCCTGCGACCTCGCGGTCCTGGACCTGGGCGCCCCGCGCCTTACCCCGCTCTACGACGTGCCCTCCCACCTCACCTACGCGGCCAGCGGGGGCGAGGTGAAGCACACCGTGGTGGACGGCGAGGTGCTGGTCAAGGACCGCGCCCTCACCACCCTGGACCTGGCCGAGACCATGGCCCGAGTGCGCGAGCTGGCCGCCAAGGTGGCCGCCGGGCGATAGAGGTGCCCATGCCGGACGACAAGCCCTTCCTGATGCTCAACGCCCTGTGGTTCAAGCCCGAGAGCGGGCCGGAGAGCTACCGCCGCTATATGAAGCTGGCCGGGCCGGTGCTGGCCAAGTACGGCGGCCGCCTAGTCGCGGGCGGGGAGCCCCGCCAGGCGATCATCGGCGAGTTCGACGCGGACCTGGTGTTCTTGGTGGAGTACCCCTCCTGGCAGGCCTTTCAGGATATGCTGGCCGATCCCGCCTACAAAGAGGCCCTGCCCCACCGCGAGGCGGCCATCACCAAGTCTCTCTTGATCCGCTGCGAAAAGACCCTCTAGGCCCCGCCACAAAGTTTTGTCATTGCGAGGAGCGGCCTCTTGGCCGCGACGCGGCAATCTCTGTTCGCCAGCAGGTGGGCTGGAAAAAAGGAAAAGCTGGTAAGGAAAAAAGCCAAATGTAGGGGCGGGGTTCACCCCCGCCCGAGAGCGCCCGCGCCCGCAACGACCTTGCCGCCCCTCCCCAGCACCACACAGCAAAAGCCGTCATCGCGAGGAGCGGCGGCCAAAGCGGCGGCCATGAAAAAGGCGATCCTCCCGCCGCGACGTGGCGATCTTCCCTTGAGATCGTCCGGAGCCGCGCCACCAACCCCAAGCTCTTTCCCTTACGTGCTCTTTCGCTTCTGTCTGTTGGCCCCGACAGCTTGCTGTCGGGGTCGTGCCGCTTCTGGCGGCGCGACAAGAAATCTTGTTCCGCTTAAGAGGTTGGAGAAAGGGATGGCAGGGTGGCCCAGACAGCTCGCTGTCTGGGTCGCGTAGCGACAAGAGGTTTGGCGGGGCGTCGGCATCCAGCGGGCCGCACGATCCGCCCCCGGTCGCCTGCTTCGAGCAGAGATTGCTTCGCTACGCTCGCAATGACAAGGTTTGGTTTCGCGAGGTGGGGATTGGACCGGCCGCGCCTACTCTACCGGCTTTTCGCCCTCGTCCTCGTCCGCTTGCTGCGGCTTGTCGCGGCGGATGCGCACGTCGCGCTGCGGGAAGGGTATCTCCACTCCGCCCTCCTGGAACAGGCTAAGCACCCGCCGGAGCACCTGGGTCTTCACGTTGGCCGTGCCGTTCTCCGGGTCGGCTATCCAGAAGCGCAGCTCCAACTCGATGGATGAGTCGCCCAGGCCCATAAGGCGGGTGGCCGGGGCGGGGTGGTCCACGATGCGCGGCACCCCGGCGGCGGCCTTTTCGCACAGGGCCATGGCCAGGTCCACGTCGCTGCCGTAGGCGATGCCCACCGGCACCTTGAGGCGCACCTCCTTGGAGGAGTAGGAGCAGTTGATCACCTGGCGAGAGATCAGGTCCTCGTTGGGGATGAGGAACTCCTGGCCGTCGCGGGTCACCACCGAGGCGTAGCGGGCCCGGAGGCTGGTCACCTTGCCGAACACGTCGCCGATCCAGATCACGTCGCCGGGCCGGATGGACTTGTCCGTCATGATGATGATGCCGCTGATCAGGTTGCTGAACACGGTGCGCAGCCCGATGCCCAGGCCGAAGCCCAGGGCCCCGGAGAAGAAGGTGAGCATGTCCATCTCCACCCCGATGATCTCCAGGGAGATGATGCCCACCACGATGATCAACAGCGTTTTCAGCAAAAGGCCGATGAGGGTGCGGGTGGAGGGTTCCAGGTCGCCGCTGGCCGCCATGCGGTCTTCCACGTAGCCGCCCAGGCGGATGCCCAGGCGCATGAGGATGGCGAACATCAAGAACGATTCCAAGAGGGACAAGAGGCTCAGGCGCAGGTTGCCTACGGTGAAGCTCACCTGGTCCAGCAGATGGATGGCCAGGCCCAGCAGGCCGAAGATCTGCAAGGCGGCCACCGCCCAGATGGCCGCGGCGAACACCTTGGCCCAGAAGGGCTTGAACACCGCAGAGGTAACCAGCCGGATGACCACCCAGGCGCCCATGGCGTTGGCGCACAGGGTCATCAGGTCGTTGTCTATACCCAGCAGGGAAGTAGCGACGTAGATGGGCCACAACAGGACGATGAAATAGACCGGGCCTAATAGGCGCAGGAAGTCGGCGTACCACTGGGCGCCGCGCTTGCCCGGCTCCATGCGGGCGGCCCAGCGCTTGGCCAGGCGCGCCCGCGACCAGCGGGCCAAAAGCCAGGCGGCCGCGAACACCACCCCGATGACCGCCAGCTCGTAGAGGGTGTCGGTCTCCAACAGGTCGTGCGTCACCCAGTCGCGAGCGTCGCTCCAGACCTCCAAGACGCGGCCCTTGAGGTGCAGCTTGTCGAGGTGCTTGTCCCAGTCGTCGGCGCTGTTGTAGCGGTTGAACATGCTTCTCCCGGCTTTGGGCAGCCGCGCTCAGGATGGCACGAAAGCCGGGGGAAGGTCAATTGAAGCTGTTCCCGGCGGGAGCTCCGTCCCGGTGAGTCAGTATTATTATTTGGTTGCGCACCATGGCCGACAAGTTATGTATTATTAAAGTATAGCAATGCCAAAATAGACCAGCGAGGTCTGTTTTTGGTCCCACCGGGTCCGCACCGTCTTGATCTCCCTACCTGCCAGGAGAGACGAAACCCCCCGCGCTCCTCCGCCGGACGCGCGCGGCCGGGTTTGTTTGGGAGATGTCATGCAACGTCAGTTTTCGGTGAACCTGGGAAACGTCATCCTTTCCTTGTCCAATGCCATGGACCTGGCCGACCCCGAGCTGGCCCAGCACCAGCTACGCACCGCCTTCATCGTCTGGGAGATGGGCCGCACCGCCGGCCTGGCCAGCGCCCGCATGGAAATCGCCTTTACCGCCGCGCTGTTGCACGACATCGGCGCGGCCTCGGTGGAGGAAAAGGCGGCCCTGCACAGCTTCCAGGCCGAGGATGTGGAGAGCCACTGCATCCGGGGCCAGATACTCTTCGAGAGCTTTCCCTGGCTCAGGGACGAGGCCCAGCTGGTGCGCTACCACCATCGCAACTGGGCTGACTGGGATTTGTCCATCGAGGACCCGGTGGTCTTCGACTCCCAGATGCTCAACCTGGCCGACCAGGTGGAGCGCCGGGTGGACCGCAAGCGCTACATCCTGCACCAGCACGAACGCATCATGCGGGAGATCAAGGCCCTCGGGGGCGGGGTCATCCACCCCGAGGTGGTGGAGCTGTTCATGCAAACCGCCCGGCGCGAGGAGTTCTGGCTGGACCTGGCCGCCCCGCGCATGTACTCCCTGCTACTCAACCGCGGCCCCTTCAAACGGGTGGACACCGGGCTGGAGGATGTCTTGGACATCGCCCAGCTCTTCCGCAACATCATCGACTTCCGCTCCCGCTTCACCGCCACCCACTCCTCCGGGGTGGCCGCGGCGGCCAAGCACATCGCCGGGCTCTACGGCTTCACCAACCGTGAGACCCACCTCATGGAGATCGCGGGCAATCTGCACGACATCGGCAAGATGGCCATCCCCAACCGCATCCTGGACAAGCCGGGCAAGCTGGACGATCAGGAGATGGCGGTGATGCGCTCACACACCTACCACACCTATGAGGTGATCAACAGCATCCGGGGCATGCAGAACATCGCCGAGTGGGCTTCCTTCCACCACGAGCGCCTGGACGGCTCGGGCTATCCCTTCCACTGCGAGGCCGGGGGCCTGGACCGGGGGGCGCGCATCCTGGCCGTGGCCGACGTGTTCACCGCTCTGGCCGAAGACCGCCCCTACCGCGAGGGTCTGCCTCAGGAAAAGATCATGCACATCATGGCCGGCATGGCCGACGATCGCCATCTGGACGCCCACGTGGTGGGGGCCCTGGGCGACGACTACGGGCGCATCCGCTCCGATGTGGTCGAAAAGCAGGGCCTGGCCCGCGACTATTACGAGCACCAGTTCGCTTCACTGGAGCCCAACTAAGCCTCGGCGCCCCCTCCCCGGCGGCGCGCATCCTATTGGATCTGGACCGCCGCTTAAAGGGAGGGGACTAGCCCTCGCTCAAGGAGCGGCTTATTCGTTGACATAGGGAGTATTGCAGTCTGCCTTGAACTGTATGCCCTCGTCACTGTTAGTCACCTGGGGGTTCCACGACCAATCTATTCCCAGGTTTTGGCTGTTCAGGCGCATGGTGCAGTTCATCTTAATCACCCCGGGGCTCGCAGGGATATTGACCATGCCGGAGCCGGAAGTGTTGCTTTGGTTCGAGCTGGGCTGGCAGGTCACAGTTACCTGGGGCGAGAGGCAGGAGGGCGGCACGTAAAGGCCGGAACCGGCCGCGGCGGGCAGGGCCAAGGCAGTCAGCAAAATCGCGGCCAGGGCCAGGGTTATGATGGTTCTCATGCTCAAGGTTCCTTTCTTGCGCGAGATTGGCCAGGCTCTGCCCACGAAAAAGCGACGCGGACCTAAATGGCTATCTTTTTAATATACTAAGCGTCCCACCGGCCCGAGACAACGCCGCCCCCTGGCCTTTGCCGCCCGGCCCGGGTATCCTTAATAGGGTCCGCCCCCTACCCAACCCAAGGAGCCACACCCGCCATGCGCCTGATTCTTTTCGCCGGCAAGGGCGGCAGCGGCAAGACCTCCATGTCCGCGGCCACCGCCGCCCTGGCCGCCGAGCGCGGCCAGAGAACCCTGGTCATCTCCCTGGACCCGGCCCACAGCCTCTCCGACGCCTTTGACCTGGAGGGCGGCCTGTTGGATCTCACCGGCGAGCCGGTGGAGGTGGCCCCCCGCCTGGCCATTCAGGAGATCAACGTCAACGTGGCCATCAAGCAGTATTGGGACCAGGTGCACTCCTACCTCTCGGCCCTGTTCAACAGCACCGGCTTGAACGAGGTGGTGGCCGAGGAGATCGCGGTGCTGCCGGGCATGGAAGAGATCAGCGCCATGCTCTACATCAACCAGTACGTGCGCGACAACGCCTACGACCTGATGATCCTGGACTGCGCCCCCACCGCCGAATCCATGCGCTTCGTCTCGGTGCCCTCGGCCCTGGAGTGGTACATGAAGAAGGTCTTCAAGCTGGAGCGCAGCATACTCAAGGTGGCCCGGCCCATCGCCGCCCGCCTTACCGACGTGCCCCTGCCCGGAGACGACTACTTCGCCAACCTGGAGGCGCTGTTTAAAAAGCTCGAGGGCGTGGACCGCCTCCTCACCGACCGCGAGAGCACCACGGTGCGCCTGGTGTGCAACCCCGAGAAGATGGTGCTCAAGGAGTCGCAGCGGGCCTACACCTACTTCTCGCTCTACGGCCTGGCCGTGGAGGCGATCATCATGAACCGGGTTTGGGCCCCCGGCGGCCAGGGCCTGGGCCGCGAGCTGGCCGAGATGCAGGCGCCTTATCTGGAGCAAGCCAAGGAGTACTTCGCGCCCCTGCCCATCCTGCCGGTGGAGCAGAAGCGCCACGAGGTGCTGGGCGCGGAGCGCTTGTTGGAGCTGGGCCGTGAGCTCTACGGCGAGGCCGACCCGGCGGCCCATCTCTACGACCGCCAGCCCCTGGCTTTCGAGAAAAACGACGGCAAGCTCAGGGTGCGCCTGCACCTGCCCAGCGTGGACAAAAAGCGCCTGAACCTGCACAAGGTGGGCGACGAGCTGGTGATCGAGGTGGGGGTTTTCCGCAAGCACCTCTCCCTGCCCCACAGCTTCGCCCTGGCCCACCCCACAAAAGCCCTCTTCCAAGACGACGATCTTTTGATAGACTTTAGCCAACCGGGAGGAGAGTCATGAGCTCGGCCCAGGCTGAAAAAGATGGGGCCCAACACCAGGCCAAGTGCGAATGCCCCTTGTGCGCCCTGGGCGAGGCCGCCCGGCGCTGGCGCAAGGACTCGCCGGCCATGGGTCATTTCCACACCGCCCATCTCGAGGTGATGAAGGGCATCCGCGCCCTGATCGACGAGCACATCACCAAGATGGAAAAGCCCGCCGAGGGCGAGGGCGAGCCCCGCGTCACCAAGATCGAAGTGGAGTAGCTAGGCAAATTTGTTGGTCTTATAGGCACAACTGTAACTCGTTTATAGAACGGGACTACGTCCTGATTAGAAATCTGGGGGGTAAGGATGGAGATTAGCCAAGAGGAAAGATACGAGATTGAAGAGCTGTTGTTAGCTGATACATCAGCTTTATTGGAGATCATTGGCCGACAGGCTCTGAGGAGTCTTTCCAGAGGAAAAGATATATTTGGCCTGAGGGAGGTGCTTCCTCAGGATTTTGTAGGTTGGGGAAGAAGGGATGAAATCGGTGATTTTGGAGCAGACCGAGGTATTAGAGGGGCAATAGATCTACGTGTAATCGGGGGCACGGCTTTTGATAGAGTGCGAGATCTGTTGTATAGAGAAATTTGCGTTAAATGGGACTTCTGTAACAAACCAAAGAGCAGAACGTCAGAGGATGAAGTCAGCTTGATCGCTGGCTTGGGAGATATTCTGACAACCTGCCTGGGCGGCTTTCCTTCAACAGTTATTGCCGTGTATTTGGTGAAAATTGGGTTAAATAAGTTTTGTTCATGCGATTAGGTTCGAGCAATAGAGCCCATATTTTTTCTGGGGCAACAGATGGATAAGAGAGACAATATTATCAAACAGTCGCACACCTCGATTTTTAACACGGACATTGGGTAAGGTTGTGAACCCAGAGGACCTGCACGGCCGCCTGGTTGACGGCGCCGCCCTGGACGACGACCAGGGGCTGGACAGCCTGCGGCCCTCGTCCCTGGGCGAATACATCGGCCAGGCCGAGGCCAAGGCCAACCTCCAGGTGTTCATCACCGCCGCCCGCCAGCGGGGCGAGGCCCTGGACCACGTGCTCCTGCACGGCCACCCCGGCCTGGGCAAGACCACCCTGGCCCACATCCTGGCCGAGGAGCTGGAGGTGGGCATCACCGCCACCAGCGGCCCGGTCCTGGAACGGGCCGGCGACCTGGCCGCCATCCTCACCAACCTGGAAACCAAGGACGTTCTGTTCGTGGACGAGATTCACCGCCTCAACCACGTGGTGGAGGAGGTGCTCTATCCGGCCATGGAGGACTTCCACCTGGACCTGGTGATCGGCTCGGGCCCCAGCGCCCGCACCGTCAAGTTGGACCTGCCGCCCTTCACCCTCGTCGGGGCCACCACCCGGGTGGGGCTCCTCACCCCGCCGCTGCGCGACCGTTTCGGGGTGCAGGTCAGGGTGGACTTCTACTCGCCGGACGAGCTGGCCCAGATCGTCAGCCGCTCGGCCCGCATCCTGGGCCTGGAGATGGACGGCGGCGGCGCGGCCGAGATCGCCCGGCGCTCCCGCTCCACTCCCCGCGTGGCCAACCGCCTGCTCAAGCGGGTCAGGGACTTTGCCCAGGTGGAGGGTGGCGGCAAGGTGGACCGCGAGATGGCCGACTACGCCCTGGGCCGTCTGGGCGTGGACGAGCACGGCCTGGACCGCCTGGACCGCGAGCTACTCACCACCATCGCCCTGAAGTTCGACGGCGGGCCGGTGGGTCTGGGCACCCTGGCCGCGGCGGTGGGCGAGGAGGCCCACACCATCGAGGAAGTCTACGAGCCTTATCTCATCCAGCAGGGGCTCCTCAAACGCACCCCGGCCGGGCGCGTGGCCACGCCGCGCACATATGAGCACCTGGGCGAAAAGCCCTCCACCGGCGCGCAAAAGCGGCTCTTCTAGGCCGCGATGCTGACCAAAACCTTCCTGCACATCCCCACGGTCGGAGCCAAGCGCGAGCTGGGCCTGTGGAAGGCCGGGCTCCGCGACTGGGACGACTTCCTGGCCCATGGCGAGGCCTTGGCCCCTCCGGCGGTGTATCGCCTGGGGCGGCCCATCGTCGAGCGCAGCCTGGCCGCCCTTGCGCGCCCGGACGGCCTGGCCGAGCTGGCCAAGTTGATCCCCACCTCCGAGCATTGGCGCTTCTGGCCCCGGTTTTCGCGGGTGGCCTATCTGGACATCGAGACCGGCGGCGACCCCAATGACTTCGGGGGCATCACCGTGGTGGGGGTCTACGACGGGCAAGTGGTGGTGCAGTACGTGGCGGGCCAAAACCTCAACGAGGCGGCCCAGTGCCTGGCGGGCTACGAGGTGGTGGTGAGCTTCGCGGGCAGCTCTTTCGACGTGCCGGTGCTCCGTAGCGTATTCCCGCGCTTCATCGTGCCGCCGGTGCACATCGACCTGCGCTGGGTGCTCAAGCGCCTGGGGCACAAGGGCGGTCTCAAGCGCATCGAAAAGGCCCTGGGCCTGGCTCGGCCCGACCACGTGGGCGACATGGACGGCTACATGGCCGTCATGCTCTGGCAGGACCACCTGACCGGCGACCCCGACGCCCTGGCCACCCTCTTGGACTATAACGCCTGCGATATCGTGAATCTGGAGCCCCTGCTCAACCTCGCGGTGGAGCGCCTCCGCGCCCAGACTCTGGGCCGCCTGAGCTAGAGCGCCCCGCACCGGCCAGACCTATCCAGCGATCGTGTAGGTTGGCTAGAGGCGCTCCCGCGCCGAAACCCAACAATTCCCAATCCGGCCACCGTCTCCTGTCCGCAGCCCCGGCCGGAACCAAGAAGTAGGGAAGTAAAAGAGCCTTGTCATTGCGAGGAGCGGCCTCCTGGCCGCGACGCGGCAATCCCTGCCCGCCAGCAGACGACCCCGCCCCCGCCCCGGCCGCCCGCAAGACTCCTTTCCTTCTTCCTTACCCGCTTTTCTAATTATTTCTGCTGGCCCCGACAGCTTGCTGTCGGGGTTGCCTCGCTCCGGCGAGGCAACAAGAAATCTTGCGCGGGATTTCTTGCCGCTCGGCCCAGAGGCCTCACGGCCCCGATAGCAGAGCTATCGGGGCCAACAAGGGCTGACTTCTCTAACCCGGTGGCATTGCGAGTCCCCTCCGGTGTAGGGGCGGAGTTTATCCCCGCCCAAAATCCTCACGGGACGCCATCGGGCGGGGATAAACCCCGCCCCAAAAAAAGCGGCCGGGCATACACCCGGCCGCCTCGCTGCTTGTGTAGCTTTTCTTACTTGGCCTCTCCGGTCACGTCGGTGAACAGCGGGCCGCCCTGGATGGAAATGTGCTGGAGCTTGGTGCCGCCCAGGTCCAGCTTTTTCATGTCCACCATCTTGGGGGTCAGGTTCTGGTAGGTGGCGAAGTGGAACTTCAGGTTCTTCAGGTCGCTGGCCGCCATCCACTCGGTGATGTCGTAGCTCACCTTGCCGCCCTTGCCGTAGGAACGGGCCATGCCCTTGGAGATAAAGAAGGAGTTCAACAGGCGCAGGGCGCTCAACACTGCGCCTTGGCCGTCGGCCGCGGGCAGGGCGGCCTGGGAGAAGGCCACCGCCCGCACCAGGCGCGAGGGCGGAGTCACGTCGCCGGGCAGCCCGGCCATGCCCGAACCCTGGCCCGTGGGGTACAGGGTGATGCCCGTCAGCTTGAGCTTGGGCACGTTGTTGGCCGAGAGGTTCACGTAATTGCGCAGGTTGGTCATGTGCCAGTCAAAGGGCGGCGAGTTGGTGATCACCCCCAGGGGGTTGTCGTACAGGTTCAGCTTGCCGTCCACGTACTCGATCACCACGCTGTCGCCCGTCTTGTCGGTGACGATGTAGTGCAGGGGCAGGGGGTCGGGGCCCAGCTGGGGCAGGGGGGCGCCCCAAACCATCACCTTGGCCAGGCCGGCCTTGACCTCGGCCACCGTGGCGAAGTTGCCCAGCACCCACAGGGGCAGCTCCAGGGGCGTCAGGCTCTTGCCATACTCCGCCGGGCCCGGCTTCTGGTAGCCCGCGCAGCCGGGGAAGTAGAACAGGCCCGCGGCCAGGCCCTTCTCGTTCAGGCCGTCGCAGATGGCGGTGAGGCCGAAGGCGTCCATGCCCAGCACCGCGTACTTGGTCTTCCACTTGATGCCCGGCTTTTTGCCCGGCGCCGTGGTGGTCAGGGCATAGCCGCGCGGCACCATGAGCACCTGGGACTGGAGGTTCACCCCGAACTCCAGGGTGCGGGCGTGCACCACCGCCCCGTTCTTGGCCTTTACGGTGATGCCGGTGCAGGCCGCCGCCGGGGCCGCCAAAAGGGCGGCGCAGGCCGCCAGCAACAATGCGAAACGCAGAAATTTCATGATCACCCTCTGATTGTAGGTAAATGGGGAATTGCCTTATTGTGCCTTCTGGGCCGCGCGGAGGCAAGGCCGGTCAGGGCGAGGATCTCCCCCGCACCGCCCACACCGCGTAGTGCGGGTCCTGCTTCATGCCCACGCCAATCCCGCCCTTGTCCAAATACAGGGCCATGGCCCACGCCGGGTCGAAGCCGCTGCTGGTGGCCGACCAGTACTGCGCCTGCACGCCCGTGAAGGGCGCGTCCGGGGCCAGGGCAGGGAAGGCCCGCCCCGCGTCCACCAGGGACTCCAGCTCCTGGATGGTGGGCAGCCGCCAGCCGCTTTGCCCGGCGTGGCCTTGGGTGTTGAGCCGCGCGATCACCGCCTTTGCCTCGAACCAGCTCACCGCCCCCGGGGCCAGGTCCGCCTCCCGAGTCCAGGTGAGCCCGGTGAGCCGGTCGCGCACCGCCTCGCCGCGCGCCTCCCAGCGGGGCGCGGGCCAGGCCCGGCCGGTGAGGGCCTCTCCCGGCGCGCCGGTGGCGGCCAGGGTGTGGCTGACCCCGCGCACCGGCCAGGCGTAATAGCTCCGCCCCTTGTCGCCGTAAAACATGCGTCCGCCCTCGGTGTGCGCGTACCAGGCATAGGCCGGGTTGCCCGCATAGGGCGTGGCGCTCCAATACCAGGCCAGCTCCACCTCGCCAAAGGGGTGCCCCGGCGGCAGGGCCGGGTTGGCCTGGGCGTAGTCCATGAGTGAAAACAGCTCCCTGCGGTTGGGCAGCCGCCAGTCGGCCGCGCCCAGGTAGCTCTCTTGGTTCAGTCCGGCCACGAACTCGCGGGCCTCGTCCCAAAACAGCGGCCACCCCGCCGGATCGGCCGATGGGCTCCACTCCAGGCCCGTGGTCCGGTCGCGCACCCGCCCCTGTACAATTTTGAACCTGTTTTCGTCGCGTTCGATCATGCCTCTGCCTGGAATAACCTGTATTTATGGTACGCGATAGTCTACAATGTCTTAGCATCCATATTAACACCCGCCTGTCGCGGACTGGCGGGGGATGGAGACCCATGACCTTTTTTAGCTTGCGGTGGTTGCTTCCCAGCCTGGGCCTGTTTTGCCTGGGAGGCTTGCTGCTGTTGACGGCCTGCTCCGGGGATGAGCCCGCCAACCCCAAGGCGGTGGAGTTCGTCAAGATGGTCAACGCCGACCTGGCCCAGGCCGAGAAGCATCTCCAGTCTCCCAATGAGGAAAAGAACCTCACGGCCCTAAGCCAGGGCTTGGCCAAGCTTTTCAAGGATGCGGCCGACCGGGGCAAGCCGCTCACCCACGCGGTGGTGGTGCTTTCTGACCAAGGCAAGTCCTTGGCCGCTCGTGTCCCGGAAGCGGGCCATCCCGAGGGCGTGGCCAAGGAAAATAACGAACTGGACTACTCGCGCTACGACAAGGTGCAAGCGCTGATTAACAACCGAGGTACGGGCAGCTTCGTATTCTACGCGCCGATGGGTGAGCTTTACGTAGTATGCCGTCCGTTCAAGGCCGGCGGCCCGCGTGTCGGCGGCCTTTGCGTGGGCTATGACGGCGCGCTGATCAAAAAGAAGCTGGGCCTGGACAAAGAGCAGTTCGAGGCCCTGGACTTCAACTCCTGATGCCCCCTGGGGGGCTGGCGCCGGCGGGGCGATGTCGCATAAGCGGTCCAAACAAAACTACGAGATAAGCCTGGAGGGTCCCGAGGGCCCCAGCCGCACCCTGCGCCTGGCCGGCCGTCTGGACATCTACGCCACCGACGATCTCCTGGACCAGTTCAACAAAATCCTGGACACCACCGGGCTCAAGACCCTCACCGTGGATATGAGCGGCATCGCCTACCTGGACACCGGCGGGGCCCTGGCCCTGAACTACCTGGAGACCCAGGCGGTGAAAAAGGGGGTGGAGCTGAAGATGGAGGGCCTGAGCGCCCAGGCCCAGGGCATGCGCGAGATCGTGCACCCCGAGGCGCTCAAGCCCCAGCCGCCCCCGCCCCCCCGGCGGCCGGGCGGCTACATCACGATTATCGGCCAGGCCACCGTGGACCTGGTGGCCGACGCCAAGCAGGTCGTGGCCTTCGTGGGCGAGCTGTTCATCGCCCTGGGCAAGGTGATCCGCCGGCCCCGCACCCTGCGCTGGAGCGACGTGGAGCTCTACATGGAGCAGGTGGGCGTGGACGGCCTGCCCATCGTGGGGCTCATCAGCTTCCTCATGGGCCTGATCATGGCCTTCATGAGCGCCATCCAGCTCAAGAACTTCGGGGCCAACATCTTCGTGGCCGACCTGGTGGCCCTGGCCATGGTGCGCGAGCTGGGGCCCATCATGACCGCGGTCTTGGTGGCCGGCCGCTCGGGCAGCTCCTTCGCGGCCGAGATAGGCACCATGATCGTGCGCGAGGAGGTGGAGGCCCTGGAGGTGGAAGGCTTCCACCCCATCAGCTTTTTGGCGGTGCCGCGCATCGTGGCCGCCATATTGATGGTGCCCTTGCTCATCCTGTTTTCCGACGTCACCGCCATCGTGGGCGGGCTCATCATCGGGGTCACCTACCTGGACCTCACGGTCTACGGCTACGTGCAGCAGACCATGGGCGCCCTGGCGGTGAGCGACATACTATTGGGCGCTTTCAAGGGAGCCCTTTTCGCCCTTCTTATTGCCGGGATTGGCTGCCAGCGCGGCTTCACCACCATGGGCGGGGCCGAGGCCGTGGGCCGGGTGACCACCTCGGCGGTGGTGGCGGGCATCTTCCTCATTGTGGTGGCCGACAGCATCTTCGCCGTCGTGCAGTATTACTTCCTCTAGGGAGCGCGTTTTGCCGGACGAGGCCACAAATAGCCAAGCCCAGGCCATGAGCCCGGTGGTGGTCAAGGACCTCACCCTGGGCTACGGCCGCGAGCCGGTGCTCAAGGACGTGAGCCTGGAGGTGCAACCCGGCGAGATCGTGGTCATCGCCGGGGGCAGCGGCTGCGGCAAGTCCACCCTGCTCAAGGGCATCATCGGCCTCCTTGAGCCCATCAAGGGCGAGGTGTGGTTGGACGGGGTGGAGATCACCCAGGCCGACGAGAAGACGCTCAACCAGGTGCGGCGCAAAATCGGGGTGGCCTTCCAGGGCGGGGCCCTCTACGGCTCCATGACCCTGGCCGAGAACGTGGACCTGGTCCTGGCCGACGCGGTGCGCTTGGACAAAAAGACCCGCGGCACCCTGGTGCGCCTCAAGCTGGCCCTGGTGGACCTGGAAGGCTACGAGGGATATTTGCCCTCGGAGATATCCGGGGGCATGCAGAAACGGGCCGGCCTGGCCCGGGCCATGGCCCTGGACCCCACCATCCTGTTCTTCGACGAGCCCTCGGCGGGCCTGGACCCCATCACCAGCGCCGAGCTGGACGAGCTGATCCTCAAGCTCAACAAGGCCATGGGTACGGCCATGGTGGTGGTCACCCACGAGCTTAATTCAATTTACACCATCGCCCATCGGGTTGTTATGCTGGACAAAAGCGAGAAGGGGGTCATAGCGGTGGGCTCCCCCACGGACCTCCGGGACCACTCCAAAGATCCCCGGGTCTCCAATTTTTTCCACCGCAAGCCCCGGAAGTGAGAGGAGTCCATGGCCACTCACGCCTCTAATTTCAAAGTCGGCCTGTTCGTAATCGTCGGCCTGGCCATCGGGGTGGGAGCCATCGCCTGGCTGGGGGCCTCCCAATACCTCAAGGGGGCCGACAAGTACGTCAGCTTCTTCAACGAGTCGGTGCAGGGCCTCCAGGTGGACAGCACGGTGCGCTACCGCGGGGTGGACGTGGGCCGGGTCAAGGCCATCCGGGTGGCCCCGGACTCGCGGCTCATCGAGGTGGTGATGGAGATCCAGTTCGAGGGCGATCTGTCCCGCGAGCTGGTGGCCCAGCTCTCCAGCGCGGGCATCACCGGCATCACCTTCATCGAGCTGGACCGGCGCAAACCCGACGAGGTGGACCAGTCGCCCAAGATCGACTTCGTGGCCGAGTATCCCATCATCCCCTCGCGCCCCTCGGAGTTGCAGCGCATCGTCAGCACCCTGGACGAAGTGATGAGCCAGATCAAGACCATCAACTTCAAGACCATGGGCGAGGCCATGCAGGACACCCTGAAGAGCATCCAGAGCCTGTTCGGCGACCGGCGGCTCCAGGTGGCCATGGACCGCTTGGCCGACGCCTCGGTGAAGCTGGACCAGCTGGTGGGGCGCATCGACCGGGCGGTGGGCCAGAAGTCGCTGGACGTGATCGTGGGTGACACCAAGGCGGTCCTGGCCGGGGCCAAGGGCGCGGTGGCTTCGGCCAAGCGCCTGGTGGACGAGCTGGCCGACGACATCAAGCAGATGAAGCTGGGCGCCACCGGCCAGCGGGTGGGCCGCCTGGTGGAGGGCCTGGAGGAGCGCTCCTACCAGCTCTCGGTGGAAGCCCGCATTACCATGGAAAACCTGCGTTCGGCCTCGCGCAGCCTCCAGAACCTCTTGGAGCGCCTGGAGCAAGACCCCAGCGCGGTGCTTTTCCGGGACCCCCCGGCCAAGCGCCCCGCGCAGGGAGGAAGCAAGTGATGACCCCCATCGCCAAACGGGCCAGAGTGCTGGCCGGCCTCCTGGTGGCCGGGATTATGCTGACCCTCGCCGCCTGCGGGGGCAGCCCGCCGCCCTATGTCTACCGCTACGTGCTCAACTACCCCGCGCCCGCGCCCGCGCCCGGGCCGCCCATCGAGGCGGCGCTCAAGGTGGAGCGCCTGGGCTCCCTGCCCCTGATCAACAATCAGAAGATGCTCCAGGTCATCGGCCAGCGGGAGATCGCGGCCATGCCCGAGCACAAGTGGCAGAACTACCCGGCGGACATGGTCTCCAGCCTGCTCACCCGCGACCTCAGGTCTTCGGGCCGCCTCGCGGCGGTGTTTGGGCCCGATTCCAGCCAGCTGCCGCGCTTCCGCCTGGACGGCGGGGTGGTGCAGTTCGTGGAGCAGGAGGAAAAAGGCGGGGCCAAGGCCGAGATACGCCTGGACTTGACCCTGTTGGACTACCGCTACCACCAGGTGCTCAAGCAGGTGATGTTCCAGAAGAGCTACGCGGCCAGCGCGCCGGTGAAGGGCAAGGGCGGCGAGGCCCTGGCCGCGGCCATGAGCCGGGCCATGGCCGAGGTTTCGCCCAAGGTCTGCGCCGACGTGGCCCAGGCGGTGGCCGCCCGCAAGGCCTTGCCCGATCCCGACGAGGCCCAAAAGAGCAAGTGAAACGGGGCGCAAAAGGGGCGTTGACTTACCCAGCCGATTCGGCTAGCTTGGCCCCATCCCCCGCCGGACATATGTGAATACGGAGGTTCCGATGGCCCAGATCAAAAATATCCTGTACCCGGTCGATTTCACCGAGCATCACGCCAAGGTGCTGCCCTTGGTCAAGGAGATGGTGGAAAAGCTAGGCGCCAACCTGCATACCCTGCACGTGGTGGAAGACCTGAGCCACTATTCCAACTTCTTCATTCCCCATCCCTCCCTGGACAAGATGGAGGGCGAGATCAAGACCGGGGCCCAGAAGAAGATGGAGCAGTTCGTCCAGGAGCACTTCGCGGACGCCTCCAACATCACCGCCGACGTGGTCTCGGGCCAGCCCGCGGCCGAGATCGTCAAGTACGCCGGCGAGCACGACATCGACCTGATCATCACCGCCACCCACGGCCGCAAGGGCCTGGAGCACGCCATCTTCGGCAGCGTGGCCGAGAACGTGGTGCGCAACTCCCCGGTGCCGGTGCTCTCGATCAACCCCTACAAGTAAGCCGCTTCGCCCGGACCTCCGGGATGAGTTTAAAGCCCCTGCCTAATGGCGGGGGCTTTTTTGCGGTGAATGGGCCGGCTGTGCCGGCGGGCGTGGCGCTGGTTTTAGTTGATCTTCACTAGGGCGTTTGGGGGGGGCGGCTCGGGCCTAGCAGCCGGCCTCTTCCTCGGGCGGCTCCTCGGCCATGGAGAAGCAGAAGCAGGCGCCCCGGGGGCGGCCGGTGTCCAGCCAGGCGCGGCCGCCGTGGCGGTAGGCGATGGTGCGCACGATGGCCAGGCCCAGGCCGGTGCCCTCGGTGCCCTGGCTGGTCTCGGCCCGCTTGAACAGGGTGAAGCACTTCTCGGCCAGGTCCGGGGGCACCCCCACCCCGTCGTCCATCACCTTGAACACGTGGTGCCCCTTTTCGAACTGATAAGTCACCTCGATCTTTTTCAGCTTGGGGCCGCCGTACTTCAGGGCGTTGTCCACCAGGTTGGTCAGGGCGCGGGTCAGGGCGGCGCGGTCGGCCTTTAGGCGTATCTGGCCGGTGGGATACACCAACTCCACCCCCAGGGCCTCGGCCCGGGAGGAGAGCTCCCCGGCGATGCCGCCCAGCACCTCGCCCAGCTCCAGCTCCTCGGGCTTGATGGGCGCCTCCTTGGCGCGGATGTAGGCGTTGACCTCCGAGGCCAAATCCTCGATGCGTTGGGCGGCCCGCTCTATCTGGCCGATGATGGCCCGCCCCTTTTCGTCCAGCTTGTCCCCGGCCCGCTGGGCCAGCATCCGGGCCAGGCCGTGCACCCCGGTGGCCGGGCTTTTCATGTCGTGGCAGGCGGTGTAGGCGAAAAACTGCACCGCCTCCTTCTGCTCGGCCAACACCCGGGCCTGGTCGGTCAGCTCCCTGGCCTGCAATACGCTTTCGGTGGCCGTGGCCACCAGGTTGGCCATGACCATGGACAAATCGATGGTGGCCAGCTCCAGGGGGATGACCTCCTCGGCGGCCAGGTTCATCACCCCGATCACCTGGTCGCGGGTGATCAGGGGTATGCAGATGACCTGCTCGAAGCCCTTCTCGCTGAGCATCTGGGTGCGGGCCTCGTCGTCCAGATCCGCCACCCGCATGGCCAAAAAGCTCCGGGTGCGGGCCGCCTTGCCGGTGAAGCCGGTGTTGGCGTCAACCATCTCCAGGCCCCGGGGGTTCAGGCTCCGGTGGATGATCATCTGGAAGTATTCGCCTCCGGCTTCGCCCAGATACACCCGCCCGGCCTTGAGGCCGAACTGCTCCAGAACCAAATCCAGGGCCCCCTCCAACAGGGGCTCCAGCTCGGTGCAGGTGGAGAGGAAGTTGGACAGTTGCAACAGCACCGCCAAGGGGCGGTTTCGTCCCGATAGCTCCTGCTGGTTCAGGGGGACGGTTATGAGGCGCTGGTTGCGCAGCAAGGCTCACTCCGGCGGGAAAAAAGCCCCGAGGCAGGCGCCCCGGGGCTCAAGCGCTGCTCGCGAAAAAAGCCGCCTAGGCGTAGTACTCGAAGTTCTTTACGAACTGGCCGATCTGCACGCCCAGGTACACGCACTGGGTGCCTTCAATGCAGGCCTCGGCGTCCTTCTGGTCCAACAGGGTGTGCAGGCGATGGTCGCCCTTGGACAGCTTGACCACCCAGTAGTTGTTGTCCGCGTTAAACTCCAGGTCCATCTCCAGGCTGTGCTCTTCGATCTCGGGGTACATCTCTTTCAGCTTGGCGGCCAAGTCGTCTTTGTTCATCATGTTCCTCCCTCAAAAAGGCGCGGGGCCGGTTCAGTTTTAGTGTGCCCCCATTTTGCTTTCATATCGGCATGCTGTCAATCATAACCACGGCCAGTATGTATAATGGATGCAACCCTTGACCCCCGGAGGTGGCTCCTTGCGCAGATGGTTTTCCGCCCTGGCGGCGATGCTGTGCCTTTGCCTGGCCCTCGTTGGCTGCGCGTCGTTCTATGCCCCCCTGGGCAACACGCCCGGCCATCTGCAGATAAAGGCCTCGGGCAAAATAACCCAGGCCATGATCAAGCAGGCGGTGTTCGAGCAGGTGGGCCCGCTCATGGATCAGCCCAGCCCGGACCAATGGCTGGGCCCGCCCACCTGGCAGGTGAGCGCCTACATGCTGGGCGAGCCGGCGGCCATCTGGCCCCTGAAGCCGCTCGGCGGCCTGGCCAAGCCCAAGCAGGGCCTGAGTGCATCGGGCATGGCCGTGTTCGAGGTGCCCAGCGGCACCAACCGCTACCGCTTCACCTGGGCCTGCACCGTCACCCACTTCTGGTCCGAGGGCGGCACCTGGCAGGAGCCGGTGGGGGTCTATCTGCGCCAGAAGGAGATAACCCTGACCATCCCGCCCAACGGCGTCTTGACCATCGACCCCTTTAGTGGGCCGCCGCCCAAATGAGGGCTGCGGCGCTCCTGCTCTTGCTGGGGGTGCTCATGCTGGGTTGCGACGGCTTTATTGAAAAACAGATATTTTTCCCGGAAAAGGGCCACTACGCCTCGCCCGGGGCCTTCGGGCTGGCGGCTCAAGACGTTAGCCTGACCACCAGCGACGGGGTGCGCCTGCACGGCTGGCACATCCCCGCCCCGGGGGCCAAGAATCTCATGCTCTTTTGCCACGGCAACGCGGGCAACATCTCCCACCGTTTGGACAATCTGGCCCGGCTGCACGCCGCGGGCGTGGCGGTGTTCATCTTCGACTACCGGGGCTACGGCCTCAGCCAGGGCTCGCCCAGCGAAAAGGGCATGTACCTAGACGCCGAGGCGGCCTGGGACTGGGCCCGCGCCCAGGCCCGCGCCCAGGGCGGCGAGGTGGTGATCTTCGGCCGCTCCCTGGGGGGAGTGGCGGCGGTGTATCTGGCCTCGCGCCACCGCCCGGCCGGGCTGATCCTGGAGTCCACTTTCACCGACCTGGGGGCCATGGCCAAGACCTTTTTCCCCCTGCCCGGCATGGGCAAGCTCCTGGGCGGCCGCTTCGACAGCCTGGGCCGCGCCCCGGAGGTCAAATGCCCAGTGCTCATGCTGCACGGCGACGCGGACGACATCGTGCCCTACGCCCTGGGCCGAAAGCTCTTCGCCGCCCTGCCTAGCCCCAAGGCCTTCGTCACCCTCAAGCGCGCCGGGCACAACGACACCTATATGGTAGGCGGCCCGGCCTACTTCCAGCTTCTCGCCGCCTTCACGAACGACCCCGCCGACGCCCTGGCCCGCCCCCCGGCCGGCGGCCTGCCCTTCGACCCCCCGCCCCGCGACTAAGCACCGCTTGTCATTGCGAGGAGCGGCCTCCTGGCCGCAGACCCGGCAATCTCTGTGCGCCAGGACAGGGTAGGGAAAGCAGAAGAGGCAGGTAAGGAAAAAATCCCGGGTGGCCCAGACAGCTCGCTGTCTGGGTGCCGCGGGCACAGGAGGTTCAACGGGCGGCTTCGACGATGCGGGAGCATCCGAGACGACCGAGGCGGCCCCGCCCGGGACCGCCTCGCTATCAATTCAGCCTCAGCGGCGCAGCCAGGCGCGGCAACGCAGCATAGCCGTGTCTGGCGCAGCCGCCCTCGCCGCCTAGTCCTCTTTCACCAACGGCAACACCTGCCTAAACTCGTCGGTCCCCGCCTGGCGCAGCACCTCGTACATGAACATCTCGGTGCTGCTGATCACCGCCCCGGCCTGGGCCAAACGGGTCAGGGCCACCTGGCGGTTCTCCTCGCGTCGGCTGGCCACCGCGTCGCTGATGATGTGCACCCCATGCCCGGCCAGGCCGCTCAGCGCGGTCTGGGTCACGCAGATGTGGGCCTCGATGCCCGCGATCACCAGGTTGGGCCGGTCATGCTCCCAGAGCTTCTCCTGGAAAGGCACGCAGCCAAAGCAGTCAAAGGCGATCTTCTCGATGGCCTCGGTGCCGGCGGGCAAGACCGAGGCGATCTCCTCGATGGTCGGTCCCAGGTTCTTCTGCTCCGTGACCACCACCGGCAGGCCCACGATGCCCGCGAAACGGGCCAGGCGCGACACGTTGGCCACCAGGCGCTCCTTGCCGTGCATCAGCGGCGCCAGCTTGGCCTGCATGTCGATGATCACCAGCACGCAGTTGCCGTGCCGGAGCAGGGATGAGGCGTGTCTCAGGTCGCGTTCCATGCTTGCCTTCCTTTCGCGCGCGGCCGGGCCGCGTCGGCTGGTCTATTTGTCGGGCCCCGCGTCCTCGGGCCGGGGCGGCCGGTGGGCCTGCTCATGATAAGGCAGGCGCACGGGGATGGGGTCCAGGATCACCATCTCCTCGGGACGCTCCCGGCCCGGCGGGCCCTGCTTGGCGCTCATGTAGGCCCCGTAGGCCTTGGCCAGGGGCCAGGCGCTTATGCCGTGGGCGTACACGCTGACCAATACCGTGATTATAACCAGGCTGAACAGCTCGGACATGCCCGCGATCTTGAACTGGTCGAACATCAACAGGGCGTAGAGGATCGAAGCCAGACCCCGGGGGCCGAACCAGCCCACGAACAAGCGGCTGGAGGGGTCCAGCCCGGTGCCGCTCAGGCACAGCCACACCGGCACCATGCGCACCAGGGTCAGGCTCAGCGCGGCGTAGGCCACCGAGCGCCAGGTGAAGAAGGGCAGGGAGTGCTCCACCATCACCGCCCCGAAGGCCAGGAAGGTTACCAGCACCAATAGCTGCCCCTCCGACTCGGCGAACTCGCGCAAGTAGCGCGCCGCCCCCGGCGCGGTGTTGCCCAGGGTCAGGCCGCAGACAAAGGCCGCGATGAGCCCGTTGCCCGTGGCCAGCTCGGCCCCGCAATAGGCCAGCCCGGCCAGGCCCAGGGCGGCCAGGCCCAGGAACACGTGGCTCATGGATTTCTTTTCCAGGGCCCCCACGATGAGCCTGCCGCCCCCCCAGCCCACCACCACCCCGGCCAGGGTGCCCAGGCCCACTTGCCTGAGGGCGAAGCCGAGCCAATAGCCCCCGCCGGAGGCCTCCTGCGAGGCGCTGGCCGCCGAGAGGGTGATCAGCACCAGGGGCAGGGCCAGGCCGTCGTTGAGCCCGCTCTCCACGTTCAGGGTCTGGCGGATGCGGCCGGGCACGGTGGGATTGACGATGGTGGCCTGGCCCAGGGCCGCGTCGGTGGGGGCCAGGATGGCGGCCAGGGCGGCGGCCTCCCACAGGCTCAGGCCCGGCAAGAGCCACCACCCGGCCAAAAAGCCGGTGACCACGGTGAGCGGCAGGCCGATGCCCAAGAGCCTGAGCGGCAGGTTGTACTGGCGGCGCAGGCTTTTGAAGCGTATGCGGCTGGCGTCGGTGAACAGCACCAGCACCAGGGTGATCTCGGCCAAGAGCTTGAGCATCTCGCCGCCCAGGCGGATGCTGCCTTGCTCAAAGGCCACGAAGGGGCTGATGAGGAGCCCGAAGCCCACGAAGGCCATGGGGGGGGTGATGACGGTCTTTTCCAGGCGGCCCGAGAACAGGCCGAAAGCCAACAGGAAAAGGCAGGCCGCGGCTATGATCCAGGTGTCCAAGACATGCCTCCCCGGCAGCGGGCTCGCGCCGCCACCGGTGGGAAATCAACTAAATTGAGCCCCAGGCCCCGGCCTAGGGATAGACCCCGCGCAGGCGCGTGGCCGCCACCACCCGGTTAACCCCCAGGATCATGGCCGCGTTGCGCAGGCTCACCTTCTTGTCCTTGCTGATGGCCAGCACCTCGTCCATGGAGCGGCAGAGGATGCTCTCCAGGCGCTGGGCAATCTCCTCCTCGCTCCACAGGAGGTTTTGCAGGTTCTGCACCCACTCGAAGTAGCTCACCGTCACCCCGCCCGCGTTGGCCAGGATGTCCGGCACCACCAACACGCCCTTGTCTTCTAGGATAGCGTCGGCCTCGGGCGTGGTGGGGCCGTTGGCTCCCTCCACCACCAGCTTGGCCTTCACCTTGGCCGCGTTCTCGGCGGTGAGCACCCCCTCCATGGCGCAGGGGGCCAGGATGTCCACCTCCAGCTGCAACAGTTCCTCGTTGCTGATGTCCTCGGAGGCCAGCTCCCGGCCCAGGAGGCAGGCGTACTGGTCCTTGCAGGCGATGGCCTTGTTGCTCTCGATGCCCTTGGGGTTGTAGACCCCGCTCTTGGAGTCGCTCATGGCCACCACTTTGGCCCCGGCCTGCTCAAAAAAGCGCGCCGCCACCCCGCCCACGTTGCCCGAACCCTGGATGGCCACGGTCATGCCCTCCAGGTCGCGGCCCAGGTGCCTGGCCGCCTGGCGGGCGGTGATCACCACCCCCCGGCCGGTGGCCTCGAAGCGCCCCAGGCTGCCCCCCAGCTCCAGGGGCTTGCCGGTCACCACCCCGGGGGTGGCCTGGCCCGCGATCATGGAATAGGTGTCCATGATCCAGGCCATCTCCTGGGGCCCGGTGTACACGTCCGGAGCGGGGATGTCCCGCTCCGGCCCGATGATGGGCGCGATCTCGTAGGTGAAGCGCCGAGTCATGCGCTCCACCTCGCCCCGGCTCAGCTTCTTGGTGTCGCAGGTGATGCCCCCCTTGGCCCCGCCGAAGGGGATGTTCACCACCGCCGCCTTCCAGGTCATCCACATGGCCAGGGCGCGCACCTCGCCCAGCTCGGTGCCGGGGTGATAGCGCAGGCCGCCCTTGTAGGGGCCGCGCACGTCGTTGTGCTGCACCCGGTAGCCCGCGAACATGCGCAGGCTGCCGTCGTCCATCATCACCGGGAAGTGCACCGTCACCTCGCGCTCGGTGTGGCGGATGCGCTCCAGCAGGTCCGGCTCCAGGTCCATGTGGGCCGCGGCCTCCTCCAGCTGCTGGCGGGCCATGGCGAAGGCGTCTAAGGCGGGAGGCTTACTCATGTTGGGCTCCTTTACATCAAGGTCGTTCCTGCTTTTAGAAAATAGCACAAACCGGCCCGCCCGGAGTTTGCTTAGCGCGGGGCCCATTGGTTATGCTGGCCCAGGAAACCCCAACCCCGGAGCCGCCCATGCCGCGCACCCTCAAGGCCAGCCCCGCCCCCCCGTCCTGGGCGGCCCTCGCCGGGGCGGCCGCCCTGGCCGTGGTGCTCTTGGGCCTGGGCCTGGGCTGGGCCGGGAGCGGCTTCTGGCTCAAGCTCGCCGCCGCCTACGTGGTCCTGGCCGCGCTCTCGCTCCTCCTGCGCCCCCCGTCCTGGGGCGAGTTCCGCCCGCGCCCCTCGGATCTGGCCTGGGGCCTGGGCTCGGCCCTGGCGCTGTGGCTGCTCTTTTGGCTGGGCAACCTGGTGGCCGCCGCCATCTTCCCCTTTGCCGCCCAGCAGGTGGCGGGCATCTACGGCCAGGGCGGGGGCGCGCCCCCCGGCTTGGCGGGCCTGGCCCTGCTCTTTTTCACCGGCCCCTGCGAGGAGCTGTTCTGGCGGCGCTATTTGCAAGACGGGTTCATGCGCCGCCTGGGGCCGGGCCTGGGCTGGGCCGCCGCCTGGGCGCTCTACGCCGGGGCCCACCTGGCCTCGGGCAACTTCATGTTCGTGGGCGCGGCCGCCGTGGCCGGGGCCTTCTGGGGGCTTTTGTACTGGAAGCTGGGCCGGGTCTGGCCCCTGCTCATCTCCCACGCGGTGTGGGCGCCGCTGATCTTCGTGATCCTGCCCATCCCCTAGGGCGGGGCGATGGTTGAGGGCTTTTTTAGAAGAGGCAGGGAAAAAGGGAAGCAGGGGAGGGCGCGGCAGCCAGGCAAGCGGCCATGGCTGTCGGGTAGGTTGGCTAGAGGGGCTCTCGCCCTCAAACCCAACAGCACCTCTAATTGATTTGTTGGGTTTCGCTTCGCTCTACCCAACCTACACTATTACTAAACCAAAGACCTTGTCATTGCGAGGAGCGGCCTCTGGGCCGCGACGCGGCAATCTCTGTTCGCCAGCGATGCCGCTCATGGCTATGGTGGCTGGCCGGGCGGGGTCGTGGCGCGTCCGGCTCAGGACACCTGGGGAGCGGGCTCCAGCAGGTCGTGGCCGTAGGAGTTGTCTATGACGCAGAGCCAGCCACCGGCCGGGTCCTGGCGGAAAACATAGGTGGCCTTGCGTTCCACGGTGGGGTGGCCCTGGGCCGAGACCAGGGTCTTGGCCAACGCCAAGGCGGTGTCTCCGCTGGCCAGCACCTCCAGGCCCGCCTGCCGCACCTCCAGGCTGTGGCCGAAGTGTTGGGCAATGGCTTGGAAGGCTTGTTTTATCTGGGCCTTGCCCCGTGCGTTCATGCCCGGCTGGATAACCAGCACCGCGTCCTCGGCGTAGATCTCCATGAGGGCGTCGAAGTCTTCCCGGTTGATAGCCGCGTCCGCCCGGGCGATGAGCTCTTCCACCGGATGCCGGTCCATGGGCTTACAGGCTGCCTTTGCCGGGCTGCCTAGTCCACGCCGGGCAGGGTGAGGGTGCCGCAGTTGCCCGAGTTGGGGCAGGAGCGGTTCTCCACGGAGGGGGAGCTGGGGGAGGGGGCGTTCTTGGAGCCGTTGACCACCGAGGCGCAGGTGCTCATCACCCGGGCCAGCTGGTCGCTGCCGCAGGAGGGGCACTTTATCTCCACCACCTCGCCGGAGGTCATGGCCAGGTGCTCGAAGGTCTTTTCACAGGCTTCGCAGCGGAACTCATAGATCGGCATAACTAAATTCTCCTTGGGGCCATGCGGCCGGATACCACGAAAGTCTATCCCGGAGCGCCCCGCCTGGCAAGGCAAGCTTGCCGTGTTATTCTACTGGCCTAACCATCTCGCGGGAGGCATTTGCATGAGCTGGAGCCTGGCCACCTTCAACGTCAACGGGGTGCGGGCCCGTCTGCCCCTGCTCCTGGACTGGCTGCAAGACCGGGCGCCCGAGGTGGCCTGTCTGCAAGAGACCAAAGTGCCCGACGACAGCTTCCCGGCCGGGGATTTCGAGGCCCTGGGCTACCATGCCGCCTTCCACGGCCAGAAGTCCTTCAACGGCGTGGCCATCCTCTCTAAAGACGAACCCGCCGAAGTGCTCACCGGCCTGGGCGATGGCGACGAGCAGGCCCGGGTGCTGGCGGTCAAGCTGCCCCAGGCCTGGGTGGTCAACCTCTACGTGCCCCAGGGCCGCGAGGTGGGCCACGAGGCCTTTGCCTACAAGCTCAAGTTCCTGGCCCGGGTGCGCGAGTGGCTGGGCGAGCATTTCAAAGCCGGCGAACCGCTCATCGTCACCGGCGACATGAACGTGGCCCCCACCGATCTGGACGTGTACGACCCCAAGCGCATGGCCGGCAAGGTGAGCTGCACCCCCGAGGAGCGCCAGGCCCTGGAGGCGATCAAGGACTGGGGCCTTGCCGACCTCTTCCGCCAACACCACCCGGACGACAAGCAGTTCACCTTCTGGGACTACCGCCTGCCCCAGTCCTTCAAGCGCGACCTGGGCTGGCGCATCGACCTGGTGCTGGCCACCACGCCCCTGGCCGAGGCCTGCGAGGACTGCCTGGTGGACAGCGAGCCCCGGGGCCGCGAGAAGCCCAGCGACCACACCCCGGTGGTGGCCCGTTTCGCTTAGCGGCCTTGCCCCAGCGGGCCACTGGTGCTATGGTGGGCCATTGGCCGGCTCAACCCTGCGGGAGGACTTTGCGTGAACTGGCAATTCTACGTAATCGTGGGTGGTTCCATCGTCCTGGCCCTGTTTATCTCCTGGCTGGGCAAGCACAAGGACGCCAAAGAGCAAGCCTCCTCCCCGGAGGCCTAGGCCCTTGGCCGCGGGACCCCCGGTTCCGCTTGCTTCCTCGCCCTTTATTGCCTGTTTCGATCGCGGTTCGCTTTTCGGCCTCCTTGGGCCGGCGCGTATAGCTGTGTGCGACAAGGAGTGCGAACCATGACCATACGCTCTGCCCTGCGTGGTCTGGGGGCCCTGGCCCTCGCCCTGCTCTCGTGCCTGGGCTGGGGCGCGCCCGCGTCCCTGGCCGCCGAGACAAAGCCCGTGGTGATCGGCGCGGTGCTGCCCATGACCGGGGCGGTGGCCGCCTACGGCCAGATGGCCTGGGACGGCGTTAAGCTGGCCCACTCCATGCGCCCCACCGTCTTGGGACGCCCGGTCAAGCTGGTCCTGGCCGACAACAAGAGCGACAACGTGGAGGCGGCCAACGCGGCAAGCCGCTTGATCAAGAAAGAGGGCGCGGTGGGCATCCTGGGCCCGGCCACCAGCGGCCGCGCCCTGGCCGTGGCCCCCCTGGCCGAAGACGCCCAGACCTGCATGATCAGCCCCAGCGCCACCAACCCCCTGGTCACCCAGGGCAAGCAATACTCCTTCCGGGTCTGCTTCATCGACCCCTTCCAGGGGGCCAAGGCCGCCGAGTTCGCCTACCAGGTCTTGGGGGCCAGGAAGGCCGCGCTGATCATCGACGTGGCCCAGGACTACTGCGTGGGCCTGGGCGGCTTTTTCATGAAAGCCTTCAAGAAGCTGGGCGGCCGGGTGGTGGCGGTGACCAAGTGCTCCACCGGGGACCAGGACTTCAGCGCCCAGCTGGGCACAATATCCCGCTCCGGGGCGGACCTCTTGTATTTGCCCAACTACTACACCGAGGACGCCCTGGTGGCCCGCCAGGCCAAGGAGCTGGGCGTAAAGATGCCCATCCTCTGCGGCGACGGGGCTCACGCACCCGAGCTGATCAAGATCGGGGGCGAGGCGGTGGAAGGCCTCATGTTCACCGCCCTGTTCAACCCGGTGAGCGCCGCCAACCCCACGGCGGCCAAGTTTTTCAAGCTCTACGCCCAGGCCCGCAAAGAGGGCAAGGTGGGCGAGGCCATGACCGCCTTTCACGCCCTGGGCGCGGACAGCTACCTGGCCCTCATCGACGCCATCGAGCGGGCAGGCAGCACCGAGGGCCCCAAGGTGCGCGCCGCCCTGGCCGACACCAAGGGCTTCCCCGGGGTCAGCGGCACCATCAACATCGGCCCGGACGGCGATGCGGTGAAAAGCGTGACCATACTGAAGGTGGCGGGCGGCAAGTTCGCCTACGTGACCACCCTGAATCCCTGAGGCCGCGCCCTCCGGCGGCCCCGGATTTGCGAAAAAAACTAGCCTGCTCCTAAGCAGCGGAGAGCGACCATGAAAAAATTGCTGGTTATGTTGGGCCTGGCGATGCTGGCGCTGGGCGCGGGCGCGGCCCTGGCCGCCGAGCCGGTGAAGCTGGGCGTGGTGTTCCCCATGACCGGCCCGGCCGCGGTCTACGGCCAGAACGGCATCAAGGGCCTCAAGCTGGCCCAGGAGGCCAGGCCCACCGTCCTGGGCCGCCCGGTCAAGCTGATGATCGCGGACAACAAGTCCGACAAGGTGGAGGCCTCCAACGCGGCCAACCGGGTCATCCAGAAGGACGGGGTCTGCGCCCTCATCGGTTGCCTGACCTCCTCCAACTCCCTGGCCGCTGCGCCCGTGGCCGAACAGGCCAAGGTGCCCATGCTCAGCCCCTGGGCCACCAACCCCATGGTGACCCAGAAGAAGAACTACGTCTTCCGCATCTGCTTCATCGATCCCTTCCAGGGCGCGGTGGCCGCCAAGTTCGCCCGCGAGAACCTCAAGGCCAAGACCGCGGCGGTGATGATCGACATCAGCCAGGACTACTGCGTGGGCATCGCCAGCTTCTTCCAGCGCGAGTTCACCAAGCTGGGCGGCAAGGTGGTCATGAAGACCATGTACAACACCGGCGACCAGGATTTCAGCGCCCAGCTGGGGGCCATCCAGGCGGCCAAGCCGGACATCATCTACGTGCCCGGCTATTTCACCGAGGACGCGCTCATCGCCCGCCAGGCCCGCGAGCTGGGGCTCAAGCAGCCCCTGCTCAGCGGCGACGCGGCCCAGGCCGACGAGCTGATCAAGATCGGCGGGCCCGCGGTGGAGGGCCTCTATTTCACCACCCATTTCGACGAGCAGGGCGTGACCACCGCCAGCGGCAAGCGCTTCGTGGCCGCCTACCGCAAGGCCTACAACGAATCGCCCGACTCGGTTAGCGCGCTCAGCTACGACTCCTACAACGCCCTGTTGGATGCCATGGAGAGGGCGGGGAGCACCGAGGCGGCCAAGGTGTCGGCCGCCCTGGCCCAGACCAAGGACTTCCAGGGCGTCACCGGGGTGCTCACCCTGAAGGACCACAACGCCATCAAGCCGGCGGTGATCCTCCAGGTGAAGGACGGCAAGTTCGCCTACGTTGCGACCGTCAACCCGTAAGCCCGGGGGGCGTATGCGCATCTGGTTTGTAGCGGCATTGATCCTGACCCTGCTGCTGGCGCCTTCGGTGGCGCCGGCGGCGGAGCCGGTAAAGATCGGCCTGATCCTGCCCATGACCGGTCCGGCCGCGGCCTATGGCGACATGGCCTACAAGGGCGTCCAGATGGCCCAGGCCAAGCGGCCCCAGGTGCTGGGGCGGCCGGTCAAGCTGATCCTGGTGGACAACCGCTCGGACAAGACGGAAAGCTCCAACGCGGCCAACCGTCTAATCCAGCGCGACAAGGTGGCGCTCATCATCGGGGCGCTCAGCTCCACGCCCACCCTGGCCGCCGCGCCGGTGGCCGAGGACGCGAAGGTGCCCCTGGTCTCGGGCTGGGCCACCAACCCCCTGGTCACCCAGAAAAAGAAGTGCGTGTTCCGCACCTGCTTCGTCGACCCCTTCCAGGGCTCGGTGGCCGCCCGCTTTGCCTTCGATACCCTCCGGGCCCGCCGGGCCGCCCTGCTCATCGACATCTCCCGCGACTACTCCGTCGGGTTGGCCAGCGCCTTTGTTAAGGCCTTCAAGAAGCTGGGCGGCAAGGTGGTGGCCCGCACCATGTACAGCAACGGCGACCAGGAGTTCGGGGCCCAGCTGGGCATGATCAAGAAGCGCTCGGCGGATCTCATCTACCTCCCCGGCTATCTGCCCGAGCTGCCCCTGATCGTGCGCCAGGCCCGGGAGATGGGCCTGGACCAGCCCTTCCTGGGCGGAGACGCGGCCCAGGCCGAGCAGGTGATAAGCTCCGGGGGCAAGGCGCTGGAGGGTTTCTACCTCACCACCCACTTCGACGAGCAAGGCGTGAGCACCCCGGCGGGCAAGGAGTACGTCGCCGCCTACCGCGCAAAGCACAAGAAGGCCCCCGACGCCCTGGGCGCTTTGGGCTACGACGTTTACAACGTGGTGTTGGACGCCCTGGCCAAGGCGGGCTCCACCGACGCAGCCAAGGTGACCGCCGCCCTGGAGGCCACCAAGGGCTTCCCCGGGGTCTGCGGGGTGATGGACCTGGTGGAGCACAACGCGGTGAAACCGGCGGTGATCCTCACCATCGACAAGGGCAAGTTCAAGTACGTAACCACGGTGAAGCCGTGAAGGGGCCGAGCCGCCCGAATCCTGGCTGCGAGGCGTGTTGCGCGATTTGTCTCCTCGACGTACTAACGTGTACGCCTGCGTCGCCAAATCGCTGGCAACAAAGCCTCTCGCCGACGGATTTGGGCGCCTCGCCAAGCCCATCGGCCAGGCCTGGCTGGAGCGCTCGGCACGACTTTAACCTTTCATCCCACCCTGTATAACGCCTCATCATGGATGCTGCCCAACTAACCCAACAGATGATCAACGGCCTGACCCTGGGCAGCCTGTACGCGCTCATCGCCATCGGCTACACCATGGTCTACGGCATCCTGCGCTTGATCAACTTCGCCCACGGCGATGTCTTGATGGTGGGCTGCTACTTCGCCTGGTTCGGGGCGGTGCAGTTCGGCCTGCCCTGGTGGGTGGCGCTCATGGGCGCCATGGCCCTCACCGCCGCCCTGGGCGTGCTCATAGACCAGGGGGCCTACCGCCCTTTAAGACGCGCGCCCCGCATCAGCGCGCTCATCACCGCCATCGGGGTGAGCTTCTTCTTGGAAAACCTGGGCCTGGTGGTCTTCGGCGGCCGCCCCAAGGCCTTTGCCCGGCCGGAGATGTTCAACCACATCTACCAGTGGGGCGAGGTGCGGGTGCTCTCCTTGTCCATCTGGGTGCCCATCCTCACGGCAATCATCCTGGCCGGGCTCTTGCTGTTCATCCGCCGCACCCGGGTGGGCATGGCCATGCGGGCGCTCAGCCGCGACCTGGTGACGGTGCAGCTCATGGGCATCGACCCCAACCGCATCATCGCGGCCACCTTCGCCCTGGGCAGCGCCCTGGCCGCGGCGGGCGGCGTGTTCTGGGCCATGAAGTATCCCCAGATCAACCCGCTCATGGGTGTATTGCCCGGGCTCAAGGCCTTCGTGGCCGCCGTGCTGGGCGGCATCGGCAACGTCACCGGGGCCATGATCGGCGGGCTTCTGTTGGGTATGGCCGAGATCATGCTGGTGGCGCTCTTGCCCGAGCTGGCCGGCTACCGCGACGCCCTGGCCTTCGTGCTGCTCATCGGCATCCTGATCTTCCGGCCCACCGGCATCATGGGCGAGGAGCTACCTGAATGAAGCTGACCGCCCTGTTCAAACCGGGCGGCCTGCTTTCTCCCGGCGCGCTGCCCCCGGCCTCCCAGTCCCGGCGGCGCGACACCCTGCTCACCATCGGGGCGGCCCTGCTCACCGCTTTGGGGCTGTGGCTCTTGGAGCAGAACGCTTCGGGCTACGTGGTGCACATGACCTGCGTGGGCGCGCTCTTCGCCACCCTGGCGGTGAGCTACAACCTGATCAACGGGGTCACCGGCCAGTTCTCCCTGGAGCCCAACGCCTTTGTGGCCTGCGGGGCCTATGTCACCGCCCTGCTCACCCTCTCGCCCGCCGAAAAAGAGGCCTCCTTCATCCTGGAGCCCCTGATCTGGCCCCTGAGCGCCTTTTCCATTCCGCTGTTGCCCGCGCTGGTCATCGCCGGGCTCCTCACCGCACTCATGGCCTTTCTCATGGGCTTCCCGGTGTTCCGGGTGCGGGGCGACTACCTGGCCATCGTGACCCTGGGCTTCGGCGAGGTGATCCGGGTGGTGGCCAACAACGCCCAGAGCGTGACCAACGGCCCGCTGGGGCTAAAGGGCATCCCCCACATCACCAACCTGTGGTGGTCCTGGGGCCTGCTGGCGGTGTGCCTGTTCTTCATCGTGCGCCTGGTGCATTCTTCCTACGGCCGGGCGCTCATGGCCATCCGCGAGGACGAGACCGCCGCCGAGGCCATGGGCATCAACGCCTTTTGGCACAAGATGCTGGCCTTCACCCTGAGCGCCTTTTTCGAGGGCGTGGCCGGCGGCCTGCTGGCCCATCTCATCACTACCATCAGCCCCAGCCTCTTCACCTTCTTCCTCACCTTCAACTTGCTGATCATCATCGTGGTGGGCGGCCTGGGCTCCACCACCGGGGCGGTGCTGGCTGCGTTTCTCTTCACCTACGGCGGGGAGTGGCTCCGGGTGGTGGAGGAGCCCATGAACCTCCTGGGCCTGGAGATACCGGGCATCCCGGGCATGCGCATGGTCTTCTTCAGCCTGATCCTGGTGGCGGTGATGATCTTCCTGCGCCGGGGCATACTGGGTCGCCACGACTTCTCCTGGCGCTGGCTCCTGGCCTCGCTGGGCCTGGGGCGGGGAGGCCGGGCGTGAGCCAGGCGCTGTTTAAGGCCACCGGCCTCACGGTGCGCTTCGGCGGGCTCACCGCCGTGGATGGGGTGGACCTCAGCGTGCCCGCCGGGCAGCTGGCCGGGCTCATCGGCCCCAACGGCGCGGGCAAGACCACCTGCTTCAACCTCTTCACCGGGCGCATCAAGCCCAACGCGGGCGCGCTCTCTTTTGACGGGCGCTCCATCCTGGGGCTTCGGCCCAGCCGCATCAACCAGCGAGGCATGGCCCGCACCTTCCAGAACATCCGCCTCTTCGGCGAGCTGAGTGTTTTGGACAACGTGTTGGTGGGCTTCCACGGCGGCCTCAAGAGCAACTTCCTCTCGGCCATCCTGCGCCTGCCCGGCTACGTGGCCGAGGAGCGGCGCATGAACCGGCGCGCCGCCGAGATCCTGGAGCTCACCGGCCTGGGGCCCTTGCGCGACGAGCCTGCCGGCAGCCTGGCCTATGGCCAGCAGCGCCTGCTGGAGATCGCCCGCGCCCTGGCCACGGGCCCCAAGCTGCTCTTGCTAGACGAGCCCGCCGCGGGCATGAACCCCCAGGAGACCGCCGGGCTGGCCGCCCTGGTGCGCCGCCTGCGCGACGAGCTGGGCATCACCGTGCTCCTCATCGAGCACGACATGCGCTTTGTCATGCGCCTGTGCGAGCATCTCACCGTCTTGGACCACGGCCGGGTCATCGCCCGGGGCGCGCCCGCCGAGGTGCAACAGAACCCGGCGGTGATCCAGGCCTATCTGGGCGCGGCCGAGCCCGAGGGGGCGGCGGCATGAGCCAGACCATGCTCCAGGTCGCGGGCCTCGACGTGCGCTACGGCGGCATCACCGCCCTGCGCGGGGTGGACCTGGAGGTCCAGCGCGGCGAGATCGTGACCCTGGTGGGAGCCAACGGGGCGGGCAAGTCCACCCTGCTGGGGGCCATCTGCGGGCTGGTCAAGCCCACGGGCGGCTCTATCGTGTACCAGGGCCGCGAGGTGGCCGGGACCAAGGCCCACCGCCTGGCCCGGCAGGGGCTCATCCTGGTGCCCGAGGGCCGCCGCATCTTTGTGAACCTCAGCGTGAAGGAGAACCTGATCCTGGGGGGCTACTCCCGGCCCCGGGACGCGGCGTTCAACGCGGAACTGGAGCGGGTCATGGAGACCTTCCCCCGCCTGGCCGAGCGGGCGGCGCAGCCCGCGGGCACCCTGAGCGGCGGCGAGCGCCAGATGCTGGCCCTGGGCCGGGGGCTCATGGGCAGCCCCGCCCTGATGATGCTCGACGAGCCCTCCCTGGGCCTGGCCCCCCTCATGGTGGCCGAGGTCTTCGCGGTGATCCGGCGCATCCACGCCCAGGGAGTCACGGTACTGCTGGTGGAGCAGAACGCCGCCGCCGCCCTGGGGGTGGCCGATCGCGCCTATGTGCTGGAAACCGGCAAGGTGGTGCTCTCGGGCACCGGCAAGGAGCTGGCCGCCGACGGCCGGGTGCAGCGCGCCTACCTGGGCATGGAGTAGGGCGAGCCGCCCAAATAGATGTCTTGAAAAGTGATCTGTCTGCCTCTGGCCGCGCGGCAAGAAACGCCCCATCCCCGGCAAGCCCCCATCCAGTAACAACAGTCATTGCGAGGGACGCCGCCCAAAGCGGTTGCTGAATGGGAAGATTGCGTGCGGCGTCCCTCGCAATGACAACCTTCTTTCTCTTCCATGTTGGGGCGGGGATTATTCCCGACTTCCTGCTCCCCAACCACCCCCCGTCGGGGTCGCATCCGGGCCGGCATCTCCGCGCCCCGTCCCGGCCTGCCTCCCGACAGCCCCCAAATTCTCCTTCCCTCTCTCCGCGTCCCTAGCTCAGCGACCCTGCCCCGCCAGCGACCGCCCCTCTCCAGCACCCACCCTTATGCCGGCCCAGAGTGACCCCGACAAAAAAACGCCTTTCTTTTCTTTTTCGCTTTTCTCTTGCTCCCCCTTTCCTTTTTTCCCAACCACACCCCGGCAAAAAAAGACTCTCTTTCTTTTTTCTTTCCTTCTTCTCTTCTCCTCTCAAAGCCGCCCGCCGTCCAAAAAGGAAGAGAAGGAAAGGAAGAGGAAGAAGGAGAAAAGAAAGAAAAGGGTTTTTTGCCGGGTTCACCCTGGGCCGGCATAACAGCTGAGGTAAATGAGGGCCGCTCGCTGCTGGAGCGGCGACGCAGTGCCAGGGATGCGGAGATAGGCCGTTGATGATGAGCCAGGCCCGTTAAATAGAGGCCTTGGTGATGCGCGGAGATGCCGGCCCGGAGGCGACCCCGGCGGTGGGGTGGTTGGGGGAGAAAGGAGAGAAGGAGGGAGAAGAAGAGACGGCAACCAGCGAATGTCGCCACGGAGGGGCGGGCAGGGTTACCGCTTTATGCCACCTGAGCTAAGAAGGCCCGCGCCGGGATCAACCGGCGCGGGCCTTTATTAGCCTATCTGTTTCGTGGCGGTCTTAGGAGACCTTGACCACGATGGACGCGGCGGTGTCGCCCGCGGCGCAACCGGCGAACAGGCCGTAGCCGCCGCCCTTGAGCACCAACTCCTCGATCAGCTCCACGATGCAGCGCGCGCCGGTGGGGCCCTGGGGGTGGCCGAAAATCAGCGACGAGCCGTAGTTGTTGAAGATGTCGGGGGGGATGTTCATCAGGCGGCCCATGATGATGTCGTTAATGGTGAAGGGGTTGTGGGTCTTCACGGCGGCCAGGTCGGCCACGGTGAGGCCCGCGTTCTTCAGGGCCATCTCGGCCGAGGGGGTCACGGCGGCGGCCATGCGCGCCTTGGCCGCCCGGCCATAGCCGTAGGAGAGCACCTGGATGGTCACGCTCTTGTCCGCGCTAAGCTCCTTGGCCTTCTCCTCGGTGGTCACGATGAGGCCCGCGTTGCCGTCGGCCGGGTGGGTCTGGGCGCCGAAGGTCAGGGCGCCGTCGGGCAGAATGGGCTTCAGGCCCGCCAGGCCCTCGGCGGTGGTGGGCATGATGCCCTCGTCGGCCTCCACGGTTACGGTCTTCTTCTTGGAGATCTTTATGTCCACCGGGATCATGTAGCCCTTCTGGAAGGCGCGGTCGTCGGCCATGGACATCTCATACTGCTGGTAGCGCTTCAGGGCCAGCTCGTCGGACTCTTCCTTGGCCACCCCGCCGTTGTCCTTGGCCACCAGCTCGGCGGTCATGAACATGGCCTCGCCGCCGTAGGGGTCCTTGTTGAAGTTGTCCATCATCCAGTTCTCGCTGATCACCTCGCCGCCCGGGCCCTTGGGATTGGGCCAGATGGTGTGGGGGCCGTTGGAGCAGCGGTCGGTGGTGGCCACCAGGTTGGCCGAGTAGGCGCCGCACTCCACGCCGGCGGCGGCAGTGTACAGGGCGGTGGCGCTGGTGGCGCAGGCCTGGCTCACGGTGGGGCCGGAGATGCGGTCGTTGCCCATCAGGGCGCAAAACCAGGGGTTGGCGTAGAACCAGGAAGGCATGCCGATGGTCATGCCGAAGGTGCAGCCGTCCAGCTCGGCCGGGTCGATCTTCCTCAGCTCAAGGAACTTCTTGGCGGTGGAGGCGGCCAGCTTGATGGGGTTCTCGTTCTGGAAGGACATCTGCCAGCGCGAGAACGGCGAGGACCAGTACCCTTTGTAGGGGATGAATACGTTTTTGAACATCGTTGGCTCCGTGTCTTAAATAAGGTCGTTGCGATTTTCCAATCCAAAGCCCGTGGGGCGGCGGGCTGTTATGCCTTGTTGTCCGACCAGTGGCCGTAGCGCTCCCTGAGCACGCGGTGCAGGATCTTGCCGGTGCCGGTGCGGGGCATCTCTTCCTCGGCCACGAAGTAGATGCTCTTGGGGCGCTTGAAGCCGGCGATCTTGCCTTTGGTGAAGGCCTGAAGCTCGGCGGCCAGCTCGTCGCCGGGCTCGAAGCCCTGGTGCAGGATGATCACCGCGGTGACGCTCTCGCCCCACTTCTCGTCGGGCACGCCGATGACCGCCACGTCCTTGACCGCGCTGTGGCCGCCCAGGCAGTCCTCCACCTCGCTGGGGTAGACGTTCTCGCCGCCGGTGATGATCATGTTCTTCTTGCGGTCGACCAGATAGTAGTAGCCCTGGTCGTCTTTGTAGGCCATGTCCCCGGCGCTGAAGTAGTCGCCCACAAAGGCTTCCTTGGTCTGTTCGGGGAGCTTCCAGTATTCGCTGAACAGGGCGGGGCCCCGGCTGTAGAGCTCGCCCACCTCGCCCACGGGCACCTCGTTCTTGTCCTCGTCCAGGAGCATGATCAGGTCGGTGCCTGGGATCTCGCGGCCGATGGAGCCCAGCTTGTCGAACTGCTCCGAGGGCAGCAGCAGAGTCACCAGGCCGGCCTCGGTGGAGCCGTAGGCCTCGTAGAGCTGGCTGTTCTTGAAGTAGTCCATGATGGCCAGCTTGAGGTCGCGGCGGGCGGGAGCGGAAGAGATCAGGAGCTTCTTCACGCAGTCCACGTTGTAGCTGTTTTTGACCTCCTCGGACAGGGCCAGCATCATGATGTAGTGGGTGGGCACCAGGGAGGTGAAGGTCACCCCGAACTCGGACAGGGTCTTGATCATGTGCTCGGGGTCGAAGCTCACCGAGTTGTACACGATGGCCGTGGCCCCCAGGCAGGTAAACACGAAGCTGTAATAAACACTGTTGATATGGCACATGGGCATGACCAAGAGGCCGCGGTCGTCATGGTCGTAGCCCATGGCCGCGATGTTGGTCCAGTACTTGCCCGCGAAGGACTCATGGGTGCGCACCACGCCCTTGGGGCGGCCGGTGGTGCCGGAGGTGTACATGATGATCCAGACGTCCTCGTCGATCACCTTGGTCTCGGGCTCCTCGGGGCCGGCCTCGGCCATGATCTGTTCCAGGCCCACGAAGCCCTCGGGGGTTTCGCCTTCGCCGAAGCAGATGTAGTTGCCCGCCGGCACGCTTTCGAAGTCGGGCTTGGCCTCGGCCACGTCATCGGTGAAGGGCTTCTCCACGATGAAGGCGCTCACTTCGGCGTTGTTTAGGATGTAGGTGTATTCCACCGGGGTGAGGCGGAACATGATGGGCACGGCCACAAAACCGCCCTTGGCGCAGGCTCCGTAGAGCTCCAGCCACTCCAGGCAGTTGTAGGCGATCATGGCCACCCGGTCGCCCTTTTTCAGCCCCAGGCCGGCCAGGGCGTTGGCCAGGCGGTTGCAACGCTCGTTCCATTCTTTGAAGGTCAGCGAGCGGTACAGGTCTGCCGCCCCTTCCTTGTCCGGATACTTTACGGCGTTGACCCTCAAGATGTCGGCCACGGTCAGCCAGCGGTTCATGCTCACCTCTCTCCCTTTATGATTGCCTTGCGGCCCGGGCCCCTCTCGCCCGGGCCCACCCCTATTGCGTATCCTCCCCGTCCCGGGCCGCCAGGATGGCCGCCCCCCAGGCCCCCATCAGTTGGGGGTGGGGGGGAAGCAATACCTCGCAGCCCAGCTCCGCGCCCAGCATCTCGGCCAGGTAGGGATTGTGCGCCGCCACTCCGCCGGTCATCACCACCGCTCCGGTCAGGGTGTCCATTTCCATCACCCTTTTCACCACCGAGCGGAACAGCCCCTTGACCAGGGCCGCGACCTCGACTCCCTCCCGAATCTTGGCCAATACCTCGGTGGCGGTGAATACGGTGCAAAAAGACCCCAGGGTGGCTTCGGCCTCGGCTCCCTCGGCCAAGCCATTGAAGCTCTCCAGGGGCAAGTCCAGCCTCAGGGCCATCTCCTCCAAGAAGGCCCCAGTGCCGGCGGCGCACTTGCGGTTCATCTTGAACGAGGTCCGAAGACCCCGTTCGTTGAGTTTGATTACCTTGTTGTCCTGCCCGCCGATGTCCACCACGGTGATGGCCCGGGGGAAGTGGTGAAAGGCCCCGGCCGCGTGACAGGCGATCTCGGTGCGGGTGCCCGCGGCCATGGTCGCGTTGGAGCGTCCATAACCGCAGGCGAACACCTTGCTCAGATCGCCGGCCTTGAGGCCCGCCTTGCCGAGCGCGTCGCCCAGCCCGGCGGCCGCGCTGGCCGTGAAGTCCACTCCCGAGCGCCGGATGGAAAAACCGAGCAGCTCTCCCTTGTCGTCGGTCAGCACCGCCTTGGTGGCGCTGGCCCCTATGTCCAAGCCGCCAAAGACCATCAGGCGGCCGCCGCCTCCGCGATCTGCTCCACGAAGGCCTCCAAGTTGGTCTTGGCCTGTTCGTCGGAGAAGCAGCGGAGGTCGTTCAAGTCGCCGTTGATCACCAGGGTGGGCACACCGTGCACTTCCGAGAAACGCTGGGGCATGGCGTAGCGGTTGTTGGAGTTGTTGGGGCAGGTCTTGGCGTCGTGGAACACGATGCCCTGACAGCCGTAAAGCTCCACGTGGCGCTGGATGTACTTTTCCTTGAAGGCCTCGTCGCGCACGATGAACAGCTCAAGATAGGCCCGGGCCATGGAGCGGAAGGGGTCGGCCGCGTCGAAGGCGTCGAAGATCCAGGAGTTGCAGTAGGTGCTGGCCACGATGGCGGTGTTGAGCTCGGTCATCAGATCGCCCAACATGCGCAAACGGCCCCATACCGGCATGCCGTCCCAGTAGAGGCGGTACTTCTCGCCGGGCACGGCGCTCAGGCCGGCTTGGTCGCGCTCCTTGAGCTCGGTCAACAGGGCCTCGTAGTAGGCCACCGCCTCGGGCTTGCCGCGCAGGACCACGGCCGGGGCCATGTGAATGGTGTGGTCGAAGAAGGTCATCTGGGCCGGGGTCTTGGCCCCGTACTCCAGCACCTGGCGCCACATCACGGTGCACTGCTTGGACAGGCCCACGGTCTCGCGCAGGCGGTCGATGTCGAACTTGTTGCCGCTGATCTCTTCCAGGGTGGGCACCAGCGCCTCGATCTGGGCGGCGATGTCGCTCACCATGGACTCTTCCACCTCGCCCACGCCGCGCTGGGTGCGCACGCCGATGACCGGCGCCTTGAAATGGCGGCCATACCACTCGAACCAGTCCTGCACGTCGCGGCACTGGTTGGTGTTGAACACCAGCACGTCGGGCTTGGGCACGCTTTCGATGCCGTAGGCCCTGGTCAGCGGGGTGGTGCCCTTCAGGAAGGCGCCCACGTCGGCGGTGAGGTAGGAGCAGATGTCCGGACTGTAGCCCACCGCGTTGGCCGCGGGAATGGTCTCCGTGGACATGCGGGTGGCCCCGAGCATGGCTCCGTGGTTTTCGGGGAAGTAGACGTCAAAGCCCATTGCGTGCAGCAGTTCGGCGGGGCCGACGCTGGTGCACCAGGCAACCTTGGGGCTGCCCTCGCGGGCGGCCCGGTCCAGGCCCAGAAAGTGATCGGCCATGAGCTTCTTCATCATCTTGGTGGTTGCGATGGGCGGTGGCCCTTGTGTCATGAAAGCTCCTCCGGGGACTAGGTTGCCCGGCGCCCCCGCGAGGCCACAAAATGGCGGCAGGGGCTGAAAATGGTGGACAAAATGATTACATGTTAGCTACAATCTAGCTAATTCGCATCATAGGCAGGCCTAATAAGCTTGTCAAGCGATAAAACGGGGCGCTAAATCCGGGAGTTAGGGCCCCTGACCCGTCTTGGGCCGGGGGTTGAGGAGGAGGGCCGGTCCGCCCCTTATTTCAACCATACCCCAGGGGCAACGATTGAACCCAGCCGAGATTGACACGTCGGTGTTGATAGTGGGAGGGGGAGTGGCCGGACTCGGCGCGGCGGTGGAGCTGGCGCGGCGTGGTCTGGCCTGCACGGTGGTGGAGCGCGAGGCGCGGCCCGGTGGCCGGGCCGGCGAGTTCTGCTGCAAGGCGGTGGAGGCCTGCGCCCGTTGCGGGGCCTGCCGCCTGGGTGACCTCTTGGCCGAGGCGGCCGCGCGTCCGGAGATAACCCTCCACACCGCCGCCCTGGTAACATCCGCAAAATACGACGACGGCCGTTGGGCCGTGGAGCTGGCTCCCCAGCCGGGCGGCGAGAGCGTGCCCGGGACGGGCGCGCCGCTGACCGAGCGCCGCTCCCTGGTGGCCGGGGCGGTGATCCTGGCCGTGGGCGGCCAGCCCTTCGACCCGGCCAAAAAGAGCCGCTTCGCCCATGGCCGGGTGGAGGGGGTGTACAGCGCCCTGGAGCTGGAGGCCATGCTGGCCCAGGGGGCCATCGGGCCGGACGCCCTGGCCCCGGCCAAGGTGGCCTTCATCCAGTGCGTGGGCAGCCGCGACGCGGCCGGGGGGCGTCCCTGGTGCTCGCGGGTGTGCTGCGGCTATGCCCTGCGCATGGCCCGGGTGATCCGAGCCCGCCTGCCCCAGAGCGAGGTGACCTTCTTCCATATGGATGTGCAGGACTACGGCCGGGCCTGGGAAGACGAGCTCCCCGCCCTCAGAGAGGACATCCGCTTCGTGCGGGCCATGCCCGGCGAGGTGAGCGCGGGTGAGGGCGGCCCCTTGGTGACTTACGCCGGGCCCGAGGGCTCGCCCATCAAGGAAAGCTTCGATCTGGTGGCGCTCTCGGTGGGCATCGGCCCGCCCCAGGGCGCGGCCAGCCTGCACGAGCTCTTCGGCGCGGCCGAGGGCCGGGACGGCTTCCTGGCCGAAGAGAGCCTTAGGGGCCTGTTCGTGGCCGGCGCGGCCGCCGGGCCCCGCTCCTTGAACGAATCCATCGTCCATGCCTCCCTGGCCGCCTCCAAGGCCGCCAACCGGGTGGGCGCCATGCTGGAGGCCGCCCGTGGCTAAAGTCAGTTTGATCTGGCAAGAGGCCCCGGGCCTGGAAGGCCTGGACCCCAAGCAGGTGGCCCTGGCCGCCGGGGTGGAGCTGGACGCGGGCGGCCCGGTGGAGGCCGCCGTGGTCACCATGCCCCAGGAGCGGGCCCCGCGCCCTTTGCGCGAGCGCCTGGTGGGGCTGCCGGTGGCCTGGCTGGATCTGGCCGCCGAGGTGGGCGGGGGCGGCGAGGCCCATCGCCTGGCCCGGGCGGCCACCGCCGTGGCCCGCGCGGCCGGGCGGGCGGCCAAAGGCACCATGCCCCCGGTCTACGCCCCCCAACCGGCCCAGAAGGTGCTGGTGGCCGGGGCGGGACTTTCGGCCCTGTGCGCGGCCTATGAAGCTGCCGCCCTGGGCCATCCGGTCACCCTGGCCACGCCTTTCGACGACCCGGCCACCCCGGGCGCGGACGACGACTCCCGCGCGGTCAGCCTCTTGGCCGCGCAGCTTCCGGCCCAGGTGGAGCCGCTCACCGGCTGCCGCCTGAAAGACCTGAGCGGATCGGCCGGGGCCATGACCGCCCGGCTGCTGGGCCCCGAGGGCGAGACTGACCAAAGCTTCGGCGCGGTGCTCCTGGCCCCGCCGGGCAAGCTGGCCTCCTGCTGCGAGGTAGAGGGCTTGGACCCCAAGCTCTGCGTGAGCGCCTCCAACCTCAACCCCGAGCAGTGGCAGGGGCCGGAGGACGGCTGGCTGCACGTGGCGGTGCTGGCGGGCAGCGCCTCCCCGGTGCCTTCCTATAGCTTCAATGTGGCCCTGGAGGCCGCCCTGGCCCTGGCCCAACGGCCCCGGGTGCAGGTGAGCCTGTTCTACAGCGAGGCGCGGGTGGCCTGGCCCGGCGCGGAGCAGCTTTTCCGCGACTGCCGTGAGGCCGGAGTGCTCTCGGTGCGCGTGGCCCCCGGCGGCCTGGAGGTGCGCGGCGGCTCCGAGCTGGCCTGGACCGACCCACTCCTGGGCGAAGAGATCACCCTGGAACCCGCCGTGGCGGTATTGGCCGAGCAGAGCGAAGCCATGCCCCCCGCCTGGCTGGACAACGAGCTGAACTTCAAGCCCTGGGACGAGTTGGTGCCCGAGAACCCCCGCCTGGCCGGGGGCAAGACCAGCCGCTCCGGGCTCTACATCCTGGGGGCCCTGCGCGGCACCGCCCCCGGCGCGCCCCGCCGGGCCGAGGCGGCGGCCGCGGCCACGGACCTGCACCATCGCCTCACCGGCAAGGTGGTGCCCATGCCCGCGGTGCGCGACCAGCTCTGCGCCCGCTGCCTCACCTGCGTGCGGGCCTGCCCCCATGGGGTGCCCCACTACGTGGGCTTCGGCATCGCCTGCTCCCCGGCCGGCTGCGTGGCCTGCGGGGTGTGCGCGGCCGAGTGCCCGGCCGAGGCCATCGCCCCGCCGGGCTGGGGCCAGCCCGAGATGCTCGCCGCCCTGGAGGCGGCCCTGGCCGTGGCCCCGGCGCCCAAGATGGTGCTCTTCGCCTGCGGCCAGTCGGGCATGCCCGCCGCCGCGGCGCTCTCGGCCTCGGGCCATCAGTGGCCCGCCGGGCTGGTGATCTTCCCTCTGGTCTGCGCCGGGCGCACCAGCCAGGTGCTTCTCACCCGCGCCTTGGAGCTGGGGGCCAAGGGGGTGCTTACGGCGGGCTGCCATCCGGGCAACTGCCGCTCCATCAGCGGCAACCTCAAGGCCGCGGCCAAGCTGGAATCGCTCAAGGAGTTGCTGGGCACCCTGGGGCTGGACCCCGAAGCGGTGGGCTTTTTGCCCCTGGCCAGCAACCAGACCCGCGAGCTGGCCCAAGCGGTGGCCGAGCTGGCCGCCAAGGCACAGGAGGCGTGATGCGGCTCAACGACTGCGATCCCGGCTTCAAGCATCAGATAGCCGCCGAGCCCGGAGGCGCGGGCATCCGGGTGTGCTTCGGCTGCGCGGCCTGCTCCGCCCGCTGCCCGGTGGGGGCCAACCGCCCGGAGTACGACCCGAGGCGTATCATCCGCGCCGCCCTTTTGGGCCAACGCGAGGAGGTTTTGGCCTCGCCGCTCATCTGGCTCTGCTCCTCCTGCTACACCTGCGGCGAGGTCTGCCCCCAGGGGGTGCGCTTCACCGACGTGCTTACCGCCATCAAGAACCTGGCCGCCCGCGAGGGCCACGCCCCGCCTTCGGCCCGCATCACCGCCGAGCTCTTGGCCAAGCAGGGCCGCCTGCTGGAGATCACCGAGTTCGAGAACGAAAAGCGCGCCGAGCTGGGCCTGCCCCCGGTGGAGCAGCGCCCGAGCGACTTCCAGAGCATCCTGGGCATCGCGCCCCAAGAGCAGGATGCGGGGGAGGGCGCCTGATGAAGGCTCTGCTTTTCCTGGGCTGCACCGTGCCGGTCAGAAACCTGAACTACGAGCTCAGCGCCCGCAAGGTCTGCCAGGCTTTGGGGGTGGAGCTGGTGGACGACCCGGCCCTGGCCTGCTGCGGCTATCCCCTGAAGGGCTCGGACCAAGGCCACGCCCTGGTCATCGCGGCCCGGGCCCTGGCCCAGGCGCGGGCCCACGGCCTGCCCCTGGTGGCCCTGTGCTCGGCCTGCGCCGGCACCCTGGCCGAGGCCGAGCATCACCTGGCCCACGACCCCATCGCCGCCGAGGCGGTCAATAAAGAACTGGAGCCCCTGGGCCTGCGCTACGAGCCCGGGGTCAAGGCCACCCACCTCATGCGCTTCCTCTTGAACGAGGTGGGCGTGGAGGCGATTCAAGCCAAGATGACCAAGAGCCTGGAGGGCTTCAGCTTCGCGCCGCACTACGGCTGCCACTACCTGAAGCCCTCGGAGGTCCTGGGCGGCCTGGAGGACCCGGAGAATCCGCAAAGCCTGGCCCGGCTCATCGCGGCCACCGGGGCCGAGGCGGTGAACCACCCCCGGCTCAAGGACTGCTGCGGGGGCGGGGTCTTGGGCGCGGACGAGGAGCTGGCCGGGTCTCTGGCCGGGGCCAAGCTGGCCGAGCTGGACGCCCTGGGGGTCACGGCCATGGTCATGGTCTGCCCTTTTTGCAACGTGATGTTCGAGGGCCAGCAAAAGGCCATAGCCAAGCGCATGGACACCAAGTTCAAGGTGCCGGTGGTATACCTGACCCAGCTGTTGGGCCTGGGCCTGGGCCTGAGCCCGGACGAGGTGGGTCTCAAGCTCAACCGGGTGAAGCCCAAGGAGCTGATCAAGGCTTTCAAGGAGTAGTGGTTTGGCCTGCCTCGGTTGCTATGATATAGCAGGCAGGGCGAGGCGGGGCGGCGCCAACGCTCCAAGCGAATCGGTTTAATAAACCCAATTGGGATCCAGAGGAGGAGTCGGCCCATGGAGGTTTCAGGCTACAATTTTCCCGACGATCTGTACTATGACACCAACCATTTTTGGGCCAAGGTGGAGGGCGACCACGTGGTGATGGGCACCACGGACCTCACTCAGCGCCTGGCCGGCGAGATCACCTTCGTGGACGTGCCCGAGGAGGACGACGAGGTGACCCAGGGCAAGCCCTTCGGCTCCATCGAGAGCGGCAAGTGGGTGGGCCGGGTCTACGCCGTGGTCTCCGGCGAGGTGGCCGAGGGCAACGAGGAGCTGGAGGACGAGCCCGAGCTGATCAACTCGGACTGCTACGGCGAGGGCTGGATTTGCAAGATCCGCCCCAGCGACCTGACCGCCGACCTGGCCAAGCTGATGCAGGGCGAGGCCTACGCCAAATGGGTGGAGGCGGAGATCGCCAAGCTGGACCAAGACAAGGACTAGTCCTTGGCGCTTAGGGAACATAAGCGATATTGCCGGTCGGCTGAAGTGGGAGGGCGGGGCCCCTGGCCCCGTGTCTTTAGCCGGCGGTAGAGGGGTGAATGAGGGGAGGGCGCTCGCGCTCTCCCCGCTTGTTTGAGGGAGCCCGCCAGAACGGGCCGGGAGGGAGCATCATGGAAATCAGCGCAAAGCTTGCCCAGATCGTGGGCGAGGAGAACCTAGTCACCAACCAGGCCGACTGCCTGGCCTACGCCCGGGACATGTCGGTGCACATCGGCCTGCCCGACGCCATGGTCTTCGCCGAGAGCACCGATGAGGTCAGCCAGATCCTGGCCGCCTGCCACGAGGCCGGGGTGCCGGTGATCGCCCGGGGCGGCGGCACCAGCGTTACCGGCGCGGCCCTGGCCCCCCACGGCGGGGTGGTGCTCAACCTCATCCGCATGAACCAGGTGTTGGAGATCAACCTGCCCGACCACTACGCCCGGGTGCAGGCCGGGGTGGTCTGCGGCGCGCTCAACGCGGCGGTGGCGGCCAAGGGCTTCTTCTTCCCGCCCGACCCGGGCAGCGCGGGCATCGCCACCATCGGCGGCATGATCAACACCAACGCCTCGGGCATCCGCGCGGTCAAATACGGCACCACCAAGGACTATGTCATGGGCCTGACCGTGGTGCTGGCCGACGGCCGCGTACTCAAAACCGGCTCCAAGGCGCCCAAGACCTCCAGCGGCTACAACCTGACCCAGCTCTTCTGCGCCAGCGAGGGCACCCTGGGGGTGATCACCGAGGCCACGCTTAAGATCCTGCCCGCCCCGGCCTACGCCATCAGCGCCCGCCTGGAGTTCCCGGACATCACCAGCGCCGGGGCGGCGGTCACCGAGATGCTCACCACCGGCGTGCCCATCGCCACCTGCGAGATTCTGGACGACGTGTCGCTCCAGGTCTTGCAGAAGGCCATCGACCTGAAGGTGGATGACGGCGTGGGCTGCATGATCATGCTGGAGCTGGACGGCCACAAGGCGGCGGTGGAGGACTACGTCAAGCAGGTGAACGCCATCTGCGGCGGCCACAGCCTGATCAACGCCAAGTGGACCGACGACGACCTGGAGAAGGCCCCCCTGTGGGAGGCGCGCCACCGCCTGGTCCCGGCCATGAGCCGCCTCAAGCCCGGCTACCGCCTGGTGCCCCTGATGGAGGACTTCGGGGTGCCCATGACCAAGATCCCCGAGACCATTAAGGAAATCCAGGCCATCGGCGAGAAGCACGGCTTCCCCATCGCCACCTTCGGGCACATCGGCGACGGCAACCTGCACGCCACCTTCATCATGGACGTGAAGCAGGCCGATCAGTGGGACGCGGTGAAGAAGATCGCCCTGGAGTTCGTGGAGCTGACCGCCCGGATGGAAGGCACCATGAGCGCCGAGCACGGCCTGGGCATGGCCAAGAGCCCCATTATCGAGACCGAGCTGGGCGCGGTGGGCAAGGAGGTCATGCAAACCCTCAAGGGCGCCCTGGACCCCAAGAGCATATTGAACCCCGGCAAGCTGGGGCTCAAGGACTCCATCGAGGACATCTACCAGCACTGCGGCTTCGACCCCCTGCGCCTGGAACACCCCGACGTGGCCAGCCTGGGCGCGGCGGACAACGAGATCGTGGCCTGCATCCAGTGCGGCTTCTGCCGCCTGGGCTGCCCCACCTACGCCCAGACCGACCTGGAGGCCATGAACGCCAAAGGCCGCATCACCCTGGCCTTCGCGCTCCTCACCGGAGCCATGCAGGGCTCGGCCGACATCGCCGAGCGCCTGTACCAGTGCATGTTGTGCATGAACTGCAAGTACACCTGCCCGGCCCAGGTGGACCTCTCGGTGGTGGTGCAGGCCGCCCGCCAGCGCCTGGTGGAGCAGGGCTATCTGCCCGAGATCTTCAAGAAGCTCATGGTGGACATGATCGAGGCGGGCAACCCCTTTGCCCAGCCCCGCGAGACCCGCACCGACTCCTATCCCGTGAGCTATGAGCCCAAGGACAAGGCCGACACCCTGCTGCACCTGGGCTGCGTGGCCTCCTACCAGGACGTGAAGATCATCCCCGCGGTGATGAAGATCCTGGACGCGGCGGGCATCGACTACACCACCCTGGGCGAGCAGGAGAACTGCTGCGGCTACCTGGCCTACCTGGTGGGCGACATGCAGACCTTCAACGCGGTGGCCTCTAAGAACGCGGCCATCTTCAAGGACAAGGGCATCAGCCAGCTCCTGACCACCTGCGCGGGTTGCTACAAGACCTTCGAGGACCTCTACCCCAAGTATGACCACGGCGACGGCTACAAGCCCAACCACGTGGTGTTCCTGCTCAAGGAGCTGGTGGAGGGCGGCAAGCTGAGCTTCAAGGACGACGCCAAGCCGCTCAAGGTGGCCTATCACGACCCCTGCGACCTGGGCCGCCATTTGGGGGTCTACGAGGAGCCCCGCGAGGTGATCAAGGCCCTGCCCGGGGTGGAGCTGATCGAGTTCCCCCTCAACCGCCAGCTGGCCAAGTGTTGCGGCGGCGGCGGCGGGGTCAAGGCATTCGCCAACGACCTGAACCAGGACATCGCCCTGGCCCGCATCAAGCAGGCCATCGACGTGGGCGCCGACACCGTGGTGAGCGCCTGCCCCAGCTGCAAGAACTCCCTGAACCAGGGCGCGGCCCGGGCCCGCAAGGAGAAGCTGGGCAAGGTCAAGGTCATGGACATCACCGAGCTGGTGGCCGGCCGCCTGGCCAAGTAAGCCAACCGAAACGCTATCCCCGGCCGCCCGGCTCCCATGCCGGGCGGCCGTTTTTTGCCGATAAGCCCGCCCCGCATACCGTAAGCCCTTTCCGCCTCGCCTCGCCCCACCCGCTGCCCTTGTGGCGCAAGGGTGCGTATTTTAAGGATGTACGAGACATCCGTGTAATCAGCGCATAACCGGCGGCATCCTTGCATTGCATCGCTCCTGCCCCGCCGGGGCAGGGGGGACGTGTGCGGTTTCATCTTGTTGCGACAACTTGCCTGAGCTTGTTGAGCGCCTGGCTCTTGCCCGGCTGCCTGGTGCGCCAGGCAGCCCAAGCCCCGGAAGCCGGGCCGCTGTTGGCCGGGGGGCCGGTGCTGGCGGGCGGCGCGGCCTGGTGGCCCTGGGCCGTGGCGGGAGGGGTGGTCCTGGGCGCGGCGTTGGCCCTGGCGGTCTGGGCCTGGCTAAGCCGCCCGGCCCCGCGCGAGCCCGGCGGCTGGTGGGGCGGAGGAGACACGGGCAACCTCAAGGCCGCGCTGCGCCTGGTGGAGCAGGTGATAAAGGACTCCAACCACCGCATGAAGGTGGTGCCGTTTGACAAGTGGGTGAATGAGAGGAGGGGGAAGAAAAAAAAACCTTCTTGACAGGGGTTTTGTCCCTGGTGCAACTTATTGCGAGGTCGGCGCTATAGCAGCGCTGAGATTTTGCAACGGGTCATGATTTGCCCGGCCTATCTCCGTGAGGAGAGGGCCGGGTTTTGTTGTTTAGCGAGGTTGTGGATCACTCCAGAGGGGGAGTATAGCGTGGCAGAATCAAAGAAAATGACTATCCCTGTAGTGTCGTATAAAACTTTAACCCAAATATTAAGAGGCTACCAGTTGTTGGGCCCCAGGGGGGGGTCGCTAGAAGATATTGTTAAAAAGACTGATATAAGTCGTAATATATTATCTAAAAGCCATGGTTTTTTGGCAAACCTAGGGTTGATTTCTGGCGGCAGAGTTAAGTGTATAACAGAGCTTGGCTCTTCCCTTTCTTCTGCTATTGTAAACAACCTTGACGAAGATGTTGCTGAAGGGTGGCGCACAGCGTTGTTAGAGTCCGAAGACGCCCAAGCTGTCCTAGACATGATACGGGTTCGGGGGGAAATTTCCGAGGATGAACTAAAACGCCGAATCTTTTCTATTCTAGAGAAAAGTTCAAATCCGGAAAGAAATACAGGTGTAATATGCCTAATTGAAATACTTAAAATGTCAGGATTGTTGGCACAAGTAGGAGATCAGTTGGTCTGGAACGAAAACAACACCCGAGTTCGGGAGCAGGAGGAATCAGTCACAGGCAACCAAAGCCAAGAAGAAAAACAAAAAAGCGATCCTGGTGGTGGCGAACAATCCCTAGGGGGCGTTATTGGTAGGTCCAATGGTGGGATGCCTCATATACATATCGACATACAAATCCATATTTCGCCAGAGACAACATCAGAACAAATAAATCAAATATTTGCCAGTATGGCCAAGCACTTGTATAAACAGTAAATTATGAATAGCGAAAATTCCATATTAAAATTGGCAGGGGCTCTTAAGAAGGAGGTCGACTCTTTAGGTCTATCGGGAGGCGCTAGGAGTGTTGAGTCTGACTGGGACCAGTTATTTGATGGATTAATCAAAGACAAAGGTCTTAGAAGGGCTACCATCTCTCTGTATAGGAATAAACACTACACGCAAGCTGTCGAATCTAGCTTTAAATATCTAAATAGTTATGTAAGAAAGAAAACTGGCAGAAAGCTTGACGGCGCACAGCTAATGCAAAATGTGTTTAGTGCGAAAAATCCTGTTTTAAAATTAAGTAATTTGGATGGCAAGTCAGGCGATGATGCACAACGCGGTTACATGGACATTTTCTGTGGCTGCATTACCGGAATACGCAACCCGCGTGCGCACGAGGATGCAATCGATGATGATCCGGAGACTGCATTAGAAATTATTTATTTTGTACACCACTTAGTGAGAATCACTAAAATGGCAGATAAAATTAGGGATTAATCCAGGTTTTCCTACCCCGTCGTCAGGTAATACGCCAGGTTGTCCAGCTTCACGGTGAAGTCCACGTTCTCCACCTTGACGCCCTCGGGCGCGTGGATCTGGGTGGGCGCGAAGTTCAGGATGCCCTTGACCCCCACGTCGATGAAGCGGTTGGCGATCTCCTGGGCGAAGTTGGGCGGCGCGGCGATGACCCCCATCTCCACCTGCTTTTCCTTGCAGATGCTGGCCATCTCGTTGGGCGGATGGATCACCAGGCCGGTGACCAGCTTGCGGCCGATCTTCATGGGGTCCGCGTCAAAGGCGGCGACGAAGCGGTAGCCCTGCTTGGAGAAGTTCTCGTGAGCCACCAGGGCGCAACCCAGGTTGCCCACCCCGACGATGGCTAGGTTCCACTCCTTGTTCAGGCCCAGGATCTTCTTGATGTCGAACAGAAGCTCTTTGACGTAGTAGCCGACTCCGCGCACGCCGAACTGGCCGAAGTAGGCCAGGTCCTTGCGGATCTGGGCCGGGTTCACCCCGCAGAGCTCGGCCAGCCGCTTGGATGACACCACGGTCACCTGCTCCTTGACCAGGCCTTCCAGGGCCCTGGTGTAGAGCGACAGGCGGGTGATGGTGGCTGCCGGAATCTTCAGGAACTTCATTACAACGCGCCAATCTTTTTGTGCTTAGAGGCACATGGCGGACCCTAAAAAAAGGGCCGGGCCCCGCGGGGGAGCCCGGCCCCAGTGTTCTCTAGGACATACCCAGGAACTTGGCCACGGGAGCGGCCATGGGGTAGGCGTAGAGCAGAATCAGGCTGATAACCAAGGCGTAAATACAAAGGGACTCAACCATGGCCAGACCGATCAGCATGGTCACGGTGATCTTGCCGCTGGCCTCGGGGTTGCGCGCGGTGCCTTCCACGGCGCCCTTGATGGCGATGCCCTGGCCGATACCGGTGCCGAAAGCCGCGATGCCGATGCCGAAGCCGGCGGCGGTCACGGTGGCGGCGAACAGCTTGGCGGCCTCCGCCATGGCGCCGGCGTCGGCGGCCATGGCCACGGCGGCCAGACCCAAGGTGAACAGGCCGGTCAGACCCGCGATCAGAGAGAACTTCTTCATTTCTCGCTCCTCAATTGACGGTTTATGCCTTCTTCCTTATATGGGTGCCTTCTTCCCTATTTGGAAGCTAAACGCTTTTTCTAGTGAGCCTCTTCCAGCGAGCCGGCGATGTAGAGCATGGTCAGCAGGCTGAAGATGAACGCCTGCACGAAGCTGGTGAAGATGGCCAGGAACATCATGGGCAGGGGCGCGAAGAACATGCCCGCCAGGACGAACAGGATGGCCAGCACCAGGTCCTCGCCCAGCACGTTGCCGAACAGACGGAAGGTCAGGCTCAGGATGCGGCTGAAGTGCCCGATCAGCTCGATGGGCAGCATCAGGGGGGCCAACCACCAGATGGGGCCCATGAAGTGCTTGATGTACTTGAAGCCGTGGCTCTTGATGCCCACGAAGTTGTAGAGCACGAACACCACCAGGGCCATGGACAGCGGGGTGTTGATGTTGCTGGTGGGCGACATCATGCCCGGGATCAGGCCGATCCAGTTCATGCACAGGATGTAGATGAACAGGGTGGCGATGAGCGGATAGAAGGGACGGCCGTGCTCGCCCATGACGTCCACGGAGAAGTCCTCGAAGCCGCCGATAAGCACCTCGAAGAAGTTCTGCCCGCCGGAGGGGATCATCTTCACCGCGCCCACCGCCAGCTTGGCCGCCACCAGCAGGAACAGGATGATCAGCCAGGAGTAGACCACGTGGGGGTTGTGGTGGTACCAGCCCGCGAGGCCGGGGCCCATCTGGTCGAACAACAATCCCAGCAGCGTCAGTGGATGTTCCATGTTTTACAACGCCTCCTTGCGAAGCCTAAGCGCCTGGCGGACTCCCCAGGCGAAGATCGTAACCACCACAACCGACAGGCCCACTAAGAGCCCCAGCGGCTCCACCACTCCCTGGCGCACCAGGAAGAACAGGAGCACCGCGGTGGCGATAAACCGTAGGTAATACTTGGCCAAAACTTTCCGGAGCACGCCCTCTTTTTCCTTGGGCAACAGGGCGCGGCACACGGTGCGCTGCAACAGGCGGTAGTTGATCAGGGCGATGACCCCGCCCACCACCACGCTGAGCGCGCTGTGCCAGCTGGCCAAAAGGAAAGCGCCGGCGCTGAGCACCCCGAAGGTGACCAGATTGGCCCACCACAGACCCTTCATGAGGTCCGCTTCGGGTGTAGCCATGGTCAGGGGTTGATGCGCCACTATTTCTTCTGCGCCTTTTCCTTCTGGTCGATGCGCTCCTGGGCGCGTTCCGACCGTTTGTACAAAATGTAGACGTTGCGGAAGCCGGCCACGATGCCCATCAACAGGCCTATGAAAAAGCCCCAGGGCTGGGTGCCGAAGTATTTGTCCACCAGCCAGCCCGCGCCCAGGCCCATCACCGTGGCCAACACCATGGAGATGCCCATGGAGCTGGCCCGGGCCAGGATCATCAGATACTCGCGGGTGCTCTCGCTGATAAACCGGCCCAAACCGGTCTCCCGCCTTGCGCCCCCGGGGCGCTCGTAGCGTTAGTTGTGCCGCCCAAATAGGGGTTTGCGCCAATCCGGCCTGGGGCGCACCTCGCCCCGCCCAGCCGGTTTTGGCGGTCACGATTTGCTATCATGCTGACATTTTCAAGTCAACTCTTTTTTGTGCCATTGGGCGCAATCTGGAACGCTCGGCTAGGTACTTAAAAAACTTGAATTTACGTTAATAGATGATTATTAATAGGGTATACGCCCCTCAGGGCGTTTGGCTGATTGGAGTGTATGCATGCTTGCCCTGGCCGGAGTTGCCCGGATCGCCCTGGCGGTTCTGCTCGCGATAGCCCTCTTGGGGCCCGCCGCGGCCTCCGCCTCGTCGTTCACCTTTGGCGGCGACAACAACTTCAAAGTCCAGAGCAGGGGGAAGGTCGATCCCTACCAGGCCGGGGTCACCGGCACCTCGGCGGGCACCGGCGACATGCTCATGGACTACTACGTGGGCCTGTACAACTTCAAACTATTCGACGCCATCGGCACCAGCGACGTGTCGGTGGGCGACAGCTTCACCGGCCTGGACTACGCCATCAGCAGCCAGAGGGGGGTCAACGACCCCAACTTCTACATAACCTCGGATTACTTCCGCAAACAGGGGCCGGACAAGAAGCACATCCCCGACTCCTACGAGATGGCCGGCAGCCTGGTGCTGACCTCGGTCAGCTTCGACTCGGACTACCAGATCACCCTCAAGGGCTATCTCAGCGACCTGTCCTTCAACGACTCCACCGGCTCGGCCATCCTGCAAGACCTGAGGGGATCGGACACTGTGGACTTTTTGCTCACCGTGTCCTACTCGGACAAGACCTCCCACGAGTTCATCCCAGTGCTCCAGTCCAAGAACCTCTCCACCTGGGCCAAGATGTCGGGCAGCATCAGCGGGGGCGGCTCGGCCGCGGCCCCGGAGCCGGGCACCCTGCTCTTGGTGGTCTCGTCCCTGGGCGGCCTGGCCGCCTGGCGCCGCCGCCGCAAGAAAGTCACCGCCCGCGCCTAGCCCCTCTGGCACGCGGTCCGCAACAGGCAAGCCCCCGTTTCGGCGGGGGCTTTGCTTTGGGCGCTATACGCCGGGCGCGGGCCTATTTGTCGTAGGACTTGCCCATGACCAGGGTGTCGCCGGTCTTGTGGAGGACCGACTGCGTGGTGACCAGGGGCTGGTCGCCCGCGTTGGAGGTGTAGGTGGTGGTGCAGACGCCAACCCCGTTTTCGAACTCGAACCTGGTGCCGTTGGAGGGGTCGTAGCCCCGGGAGGTCTGCTGGTCATAGGTGGCGGATTCGGCGGCCGTAAGCGCCAGGGTGTCGCCGGGGTCGGCGTCCCAGCACCAGTTGGCGATTTTCTGGCCCAGATCGTCGGCCAGGGCCGGGGTGCTCAGGGCGATCATGAGGGCCAGGCACCCCAGCAAGGTGAGCAGTTTCTTCATGGCTGCGATTCTCCTTTTGGTAGGCGGCATCTGCTTGACACCAAATTATACCTGAGCCCTCGGAATAAAGTTTTGCAGCGCCGGGCCCACTCCAGCGGGGCTTGCCTCGGCTTAATGCCCAAGATATCTTCTAGTGGTTTGACCGGTTGGCCCCGGATGGCTTAATCTGGCCAAGTGAGCCATGTGGCGCATATTTTATGAGAGGTCCGTTTGAACTTTGAAGTAATCATCTTGGTCGCGGAAGCGGTGGTGGTCTATCTGTTGGTGCTGGGGGCGCACGCCCTGCGCCATTGGGCGGGCCTGGCCCATTTCTACGCTCTCATCGGCGGGCTGACCGCGGTCATGTCCTGGATCACCGACGCCGGGGTGGTGGTCAAGGTGGCCGGGGTGGATTTCATGGTGGGCTCCACCGTGTTCTACACCTCGCTCTTGTTGGCCGTGTTCGTGGTCTACGTCTTCGACGGGGTGCGGGCCACCCGCATCGCCATCTCCACGGTGATAGGCGTGTCCATCATGGTGCCGGTCATCGCGGTGGTGCTGAACCTCCAGATCGACCTGGCGGGCATGCCCGCCCTGGGCTACGTGCCCTCGCCCAGCCTGCGCGTCAACGCCGCCTCGGTGCTGGCCACCTTCGCTGACCTGCTGTTCCTGGCCATCGCCTGGGAGTTCATGAACAACCGGCTGCAATGGATACCCCTGGGCATCCGCGCCTTTTTCACCCTCTTGGGGGTCATGTGGCTGGACGTGGTGCTCTTCGCCACCGGGGCCTTCGGCGGCCAGCCGGACTATGCGGCCATCATGCAAGGCACCGCCTTCAGCCGCCTCATAGTCTCCTGCTTCGCCGCGCCCATGCTCTGGGCCTACCTGGCCTGGCAGAACCGGCGCTACGACACCGAGATGACCCAGAGGCCCATCCTGGCCATCCTCAAGCAGTTCGCGGACATGAAGCGCGAGCTGACCCAGGCCCAGCAGGAGATCGAACGGCGCAAGAAGGCCGAGCGCGCCCTTCGGCAAAGCCAGGAGCGCCTCAGGTTTCTGGCCACCACCGACGAGCTGACCAAGCTGCCCAACCGCCGCCGCTTCTGGGAGGTGGCCGGCTCGGAGAGCCAGCGGGCCCACCGCTACGCTTCCTCCTTCTCCCTGGCCTTGTTGGACATTGACAAGTTCAAGGATGTCAACGACTCCAAGGGGCACGCCGCCGGCGACCAGGTGCTGGCCCAGCTGGCCGCGGTCTGCAAGGAACAGCTCAGGTCGGTGGACACCCTGGCCCGGGTGGGCGGCGAGGAGTTCGCCCTGCTGCTGCCCGAGACATCCTCGGAAACGGCGGTGACCGCCGCCGAGCGGGTGCGGGCGGCGGTGGAGCGGGCGGTGTTCAACACCGACAAGGGCCCGGTGAAGATCACGGTGAGCATCGGGGTGGCCACCCTGACCGACGGCTCCTCGGGCCCCGAAACCCTCTACACCCAGGCGGACCAAGCCCTGTACAAGGCCAAGAACCTGGGCCGCAACCACGTGGCCGTGGCCGAGGGGCCCAAGGTGGCGGCTTAGAAAACTCCTGAAAATAGCGTAGGTTGGGTAGGGGGCCGTCAGCCCCGAAACCCAACAGTGCCCGCCAAACAAAAGCGGGGCCGCCATCGGCAGCCCCGCCTCGCATTTCTATCTAGCTTCCCGACTTAGCCCCCTAGACCTCCTTGACCGCTTCTCCCGCCGCGCTCAGCGTCTGGTCGATGGCGTCCGCCGTCATGGGCCAGGGACACGAAGGCGCACTCGTACTGGCTGGGGGCCAGGTAGATGCCCCTTTTGAGCATGGCCGCATGCCAGCGGACAAAGGCCTCGGTGTCGCTTTTGGAGGCGCCGGTTGAGAAAAGACGCACCTTTGACGTGGGAATTGAAATTGGGCTACTATGTCCGAAAACATAGCAATCGCTATTCCCGCTTTGTTCTCAGTGGCAAATCACTTTGGCAAACAGGTGCTGGAGCCTCCAATTGCTGCTCAAGCGAGTGGCAGCGTGCACCGGGAGCCCTGGGGGGGACAAATTGAAATGAAACGCGCTGACTACCGTATAACCTGGATTTTCCCGAAGCTGAGAGTGCTCACCGCGGCGGCGTGCCTGACGGCCTTGGTGTTTCTTTTGCCGGCCTGGGCAGCTCCGGCCCTGGCGGGCACCACCTTGGTCATGGGGACCGGCAGTGCGGGTTCCCCATACCATCGCTTCGGCCAGACGTTTGCCAATATAGTCAATCAATCAAGCGCCAAAACCGGTATTCGCATAAAAGTGGTGGCTTCGATAGGTTCGGTTGACAACATCAAGGGACTGCTTTCGGGCCGCTTCCAACTGGCCTTGTCCCAAGCCGACGTGGCCCAAATGGCTTGGGCTGGCAAGGGCCCCTGGGCCAAGGCGGGCCCGCAAAAGAGCCTGCGCACCATTTACGATATCTACACCGAAGGGATGACCTGCGTGGCCACGGTGGCCTCGGGAATAAAAACCGCCAAGGACCTCAGGGGCAAACGGGTGGCCCTGGGGGAGCGGGACTCGGGCACCCTGGTCAATGCGGTGCAGGCTCTGTCGCTGGGCCTGCTCAAGCCTTCCGACTTGGGGCAAACCCTGTACGTGGGCCCTGACCAGGCCATGCGCCTGATGTACGACGGCAAGCTGGACGCTTTCTTCTACATGGTCGGACACCCCAGTGTCATACTGAAAAAGTTCCTGGCTCATTATGGTAAGGCCCGCGTGGTGCCCTTCCGCCTCAGCTCGGCCATGAAAAATGAAATCCCCTACTACGTGCCCTACTTCATCTGGAAGCGCGACTATCCCGGCCTGCGCAACCCGTTAAGTAAAACGGACACCTTCGGCATCGAAACCTTCCTTATGACCACGGACAAAATCCCCAGCGAGGTCACCTACGAAGTGTTCCGCATGTTCCTGCTAAATTTGAAAGACCTGAAAGCCCGTCTACCTTTCATGTACGCGACCGAGGCGCCCACTAAGAAAAACTTCAAAGTGCACGTTTGGAACGTAAGCGCCCCCTACCATACCGGGATAACCCAGCTAATGAAGGAAATGGGGGTGATCGATTCCGGGGCCTCGCCGGTGCAATGACAAGGGCCGGGGCCCCAGGGCCCAGGCTCTCCCCCCAACCGGGGCGGGGTTTAGGTTTCTGGCGGGGCCCGTGACGAATAATCCGCGTAGGTAATTACATAATGTAGCTCTTGCTTTGGCGTGGGTTGGCTAGAGGGCCGTCAGCCCCGAAACCCAACAGCACCCGCCAAACTAAAGCGGGGCCGCTCTCGCAGCCCCGCCTCGCAATTCTTATCTAGCTTTCGCTAAACGCCCCTAGACTTCCTTGACCGCTTCTCCCGCCGCCGACAAGGTCTGGTCGATGGCGTCGTTGTCGTGGGCCAGGGACACGAAGGCGCACTCGTACTGGCTGGGGGCCAGGTAGATGCCCCTTTTGAGCATGGCCGCGTGCCAGCGGGCAAAGGCCTCGGTGTCGCTCTTGGAGGCGCTGTCCCAGTCGCTCACCGGCCCTTTTTGGAAGAAGTAGCTGAACATGGAGCCCACCCGGTTGCCGAAGTGGGGCAGCTTGGCCTCGGCGAAGATCTGGCCCAGGCCGTCGAACAGCCGCGCCGAGAGCTCGTCCAGGCGCTCGTAAACCCCGGCCACGTCCAACAGGTCCAAGGCGCAGAGCCCGGCCGCCGTGGCCAGGGGGTTGCCCGAGAGGGTGCCCGCCTGATACACCGGCCCGGCCGGGGATACCTTGCTCATGATCTCGGCCTTGCCGCCGTAAGCCCCCAGGGGCAGGCCGCCGCCGATGATCTTGCCCAGGGTGGTCAGGTCCGGGGTCACCTCGTAGATGCTCTGAGCGCCGCCCAGGGCCACCCGGAAGCCGGTGATCACCTCGTCGAAGATGAGCAAGGTGTTGTACTCGTCGCAGATGTCGCGGAGTCCCTGCAGATAGCCCGGGGCAGGGGGCACCACGCCCATGTTGCCGGCCACCGGCTCGATGATCACCGCGGCCACCTGATCGCCCTTGTCGTGGAACAGCTTCTCCACCGCGGCCAGGTCGTTGTAGGGTAGGCTCACCGAAAGCTCGGCGATCTCGTCGGGCACCCCGGGGCAGGAAGGTATGCCCAGGGTGGCCAGGCCCGAACCGGCCGCCACCAACAGGCCGTCGCTGTGGCCGTGGTAGCAGCCGTCGAACTTCACGATGAGGTCGCGGCCGGTGTAGCCCCGGGCCAGGCGCAGGGCGCTCATGGTGGCCTCGGTGCCGCTACTTACCAAGCGCACCTGCTCCAGGTTGGGCATCAGGCGGGCCAGCATCTCCGCGAAGGTGACCTCGGCTTCGGTGGGCGCGCCGAAGCTGGTGCCCCGGTCGGCGGCCTTTTTCACCGCCGCCACCACGTCCTCGTTGGCGTGGCCCAGGATCATGGGGCCCCAGGAGCCCACGTAGTCGATATAGCGATTGCCGTCCACGTCCTCGACGTAGCAGCCCCGGGCCGAGCGTATGAACACCGGCTCGCGGCCCACCGCGTTCATGGCGCGCACCGGACTGTTCACCCCCCCGGGCATCACTTTCTGCGCCCGCGCCCATAGCTCGCGGGATCTATCATCCTTCATGAATTTCACCCTCTCGGTCGAAATAGCGCATGGAAGTCTTTTTAAGCTCCTCAAGGGAGAATAGCAAGTCGTACTCGTCGGCCTGGGCCAGGGCCGCCATCTCGGCCACCACCGCGCGGCACTCGTCCTCGTCGCGGCCGTGCACCATGGAAAACAGGTTATAGGGAAAGTCGTCGCAGGGCTCGCGCCAATAGCAATGGCTCACTTGGCGGAAGCCGGCCAGGGCCTGGCCCACCTCGCTGGCCCGCTCCGGCGGCACCCGCCAGGCCACCATCACGTTGCTGGCAAAGCCGGAGCGCTGGTGCCTTAGGGTGGCCCCGAAGCGGCGCATGAATTTGCCGTCGGCCAGGGCCTGGATGCGCGCCACCACCTCGGCCTCGCTCAGGCCCAGCTCTTGGGCCAGGGGCGCGAAGGGGCGCGGCTCCAAGGGCAGGTCCGCTTGCAGATAGGCGATGATCTTCTTGTCTAAGGCGTCGAGTGGCATCGGCCCTCCCAGGAATCAAAATTATGTGGGCGTAACGGAGGCTTGTCAAGGAAAGCCGGGATTTTGCCGGGCCTCCCCGGCGGAGGCCGGGCCCCGGGCGCCGGCTGCGGGCTTCGCGGGATGCTGGTATATTTTTTTGACATATCTCAACCAGGAGGCATCAGTGCAGCAAAGCCTTGAAATTTCTTTCCCCGGCGGCCTGAAGGTGGACGCCGCTTACAACGGTATGCAGATAAGCACCGACCAATCCAAGGAAGAGGGCGGCGATGCCTCGGCTCCCGAGCCCTTTGCCCTGTTCCTGGCTTCCCTGGGCACCTGCGCCGGCGTCTATGCCTTGAGCTTTTGCCGGGCCCGCCAGATACCCACCGACGGCATGAAGATCAAGCAGACCAATTACTTTGAGACGGAACCCCAGATGAAGCTGGTTCGGGTGGAGCTCGCCCTGGAGCTGCCCGAGGGGTTTCCCGCCAAATATGAAAAGGCCGTCACCAGGGCCATGGACCTTTGCGCGGTCAAAAAGACCATTTTCAATCCGCCCGAGATTGAAATTACCGCCGCGCGGAGCTGAGGCCCGGCCCAACAGGCAAGGACCCCGCTTTATCTCGTTCGGAACCCTCCGGCGCTCCCGGTGTTTGCCATCAATCGCCCGGGACGCCTCTAGAGGCTTGGCCGTCTCCCAGGCGGAGCGTTTTCCTTCGCTCCTTGACCCCGCCCCGCCTACCGGCCTATAGACAGGGATGACCCTTTTGCCTGGGAGGCAAGCCATGACCCCCGGTCTCATCTTCGACCCCGCCTCAGCGGGCCGCCGCCTCAAGGTGGCCGCCTTCATGTCCGGCTCGGGCACCAACGTGATCAAACTGCTGGAGACCCCCGACCCGGCCTTCGAAGTGGCCTTCGTCTTCAGCGACACCGCGACCGACAAGTGCCGGGGCCAGGAAATAGCCCGCCGCTTCGATCTGCCCTACTTCGCCTACGACACCCGCCGCTTCCACGAAAAGCGCGGCATCAAGCGCAGCGTGAAGACCGCCGAAGGCCTGGCCGCCCGCCAGGAGTACGACCAGGTGGCCGCCAAGCTTATCGAGGCCTTCTCGGTGGACCTCATCGCCCTGGGCGGTTACATGAGCTTCCTCACCCTCACCGGCGCGGTGAACGTGCATCCGGCCGACCTGAGCCTGGTGGGTGCCGACGGCTCGCGCACCTTTGTGGGCGACGACGCGGTCATGGACGCCATCCTGGCCGGGCAGAGTGAGCTGCGCTCCTCCACCCTGTTCACCGATCTGGGGGTGGATTCGGGCCCCCTGCTCATGGTCTCCGACCCCATCGCCGTGGAGCTGCCCGCGCCCCTGGACGAGCTACGGGCCGATCCGGCGCGTCTGCGCGAGGTGGCCGACGCTAACCAGGAGCGGCTCAAGGAGGCGGGCGACTGGGTGGTCTTCCCCAAGACAGTGCAGCTCATCGCCCAGGGCCGCCTGGGGCTCACCGAGAGCGGCGTGGTCACCCTGGACGGCGATCCCCGCCCATCGGGTGTGCGCCCGGCAGAGCTGGCCTGAGGATGAGCGCCGAGCCTTTCAGCCCCCAGGACCACGGGTTCATGGCCCGGGCCATGGAGCAGGCCCGCGCCGCCGGCGCGGCCGGCGAGGTGCCGGTGGGAGCGGTGCTGGTGGACGAGGAGGGCCGGGTGCTGGCCGAGGCGGGCAACGCCCCCATCACCCGCTGCGACCCCAGCGCCCACGCGGAGATGCTCTGCCTGCGCGCAGCCGCCCGGGTGGTGGGTAATTACCGCCTCACCGGCTGCACCCTCTACGTGACCCTGGAGCCCTGCCCCATGTGCGCCGGGGCCGTGGTGTGGGCCCGGTTGGGGCGGGTGGTATTCGGGGCCCCGGACCCCAAGGCCGGGGCCTACGGCTCGCTGATGGACCTGGCCGCGCTCCCGGGGCTCAACCACCATCCCGTGGTGCAAGGCGGGCTTCTGGCCGGGGAGGCCGCCGCTCTGCTCAAGGAGTTCTTCGCCAGCCGCCGTTAGGGTTGCGGGCCGCAGGGCCCTGTGGTAGCTTCGGCCTTGGCCATCATCCGGCCTCGCGGAGAGGTACCGAAGTCCGGTCGTAACGGGCCCGACTCGAAATCGGGTTGTCCCTTAACCGGGGCACGTGGGTTCGAATCCCACCCTCTCCGCCACTTTTTTTCAAGATAGGGGGTCAGCTTAGCGGCTGGCTCTCTTTGTTTCGGCCTCCCGCGGGCCCCTTTGGGGTTGCATTTCCCCAGATGTGCCTTACCTTTTATTTAACCTGCCTTGTACCGCCGATCACAATGGGAGGAATCGGCAAACCCACCAAGCGCTATAGAGAGGGATTTAAATGCGTAGATTTGCGATTCTCGGTGTCCTGGCCCTGGCTGCTGCCCTGCTTCTGGTTTCCGCCCCCGCGGCCATGGCCGATGGACCCGACATCGTCGGCAATTGGCATGGCAATTGGAAGTGCACCCCGCCCGACTGCGACAAGCCCGGCGGCGGCATGGACGGCAACATCCAGTCCAAGGGTGGCAACCATTACGGCGGCACCTTCCACCTGAAGAACACCACCATCGGTGACATCTCCGGCGACGTGGACGCCACCCTGAACGGCAACCAGTTCAACGGCAACATCCGCAACAGCGAGGGCACCATCAACTTCAACTCCAACGTCAACGGCAACCACGTTCACGGGAACTTTGACGGTCCCTTGGGCAAGGGCACCTTTGACATGGACAAGTAGCCCCACCGGCTAAGCGACCAAGGCTTCTTCGGCCCGGACGGCTCTCCGTCCGGGCCGTTCTTTTTTAGCGGGAAGGGCCTAGACTCCAGCCCGCGCCTCGGGGCCAGAAAGGCTTGGCGGATGTGGGCCTTTCATGCTAGCCTGGGCACCCTGCCGCGAACCTCTCATGACGTGATATTCGGCGATTTTTCCAAAAGGTGGAGATTCCCGTGCGAAGAGTGCTGCTTCTGTGCGCCGCGCTGTTGGCCCTGTCCCTGGCCGCCACGCCGGCCCTGGCCGAAACCGACATCAGCGGCCAGTGGATGGGCTCCTGGACCTGCGAAACCAAGCCCTGCAAAGGCAAGAAGGGGAGCATAACCGGTACGGTGCGGCAAAAGGGCAGCGAGCTGCGGGGCGGCTTCAACCTCTTGCCCGACGCAACGGGCCGGTTGATGAGCTGCAACCTGCGCGAGGGCAGCGACATCTCGGACAACACCTTTTTCGGGTTCCTGACCTGCGGCGATGAAGTCATCCGGATGAGTGGCACGGTGAACGGCAGCCGCATCTCCGGCCACTACATCGCCCACGGCTTGGGGCGCGGCACCTTTGAGCTCAGGCGCTGAGCCCGGCGGGCGATTCTTGCCCTATTTTTGGGTCAAACGTGAAGAGAGGGGAGTTTGATATGCCAAGACGCGCACTGACCGCCGGCCTGCTAATGATTCTGGGCCTGCTGCTGGCCGCGGCCCCGGCCCTGGCCTTTCCCAACATCAGCGGGCATTGGACCGGCGCCTGGAGCTGCGACAGCTTGCCCTGCAAGGGCAAAAAAGGCCCCATGACCGCCGACTTCAAACAGAAAGAGGACGGCACCCTCACCGGCGCCGCCACCATGACCGGCCTGTCCGAGAGCGGCACCGGCTGCGTGCTGGAACATTCCAGCATCATCGGGGAGCGCGCCATAATTGGCCTGCAATGCGGTATATACCGCTTGAGCCTCAACGGCCTGCTGGAAAACGGCGCTCTCAGGGGCACTTTCGACGGCGGCAGCCTGGGCAGCGGCATGTACCGGATTGAACGGACCGGCAAATGAGGCCGTGTTTCCCAGCCAAATATTGCGGGAGGATGAACCCCATGCCTAAACGCGCCTTGATCATCGCTTTGTTGCTGTCCCTGTCCCTGCTCCTGGCCGCGGCCCCGGCCCTGGCCGAGAGCAACACCCTCACCGGGAGTTGGACCGGCAATTGGACCTGCACCAAACAGCCCTGCGCCAAGGGCAGCGGCGCCATGTCCGCCAGGCTGCAACAAGATGACCAGCACAACGTGACCGGCAGCTACACCATGGTCGACACGGCCAAGGGCAACTTGAACTGCACCCTGAAGAAAGCCGTATTGGCCAGCGACTACGAGTTCGCGGGCACCATGACCTGCGGTTCCTACTCCGTGGGCATGGCCGGTAAGCTGGACGGCAACCTTTTCACCGGCGAATACGACGGCGGCCCGCTGGGCATAGGCACCTTTAAGCTGTACCGCTGAGGCCGGACGCCTCGGCCACATCCCAGACAAGCTTAATTTAGAGGGAAAAAATGATCCGCAAAACCTCGATCATCTTCGGCCTGCTTTTATCCTTGCTGCTCACGGCGGCCCCGGTGTGGGCCGAACCCGACGTCAGCGGCCACTGGAGCGGCACCTGGACCTGCACCAGCCAGCCTTGCAAGATCAAGGGCGGCGGCATGACCGGCGACCTTAAGCAAGGTGAGCACAACGTGGTCACCGGCACCTTCCAGCTCACCAACACCGTAAAAGGCACCCTCAACTGCACCGTGACCTCGGCCAGCGTGGGCGGCGACCGTTTCAGCGGCAACCTGCAATGCGGCGATTTGGTCATCGGCACCACCGGCCTGGTCAAGGGCAACACCATTGAAGGCGACTACGGCAGCGACGAGATGGGCATGGGCAAGTACAAGCTGAGCCGCTGACCCCGGCGCTCCACATATTCCACGGGCCCGGGCGCTGCGGCGTCCGGGCTTTTTTTGCGGGGAGATTCAGGCGAACAGGGCGGCGGCCGCGTCGGCCATGGCCAGGCCCCGGGCGGTGGGCACGATGCGGCCCTGCTTGATCACCGCCCAGCCGCGCTGGCGCAGCTCGGCCAGGGCGGCGGGGTAGGCCCGGCGGGGGTCGCCGCCCAACAGGGCGGCCAGGGGGGCCAGCTCCACGCCCCGCACGGTGCGTAGCCCCAGCATGATCAGCTCCAGGGCCCGCTGCTCCCGGCTCAGCTCCTCGCGGAAGGCATAGGGCTCCTCGCCCTGCTCCAAGGCGTCGCAATAGGCCCCCGCATCGGCCAGCCAGGCCCAGCGCACCCCGGCCAGGTGGCCGTGGGCTCCCGGGCCCAGGGCCAGATAGTCGCCGCCCGCCCAGGTGCTTTGGTTGTGGCGGCACTCGAAGCCGGGACGGGCGAAGTTGCTCACCTCGTAGCGTGTCAGCCCGGCGTCCTCCAGCGCGGCCAGGGCGTGGGCCTCCATGGCCGCCAGGGCCTGGTCGCCGGGCAGGGGGGCTTGGCCGGGCCGATATTGCCGCCCAAAGGGCGTCTCCGGGGCCAGGGTCAGCTCGTACAGGGAGAGATGCTCCAGGCGCAGATCCAGGGCGGCGGCGATGTCCGCGGCCGCTTGGGCCTCGCTCTGGCCGGGCAGGCCGTAGATCAAATCCAGGTTCACCTCGCCGAAGCCGGCCTGGCGGGCGTGGGCCACGGCCCGGCGGGTGTCTTCCGGGGTATGCCGCCGGCCCATGGCCCGGAGCAATTCGGGGTCGAAGCTCTGGGCCCCCAGAGAGAGGCGGTTGAAGCCCGCCGCGCGCAGGGCGGCCAGCTTGCCCCGGCTCAAGGCGCCGGGGTTGGCCTCCAGGGAGACCTCGGCCCGGGGCGTCAGGCCGATGAGTTCGCGGGCTTGCCGCAAGAGCCCGGCCAGGGCGGCGGCGGGCAGCATGGCCGGGGTGCCCCCGCCGAAGTACACCGTGTCCAGGGCTCGTCCCTGGGCCAGGGGGGCCAGACGCTCCAAATGAACGGCGAGGCCCGCCAGAAGGCGGCGGGCCTCGCCGTGGTCATACGCTTTGGCGTTGAAGTCGCAGTAGGGGCAGCGGGACGGGCAATAGGGCAGGTGTATGTAAAGGCCTAAGCCAGCTTTGCCACTGTGAATAGATAAGTTTACTTTGTTTAAGGATGCTAGCAATGTTAAGTTCTTTCTATTTTGACTCAGGATGTGATGTTTGAATGGCTAAAATATATCTCATATAATTAGTGATTATAAAAGTATTTATGCCGTTTACGTTACAGCGCAAAATTAATTAAAAACTGCTTGACGTAAAAAAATACTGGGCAAAAAATAATATTTAGGGGAAAGGAGGAAACCATGAGTTGGGATGACTTTAATAACCAGTACTTTTTCTTTGATAAATTACGTATGGAAAGGCAGCAGCTTCAACCTTTCAGACCTGATCCTTTGAGCCCATCATCGATCGGAACGCAACTCCAGAACTCTGTTAACCCTTCGCCTCATAAACCTTTGTACGACTTACAGATTGGTACGGGGTTAGACAAGCTCAAAAAGTACTAGTGTATAGACAACTTGGAAAATAAGGCCGCTCTCATTTTGAGAGCGGCCTCTTCAGTTAGTAGTTGGCAACCTATTATATTTTATTGGCCGATTTGTCGACGTCGATTCACTAGCCGGCCTTGGCCGCTTCCTCTTCCTTGAGGACCCGCCGGAGCACCTTGCCCACCATGGTCTTGGGCAGCTCGTCGCGGAACTCCACCAGGGAGGGGACCTTGTAGTGGGTCATGTTCTCCTTGCACCAGGCGATGATGTCCTCTTCGCTCACCTTGCCCACGCTCTCGGGCTGGAGCACCACGAAGGCCTTGAGGATCTCGCCCACCTTGGGATGGGGCAGGCCCACCACCGCCACCTCGAGGATGTCGGGGTGGCTGAACATGTAGTCCTCCACCTCCTTGGGGAACACGCTGAAGCCCTTGAACTTCACCAGGTCCTTGGCCCGGTCCATGATGAAGATCCAGCCCCGCTCGTTCATGTAGGCGATGTCGCCGGTGTAGAGCCAGCCGTCGCGCAGGGTGCGGGCGGTCTCCTCCGGGCGGTTCAAATAGCCCTTCATCACCTGGGGGCCCTTGACGCACAGCTCGCCGACCTGGTCTTCGCCCAGGCCCAGCTGGGTGTCGCCGGTCTCGATGTCCATGATCTTGCAGTCGGTGCTGGGGAAGGGCAGGCCGATGGAGCCCATCACCCGCTCCTTGCCCGGCGGGTCCACGATGGGGTTGGCCGTGACCACCGGGCTGGACTCGGACAGGCCGTAGCCCTCCACCACCCGGGCCCCGGTCTTTTCCTCGAACTTGAGCTGCACGTCGCGCGGCAGGGGGCCCGCGCCGGACAGGCACACGGTCAGCGGGCTCAGGTCGTACTTGTCCAGGCCATCGGTGTTGTTGATCTTGTTGAACAACACCGCCACGCCCGCCATGCAGAGCTGGGTGCCCTTGCCCCATTTCTGCACCTCGGCGCCCCACTCCAGCATGGTGTCGGGCGGCTTGGGGAACAGCAGCATGAAGCCGCCGGTGGCCACCGCGATGTTCATACAGCAGGTCATGGCGAACACATGGAACAGGGGCAATACGCCCAGCCACCCGGTCTCGGTGGGCAGGTCCTTGCCGATCCAGTCCTTGCCGCTGATGGCGTTGCTCACCAGGTTGTAGGAGGTGAGCATGGCTCCCTTGGGGGTGCCGGTGGTGCCGCCGGTGTACTGCAAGGCGGCGATGTCGTTGACGGGGTCCACCTCCACCGCGGGCGGGTTGGGCGCGGCGTCCAAGAGGCTCTTGAAGGGCACCGCGTTGGCCGGTAGCTGGCCGGTGGGTATCTTGCCCAGCTTCTTGCCCAGCCACTTCTTGAGCCCGCTCATCTTCACCAAATCCACCACGTTGGTGCCAATGACGTACTTGATCCCGGTTTGGTCCAGGATGCGCCCCGCCTCGGCGTACACCGAGTCCAACACCACCAGGGCCTTGGCCCCGGAGTCGTTGAGCTGGTGCTTGATCTCCAGCGCCTTGTAGGTGGGGTTGATGGCGGTGACCGCCATGCCCAGACGCTGCGCGGCGTAAAAGGCGATGACGAACTGGAAGGAGTTGGGCAGGATCAGGGCCACAACGTCGCCCTTCTTGAGGCCCATCTTGTCGAATGAGGTGGCCACGCGGTCCACCGCGTCATCCAGTTCCCGGTAGGTCATCACCGAGTCGAGGAAGACGATGGCTTTGTTGTCGGGGTGTTGCCGGGTGGTGTCCCTAAGAAGATCGGAGAGCGAAATCTTGGGGAAATCGATCATCTTGGGCACGCCCTGGGGCCAATCGCCATACCAGGGGCGGTCGCCAAGGTCCTTAGCCATGGTTCTCCTCCTGGGGCCCTTGGGCCCCGCCGGTCTGTGCGGTAGCGGGCGCAAGAGCAAAAGTAACCCAGCGGCGTGGGGCGTGTCAATGAGAGTAGGAAGGTTTTAAGGTGGATTGTGGTCGGCAGCGGGAACTGGACAAAGCCGAAGATGCTAGCTGTGAAGCAGCGAGGATAGATATCCGCGGTAGGCCGACCAGTCGAGGGGAAGGTTTAAAGCAGTGATCAATGTAAGTGCTAACAGGACTATTGTTAGAAATACTAGCACAAGTGTTAACTTCCCTATTCGGCCCTGTAGGCCGATGTTTTCGTGCGAGCTTATCATTGTTCCGAACTGAGCTAACAGATCGCGCGTTGTCCTGTCGAAGTTGTTTAGACGCTTTGATCGTTCGATAATAATCTCTCTAAGTGTTTTACATAAAGTAGCTTTATCTTCTCCATAATATTTAGGATGTGTGGGGTTAAAGGCTGCGCATTCGTGGTCGAATCTTCTAGGTTGACTAGCGAAGCGTCTAAGTTCAGAAGATACTATAGATATGTTTACACTATTAGAGAAATGTGCGCTTAGTTTTTTAAGTAGTATTAAAGATGCTCCGCCTTTTATCGGTGTAAAGGTGATTGTGTCACGTATAGAATTTAGGTAGCGCTCAAAAGAGGTTAACATCGTCAAAATGGCCCAACGACTTATAAGATCGTTTAAAAGCATATCAATGTACACTACAAGACTAGTTTTGCCTCCGCCGTATGGTTTTAATTCCTCATCGGATATAGAATCTTTTCTGCAACTTATTAGACAGTGAGAGCTTTGATCCTCCTCAAGCCTGGTAGACCAGTTTAGTTTTAATTCTGGGTGTTCTGAGCGCCAAGTCCTGAAATCGTAATCCAAGCCGAGTAATTCTAGCCACCCCAGGCGAGTTGAGCGTTCGCCTCGTGAAGCGGGGAGAGGCTCTTGCTGTAAAAGCGTTGTTAGCTCACATGTTGGAAATTCGCCGTTTACACTATCTGTTGAGAAGAATCCCGGTAAAAAATTCCTGAACCAAGTCTTAGCTTCGGAGCGAATATTATTTCTGATGTCCTTTATGGCTGTTTTTTTGTGGAAGTATGGTTCGATTATCTTATAGCCTGTTTTAGATATAGCTTTTTGAGTAGTGGCAAATTCTGTCTTAAGCACAACATTGAACTGTTCAGACGGTTCTTCCTTAAGAATAAAGCAAATAACCACACAAGTTATTGAAGAGGTTAAACTATATATTCTTCCTATTGCCGAGTCTACGCTCGGAGGGAGCGGTGCGCGTCTGATATGTCCAATATACCTTTTGCTGTCTGGGCGAAGGATATAACCCAAATTTAGCCATCCTCCACCAAAAGCGCTGTTCCTCGTGCTCTTAATCCATTTGATTATATCTGTTGTTGACCGGGAATTGTTGTCGCCGCCCCAGTGGAGCTTTTCTAAGCCTGATATTAATTGTTCTGTGTGGGATGGTAAGTAAAACTCTACTGCCCATAGGCATTTAAAATCGATTTTTTCATCTGGCGGAGGCGTGGTTTTTTGGTTTTTCTCTTGATCTCGTTTGCGCATTGTATTTTCGAATAATTTTGCATGTGAACTTAGAATTAAATTTGGGAAAAATTTATGACAATAATTCCGTAGCCTATCTGTGACACTTGGTCGGTGCCTTCCTGCGGCGTTTTCGCTCTGCTTGTTGAGTTTTTGGGTCACACTGTCGCTTCTTTATTTACATGTAGTATGTCGTTAGCGCTGTTAGCGTGGTTCGGTCTTTTGGATCCCGTCATAGGCACTCGTCTGTACTGGCGGAGTGGGGAGAGGCAGGTTAGGACATTATAGTACGGAGGCGCGCCACAGAAAAACCCCTTGACCGATCATGGGTCGGCTGGTTAGCTTCTTGACCCCATGGAGGAGCTATCACCAAGCCAAGGCCCCCAGGAGCTATTGGACTGGCTGGGCCTGAAGCTCATTCCCGGGGTGGGCAGCATAACCTACGCCCGCCTGGTGGAGGCCTTCGGCTCGCCGGGCGCGGCCTTGGGGGCGCCCCTGGGCGCGCTCAAGGCCATCCCCCGCCTGCGCGAGGAGGTGGCCCGCGCGGTGCACTGCCGGGCCTGGAGCGCGGACCCCGAGGCGGAGATGCGCGGCCTGGAGCGCCTGGGCGCCCGGGTCATCACCCTGCGCTCGCCGGACTACCCCACCGTGCTGGCCAACATCCTGGCCCCGCCGCCGGTTTTGTTCGCGCGGGGCGATCTGGCTCCTTGCCATGATGGCGGGGTGGCCGTGGTGGGCAGCCGGAAGATGAGCCCCTACGGCCAGCGCCTGGCCGTGGATTTGGGGCGCGACCGGGCCCTGGACGGAAAGAGCCTGGTCTCTGGCCTGGCCCGGGGGGTGGACGGCGCGGCCCATCGGGCGGCCCTGGAGGCCGGGGCCCATACGGTGGGCGTGTTGGGCTGCGGCCTGGACGTGACCTACCCCCGGGAGCACCGCGAGCTTATAAAGAGGATGGCCCAAGAAGGGGCGGTGGTCAGCGAGTTTCCCCTGGGCACCCAGCCCGCCCCGGCCCACTTCCCGGTGCGCAACCGGGTGATCAGCGGGCTGGCCCGCATCGTGGTGGTGGTGGAGGCGGGCCTCAAGAGCGGCTCGCTCATCACCGCGCGTCACGCCCTGGAGCAGGGCCGCGAGGTGTGGGCCGTGCCCGGGCCGGTGGGCGCGCCCTTGAGCGCGGGCTGCAATCAGCTCATCAAGGACGGGGCCCACATCCTCACCAGCAGCCGGGACCTTTTGGAGCCCGGGGCCCTGCCGCCGGGGCCGGGCCCGGCCGACCCCCGGCCCCAGGACCTGGGCGAGCCCACCCCGGCCGAGGCCGAGCTGCTGAAGCACCTGAGCGTGGAGCCCAGGCACATCGACCTCATCGCCCGGGCCAGCGGCCTGGACCACGGCGCGCTCAACACCCTGCTACTCAACCTGGTGCTCTGCGACCGGGTACGGGAGTTGCCGGGCAAGAATTATGTGCTTAACCTCTAGGAACCCCCTGGGGGATTAATCGAGCCGGAGAGCGACAGCTTTTTGATATGGCAAAAAATCTGCTCATAGTGGAATCGCCGGCCAAGGCCCGCACCATCAAGAAGTACCTGGGCAAGGACTTCGCGGTGAAGGCCTCGGTGGGCCATGTGGTGGACCTGCCCAAAAAACGCCTGGGCGTGGACCTGGACGGGGACTTCACCCCCGAGTATCAGGTGATCCCAGGCAAGGAAAAGGTGGTCCGGGAGCTCAAGGCGGCGGCCAAGGCGGCCGACGAGGTGTTCCTGGCCCCGGACCCGGACCGCGAGGGCGAGGCCATCGCCTGGCACATCGCCAAGGAGCTGGGACGCCCCCTGGAGTCCTATCACCGGGTGCTGTTCCATGAGCTGACCAAGGGCGCCATCCTCAAGGCGGTGAACGAGCCCGCCACCCTGGACCACCACCGCTACGACAGCCAGCAGGCCCGCCGGGTGCTGGACCGTCTGGTGGGCTATCAGATTTCGCCCCTGCTCTGGGAAAAGGTGCGCGGCGGCCTGTCCGCCGGGCGGGTGCAGTCGGTGGCCCTGCGCATAATCGTGGAGCGGGAGCGGGCCATCCAGGCCTTCCAGCCCCAGGAATACTGGACCGTCACCGCCCAGCTGAGCGACGGCAACCCGCCGGTGTTCGAGGCCAAGCTACTCAAGGTGGACGGCAAGAAGTTCGCGCCCACCAACCAGGCCGAGGCCCAGGCCGGAGTGGACGCCATCACCGGCCAGGACTTCGTGGTGAGCGAGGTGAGCAAGCGGCAGGTCAAGCGCCGCCCGGCCCCGCCCTTCATCACCTCCACCCTGCAACAGGAGGCCTACCGCAAGCTGGGCTTCACCACCAAAAAGACCATGAGCCTGGCCCAGCGGCTCTACGAGGGCAAGGAGACCGAAGAGGGCGCGGTGGGTCTGATCACCTACATGCGAACCGACTCCACCCGCCTGGCCCAGCCGGCCATGGCCGAGGCCCGCGATCTCATCGGCCAGCGCTACGGGGCCGACTACCTGCCCGCCAAGCCCAACGTGTACAAGAGCCGCTCCGGGGCCCAGGACGCCCACGAGGCGGTGCGCCCCACCAGCGCGGCCCGCACCCCCGAGGCCATGGCCAAGTATCTGAGCGGCGACGAGCTCAAGCTCTACCGCCTCATCTGGCAGCGTTTCATCGCCAGCCAGATGGCCCCGGCCCTGTTCGACCGCACCCAGGCCAAGATCAGCGCGGGCGCCGGCGAGCTGCGGGCCAACGGCCAGATCAAGACCTTCCCCGGCTTCACCGCGGTCTACGAAGAGGGCAAGGACAACGGCGAGGAGCCCGAGCAGGAGGGCACGCTGCCCCCCCTGGACCAAGGCCAGGAGCTCAAGCTGGAGGGTCTCGACCCCAAGCAGCACTTCACCCAGCCGCCTCCGCGCTTCTCCGAGGCCAGCCTGGTCAAGGAGCTGGAAGAGAAGGGCATCGGACGCCCCTCGACCTACAGCTCCATCATCTCCACTCTGGTGGACCGCAAGTACGTCAAGAAGCTAAAGCGCCAGCTGGCCCCCGCCGAGATGGGCAACGTGGTCAGCGATCTGTTGGTGGAGAGCTTCCCCCAGATCATGGAGGTGGACTTCACCGCCCAGCTGGAGCAGAGCCTGGACCAGGTGGAGGAGGGCAAGCGCGACTGGCGCAAGCTCCTGGACGAGTTCTACGGCCCCTTTGCCAAGGCCCTGGAAGAGGCCAAGACCGGCATGCGCCAGGTCAAGGGCAAGGGCCTGGTCACCGACGTGGACTGCCCCACCTGCGGCAAGAAGATGGCCATCCGCCTGGGCAAGCACGGCGAGTTTTTGGCCTGCTCCGGCTACCCGGAGTGCAAGACCACCTTTGACTTCACCCGCGACGACAACGGCAAGATCGTGCCCGAGGAGCCGCCCGAGGATCCGGGCGTGACCTGCGAGAAGTGCGGCGCGCCCATGGCGGTCAAAAAAGGCCGCTACGGCCCCTTCCTGGCCTGCACCGCCTATCCCAAGTGCAAGCACGTCCTGCCCCTGGACGAAGACGGCAAGGCCATGGAAAAGCCTCCCGTGGAGCCCCTGGACGAAAAATGCCCCAAGTGCGGCGGGCAGCTGGTGATCAAGCCCACCCGCTCGGGCGGACGCTTCATCTCCTGCGACAACTACCCCAAGTGCCGCTTCAGCAAGGGCCTGCCCGTGGGGGTGGACTGCCCCAAGTGCGGCCACGAGATCGTGGAGAAGCGCTCCCGTAGGGGCAAGAACTTCTACGGCTGCGACAACTACCCCAAGTGCGACTACGCCACCTGGAAAAAGCCCCTGCCCATCGCCTGCGCCTCCTGCGGTCATCCCTTTGTGGTGGAGAAGAAGGGCGGCGGGACGGTGTGCCCCGAATGCAAGGCCGAGCAGGACTGACGGCTTCGCCAGCCACCCCAGGGCGGCGTTGTCAACCTCTGCGTCCCTCGCCCGTTTCCGCCTTGCCCCGCGGCGGCTGGCTGTGCCGTCTTTAGTGCCGGTCGCCTAGCCGCGCCCTTGGCAAACAAAACAGAAAAGGCCCCGCCCGATTCGGGCGGGGCCTCTTTATTCGGTAATGCGCGGGTTACTTCACCTGGGGCAGGTTTTTCATCCAGTCGGACTTCTTGAACCAGCGCTTCTTGAGCTGGTCCAGGCCACCCGAGGCGTTGAGGGTGCCCAGGTAGTTGTTCACCAGGTTGAGCATCTGGGGATCGTTGGCGGCCACGGCCACGCCCAGGGGCTCGTAGGTGAAGGGCTTCTCCAGGGCGGCCAGGTTGTCCTTGCGGTGGCGGAAGGAGGCCAGCACGCAGAAGGGGAAGTCGGCCATCAGGGCCTGGGCCTTGCCGGTGATCAGGGCCTGGAGGGCCGCGTCGTTGTCCTTGACCACCAGGATCTTGCCCTTGGGCAGAAGCTGCTTGGCGGTCATCTCGCCGGTGGTGCCGGCGGACACGGCGGTGGTGTACATGGGCTGGTTCAGGTCCATCAGGCCGCGCACCTTCATCATCAGGTCACCCTTCATCAGGCATCCCTGCCCGGTGATGAAGTAGGGCCCGGCGAAGCAGACCTCGAGGTTGCGCTTGGGCAGCATGGTCATGCCCGAGATCACCAGATCCACCTCGCCCTTTTTCAGCGCGCTCATGAGCTTGGGGAAGGGCATCATCTTGATCTGGAGCTTGACCTCCAGGGCCTTGGCCATGATGGTGGCCACGTCCACGTCCAGGCCCATGGCCTTGCCGTTGGTGGCCTTGAAGTTCAGGGGAGGATAGTCGCCGGCCGTGCCCACCACCAGCACGCCTTTTTTGACCACGCGGTCGACCACCGGCCCGGCCAGGGCGGTGGCGGCGAAGGCCAGCACCAGGGCCAGGATCAAGCTCAATAACAATCCGCGCTTCAGCATGGGGATACTCCTTGCAAAATTGGGTTGTGCCAAACTATGGCCCAATAATGGGCCAAGCCGGCCGGGGTAGGCAAGAACCTAATGCGGGCCGGAATAAAAAAGCTCCCTTGCCGCCGGGCTCCGGCGGCGTCTACTTGGGCAGCAGGCGCATCCAGCCCGGGTTCTTGAACCAACGGTTCTTGAGGTAGTTCATCTTGCCCCCGCCCTCCAGCTCGAAGAGGTAGTTGGTCACCAGGTTGTCCCACAGGGCGTCGCTGGGGGGCAGGGCCAGGCCCAGCGGCTCGAAGGTGAAGGGCTTTTGCAGGGTGCCCAGCTTGGCCTCGGGGTTCCTAAACACCGCCACCGCGCAGTAGGGGTAGTCGGCCACCATGGCGCTCACCGCTCCCCGGAGCACCATCTTCAGGGCCTCGTCGTTGTTCGGGGCCAGTATTATCCTGGCCTTGGGCATCACCTCGCGCACCGCCCGCTCGCCGGTGGTGCCCTCGGCCACGGCCACGCTGAAGCCGGGGCGGTTCACGTCGGCCAGGCCGTTGATGCTCGCGCCCACCTTCTCGGTGGCCAACAGCGTCTGGCCGGAGACGAAGTAGGGGCCCGCGAAGAACACCTTGGCGTTGCGCGCCGGGGTGATGGTGATGCCGCCCACCGCCACGTCCACCTCGCCCGAAGCCGCGGCCTTGATCAGCTTGTCGAATGCCATGGGGCGCCACTTGACCTTCACCCCCAGGGAGGCGGCCAGGCCGGTGACGATGTCCACGTCCAGGCCCATGTATTTGCCTTTTACGGTCTTGGCGCTCAGGGGGGGCAGGCCGGTGGCGATGCCCACCACCAGGGTCTTGTTCTTGAGCACGCGGTCCAGCACCGGACCGGCCCAGGCGGGCGCGGCGGCCAGGCACAGGGCCACCAGCAGGGCGGCCAGCATGAACAGCCTTTTCATGGCGTCTCCTCTTTAAGCTAGGCCAGGCCGGCGTAGATCAGGGCCAGCACCTTGGCGTCGGCCACCATGGACGACACCTTGGCGAACTCGTCGGGCTGGTGCACCGAGTGCTCGCAGGTGCTCCACACCGCCACCGGCAGGTCCCGCTGGCGGAAGAAGGCGGCCACCGTGCCGCCGCCCACCCCGCCCACCGTGGGCCGGGCCCCGTGCACCCGGCTGATGGCCCGGGTGAGGGCCTGGACCACCGGGGCTTCGGTGTCGGTGGCCGGGGGGGCCTGCAAATACATGGCCGGCTCGATCTCCACCCTGGCCCCCTCCTGGGCGGCGATGGCCTCGAACTCGGAGCGGAACAGGGCCAGGGCGTCCTCCAGGGGGATGCCCGGCAAGATGCGGCAGTCGATGTAGAACACGTCGCGGCCGGGCACGGTGTTTATGTTGCTCACCCCGGCCTCCTTGCGGGTGGGCTCGCAGGTGGTCACCATGGGGTCGAACAGGGGGTTCTCGCCGCCCAGTTGGGAGGCCAGCTCCCGGGTACGCACCATCATGCGCGCCGCGGTGTACAGGGCGTTGACCCCCTTGTGCGGGGTGGAGCCGTGCACCTGTTTGCCCAGGACGGTCACCTTGAGCCACAACAGCGACTTCTCGGCCACCTCGATGAACAGCCCGTCGGGCTCGCCCGCGTCGGGCACGATGATCAAATCCTGGGGCGCGAACAGTTCGGGCTTCTGGTCCAGCACGTAATCCAGGCCGTAACCCGAGCCGGTTTCCTCGTCGGCCACCGCGATGAGCCCCGCGTCGCCGGGCGGGGTTATGCCCAGCTCCTTGAGCGCCTTGATGGCGAACAAGGAGGACACGATGGCCGCGTGGTTGTCCTGCACCCCCCGGCCATAGATCAAATCGCCCTCCACCCGCAGGGTCCAGGGATCGGAGGACCACAGCTCGCGCTCGCCCTCGGGCACCACGTCGGTGTGGCCCAAGACCCAGGCGCGGGGGCCGTCGCCGCCGGGCAATACGGCCAGCAGGTTGGGCCGGATGCCGCTTTCCACCCGCTCGTCCGGGGCGTCCACCCGGGTCAGCTCCAGGCCCAGCTCCTCCAGCCAGCCCTGGATGAGCCGGGTTTTGGCCAGCTCGCCCTGGCCGCCGTTGACGGGCCCCAGGGCGGGGATGGCCACCATGGCCCGCTGGGCCTCGATCATCTGGGGGGCATACTCTTCAATGCGCTTGACAAGCGCCTGGCTTGCTTCCATGATCCGCCTTCTTGGTTTTTATCGGTCTGCTCCCAGCCTAGCTCTCGTCTTGGCAAGGGTCAAGCCGCGTTGACACTTGCAATTCAAGGGTTTAACATTTTGCGCCTACACCCGAGGATCAGAGGAAGTTAGTGCCCCATCCCGGCTCCAAGGCGGCCCTGCCCCCCGAAGCGCGGCGTTTGGCGGGACTCTACCGCATCATCGACCCCGAGCGCTTCGGTGAGCTGGGCATCGATCCGGAGGACGTGCCCCTGGGCACCTATCCGGCCGAGGATCACCCGCCGTTTTTGCCCGACCGCATGGGGGGCAACGCCTACGGCCTGGGCCTGTTCGAGCACGCCACCCTGCCTCCGGCCGAGGCCGAGCTGGTGGAAAAGCTGGACCTGGGCAACGCGGGCGACGTGGCGGCCAACTACCGCAAGCTCAACGACATCTTCAAGCGCCTGGGGATGCTCATCCGCTACAGCCGCCAGGGCGCGCCCTTCTACCTCATCCCCCGGCAATACCTGGCCCACTTCCTGGTGGAGGTGCGGGCCCGGGCCGACGAGATCATCGCCTTCCTCAGCGGGCTCATGGCCCGGCGGCTCAAGGAGACGCTCAGGGTCGGCCTGGTGAGCATCGAGAGCGAGCTCTTGTTGCCCGAGCTGAGCAGCCGCATGCCCCACCTGGAGTTCGTGGTGCTCGACTCCCTGGAGGCGGTCACCCACCCGCCCGCCTTCTTGGAGGCCCTGGTGCTGGTGGCCGAGCCCCGTGAGCTCTTCGGCGACTTTTTGCGCTTGGCCGGGGCGGCCGAGCCCGACGAACGGCGCTCCCGCGAGGACCTGGGCTACTTCGCGGCCAGCCGTTTGCACCAGCTCCTGGGCGAAGGCGGCGAGCTGCTCATACTCGCCGACCGGCCCCTGGCCTCCACCCACGACACCATGGAGGTGCAGTTCAGGAACCAGCTGGACTTCAAGCGCTTCCTCATGTTCAGCCACGTTTACCGCACCCGCCGCCGCTATCAGAGCGCCGGGGACCTGGCCATGGAGGTCAACCGCTTCGACTTCTACTCCTTCCTCAGCGGCCTGGGGGTGTACCACGAGACCGTGGAAGGCCTGCTGGAAGGGCGCAGCCTGGCCTCGTTGGAGCCGGAGCAGATAGACCGCCTGGACTACCAGGACCTGCCCCTGCCCCGGGGCAGCGACGAGCGCCTCCTGGCCGGATGGAGTCGGTGGTTCGGGGCCTTTTTCTCTTCCGAGCGCCTGACCACGGTGCTGCCCGAGGTGCAGCGCTCCGAGTGGGAGTCGCGCTACCAGATCGAGGGCGTGTTCCCGGCCACCCTGGCCCTGTTCCAGGGGGCGCGCCGCCAGCCCCCCGAGACCGCCGAGGCGGTGGCTGGGCGGGTGCGCCGGCGGCGCATCGCGGGCTGCGAGCGCGAGCTTCTGGCCGCCTACAAGGACTCCTTCGGCTATGTGCTCAGGGTCTTGGAGATACTGGAGCAGGTGCGCCAGGGGCTCTACACCCAGTTGCCCGGCCTGGAGCTGAGCCGTTTGCGCAAGCCCTTCGAGGCCAGCGCCCACCAGAACCAGCTAAGGGACGTGCGCCGGCTCATGGAGCTGGCTCCGCGCCTGGCCCGCCTGGAGGAGCGGCTCAACCCCCAGAACGTGCTGGGGCCGCGCACCCCGGTCTTGGACAACCTGGAGCAGCTCTCGCTCATGGGGGTGGAGCCCGGCCCCTTGTTGCAGCTCTATCTCATGGTGCTGGGCCACTCCACCATGACCCGCGTGACCTTCGGCAAGCTGCCCGAGACCTCTTTGCACCCCCTGACCGACCTGAACAACTACGCGGACATCGAGGAGGCCCTGGCCACGGTCAGGCTCTACCGCCTGCTCTCGGTGGCCGAGGCCGCGGCGGCCAGCGCGGCGGGCCTGAGCCCCGGCCAGGCCAAGGAGATGTTCGAGCTCTACGACAAGGCCATCCGGGTGCTCACCGAGCCGGGCCTCACCTGGGACGACATCCTGGACGCCCAGATAAGCCGGGCGGGCGGGGTGCAGGCCAAGGCCACCCGCAAGATGCTCAAGATGTTCGACCTGTTCGAATACCTGGACGACTGGCAGCGCCTGGAGCGCTCCGGCCCGCGCGAAAAGGAGGCCATGGCCGATTTCGACCCCGGCCGCCTGGAGCGCATCGGCCAGGTCATCGAGCTGGTGCGCCAGGAGCGGCGCTTCGTGGAGCACTACTACCAGGGCGACGAGTCGGCCCGGCCCTATTTCTTCCGCGCCCTCTTAAGCAGCGAGCTGCACGGCACCGGCCGCTTGCTGCCCCGCCTGGGCACGGCGGCCAGCTTCACCCTGCTGTGGATCAGCGTGCACGTGAGCGAAAAGCACCTGATCAACTTCAACCCCCTGCTGGCCGGGGGCGACCTGGCCGGCCTGGACGAGCGCCTGAGCAAGCTGCGCCGCGCCCTGGCGGCCTTCACGCCCGAGGAGCTGCCGCCCGCCGACCTGGTGCGGCTGCGCAAGACCCTGGCCGCGGGCAAGGAGGCCTATCTGGGCGACTCGGGCCTTTATCTGGTCTTGGACCCGGCCACCGGGGCCCTGACCCCCCTGTTCATCGACCCGGGCCAGGAGCTGAACCGCCTGAGCCGCCTGGTGCGCGAGACCGAGGCCGGACCCCTGGCCGCCACCCCGGCCGCCCGCCTGGGGCGGATGGACCGCTCCTGCCACGAGCTCTCCCGCTTCTTCGCGGCCCAACTCCAGCCCATGCCCCAGGCCCTCAAGGAAATGGCCGACCGCGCCGAGCGCCTGCGGGGACGCCTGGAGCGCTATCTGGTGGAGCAGCTTTTCTATCTGCCCCGCTTCGCCGACCACCTGGACCGGATGCTCAGGCACACTCCGCATATCATGGACCGCCTGCTGCCCCAACCGGCGGGGCACCCCATGACCCGGCGCCGCCTGGCCGCCGCCTTCAAGCTCAGCGCCCTGGAGCAACGCCGCCTGGAGGGCTTCCAGGACATGCAGCTGAGCCACGAGATGGCCCGCCAGGAGTTCGGGGCCTCGGCGGCGGGCATCGTGGGGGTCGCGCCGATCCAGTTCCAGCGCCTGACCTCCTCCCTGGCCCAGCTGCTCAGCCGCCAGCCCCAGATCGGCCGCCTGCTCATGCTGGCCGTGCTGCTCTACGACGAGCAGTGGCCCCAGGGCGCCCTGGCCGCGTCCTCCTCGCCGCTACTCAGCTACCTGGAGCTGGGGCCGGGCCAGCCGCGCGATTTGGCTTTTCTTTTGGAGAGCCACGACCTGTTCCGGCAGGTGATCTTCGGCGAGGCCTGTCTGGCGGGGCTCAGGCCGCTGTTGGATTGGCAAGACCCGCCCCTGGTGGAGGCGCTGTTCCTCTTGGCCGTGGTCTGCGGGGCCGCCCGCCGCGAGGGCCTGATGACCGAGGATCTCCTGGAGCGCTACTTCGCCCGCCTGGACCTGATGCGCCGCCTCTCGGCCACCGGCTCCTCGGCCCGCCAGGCCCAGGAGGAGCTGATCGCCGACACCGCCCGCCGCCGCCTGGCCCTGGAACGCTATCTGGAGCTGCGCGAGGACGGGGCTCCGGCGGTGAGCCTGCGGCACATGCTGGACAACACCCGCCTGCCCGCCGGGGACCGCGAGCCCTGGCTGGAAAAGGGCCGGGTGCTGGCGGGCATCAACCGCCTGCTCCAACTCCGGGGCCTGGTGCGCATCGATGCCAGCGACCTTTTCATGCTGGAAAACGAGGTGCCGGTTAAATACATCTACCGGCTCAAGAACCTCCGCTCCGTGGGCGCGCTGCACTTCGAGCGCGACCTCTACGAGGGACGCCGGGTGCTCTGGGGCCTGGAGCAGCTCAGCGAGCCGGTGCGCGAGTTCCTCTTGCCCTCTCTGGCCCGCGAGGACCAGCCCCGCCGCCTGGCCTCCTTTTCCCAGGCGGCCGAGCGCTTGTCCTATCCCAACCAGATCCGCCTTTTGACTTTGGGCCTGGCCGCGGCGGCCCTGCTGCCCGAGGCGGCCGGGGGGCCGGTTACCGTGAGCTTCGCGCCCCTGGCCCGGGTCATGGGCCGCAAGTTCGAGATAGTCAACGAACTGGTGGGCGGGCTGGACTACGCGGCCCTGGTGGAGGACCCCCAGTCGGCTTCGGGCCTGATCGGGGCCCGCGAGGGCCTGAGCCTGGGCCTGGAGCCCTTGCAGCGCATGGTCAGCCTGGGGGTGGCCGACTCGTTGCGCCTGGGGCGCAAGATCGAGGCGGTGCGCCGCGCCTCCAGTCCGGGCAAGCTCAAGCGCATCTATCACCAGGAGCTGAAGAAGCTCACCCTCACCGCCCAGGGCAGCCTGGATTATCAGCAGCGCCTGGAGGAGGCCTTCCGGGAAAACCTGGACCGCTTGGGAGGGCAGTTCCTGGAGCGCATGCGGCGGCGCATGGCCCTGGAGAGCGATCTGGAGCGCCTGGAGGAGATGTTCCAGGCCGCCTGGGACCAGGGACTGGAGCTGCCGCTGAACCCCGACCGCCAGGCGGCCCTGCGCGATCTGTTCGAGATGAACGCCGAGCGCCTGCGCATCCAGTGGCTGGACCGCATCAACGCCCGCCTGGCGCGCCTGAAGAGCCTGGAGGAGTTGGAGGAGCTGTGGGAGCGCACCAGCCGCCGCTTCCAGGAGCAGAAGCGCCACCTGGGCGCCTCCTTCCAGCTGGAGGCGGCCCGGCGCTTTGATCAGCGGGCGCGGGAACTCAAGGACACGGGCCGCTAGCCAAGCGGCGGGATGGTTTCCAGCGGCCTCGGCGGATCAGCCCGGCGGCCGTTTTTCTTGGCCTAGCCCCGGTGGCGCTCCCAGTGCAGCACCGTCTCCAGGCTGCGCTTGGGCACGAACTGCTGCTCGTTCTCGTCGCGCCAATACTTGATCACCTCGCGGCCGCTGTCGGTGGGCCTCAGCTCCACCTGCTTGGGCTCCTCGGCGGGCACCCCCAGGGCCAGGATGGAGTCCAGCTTGACGCCCTCGGGCAGGCCCAGCAGCTTGGACACCTTGGGGTAGTTGATGTTTTTCAGCCAGCAGGAGCCCAGGCCCAGGTCCACCGCCAGGATGGACAGAGTGGCCGCCGCCGCGCCCAGGTCGTAGTCGCTGCCCACCGAGGCCTTGTACTCTTGGCGCACGCAGATGGCCACGTAGGCGGTGGGGCGGTGCTCGGCGTCCGGGGTGCCCCGGGGGGTGGTGTAGGCCGCCCACTTGAGACACGCGAAGACCTTTTCCCGAAGCTCGGGCTCGGTGACCACCACGAACTCCAGGGGCTGCAAGTTGGCCCCCGAGGGCGCGATGCGCGCCGCGTTGACCAAGGCCTCGAGGGTCGCGGGGGCGATGGGGTCTTGGGCGAAGCTGCGCACCGTGCGCCGCCCCAGGATGGCTTGCAGAGTTTCCATCTCTATCTCCCGGCGGCTGGCGAAGCCGGCCTTACAGCCGCCACCAGGCCAGGGCCAAGGCCCCGGCCAGCCAGAAGTTCAGATCCACCAGGCCCTCGCTGAGCGCGCCGGGCAGCATGTCGCCCCGGACCAGCACCCGCTGCATCAGGGCCATGCCCGCGATGGGCAACAAGAGCGACCAGCTCACCCCGGCCGGAGCCCCCACCAGGGGGGCCAGGAGCATCAGCCCGGCCAGGCCGCCCAAGAGCCACCACACCAGCCGCTGGGTCTTGGCTTCGCCCAGGACGATGGGCAGGGTCTCCTTGCCCACCACTAGGTCGCCCTGCACGTCGAGCACGTCGAAGATGGCGCAGCGGCAGAAGACCAGGGTGGCCACATAGACAAAGGCCAGGGACAAATACACCGGATGCCAGATGTTGAAGGCCATGGGCGGCAGGACCGCGGCCACCACCGCCCAGGCCCCGGCCGCGCTCACCGTCTTGGAGCCGGGTATGTCCTTGAGGCTGGCGAAGTTGAGCCGCCGCCGCAGGGGAGGGGGCACCATCGGGAGCGAATAGGTGATGCCCAGTAGGCTCAACAGGCTGACCACGATGAAGGGCAAGGTGCCTATCATAAAGCACAGCACCAGGGCGGCGGCCGCGCTGAAGACGCCCGCCCCGATGAGCAGGAAGCGGTGCTTGATCAAAAACTGGGCCCGGTCCGGGTCGTTGTATTGGCCTGCTTCCTTGTCCAGGAACTGGTTGAGGATGTGCATGGCGTAGATATAGAAGAAGGCCAGGGCGGCCAGGGCCGGGTGGGGCACCAGCTCTTGCAGGAGGCAGCTGGCTCCGGTCACCCCCGCCGCGCCCAGGGCCACCAGCAGCTGGGAGCGCACCAGGAAGCGGAAACCGCGGCGCAGGGCCCAGGACAGGCCGCCTTCGCGGTCCGAGCGCAGGGAGGCCAGCTCGCGGAGCACCCGCTTGATGAGCCAGTTGGGGGTGGAGGCCCCGGCGGTCACCCCCACCGTGCCCAGGGGGGCCAGGTCCTTGGCGGCCAGCTCTTCTTCGGTCTCCACCAAAAACACCGGGCGGCCCGATTCGGCGGCCACCTCGGCCAGGCGGCGGGTGTTGCCGCTGTCGCGGCCGCCCACCACCACCATGCCGTCCACCTGGCGGGCCAACTCGCGCACCTCGTCCTGGCGGCGGTGGGTGGCCGCGCAGATCGTCTCGTGCACCTCCACCGGCCCGAAGCGCTTGGTAAGCTCGCGCACCACGGCCGCGAAGTTCTCGCTGGTCTGGGTGGTCTGGGCCACGGCCACCACCTGCTTGAGCTCAGGCAGATCGGCCACCTCGATGGGCTTGGACACCACCCGGCCCCGGCCCCGGGCGTGACCCAGCAGGCCCACCACCTCGGGGTGGCTGGCGTCGCCCACGATGATCACGTCCGCGCCCTTTTTGGCCGCGCGGCTGATGATGGCCTGCACCCGGATCACCCGGGGGCAGGTGCCCTCCAGGATACGGCTGAAACCCGCCTCGCTCAGGCGGGCCTTGTCCTCGGGCGGCACTCCGTGGGCCCGGATGATCACCGTGCCTCCGTCCATGCTGCCCGGCGGCGGTATCTCCCCCAGCGCCTCGATGCCCTTGCCGGCCAACAGCTCCAACACCTGGGGGTTGTGGATCAGGGGGCCGTAGGTGTAGACCTTGGTCCCGCTATGGTGGGCCTGGGCCAGGACCAGTTCCATGGCCCGGCGCACCCCCATGCAAAAGCCCGCGTGCCGGGCCAGGCGCACCCTCATGCCGCCCGCTCCAGGCCGCCGAAGAATCTCTCGCACTCTTGCCACAGCTCGGCCAGGCCGTTGCAGGAGCCGGCCGCCCGGCGGAAGGCCGTCGCACCGGGCAGGCCCCGGGAATACCACATCATGAACTGGCGCACGAAGTGCAGGGCATGGCCCTCGCCGCCCAGGGAGCGGGCCAGCTCCAAATGCTCTTGCAGGGCGGCCCGCTTCATGGCCGGGGTCACCGGCTCGGGCTCGCGCCCGGCCAGGCGGGCGGCGGCCCGGCTGAAGATCCAGGGGTCGCCCATGGCCCCCCGCCCGATCATCACCGCCGCGCAGCCGGTTTCGCCCAGCATCCGCACCGCGTCGCGGCCGGAGAAAACGTCGCCGTTGCCGATAACCGGCACCGGGCACCAGGAGGCCAAGCGCTTGATCGCCTCCCAATCGGCCTTGCCGCCGAAGAGCTGGGAAGCGGTGCGTGCGTGCAGGGTGATGGCCGCCGCTCCGGCGCTGACCAGCTTGAACACCAGAGTCTCGGTGGTGTCGGGCCGGGGGCCCAGGCGGATCTTGGCGCTCACCGGCAGGCGGGAGCCCTCCTTCACCGCGGCGAAGACCTCGGCCGCGTGGGAGGGGCTGGCCAGCAGTGCGCTGCCCGCGCCCTGGCGGCGGACTTTCTTCACCGGGCAGCCCATGTTCACGTCCAGGGCGTCCACCTCCTCGGCGCTGGCCACCTTGGCCGCCTGGTGCATGGCCTCGGGGTCGGAGCCGAAAAGCTGCAAGACCAGGGGGCGCTCGCCGGGAATCTGGCGCATGAGGCGCCGGGTCTGGGGCTGGTGGCGCATGAGCCCTATGGCGCTGATCATCTCGCTGTAGACCATCGCCGCCCCGGCCCGGCGGGCCATCAGGCGAAAAGCCGGGCTGCTCACCCCGGCCATCGGGGCGGCCACGAACGGAGATTGCAATGTAACGCCCAATAGTTGCATACGCCCGAGTCTACCGGAGCCCGGGAAAACTGTAAACTGATTGCCGCCGGGCAGCGGCTTGACACGGAGCCCGCCTAGCTGGAACATTTATAAGGCACATTAAGCCTATTCGGCTGGAGGGAATCTTGTGAGCAAATCCGGCGGCCAACAGGCCGTCTTCGGTCCGGTGCCCAGCCGCAGGCTGGGCCTAAGCCTGGGGGTGGACCTGGTCTACCCCAAGACCTGCCCCCTGGACTGCATATACTGCGAGCTGGGACGCACCACCGAGCACACCACCCGGCGGGCGGTGTATCGCGACGCGGACCAGGTGCTGGCCCAGGTGCAAGCGCGCCTGGGCGAGCTGGCCGCGCCCCCGGACTACATCACCCTGGCCGGCAGCGGCGAGCCCACCCTGCATCTGGAGCTGGGCCGGGTCATCGCCGGGCTCAAGGCCTTGGGCGCGGCCAAGGTGGCGGTGCTGACCAACGGGGTGCTGCTGAGCGACCCCCAGGTGCGCGCCGACCTGGCCGAGGCCGACGTGGTGATCCCCAGCCTGGACGCGGTGGATCAAAAAACCTTCCTGGCGGTCAATCGCCCCGCGCCGGGGCTTATAATAGACGAGGTGATCGAGGGGCTGAAGGCCTTCGCCCGGGAGTTCAAAGGCCGCCTGTGGCTGGAGATACTCCTGGTGGCCGGGGTCAACGACTCGCCGGAGCACCTGGAGGCCTTGGGGGCGGTGGCCCGCGAGATCGGCCCGGAGCTGGTGCAGCTCAACACGGTGATCCGGCCCCCGGCCTACTCCAAGGCCCGGCCGCTCAGCCTGGAGCGCCTGGAGGCCATCGCGGCCGGGCTGGGCCTGCCCTGCGCGGTCAGCGGGCCGCCCACCGCCCAGGCGGGCCTGGACCGGGGCCAAGCCGGGGAGCAGGTGGTGGAGATGACCCGCCGCCGCCCCTGCACCCTCAGCGACGTGGCCGCGGCGGTGGGCCTGGACCGGCCCCAAGCCGAACGCCTTTTGCATGAACTGTCCCGCCAGGGAAAGTTGAAGATAGAAGAGCACAGCGGCGAGACTTATTATCGCGGCGTATAGCGCACCTCAGCAGGATAGACGAGCATGAGCAAAGCCGCCCCGGATGCGATGCAAGGACTCTTTCTCGGCCTGGACGTGGGCTCGGTGAGCCTGGACAGCGTGGTCCTGGCCCCGGACGGCCGGGTGCTTATGGCCGATTACACCCGCACCAAGGGGCGGCCCCTGGCCGTGGCCGCCCAGGTGCTGGAGCGCATCTTCGCCGAGTATCCCCGCGAGAGCTTCGCGGCTGCGACGGTGACCGGCTCGGGGGCGCCCACCCTGGCTCCCCTGGTGGGCGCGGAGGTGGTCAACGAGATCATCGCCGCCGCGCGGGGCGTGCAGCAGGCGGTGCCCACCGCCCGCACCATCATCGACATGGGCGGCGAGGACGCCAAGATGATCCTGGTGAGTCCGGGCGCGGAGGGTATGCGCATCGAGGACTTCGCCATGAACACCATGTGCGCCGCGGGCACCGGGTCGTTTTTGGATCAGCAGTCCCACCGCTTGCAGCTCACCATCGAGCAGTTTTCCGAAATCGCCCTTAAAAGCGAGGCCCCGCCCCGCCTGGCCGGGCGCTGCTCGGTGTTCGCCAAGAGCGACATGATCCACCTCCAGCAGGAAGCCACTCCGGACTACGACATCGTGGCCGGGCTGTGCTTTGCCATGGCCAGAAACCTCAAGTCCAACATCGCCAAGGGCAAAAAGGTGGTGCCGCCGGTGGCCTTCATCGGCGGGGTGGCGGCCAACCAGGGGGTGCACCGCGCCTTGGTGGACATCCTGGCCATCGAGCCCGGCGAGCTTCTGATCCCCGAGGACTTCGGCTGCGTGGGCGCTCTGGGCGCGGCCCTGTTCGCCCGCGACCAGGGCCTGGCGCGCCCGGTGGCCGGCCTGGATACCCTTCGGCAACGGGCCGAGGAGGCGGCGGGCGAGACCAAGCGCCTGCCCAAGCTCGAGCTGGGCCCGCACCACGGCAAGGACCTGAAGGCCATAACCGTGCCCGAGGGGCCGCTCACCGGCTATCTGGGCGTGGACGTGGGCTCCATCTCCACCAACGTGGTGGTCATCGACCCCCAGGGCGAGGTGCTGGCCAAGGCCTATCTGCTCACCGCGGGCCGCCCCCTGGAGGCGGTCAAGGAAGGGCTCAAGCTGGTGGGCAAGGCCATCGGCGACCGGGTGGAGATCCTGGGCGCGGGCACCACGGGCAGCGGCCGCTACCTCACCGCCGACTTCATCGGCGCGGACATCGTGCGCAACGAGATCACCGCCCAGGCCACGGCGGCGGCCCACATCGACCCCGAGGTGGACACCATCTTCGAGATCGGCGGCCAGGACTCCAAGTACATCTCCCTGGAGAACGGGGCCATCGTCGACTTCATGATGAACAAGGTCTGCGCCGCGGGCACGGGCAGCTTTTTGGAGGAGCAGGCCGAGAAACTGGGTATCGCCATCAAGGGCGAGTTCGGGGCCAAGGCCCTGGCCGCGCCCAACCCGGTGCGCATGGGCGAGCGCTGCACCGTGTTCATGGAGAGCGACCTGGTTTCCCATCAGGCGGCCGGGGCCGAGATCGACGACCTGGTGGCCGGGCTCAGCTACTCCATCGTCTACAACTACCTGAACAAGGTGGTGGAAGACCGGGCCGTCGGCAAGAAGATCTTCTACCAGGGGGCCACGGCGGCCAACCACGGCATCGTGGCCGCCTTCGAGGCGGTGACCGGCAAGCCCATCCACGTGCCGCCCCACCACGACGTGACCGGGGCCATCGGCGCGGCGCTGTTGGCCATGCGCGAACGGACCTGGGATGAGAGTTCCTTCAAGGGCTTTGAGGTGAGCCAGACCGGCTACGCCATCTCCACCTTCGAGTGCAAGGGCTGCCCCAACGCCTGCTCCATACGGCAGGTGAAGGTGGAGGGGCTCAAGCGGCCCCTGTACTACGGCTCGCGCTGCGACAAGTACGACCTGGAGCGCGATACCAAGGTGCGCACCGACATACCGGACCTCTTCGCCGAGCGCGAGGAGCTCATGCTCTCCTACGCCAAGCCGGTGGAGGAGAAAAAGCGCCGGGGCACGGTGGGCATCCCCCGCACCATGTTCTTCCGCGAGTGGCTGCCCTTCTTCAGCGCCTTCCTCAACCAGATGGGCTACGAGGTCGAGATAAGCGGGCCCAGCACCAAGAAGCTGATCCACAAGGGCGTGGAGGCGGTGGTCAACGAGCCCTGCTTCCCGGTGAAGGTGGCCCACGGCCATTTGGCCGAGCTGATCGACCGGGGGGTGGGGACGATCCTGTTGCCCTCCCTGGTCAACGTGCCGGTGCCCACCAACGAGCTGGGCTACGGCCAGGTCTGCCCCTATGCCCAGACCCTGTGCTACACCGCCCCGGCCGCCCTGGACTTCGGCCAGAGCCGCCTGGTGGACACCCCCCTGCGCTTCGGCTATGACCCCAAGACCATGCGGGCCGACCTCAAGAAGCTGATCCAAGACCTCGGCGGCTCCACCAAGGGCCTGGAGGCGGCCATCGTGGCCGGCTGGTGGGCCCAGGACGACTTCAACCGGAAGCTAAAGGAGCGGGGCCGCGAGGTGCTGGCCTCCATGGGCCCGGAGGACCAGGCCATGGTGGTGGTCAGCCGCCCCTACAACGGGGCCGACCCCGGCCTGAACCTGGGCCTGCCCCAGAAGATGCGCCAGCTCGGCGTGTTCTGCATACCCATGGACTTCCTGGACCTGGACCAGCACATGGGCCACCCCGAGCTTTCGGAGATGTACTGGCGCTACGGCCAGAAGATCCTGGCCGCCGCGCTCATCGCCCGGGAAGACCCGCGCCTGCACGCCATCTACATCACCAACTTCGGCTGCGGCCCGGACAGCTTCATCGGCCACTTCTTCCGGCGCATCATGCACGGCAAGCCCTTTTTGGAGATCGAGATCGACGAGCACTCGGCCGACGTGGGGGCCATCACCCGGCTGGAGGCCTTCCTGGACTCCATCGGCAACGTGACCACCGAGCCCCCCGCGCCCCGGGCGGTGCCCCGGCGCAACACCGACGCCAGCGGATGCACCATCTACATACCGCCCATGACCGACCACTCCCAGGCGGTGGCTGCCGCCTTCGAGGCCTGCGGTGGCCACGCCGTGGTCCTGCCCGACAGCGACCAGCGCACCCTGGAGCTAGGCCGCCGCCACACCTCGGGCAAGGAGTGCTACCCCTGCGCCCTGACCACCGGCGATTTGCTCAAGCTGCTCATAGACGAGGGCGCGCCGCCGGACAAGACCGCCTTTTTCATGCCCGGCGGCACCGGCCCCTGCCGCTTCGGCCAATACCACCGCTACCACCGCCTGGTGCTGGACGAGCTGGGCTTCGAACAAGTCCGCATCTACTCCCCGGACCAGTCCGAGACCTTTTACAAGGAGCTGGGCATGGTGGGGGGCAGCGACTTCACCCGCCTGGGCTGGCAGGGGGTGGTGGCCATCGATCTGCTCATGAAGGCCCTGCACGAGACCCGGCCCTATGAGGCCAACCCCGGCGAGACCGACGCGCTCTACCAGCGCTTTTTGCAGAAGGTCTGCGACACCATGAAGGTCAAGGGCGACCTGGGCAAGGTGATGGGCGAGGCGCGCAAGGAGTTCGCGGCGGTGCCCAAGAGCGGGGTGAACCACCGGCCTCTGGTGGGCGTGGTGGGCGAGATCTATACCCGGGCCAACCGCTTCGCCAACGAGGACATCGTGCGCACCATCGAGGCCCTGGGCGGCGAGGCCTGGACCCCGACCATCGGCGAGTGGGTGCTCTACACCAACTACACCAGCGCCTTTAGGGCCAAGATGCTCAAAAAGCGCTCGGCCCTCATCGGCACTCTGTTGGAGAACTACTTCCAGCACAAGGACGAGCGAACCCTGGGCCGCCCCTGGCACGGGGCCTTGAAGACCCTGCACGAGCCCGAGGTAAAAAAGGTGCTCAAGATGGCCCACCCCTACCTGGAGCCCAGCTTCGAGGGCGAGGCCATCCTTTCGGTGGGCAAGAGCCGCGACATGTTCAGCAGGGGGGCCTGCGGGGTGATCAACGTGATCCCCTTCACCTGCATGCCCGGCACCATCGTCAACGCCCTGATGAAGCGCTTCCGCGAGGACCACGGCAATTTGCCCTTCCTGCCCATGGCCATGGACGGCCAGGAGCAGACCGGCAGCCGCATCCGCCTGGAGGCCTTCATGCATCAGGTGCGGCAGTTCCAGGAGGCCCGCGCGGATTGACCCGGTTGACCCGGGGCCCACAAATATCTAATAATCTTGTGCAAGCGGCGCGCCGCCCCCGGGCGGGCGCCCTTGGTCTTGGGGGTGGGGTCGAATATGCCCTTTGGCGACTATTTTTCCTCCCTGCGTAGCAAAAGCACAAGCATTCGGGTAAGCTAGCGCCCATGTCACGAAAGATGCTCATAAACGCCACCGGCTCCGAGGAGCTACGCGTGGCGGTGGTGGAGGACGGCCGCCTGGAGGCCTTCTACGTGGAGACCGCCGCCCAGGCTCAGACCCGGGGCAACATCTACAAGGGTGTGGTCGCCAACGTGGAGCCCTCGTTGCAGGCCGCCTTCATCGACTACGGCCGCCCCAAGCACGGCTTTTTGCAGATCGCCGATTTGCGCAACGACCTCTGGGCCGAGCACTCCGCTCCGGCCAAGGGCCTGCCGCCCTTGCAGGAGGTCCTCAAGAAGGGCCGCCAGTTCCTGGTGCAGGTGGTCAAGGAAGAGACCGGCAACAAGGGCGCGGCCCTGACCACCCACCTGTCCATCCCCGGGCAGTATCTGGTGGTCACCCCGGGCCACGGCCACGTGGGGGTCTCCCGCCAGATCGCCGATGACAAGGAACGGACCCGCATCAAGCAGATCCTGGAGTCCCTGGAGCGGCCCGGGGAACTGGGGGTCATCGCCCGCACCGCCGCCGAAGGGCGCAGTAAGCGCGAGCTGACCACCAACTACAAGCAGCTCCAGCGCCTGTGGGAGGACATCGAGAAGCGGGGCAAGAACGCCAAGGCCCGCAGCCTGATCCACAAGGAGGAGGACCTGGCCGTGCGCACGGTGCGCGACCTGTTCACCTCGGACCTGGCCGAGATCTACGTGGACGATCCGGTGATCTTCGATCGCCTGGTGGCGTTCGTGGGCACCGTGAGCCCCCGCCGCAAGAACATCGTCAAGCTCTACCAGCAGCAGCGGCCCATCTTCGCCCGCTACCAGCTGGAAGAGCAGATCTCCAGCGTGTATCAGCCCGCGGTGGGCCTGCCTTCCGGCGGGGGCATCGTCATTTCGCCCACCGAGGCCCTGGTTTCGGTGGACGTGAACTCGGGCAAGAGCTCGGGCGGGCGGCAGCTGGAGGAGACCGCCCTGGCGGTGAACACCGAGGCCGCCGCCGAGATCGCCCGCCAGCTGAGACTCCGCGACCTGGGCGGGCTCATCGTCATCGACTTCATCGACATGCGCGACCGGGGCAACCAGCGCAAGGTCAGGAAGGCCCTGGTGGACGCCCTCAAGGGCGACAAGGCCAAGACCACGGTGGGCCACATCAGCCGCTTCGGGCTGATGGAGATGAGCCGCCAGCGCATCCGCCCGGCCATCGACTTCGGAGCCACCCGGACCTGCCCCATGTGCGGCGGACGGGGCATGGTGCTCACCACCGAGGCGGTGGGGCGCACGGTGCTGCGCAATCTGGAGCTGAAGCTCAGGGGGTACAACGGCAAGGGCCTCCAGGTGCGCCTGGCCCCGGAGACCGCCCAGTATCTGCAGAACGTCAAGCGCGGCGAGCTGGCCCGCCTGGAGAGCACCTCCGGGGTGTGCCTGGAGCTGGTGGCCGAGCACGGCCTGGCGCCCGAGGACTGCGACATCGACTCCTGCGGCGAGCCCTGGAAGCTGGCCGCTCCCCCGGTCCCGGCCGTGGCCGCGTCAGAGCCCGCTCCGGCCCCGGAAAAGGCCGCCGAGCCGGAGCCCGCCCCGGAGCAGCCCAAGAAGAGCAGCCGCAAGCGCCGCCGGGGCAAGAAATCCAGCGCTCCGGCCGAGGCCGAGGCGGCCAAACCGGCCGAGAAGGCCGAAAAGGCCCCCGAGCCCGAGCGCAAGCCGTCGCCCAGATCCCGCCGGGGTCAGGCCGCGCCGCCCTCCGAGGCCGCGCCCGCCGAGCAAGGCAACGGCGGGGCCGCCGAGACCGAGGGCGAGGCTCCAACGCCCAAGAAACGCAAGCGCCGCCGCCCCTCCGGGGCCCAGCGCCGCGCCCGGGCCAAGGCCCGCGCCCAAGCCGAGGCTGCCGCCCAGGCCGAGGCGGAGAAAAACGGCTCCGCCAGCGAAGCCCCGCCCGCGCCCGAGGCCCAGGCGGCCCCCGAGGCCAAGGCCGAAGCCGCGCCCGAGGCCAAGGACGAGCCCCAGGGCGAGGCCAAACCCAAGCCCAAGCCCAGACGCCGCTCCCGGGCCAAGCCCAAGCCCAAGGCCAAGCCGGAAGCAGAGGCCGCGGGTGAGCCGCAGCCCGAGGCCAAGGCCAAGCCGGAACCAGAGCCCAAGCCAGAGCCCAAGCCCGAGGCCGCTAACCAGGCCCCGGCGGAAGGCTCGGAAGGCTAGCCCAAACCTAAAGGCCCGCTATCTTGCGGCGGGCCATATCCTCTATTAGTGAATCGTCATAGCCCAGGGCGGAGAGCACCTCGCGGGTGTGCTGCCCCAGGGCCGGGGCGGGGCCTTGCTCCTGAATGGGCGAGGCCGATAGCTTCAGCGGGGCGGCCAGGCGCGGCCCTATCGGCGTGTCGGCGATCATGCTTCGGGCCCGGGCCAGGGGCGATTCCACCGCTTCGTTCAGGGAGAGCACCGGCTCGCAGCAGGCGTCGTGATCGTTCCAGAAACGGGCCCACTCGCTCCGGGTGCGCTGGGCGAAGATGGCCGCCACTTCCTGAATCGCCTCGGGCCCGCCGAACTGCCGGTCAAGCAGATCCGGCCGCTCCAGGGCGGCGCAGAAGTTTTGCCAGAACTTGGGCTCCAGGGCCCCCAGGGAGAACCAGCCTCCGCCCTTGGTGCGGTAGAGGTTGTAGCAGGGGTAGCGGCCGTTCAAGGTCATGCGCCCGGGCCGGGGGTCGTCGCGGCCCGTGGCCACCCCGGCCTGAACCATGGTGGCCAATGACAGCGAGCCGTCGAACATGGACGCATCGATGAGCTGCCCTTGGCCGGTCTTTTCCCGCTGGTACAAGGCGGCCAAGAGCCCGCTCAGGCCCAAGAGGCTGCCCCCGGCCAGATCCGCGATCTGCACCCCGGGCAGGCCCAGCTCCCCGCTGGCGCAGCCGGTCATGCCCAGCACCCCGGCCAGGGCCAGGTAGTTGATGTCGTGCCCGGCGCGCTCAAGGTTGGGGCCTTCCAGGCCGTAGCCGTTCACCGAGAGATAGATCAGCTTCGGTTGGGCCGCGCTGGCCTGCCCGTAGCCCAGGCCCAGGCGCTCCATGACCCCGGGCCGGAAGCCCTCCACCAACACGTCATACTCGGCCAGCAGCTTGAAGAACACCTCGCGCCCCTGGGGCGTGGCCAGGTTCAGGGCCAGGCTCTTCTTGCCCCGGTTCACCGCCTGGAAGTAGGGCGAATCGCCCTCGCTCCCGCCGATGCTCCGGCCGTAGTCGCCGCCCGCCGGGTTTTCCAGCTTTAGGACCTCGGCTCCCAGGCAGGCCAGGAGCCAGGTGAGGTAGGGGCCGGGCAGGTTCATGGACAAATCCAGCACCTTGACGCCGCTCAGGGCTCCGCTCATGGCCGGGCTCCTCTCTATCCTAGGCCGCGCCGGGCACGAAGCCCTTTTCGCGCGCCTCCTGGAGGCTGATGGCCCCGCTGGGGCAGGTGACCAGGCACAGGCCGCAGCCCATGCAGCGGGACGGGTCCACCACCCGGGGGGCGTCCTCGCCCTCGGGGGTGGTCACCGCCGAGAAGTAGCAGCGCTCGGAGCAGACCCCGCAGGCCACGCACTCCTCGACGTCCACCACGGCCACGAAGCGGCTGGGGTCCACCACCCGGATGCCGCCTTCGATCAAGACCGGCATGGTCTGGCAGCAGCAGGGGCAGCAGTTGCAGATGAAGTTGTTGCCCTGGTGGCGGTTCATGGTCACGTGCACCAGGCCCGCCTCCTCGGCCTCCCGGAGGATATCGATGGCTTCTTCCTTGCTGATGGGCTTGCCGGTGCCCCGGGCCAGGTTGTACTCCGCCGCGCCGTCCACTTGGAGGCACACCTCCAGGGGCCGGTCGCACTTGCGCATGGACAGGCGGCAGGTGCACTTGGTCACCGAAAGGCTTTTGGCCTTGTTGACCATCTCGGCCACGGATTCGAAATCCAGAATAGAGGTGCGGGCCTCGATGGACACCCCCACCGGGATCACCCGGGTGAAGGGCTTGGTGACATTGGCGCTCCAGTCCTTGGCGATCTCGAACCACTCCTGGTCCATGAAATCGCGCCACAGGTCGTAGAACTCCTCGCTGGCCTCGGGCCAGAGCAGGGTGGCGTCGTGGAACTGCACCAGGTCGCGGCCCATGCGCCAGGTGGGCGGGTCGGTCTTCTTGGAGGGGAACACCAAACCCTTGAGGAACAGGTCGTCGATCATGGCCTCCACCTGGGCCGGGTCGCGGTCCAGCTTGGCCGCCGCGCCGGGCACGTCGGCGGGCAGGGCCAGCAGAAGCTCGGCCTGGTCCGGGTCGGCCAGCATGGCGAAAAGACGGGCGATGCGCTCGGATTGGCCCAGGTTGATCTTCTCGGCCAGCTTCTGGTAGCGCGGGTCCATGTTTTCCTCCCTGTTTCTTGGTGCAGGGGCCATGATTGCCCCCCGCCGCTCCCCTTGTCAACCGGCCCGGAAATTCAAGATATAAGAAAATTGCCTTGACCTACGTTCAAGATATTTACTAAATTGATTCAATCCTTGATGCGAAATCCCACCTTGTCAAAACATCGGAGGTAAATATCTAGGCAAGCCGCCGGGCCTGGCCGGGTGGCCGCGACATGCAAACCTGCGGCATTTTCAGGAGGGGAACCAAGATGCCAAAAAAGGGATTCACCAGAAGGCAATTCGTTAAGGCCGGTCTGCTCACCAGCGCGGGCGCGGCCGTGGGCGCGGGCGCGCTCAAGCCCACCGGCCTGTGGGCCGCCACGCCCAAGGTCAAGGGCCCGGTCAAGGTCGGCTACCAGGCCATCATGTCCGGCACCCTGGCCGGCTACGGCGAGTTCCACAAGATGGGCGCCACCATGGCCATGGAGGAGATCAACAAGGCGGGCGGTATCGCCGGGGTGCCCTTGGAGGTCGACTTCCGCGACTCCACCCTGAAAAAGCCCCAGGCCATCAAAAACGCCCGCTACTTCGTGGACTCCTGGGGCGCCGACTTCCTGGCCGGCGTGGACTCCTCGGGCCAGGCCCTGGCCCTGGCCCCGGTGATGGCCCAGCTCGGCAAGCCGCTGATGGTAACCCACGCGGCCACCGAGAAGCTCACCGAGATCGAGGTGTTCAAAAAGGGCATCAAGGAAATCTTCCGCATCTGCACCCCCACCTACCAGGACGGCAACGCGGCCGCCTTCGTGGCCCAGGGCCTCCCGGCCAAGAAGTGGGCCACCATCAGCCCCAAGTACGAGTACGGCTACACCTGCTGGAAGATGTTCAAGGACACCCTGGGCAAGCTCAAGCCGGGCACCGAGTTCGTGGCCGAGTCCTGGGCTCCCTTCGGCACCACCGACTTCAGGGCCCACATCAACACCATCCTGGACGCCAAGCCCGACGGCCTCTACTCGGTGGAGTGGGCCGGTGAGCTGATCACCATGATCAAGCAGGCCAAGCAGGCCGGCCTGTTCAAGCAGATCAAGCACATCATGCTGCCCGTGGGCGCGGCCATGGACGTCCTGGAGGGCCTGGGCGCCGAGATGCCCGACGGCGTGTGGATCTCGGGCCGCTACTTCTTCATGTTCCCCAACGACCAGCGCAACATCGACTGGGTGGCCCGCTTCAAGAAGCGTTGGAACCACTACCCGGCCTATGTCTCCGAGACCGGCTACTCGGCCATGTACGCCTACAAGCAGGCGGTGGAGGCCGCGGGCTCCAAGGAGGCCAAGGCGGTCATCGGCGCGCTGGAAGGCATGAAGATGGGCAGCCCGGCCGGCGAGCGCGTCTTCCGCAAGGAAGACCACCAGGCCATGTACGAGGTTCCCTGGGGCCTCACCGCCGCCAACCCCAAGTACCCCTTCAAGGTCATGGGCAAGCAGGTGGTCATTCCGCCGTCCCAGTTCTTCAACCGGCCGCCCTTCGAGGGACCCGGCACGCATCCCCCCTTTAAGGGGTAAACGCTCCGATCCCCGGCCGCCGCGCGTCGCGGCGGCCGGGGCCGTCCATACATCATCAGCGCCGGCGCCCTCCGGCGCGTCGGGAGCGCTTGCATGTTTGAGTCCATCGTACACGTGTGCCTGGCCGGCCTGAGCCAGGGCATGTTCATCTGGTTGGTGGCCAGCGGGCTCACCCTCATCTTCGGGGTGCTGGGGGTCTTGAACTTCGCCCACGGCGCCTTCTATATGTTGGGGGCCTACTTCTGCTACACCGTGTTGGCCGCCTTGGGGGACAATTTCTGGCTGGGGCTGATCTTCGGGCCCCTGTTCGTCTGCGGAGTCGGGTTTTTGGTGGAGCGCTACTTCCTGCGCTACGTCTACCACCTGGACCTGCCCTATCAGCTCCTGCTCACCTTCGCCTTCGTGCTCATCTTCGACGACCTGGTGAAGATCGTCTGGGGGGCGGGCTCCATCAGCTCGCCCATCGTGCCGGGGCTGGGGGGCAGCGTGCCCATACTGGGGCGCATGTTCCCCACCTACAGCCTGTTCATCATCGCGGTGGGGCCGCTGGTGGCCTTGGGGCTTTGGGCCGCGCTGGAGCGCACCTGGGCCGGGCGCATCATCCGGGCGGCCTCCTCGGACCGCGAGATGGCCGCGGCCCTGGGGGCCAAGGTGCCCTGGATCTTCACCGGGGTGTTCGTGTTCGGGGTGTGGCTGGGGGCCCTGGGCGGCGGCCTGGCCGTGCCCTACGTGGGCCTGCTTACGCCGGGCATGGGCGAGTCGATCATCATCGAGGCCTTCGTGGTGGCGGTGATCGGCGGCCTGGGCAGCCTCAAGGGCGCCTTCCTGGGCGCGCTGATCATCGGGCTGCTCAGTTCCTTCGGCACCCGCTTCTTGCCCAGCTTCGACATGTTCCTCACCTTCATCCTGATGGCGCTGGTCCTTCTCTGGCGGCCCCAGGGCTTCTTCGGGGAGGCATCGCGATGAGCAGCAAGGCAACCTACGCCGTCTACCTGGGCATCATCGCCGGGCTGGCGGTCATGGGCCTGGTGGGCGACCGGTTCGTGATCTACATGGGCATGAGGGTGATGCTCCTGGCCATCTTCGCCCTGGGCTACAACATCCTCCTGGGGCGCACCGGCCTGTTGTCCTTTGGCCACGGCGCGCTCTACGCCTGCGGCTCCTACGGCATGGCCCTGGTGAACCTGCACCTGACCCAGGACCCCATCCTGGGAATCCTGGCCGGCGTGGCCGTGGCGGGCATTTTCTCTCTGATCGTAGGCTTCTTCTGCGTGCGCAACACCGAGATCTACTTCGCCATGCTCACCCTGGCCTTCGGCATGATGATCTTCTCGCTGATCTGGAACCTCCGGGAAATAACCGGTGGCGACGACGGCCTGGTGGGCATCAGCCGGGGCAGCGTGTTCGGCCTGCCCATCGTCAAGGACAACCAATATTTCTTCTTCGTGCTGTTCTTCTTCGGGATCACCCTGTGGCTGGTGCACCGCATCCGTTCCTCGGCCTTCGGCCTGGTCCTGGCCGGCATCCGGGAGAACCACCAGCGCACCAGCTTCGCGGGCATCCCGGTGAAGCAATACCGCCTGGCCGCCTTTGTGATCAGCGGCATGTTCGCGGGCCTTTCCGGCAGCCTGGGGGCCATGCTCCAGTACAATACCGACCCCTTCAGCGCCCACTGGAGCCACTCGGCCGAGCCGATCCTGGTCAGCCTCATCGGCGGCCTGCAAACCTTCAGCGGGCCCCTGGCGGGCAGCGTCATCTTCGTGGTGCTCCGCGAGGTCATCGAGCGCTTCACCCAGAACTGGATGCTCTGGTTCGGCATCATCCTGCTGGCCATCATCATGGGCCTCCGGGGAGGCGTGATGGGCGGGCTGGAGAAGCGCCTGCGTGAGCGGGCCGCCGCGCGGAAGGGGGTGCGCTGATGGGCGAGATATTGCTGGAAGTGAAAGACCTGAACAAGGCCTTCGGCAAGGTGGTCACCGCCCGGGACCTGTGCTTCAACATAGAGGCCGGGGTGCTCACCAGCATCATCGGCCCCAACGGCGCGGGCAAGTCCACCCTGATCAACGTGCTCACCGGCCTTTTGCCCTGCGACAGCGGGAGCATCGTGTTCAAGGGCGAGGACATCACCGACCTGCCCACCCATGAACGGGTGCGGCGCGGCTTGTGCCGCTCCTTCCAGGTGGTCAACGTCTTCCCCCAGCTCAGCGTGTTCGAGAACGTGGAGATACCGGTGCTGGCCCAGATGAAAAAGGCGGCCAATATCTTCCGCCCCGTGGCCAAGGAAAAGGCGGTGGCCCAGCGGGTGATGGAGCTGTTGGAGCGCACCAACCTGGACCGCGAGGCCCGGGTGACCGCCAGCGAGCTGAGCCACGGGGACCAGCGCCTGTTGGAGGTGGGCATCGCCCTGGCGGCCAAGCCCAGCCTCTTGTTCCTGGACGAGCCCACCGCGGGCATGAACCCGGTGGAGCGGGTGGACATCCTCAAGCACATCCGGCGCATCTCGGCCAGCGGGGAGACCACCTTCGTCATCGTGGAGCACGACATGGACATCGTGTTCAGCTTGTCCGACCGGGTGATGGTGCTCAACCGGGGCGACATCATCTGCGACGGCGGGCCGGACTACGTGAAATGCGACAAGCAGGTGCGCGAGTGCTACCTGGGCGAGGAGGTGGTGGCATGATTCTCTCCCTGGTGGACGTGAACACCTATTACGGAACCTCGCACATCCTGCAGAACATCTCCCTGAGCGTGGGAGAGGGCGAGGTGGTGGCGCTCTTGGGCCGCAACGGCGTGGGCAAGACCACCACCCTGCGCACCATCATGGGCCTCACCCCGCCCTCCGGCGGAGGCATCCTGTTTCAGGGCCGAGAGGTGCAGTCCGAGCCGCCCTGGAACAAGGCCAAGCTGGGCCTGGCCTACATGCCCGACGACCTGCGCATCTTCCCGGACCTGACCTGCGAGGAAAACCTGGACATCGCGGCCAAGCTGGTCCGGCGCGAGGGCTACTGGAACAAGCGGCGGGTGATGAGCCTGTTCCCCATATTGGCCGAACGGCGCGACCAAAAGGGCCTGAACATGTCCGGCGGCGAGAAGAAGATGCTCTCCCTGGGCCGGGCCCTGATGTCCAACCCGGCGGTGGTGCTCCTGGACGAGCCCAGCGAGGGCCTGGCCCCGCTGATCGTGCGCACCCTGGCCGAGGCCATCGAGACCATTCGCTCCCACGGCATGACCATCCTTTTGGCCGACCAGAACCTCAAGTTCTGCCGCCGGGTGAGCGACCGGGGATACATCATCGAGAAGGGCCAGATCGTCCATGAAGGAAGCATGGAAGATATCTGGGACAACCAGGACGTGGTCAACAAATACCTGGCCCTCTAGAGGCCGGGACGGAGCGGACGAAAAAATGAGTGCCAAGGCACTGGAGCATTTCGACCTGAGCGGCAAGACCGCCCTGGTCACCGGGGCCACCCGGGGCCTGGGCGAGGTGGCGGCCACGGCCCTGGCCAAGGCCGGGGCCAACGTGGCGGTGTGCGGCCGCAGCCGCCCGGACATGGACCGGGTGAGCGAGGCCCTGTGCGGCCTGGGCGCGCGGGCGACCGGCTTCGAGCTGGACGTGCTGGACAAGGCCAAGGTGGCCGCGGCGGTGGCCAAGATCAGCCAGGAGCTGGGGCCCATCGACATCCTGGTGAACAACGCCGGGGTCAACTACCGGGTGCCGGTAGTGGAGTTTCCCGAGGAGGAATGGGACCGGATCATCGACACCAACCTCAAGGGCTACTTTCTGGTGGCCCAGGCGGTGGCCCCGGGAATGCTGGAGCGCGGCTACGGCAAGGTGATAAACATGTCCTCCATCTTCGGTGGGGTGGGCATGATGAACCAGCTGGCCTACTCCTGCTCCAAGGGCGGGGTGGACCAAATGACCAAGGTGATGGCCATCGAGTGGGCCAAGGAGGGCATCCGGGTAAACGCCATCGCGCCCACCTACTTCGAGACCGAGTTGGTCACCCAGATCCGCAACGACCCCGAGCGCTTCAACTTCATCAACGAGCGCACCCCCATGGGCCGCTGGGGCTACCCGCCCGAGCTGGAGGGCATCGTGATCTTCCTGGCCTCGCCGGGCTCCGACTTCATCACCGGCCAGACCATTTACATCGACGGCGGCTGGACCGCCTGGTAGGGAGGGGGCCGTGCTGATTCACGAAATATTGGCCCACAGCGCGGGCCGTCTGCCGAACAAGCCCTACCTCATCGAGGGCGGGCGCAGCCTGAGCTACGCCGAGACCCTGGCCGGGGCCCAGGCCGTGGCGGCCAGCCTGCAAGCGGGAGGGGTGGGGCAGGGCGACCGGGTGGCCATGCTCTTCCCCAACTGCATCGACTTCGTGCTGTGCTATTACGGCGCGTTGATGCTGGGCGCGGTGGTGGTGCCCATGAACAACCGCCTGGCCCCCCAGGAGCTGGCCTATGTGCTCAGCGACTCGGGGCCCAAGGCGCTGATCGTGGAGGACCAGTTCTGGGAGGCGGCCCAGGCCATGGGCCAGATCGCCGAGCTGCCCGCGCGGATCATCCAGGCCGGGGGCCAGCGCCGAGAAGGCGTGGAGCATCTGGACGGCATCCTGGCCGCCGGGGGCGCGCCCAGTGGCCAGCCCGAGTTGGGGCCCATGAGCCCGGCCAGCATCATGTACACCAGCGGCACCACCGGCCTGCCCAAGGGGGCCATCCTGAGCCACGGCAACGTGGCGGCCAACGCGCGCAACTGCGGGGCCCACTTGCAGTACAAAGAAAACGACGTCACCTTGATAGTGGTGCCGTTGTTCCATGTGACCGGCCTGCATAGCCAGTTGGTGGCCTTTGCCTATGCTGGCGGCACCTGCGTGATCATGCGCTCCTACAAGACCGCGGACATGATCCGCCTCATCGGCGAGCACAAGGTGACCGTCACCTTCAAGGTGCCCACCATGTACACCCTGATGCTGGTCAACGAGGAGCTGGAGCGCTCGGACCTCAGCGCCTTGCGCCTGGCCTGTTACGGCGGCGCGCCCATGGCCCCGGAGACGATCATCCAGTTGCAAGACCGGCTGGGAGTGGATTTGATCAACGCCTACGGACTGACCGAGGCCACCAGCCTGGTCACCGCCTTGCCGCCCTGCGACGCCCTCAGGAAGGCCGGCTCCATCGGCCTGCCCACCACGGGCAACCGGGTGATGGTGGTGGACGAGGATGACCGCGAGCTGCCGCCCGACGCGGTGGGCGAGCTGTTGATCAACGGCCCCATGGTGGTGCAGGGCTATTGGAACAAGCCCGAGGCCACCGAGGCCGCGCTCAAGGGCGGCTGGCTGCACACCGGCGACTTCGCGCGAATCGACCCCGAGGGCTTCGTGTACATTGCCGACCGCAAAAAGGACATGATCATCCGGGGCGGGGAGAACGTATACTCCATCGAGGTGGAGAGCGCCCTGGTGACCCACCCCGGCGTCTTGGAGGCGGCGGTGGTGCCCCGGGGCCACAGCATCTTCGGCGAGGTGGTGCACGCCTTCGTGGTGTGCGCCCCCGGGGCCGAGCCGGGCGAGGACGAGGTCATCGCCCACTGCGCCACCCTGATTGCGGACTACAAGGTGCCCGCCTCGGTGAGCTTCATCGCCGAGCTGCCGCGCAATCCCGGCGGCAAGGTGCTGAAGAACGCGCTCAAGGAGCAGGTGCCCCCCGGCGATCCGCCGAGGCGGTAGGGCGGGAGAACCAATGAAGGTAGCGCTCAAGTTCTGCGGCGGGTGCGACCCCGCCTACGAGCGCGTGGAATATTGGGAAGCCATCCGCGACGCGGCGGGGACAAGCATCGCCTGGCAGCGGCTGGACCAGGGCGGGCACCAGGCGGTGCTGGCCGTGTGCGGCTGCGCCACGGCCTGCCCCCTGGAAGAGCTGCCCGACGACGAGACCATAGTGGTAGTTACCGACGACCGCCTGGCTCCGGCCGAGGTGGTGGCCCGCTTGCTGGGCCGGGAGAAATGAAAATGGAGCGCATAGTCACCAAGGACGATTATCTGGCCAGCCTGCGCGAGCAGCGCCATCTGGTCTATTTCAACGGCGAGCGCGTAGAGGATGTGACCAGCCATCCCGCCTTCCGGCCCCACGTCAACGCCGCGGCCAAGACCTACGAGATGGCCCTGATGCCCGAGTACGAGGATCTGGCCACGGCCATCAGCCACCTCACCGGCGAGCGCATCAGCCGCTTCACCCACATCCACCAGTCGGTGGAGGACCTGATAAAGAAGGTGCAGCTGCTCCGGGCCATCGCCCACGAGACCGGGAGCTGCTTCCAGCGCTGCGTGGGCTGGGACGCGCTCAACGCCACCTACATGACCACTTACGAGATCGACCAAAAGCACGGCACCGATTACCACCAGCGCTTCACCGAATACCTCAAGTACATCCAGGCCAGCAACAAGATGGTGGTGGGCGGCATGACCGACACCAAGGGCGACCGCTCCCTGGCCCCGCACCAGCAAAAGGACCTGGACGTCTTCACCCGGGTGACCGAGCGCCGCGAGGACGGCATCGTGATCCGGGGCAACAAGGCCCACCAGACCGGCGCGGCCAACAGCCACGAAATCCTGATCATGCCCACCCAGTTCATGCGCGAGGAGGACCAGGACTTCGCTCTGGTCTGCGCGGTGCCCCTGAACTCGCCGGGCGTGGTGCAGATCTTCGGCCGCCAGACCAACGACGACCGGCGCATCCACAGCCCCCTGGACGCGGGCAACGCGGAGTACGGCCTGGTGGGTGGCGAGACGCTCATCGTGTTCGAGGACGTGTTCGTGCCCTGGGACCGGGTGTTCATGTGCGGCGAGACCGAGTTCTCGGGCCTGTTGGTGGAGCGCTTCGCCACCCTGCACCGCCAGAACTACGGTGGCTGCAAGGGCGGGGTGAGCGACGTGCTAGTGGGGGCCTGCGCACTGGCCACCGAGATGCAGGGCAGCAGCAAGGCCAGCCATGTGAAGGAGAAGCTGGCCGAGATGATGCACCTGACCGAGACGCTCTACGCCGGGTCGGTCTCCTGCTCGGCCATGGGCCAGAAGACCGCCTCCGGGGCCTTCTACCCCGACCCGCTCCTGGCCAACTGCACCAAGCACAACGTGACCCGCCACGTGTACGAGATCGCCCGTTTGGCCCACGACGTGGCCGGCGGCATCCTGGCCACCATGCCCTCCGAGGCCGACCTGCGGCACCCGGAGATCGGCAAGTACGTGGAGAAGTACCTCTCCGGAGTGGAGGGGGTGTCCACCGAGAACCGTATGCGTATCCTGCGGCTCATCGAGAACATGACCGGCGGCACCGCCCTGGTGGAGTCCATGCATGGAGCGGGCTCGCCCCAGACCCAGAAGGTGATGTACGGCCGCTTGGCCAAGATGGACATGAAGAAGAAGTGGGCGGCTAAGCTGGCCCAGATCGAAGAGTAGTTTTTCTGGCCGGCGGCCGATTGCTGCCTGCGGCGTGCTTTTCGCGGTTTGAGTCCTCGGCGTATTGGCATATACGCCTGCGTCCTAAAACCGCTGCAAAGACACGCCTCGCCAACGCACTCGGCCGCCGGGGCTCGGGTCAGTCGTAAAGAAAGAGGGCGGGGTTTATCCCCGCCTTTGCATGTGGGGCGGCTCGGTTCTTCCTTATAGAAATGGCTGTCATCGCGAGGAGCGGCGGCCGGGAGGCGGGCAATGAAAAAGGGCCTGCACCCGCCGCGAGGTGGCGATCTTCCCTTGAGATCGTCCGGGGGTTGCTAGAGAGGGCTTTGGCTCTTCTCGCGAACCGGAGACGAGACCAAGGAAGATTGCCACGGCCCGCCGCGAGGGAGGCCCATTTTTCAAAAACCTCTTTCAGCGGCGGGCCTCGCAATGACGGCTATCCTGTAGGGGCAGGGACGGAGAGCTTGGCCATTTTTACCTGCCTTCTGCTGGCGGGCAGAGAGTGCCGCGTCGCGGCCGGCAGGCCGCTCCTCGCAATGACAAGATAGGTTTTGGGATTTATCGGCCAGACTTCGGTCCGCGAGGCGGGAGGAGGTGTTAGAACGTGGGGGCGTTGGCGGCCGGATTTCTTGTCGTCTCGCCAAAGCGAGGCGACCCCGACAGCAAGCTGTCGAGGCCAGCAGGCGAAAAGCTATTTCAAGAAAGAGACGCTACGGGGGCTAAGGCTCCACCACGATGCGCACCGGGTCGCCCTTTTTCTCGTGCAGCATGTCCAGGGCCTGGTTCACCTGGCTCAGGGGCATGGTGAGGCTGATGGAGCCCGAGAGGTCCAAACGGCCGCTGGCCACCAGGCCCACCAGGGTGGCGATCTCGGTGGTGGTGAAGCCGTAGGAGCCCAAGAGCGCGGCCTCGCGGCGCACGAAGGTGGTGGGCGGGGGCAGGGTAATGGGCGCGGGCCCCAGCCCGGCCACCGCCGCGCGGCCGCCCACGCGCAAGCAATCCACCGCCTGGGCGATGGTCACTCGCGCGCCCACCAGCTCCACGGCCAGGTCCACCCCCAGGCCTCCCGTGGCCTCCAGCACCGCCGGGACCACCTCTTGGCGCGAGGCGTCGATGGCCACGTCGGCCCCCACGGCCAGGGCGCGCTCCAGCACGGCCGGGCGCATGTCCACCGCGATGACCTTGGAAGCGCCGCCCAGGCGGGCCAGCTGCACCCCGTGGATGCCCAGGCCGCCGCAGCCGAACACGGCCACCGTTTCGCCGGGGCGCATCTTGCCCGTGGCGTTGAGGGCATGGAAGGGCGTGGCCACCGCGTCGGTGATGATGGCCCCCTGGGCAAAGGGCACGTTCTCGGGCAGGGGCACCAGGTTGCCGGCCGGCACCACCACGTACTCGGCAAAGGCGCCTTCGGCCTGGATGCCGATGCAGCGCCGCTCCAGGCACACCTGCTGGTTGCCGCTCAGGCAATTGAGGCACTGGCCGCAGACAAAGAAGCAGCAGAGCACCGCCCGGTCGCCGATTGCCCAACCCTCCACGCCCGGGCCCAGCTCGGCCACCACGCCGGAGGGCTCGTGGCCCAGGGTGATGGGGGTGTAGGCGGTGGGGGTCACGCCCTCGTAGGCAATGTGGATGTCCGAGCCGCAGACCCCGCAGGCGCGGAGCTCGATCAGAACTTGGCCGGGGCCGGGAGTGGGAGTGGGGATTTCTTCCAGGGCCAGGGGTCGGCCTACCTCGTGAAAACGCGCCGCCAGCATGGTCCCTCGCTCGTTACCAGGATGGGGGGTGGTTCACCCACAGGATTCGGCAATCCTTGTCATTGGGATTGGTAAAGCTGTGGTCCTGCTCGGAGTGGAAGTAGAAGCTGTCGCCCGGGCCCAGGGAATAGGAGGCCCCGTTGACGTTGAGCTCGAGGCTGCCTTCCAGGATCAGGCCGAACTCCTCGCCCTTGTGCTTGTAGTCGCCCACGCTGCCCCCGCCCGGGCCCACGATGGCCAGGCGGGCGTCCATGGCCCGGTCCGGGCCGCGGGGCACCAGCAGCTCTATGCGCAGGTTGGAACGGCCAAAGGAGGCGCGGGGGCGCTTGGCCTTGCGCATCACCACCTCGTCGCCGCCGTTTCCTTCAAATAGCTCGACGATGGTGCTGCCCAGGCCCTCGGCGATCTTTTTCAGACGGCTGATGGAGGGGTCAACCTTGTCGTTTTCCACCATGGAGAGATAGGAGGGCGCGCAGCCGATTCGCTCGGCCGCCAGCTTGAGGGAAAGTTTTTGCCCTTTGCGCAGGGCGCGCAGCTTGGCCCCCAAAGACACCATGAAATCGGCTCCTCCAAAGCTCTTGCCAGGGTTCAATATATTGAACATAATGGGGGGGCGCGTAACAGGTCAAGTAAAACCAACCGGCCGCCGCCAGGTTTGCTCATGGCATTCCGTTGGCCGGCCAGGGGAGAAACATGACCGAAACCCCGCCCGTGGACCTCAAGAGCCTCCTGGCTCCCCTGGCCGTGGTGCTGGACTCCGCCAGCACCGGGATGGTGGTCATAGACGCCTCGGGCATGGTGGTGCTGTTCAACCAGGCGGCGCGCCGCATGTTGGGCCGGGCCGACACCGACCAGGTGGGGAGGCACTTCAGCGAGGTGAGCCCCGACGCCTGGGCGGACATGCAGGAGATCCTGGCCGGGGGCGAGGCCCAGATCGGCCGGCGGCTCAACATCTACGCGGCCACCATCGTGGCCAACCGCAATCCCATCATCATCGACGGCCGGGCCGCCGGAGTTATCAGCGTCTTTCAGGACATCTCCCACTACGAGGCCCTGATCAGCGAGCTGCAAGGCTACAAGGGCCTGCACCGCCAGCTGGAGGCCATCTTCGAGACCAGCCACGACGGGCTCTACATCGCCGACGGCAACGCGGTGACCGTGCGGGTGAACAGCGCCTACGAGAAGATAACCGGCCTCAAACGCGAAAACCTCCTGGGCCGCAACACCCGCGACCTGGTGGAGGAGAAGTTCTTCGACCACTCGGTGACCCTGGAGGTGCTGCAAAAGGGCCGCTCGGTCACCATCATGCAGAACATCCGGGGCTCCAAGCAGGTGATGGTCACCGGCACCCCCATCCTGGACGACGAGGGCAAGGTGGCCCTAGTGGTCACCAACGTGCGCGACATGACCAGCCTGAACAACCTGCGCGGCCAGCTGGAGCAGAGCCGCCTGTTGTCCTCGCGCTACTACCAGTCGCTCATCGAGCAGGAGCAGTACGAGAGCGCGCTGACCGACATGGTGGTCAAGTCCAGCGCCATGGAGCTGGTCTTGGCCAAGGCGGTGAAGGTGGCCGCGGTGGACGCGGTGGTGCTCATCACCGGCGAGTCGGGCGTGGGCAAGACGCTCTTGGCCCGCACCATCCACCGCATGTCCGGCCGCCGTCACCGGCCCCTGGTCAAGATCAACTGCGGGGCCATCCCCGCCTCGCTCATGGAGAGCGAGCTCTTCGGCTACAGAAAGGGCGCCTTCACCGGGGCCGACCCGGCGGGCAAGGCCGGGCTCATGGAAGCGGCCCACAAGGGCACCATCTTCCTGGACGAGGTGGCCGAGCTGACCCCGGCCATGCAGGTGAAGCTTTTGCAGGTAATCGAGGAGGGGGTCTTCACCCGGGTGGGCGACACCAGCCCCACCAAGGTGGACGTGCGGGTGATCGCGGCCACCAACCGGGAGCTCAAGCGCGAGGTGGCCTCGGGCCGCTTCCGCCAAGACCTGTTCTACCGCCTCAACGTGGTTCCCATAGAGATTCCGCCGCTCCGCCAGCGGCGCGAGGACATACCGCTGTTTTGCAAGCGTTTCCTGGAGGGCTACGAAAAGTCCCAGGGAATGAAGAAACGCCTGGCCCCGGAGGTGGTGGACGCCCTGATGGGCTACGCCTTCCCGGGCAACGTGCGCGAGCTGATGAACGTCCTGGAGCGCATGGCCATCATGAGCGAAGGCGAACTCATCGGCGCGCCGGACCTGCCCGCCGAGCTGCGCCAGGCCCCCGGCGGAGCCCTGGCCAGCGGCCTGGGGCTCCGGCAGGCGGTGGAGGCCTCGGAGGCGGCCATCATCCAAGGGGCCCTGGAGGCCCACCACACCCTGTCCCAAGCGGCCAAAGCCTTGGGGGTCCACCCCACCACCCTCTGGCGCAAGATGGTCAAGTACGGCCTGCGCGAGGATGCACAACTGCATTAGTGTTGCAGAAATGCAATAAAATATAACCACACGGTTTTACTGTTTGATACCGTATTTATGTGAATACGGTTCAAAATTACTTGCACACTTGCAATGAACCGGTGGGCATCCTCGCGTGGTGTGTCACATTATGATCAATCATTACGGCAAGTTGTCCCGGCAGTCCCCGGCACGCTTATTGCTAGGTATGAAGCCGGCTGGACAATACGCAGCATAAAGAGGCCGCCGGCGGACCGGCCAGGAGCCGGGCCCGTCATGCGGAGGCGGCCTTTTAGGGTTAGTCATCACAACCGATCAAATGGAGGGAGATATGGCTGAGAAGACCAACCGTAGGCAGTTTCTGAAAATGGCCGGCGCCGCCGGCCTGGGGGCGGGCGCGGTGAGCCTCATGGGCAGCAAAGCCCTGGCCGCCGGCAAGTCCATTCCCAAAACCCCCGTCAAGGTAGCCGCCATCAGCTTCCTGAGCGGCCCGGCGGCCGGGCCCTTCGGAATCCCGGGCGACAACGGCTACAAGATGATGGCCGACATCTACAACAAGCAGGGCGGCATCCTGGGCCGCAAGATCGACCTGATCAGCCTGGACGAGGCCGGCGGAGCCAAGACCCAGGTGGAGCTGGCCCGCAAGCTGATCCTGGAGGACAAGGTCGACGTCATCCTGGGCTACATCTCCTCCGGCGACTGCAAGGCGGTCATGCCCCTGTCCGACGAGCTGGGCGGCCTGATGCTGGCCTACGACTGCGGCACCCACGTGCTCATGGAGGGCAAGAAGAGCCCCTACAAGACCCCCAAGTACGACCTGGGTTTCCGCACCAGCGCCCACCTGGGCCAGGACAACATCGCCCTGGCCCTGGCCATCAAGAAGTACATGCCTGACGTCAAGAAGATCGCGGGCATCAACCAGGACTACGCCTGGGGCCGCGACTCCTGGCACATCTTCGAGCTGGCCATCAAGAAGCTGCTGCCCAACGTCGAGATCGTCAAGACCCTGTGGCCCAAGATCTTCACCACCGACTACACCGCCCACATCAGCGCCCTGCAGGGCTCCGGCGCCCAGATCATCCACAGCTCCATGTGGGGCGGCGACGCGGTGACCTTCCTGAAGCAGGCCAAGGCTTCCGGGCTGTTCAACCAGGCCAAGATGGCCCTGAGCCGGGGCGAGCCGTACCCGCAGGAGTTGGGCGCCGAGTTCCCCGAGGGCCAGTTCATCTGCTGCGCCGGCGCGCACTACTTCCTGTACCCCGCCTGGGACAAGTGGCCGCTCAACAAGTGGTTCGTGGACGAATTCAAGAAGCGCTACAAAAAGTACCCCACCTATCCCAGCTATCACGCCTTCCAGGCCATCACCGCCTACAAGACCGCGGTGGAGAAGGCCTCCTCGCTGGTGGGCGGCTGGCCGACCATCGAGCAGACCGCCAAGGCCATGGGCAACATGGGCTTCGAGACGCCCAGCGGCTACTGCGTGATCGACAAGGACCACAACGCCCGCGAGGACTGCCTGGTGGGCATCTCCAAGATGACCAAGGACTATCCCTTCCCGATCCTCGACCCCGACCGCCTTATGGTGTTCCCCTCCTTCCAGGTGAACGCCCCGGCCGGCATAAGCACCGAGGACTGGATCGGCAGCTGGAAGTCCTAGGCTACCGTAAGCGTTAAGCGCCGCCGCCGGGCCTGGTGCCCGGCGGCGGCCACCCGACCTCGCGGCCCGCTCGCCCCTGCCCCGCCAGGGGAGCGGTTCAAGGAGAGTTCATGTCATGGGGCTGATCTATGCCCTCAACGGCCTGTATTTCGCGGCCTTTTTGTTTCTGACCTCGCTGGGGCTGAGCATCATTCTGGGGGTCATGGGCATCCTGAATCTGGCCCACGGCTCGCTGTACGCCATCGGCGGGTTCATCGCCGCCTACTTCATCGGAATGATGACCGGCTCCTCGACGATCTTGATGCTGGTGACCGCGGCGGCCTCGGCCATGGTGCTTTCGGGCCTGGTGGGCCTGGTCATCGAGACCACCCTCATCAAGCCCTTGTACAAGCGGCCCCTGGAGTATCAGCTCCTGATCACCTTCGGCATCCTCATGCTCATCGAGGACCTGATCAAGCTGGTCTTCGGCGGCGAGAGCCGCTACGCCAGCGCGCCCTTCGACGCCATGGGCAGCGTGCAGATCATGGGGCACACCTACCCGGCATACTTCCTGTTCGTCATGCTCATAACCGCCGTGGCCGGCATGATCATCTGGTGGGTCATGGCCAAGACCAAGCTGGGGATCATGCTCCGGGCCATCGAGATGGACCGGGACATGGCCCAGGCCATGGGCATACCCATGCGGCGGCTCACCGTGACGGCCTTCGTGTTGGGCGCCGCCCTGGCCGGGCTGGCCGGGGCCCTGGTGGTGCCCACCACCCCCGCGGTGATGGGCATGGGCATGGACGTGTTGATCATGGCCTTCATCGTGGTGGTCATCGGCGGGCTGGGCAGCCTGAAGGGCGCCCTGGTGGGTTCGCTCTTGGTCGGCCTCACCCGCTCATTCACCGTGGCCTACTTCGCCGAGTTGGAGATGCCGCTGTTGTTCCTGATAGCGGTGGTCATCCTGGTGATAAAGCCCGAAGGCCTTTTCGGGCAGAAGTGAGGCAGCGCCATGACTAAGTATCTATTCAGCTCGCGGGCCCTGGCCTACCTCATCACCCTGGTGGTGCTGCTCCTGCTGCCCCAAGTGCTCGACCCCTACCACCTGAACATGGTGGAGACCGGCCTGTCCCTGGCCATCCTGGGCCTGGGGCTCAACCTGCTGCTCCGCTATGCCGGGGTGCTCAGTTTCGGCCACGGGGCCTACTTCGCGGCCGGGGCCTACGCGGTGGGCCTGCTCTACATGTATTTCCCGGAGCATTTCAGCTTCGAGCTGGCCATCCTGGCTTCCCTGGCCGTGTCGGCCCTGGTGTCGGCCATTTTCGGTTTCGTGTGCGTGCGCCACACCCGCATCTTCTTTTCCATCCTCACCCTGGCCCTGGCCATGCTCATGTTCGCGATCCTGGAAAAGGCCTACCATTTCACCGGCGGCTCGGACGGCATCCGCATCCCCCTGCCCACCTTCTTCGGCATGGAGATCACGGGCATGCGCCGCTTCCAGTTCATGGTGGGGCCCTACTACTACATCGTGGTGGGCATCTTCTCCGCGGCCACCCTGGTTATGCTGGCCATCGTGAACTCGCCCTTCGGCAAGGCCTTGCAAGCCACCCGCGACAACGAGGTGCGCGCCGAAATGGTGGGCATCCGGGTCAAGCGCTTCCGCTGGTACGCCTTTGTCATCTCCGGCACCTTCAGCGGCCTGGCCGGCGGGGTGTGGAGCTTTGTCAGCGGCCACATCACCCCGGAGATATCCAACTGGGTCTTTTCCGGCGAGATCGTCTACATGGTCTTGCTGGGCGGCTTCATGATCTTCGAGGGGCCCATCGTGGGCGCGGTGTTGTTCACCTACCTGAGGCTCTACGCCGTGGCCTGGACCGAGTACTGGATGCTCATCGTGGGCGGCACCCTGGTGGTGCTGGTGCTCTTGTTGCCCGGCGGAGTGACCGGAGGGGTCGCCGACCTTGTGGGCAAGCTTCGGCCGCGCCGCGCGGAAGGGAGGGGCTAGGCCATGCTGGCAATCAAGGATGTGGTCAAGGCCTTTGACAAGTCCCTGGTGATCAACGGGGTGAGCTTTTCCATCGAGGAGAACGAGGTGGTGGCGCTGTTGGGCCCCAACGGCGCGGGCAAGACCACCATGGTCAACCTGATCTCCGGCCATCTGCAGCCCACCTCGGGCCAGATAACCCTGAACGGCAAGGACATCACCCACGCCCCGCCCTACAGACGCATCAAGGCGGGCATCGCGCGCAACTTCCAGATCACGCATCTGTTCGAGGAGCTGAGCGTGTTGGACAACGTGCGCACCTGCGTGATCAGCACCCAGAGCCGCCTGGGGCGCTTTTTCAAGCCGGCCTCGGCCTACCGCGAGGCCACCGAGGAGGCGCTGTCCATCCTGGGCATCTTCAACCTGGACCAGTTCGCCGAGCAGCCGGCCTCGGAGCTAAGCGAAGGCGACAAGAAGGTCTTGGACACGGCCATGGCCTTTGCCCTGAAGCCCCACTTCTTGCTGCTGGACGAGCCCACCAGCGGGGTGGCCACGGCGGACAAGTTCAAGGTCATGGACACCATCATCGAGGCCATCGGCAAGCGGGGCACCGCCACCCTGATCATCGAGCACGACATGGACATCGTGAGCGACTACTGCAAGCGGGTGCTGGTGTTGGCCGAGGGCGGCATCCTGGCCTGGGGCACCCCGGCCGAGGTCATGGACGACCCCAAGGTGCAGGAGACCCTGTTCGGAGTGAGTGAGTAGCCATGCTTCTGACCATGGAAAACATCGACTTCTTTGTGAAGAAGACCCAGATCCTGCGCTCGGTGTCCCTGGAGGTGGCCCCGGGCGAGATCGTGGGGCTTTTGGGCCGCAACGGCGCGGGCAAGAGCTCCATCATGAAGAGCATCCTGGGCCTGTATCAGCCCAAGAACGGGGTCATCACCTTCCAGGACCAGGACATCACCAAGGACAGCACCCGGGCCCGGGTGCTCTCCGGCGTGGCCTACGCCCCGGAGGACTCGCGGGTCTTCCCGGAGCTCACCGTGGCCGAGAACATCAACCTGGGCCTGTGGGTGAGCAAGGACAGCCAGGGCGGGGCCACCTTCGAGCCCAAGCAGGGCTTCGACATCTTCCCCAAGCTCCGCGAGCTCTGGGAGCGCAAGGGAGCCAACCTCTCGGGCGGCGAAAAGAAGATGGTGGCGGTCACCCGGGCCCTGGCCCTGAACCCCAAGTTGCTCTTGCTGGACGAATCCTTCGAGGGGCTGGCCCCCCTGGTGGTGCGCCACTTCATCGACGCCATGCGCCGCATCCGGGGCATGGGCATCTCCATCATCCTGGCCGCCTCCAATCTGGGCAACGCCTCCAAGGTGGTGGACCGGGCCTATGTGGTGGAACGGGGCGAGATCCTGTTCCAGGGCACGCCCCAAGAGATCATGGCCGACGAAAAGCTGGCCCTCATCGTGGGCCGCTAGAAAAAACGAGTATCGCGCAAAGGAGAGGGAGCATGGGCGCTCGCGTAAGCATATTCCGCACGACCCCCCGTATCGTCATGGGCCCCGGCGCGGTGGCCGGCGTGGGAGCCGAGGCCAAGGCCCTGGGCGCCACCCGGGTGTTGGTGGTCACCGATCCGGGCATCATGGGCGCGGGCCTGTTGGACCCGGTGGAGGCCTCGCTCAAAGCCGAGGGTCTGGACTACGTCCTGTTCAGCGAGGTCTCGCCCGACCCGCGCCACGAGACGGTCGAGGCCTGCCTGGGCGGCCTGGGCGGCGACAAGCCCGACTGCGTCATCGGTCTGGGCGGGGGCAGCCCCATCGACATCGCCAAGACCGTGGCGGTGATGCTAAGGAACGCGGGCGACATCAGCGACTACTGCGGGGTGGACCTGGTGCCCAACCCCGGCGCGCCGACGATCATCATCCCCACCACCGCGGGCACCGGCTCGGAGGTGACCCCCATCGCCATCCTGAGCGACGAGCAAGAGAAGCTCAAAAAGGGCGTGGTGAGCCCCCACCTGATGCCCCGGGTGGCCCTGTTGGACCCGGAGCTGACCGTGGGCCTGCCCCCGGCCATCACCGCGGCCACGGGCATGGACGCCCTGATCCACGCCATCGAGGCCTACACCAGCGTGAACGCCACGGGCATGACCGACATGCTGGCCGCGCGGGCCATCGAGCTGATAAGCGACAACCTGCGCACCGCCTACGCCCGGGGCAGCGACCTGGAGGCCCGCCAGGCCATGATGGAGGGCAGCCTGTTGGCGGGCATCGCCTTTGCCAACGCCGGGGTAACCGCGGTGCACGCCTTCGCCTACCCCATCGGTGCGGAGTTCCACATCCCCCACGGCATCGCCAACACCCTGATGCTGGCTCCGGTGATGCGCTTCAACCTGGTGGGCAACCTGCTCAAGTTCGCCGAGGTGGCCGAGCTGATGGGCCAGCCGGTGGAGGGCGCGGCCCTGCGCGAGGCGGCCGAGATGGCCGTGGACGCGGTGATGGAGCTGGCCGAGGACCTGAAGGTGCCCCAGAGCCTTCGGGAGTACGGCATCAAGGAGGAGGACCTGCCTGAGCTGGCCCAGGGGGTTATGAAGGTCACCCGCCTGCTGGCCAACAACCCCCGGGTCATGACCGCGGCCGACGCCGAGGAGATCTATCGTCAGGTCCTGTGAGGCTGCCCCGGCCTCACCTTCTCCGGCCCCGGACTACCCGCCCTGGGGCCGGAGTTTTTTGCCGGGAACCGCGTCGGGGCCCCGGCGGGGCCGCCCGGGTCAACTGACGGATATGGCGTGAAAATTTCGTATACAATGCGCCGGGTGATTGCCGCCGGGCAACCACCCGGAGTTTGCTAGGGATACTTTGTGACGAAGAACACATTTTTCTTGACATGCCGCGCGGGCCTAAGTTAAAAATGGCCGACCCCATGGAAAAAGTAGACCTGCGTTTTCCTGGAATGGGTTGTCCGGAGCACTAAAAAAGCGCCGGGGAACGTTTTGGGAAAAAGAGCACTTGACACCAGGGGCATATTTGCGGAACACTTTGTTCTAAAGAGCACAATCAAATTGCGGGGCGGGCCGGCGGGCCCGGTCCGGACGCTTTAGGAAAGTAGGAGTTAACCAAAAACTCAGGTAAAAGCCAAACTTTGGAGGAGGTGTTAGGACCTGAGGCAAGTGAACCTGTCCTCCCGAATCGCGGGAGGGCTCTTATTGGTAGTCGTTCAGGCTGGTTGCTAAAGACGATCAGTCAACACTACGGAGGAACTGAATGCCAAGTTTTGTCATTGTTGAAAAGTGCGATGGCTGCAAAGGTCAAGATAAGACCGCTTGCATGTACATCTGCCCCAACGACCTCATGCTCCTGGACAAGGACGGGTCGCTTGGCTACGGCGAGATGAAGGCCTTCAACCGCGACCCCGCCATGTGCTGGGAGTGCTACAACTGCGTCAAGATCTGCCCCCAGCAGGCCATTGACGTCCGCGGTTATGCCGACTTCGTGCCCATGGGCGCCAGCTGCGTGCCCCTGCGTGGTTCGGACAACATCATGTGGACCGTCAAATTCCGTGACGGCGCCGTCAAGCGGTTCAAGTTCCCCATCCGGACCACCGGTGAGGGTTCCGCGCAGCCCCTGGGCGGTTTTGAAGCTGGCGATGCCGACATCAACAGCCCCAACCTCATGACCGAGCCGGCCTCTTGTGGCACGGACACCCTTCCCACGGTTTAGGGAAAGGCATAGGAGGATCTGACTATGGCTATGGAAAATTGGGAAACTGTTGAGGTCACCACTGACCTTCTGATCTGCGGCGGCGGCATGGCCGCGGCCGGCGCTTCGGTCGAGGCCGCCTACTGGGCAGCCAAAAACGGCCTGAAAGTGACCCTGGTCGACAAGGCCGCTTTTGACCGCTCCGGCGCGGTGGCCATGGGCCTGAGCGCCATCAACGAGTACATCGGCTACGGTGCCGGCGACAACACCCTCGAGGACTACGTCCGTTACGTCCGCCAGGACCTGATGGGCATCGCCCGCGACGACCTGGTGTACAACATCGCCCGCCACGTCGACAGCTCCGTGCACCTGTTCGAAAAGTGGGGCCTCCCGATCTGGACCGACGAGAACGGCAAGTACGTCCGTGAGGGTCGTTGGCAGATCATGATCAACGGCGAGTCCTACAAGGTGATCGTGGCCGAGGCCGCCAAGAACGCCATGAACGAGGCCGGCTTCGACATCATCGAGCGCGTGTTCATCGTCGGTCCGATCATGGACGGCGACCGCGTGGCTGGCGCCTACGGCTTCAGCACCCGCGAGAACAAGTTCTACGTGTTCAAGGCCAAGGCTGTCTGCGCCATGATGGGCGGCGCCGTGCACGTGTTCCGTCCCCGCTCCGTGGGTGAGGGTCTGGGCCGCTCCTGGTATCCGCCGTTCAACAGCGGTTCCAGCGCTTACTTCACCATTCTGGCGGGCGCCGAGATGACCTGTCAGGAGATCCGCTTCATCCCCGTGCGCTTCAAGGACGCTTATGGTCCTGTGGGTGCCTGGTTCCTGCTCTTCAAGAGCCGTGCGACCAGCGCCGAGGGCGGCGAGTACATGGTGGAGCGCAAGTCCGAGCTGCAGAACTGGGCCCCCTACGGCCTGGTGAAGCCGATCCCGGCCAACCTGCGTAACTACCTGGGCATGCTGGACGTGGACGCCGGCCTGGGCCCGTTGTACATGGAGACCGCCGAGGCCATCCAGAAGCTGGCCGCCGAAGCCCCCGACGAGAAGGCCTTCAAGAAGAAGATGAAGAGCCTGGAGGCCGAGGCTTGGGAGGACTTCCTGGACATGACCGTGAGCCAGGCCATCCTCTGGGCCGCCAACAACATCTACCCCGAGAAGAGCCGCTCTGAGATCGCCGCGTGCGAGCCTTACTTCATCGGCTCCCACTCCGGTGGTTCCGGCGCCTGGGTCTCCGGTCCCGAGGACCTCGAGACTCCCTACAAGTGGGGCTACGGCAACATGACCACCGTGCAGGGCCTGTTCTCCGCTGGTGACGGCACCGGCGCCTCCAGCCACAAGTTCTCCTCCGGCTCCCACGCCGAGGGTCGCTATGCTGGCAAGCAGGCCATCCGCTACATCCTGGACAACAACAGCCAGCCCAGCGTGGGCGACGTCGAGGCCCTGAAGGCCAAGTGCTTCGCTCCCATGGAGCTGTTCGACGCCAACCAGGGCTTCACCACCGATCCCGAGATCAACCCCGCTTACATCCGTCCCATGAGCTTCATGTTCCGTTTGCAGAAGATCATGGACGAGTACGCCGGTGGCGTGGTCAGCGCCTTCAAGACCTCCAAGAGCCTGTTGGAGCGCGGCCTCGAGCTGCTGGACATGCTCAAGGAAGACGCCGAGAAGCTGGGCGCCGAGGATCGCTACGAGCTGGAGCGCTGCTGGGAGAACGTGCACCGCATGTGGCAGGCTGAGGCCCACGTGCGCACCATCCTCTTCCGCGAGGAGACCCGTTGGCCCGGCTACTACTTCCGTGCCGACACTCCCAAGATGGATGAGGACAACTGGAAGTGCTTCGTGAACTGCACCTACAAGGACGGCGAGTGGAAGTTCGAGAAGAAGGACGTTGTCCCTCTGGTCGACTAATTCGCATGTCTTGATCTAAAGCAACTCCAGGCGCCGCCTTGGCGCCTGGAGTTTTTTGCCCGTCCCGGAGCCCAAAAAGCCCCGGGCCGGACAAAAAGCCCCGCTCGGGGGCCCCGCTTGGGCCGCCGCCGGGAAGTTGCCGTGCTAATTAGGCAAAAGGCGCCGAGGGGACAGGGTTTTTCTAGACTGTTCCCCGGTGGCCGTAGTATATTCGGGCTTCGGTAATTCCCCGGGGACCGTCTGGTTGCCGGAGAAGACCGCCCCCACTAGCCAGGGACCGCGTAAAAAGGGCCCGGCGCCGGGGCGGCCAAGGATATAAGAAACGAGTCAACGTTAGATTCCCTTTTGAGGAGGACAGCACGATGGGCCAAACCATACTGGTCGTCGGTGGCGGCATGAGCGGCGTCAGCGCGGCGCTGGAAGCGGCCGAAGCCGGCTATGACGTGGTGCTGGTGGAGAAAAATCCTTATCTCGGCGGCCGGGTGGCCCAACTCCACCAATACTTTCCCAAACTCTGCCCGCCCTACTGCGGACTGGAGATAAACTTCAAGCGCATCAAGTCCAACCCGCGCATCAAGCTCTATACCATGAGCGAGGTGACCGGCATCGAGGGCGCGGCCGGCGACTACAAAGTCACCATCAAGCAGTCGCCCCGCTACGTGACCGAGCGCTGCACCGCCTGCGGCAAGTGCTCCGAGGCCGTGGAGGCTACCATCCCCAGCCCCTTCGACTACGGTCTGGGCGAGGTGAAGGCCGCCTATCTCCCGCATGAGATGGCCTACCCCTTCCGTTTCGTCATCGACCCCAGCATCCTGGGCACCGACGACGCGGCCAAGGCCAAGGAGGCCTGCCCCTACGACGCGGTGAATCTGGACGACGCGGAGCAGGAGTTCACCGAGGAGGCCGGGGCCGTGATCTGGGCCGCCGGCTGGACCCCCTACGACGCCTCCAAGGTTGAGTACTACAACTTCGAGGCCAATCCGGACATCATCACCAACGTGCAGATGGAGCGCCTGGCCGCGCCCACCGGCCCCACCAAGGGCGCCATCCAGCGGCCCAGCGACGGGGAAGCCCCCAAGAAGGTGGCCTTCATCCAGTGCGCCGGCTCCCGCGACGTGAATCATCTGCCCTTCTGTTCCACGGTCTGCTGCCTGGCCAGCCTGAAGCAGGCCACCTACGTGCGCGAGGCCCTGCCCGACGCGGAAGTGACCATCTACTTCATCGACATCCGGGCCATGGACCGCAACGAGGACTTCTACACCAAGGTGAAGGCCGACGAGAAGATCAGCTTCGTCAAGAGCAAGATCGGCATGATCCAGCCCGGCGAGGGCGGCATGTTGGTTCTGGAGGGCGAGGACACCGCCTCCGGCGATCGCTTCAAGGCCGAGCATGACCTGGTGGTTTTGGCCACGGGTATGCAACCCAACACCGACCTTACGAAGATTCCGGCCGACATGGTTTATGACGAGTACGGCTTCGTGCAGTCCAGCGAAGGCATCATCGGCGCGGGCACGGTCCGCCGGCCCGGCGAGGTGCACATCAGCGTGCAGGACGGCACCGCGGCGGCGCTCAAGGCTATTCAAGTTGTGGCCGGGAGGTAGTGATCATGGACAAGAATCAAGCTTGCTATCTCTGTCAGGGCTGCGGCCTGGGCGAGGCCCTGAACTTCGAGAAGCTGCAGGAAGTTGTTGAAGAGGCCGGCATCGGCGAGGTGAAAACCCACGAGCAGCTCTGTTCGCCCGAAGGCGTGGCCTTCATCCAGGGCGACGTGGACGGCGGCGTGAACGCCATCCTGCTGGGCGCCTGCTCCTGCCGGGTGAAGACCAACGAGTTCGACTTCGGCCCCGAGGTCATCGTGGAGCGGGCCAGCCTGCGCGAGCAGGCGGTGTATCCCTCCGAGGCCGAGTACGAGGGCGAGGAAGAGGCCGGCGAGGATCGCCAGATGCTGGCCGAGGACTACCTGCGCATGAGCGCGGTGAAACTGGCCAAGTCCGACGTGCCGGTTCCCTTCCAGCTGGAAGAGGCCCCCGAGACCTCCGTGATGGTGGTGGGCGGCGGCGTGGCCGGCATCAACGCGGCCCTGGCCGCGGCCAAGGCCGGCGTGGACGTGTTCCTGGTGGAGAAGGAAGACGCCCTGGGCGGCTTCCTGGGCAAGATGGCCAAGCTGGCCCCGGAGAACCCGCCCTACCAGGAGCTGGAAGACACTCACCTCGAGGCCCTGGTGGCCGAGATCGAGGGCAACGACAAGATCAAGGTCTACACCGGCAACACCGTGACCGAGACCAAGGGCGCGCCGGGCAACTTCGACGTGACCCTGAGCGGCGGCGAAAGCTTCCGCTGCGGCGCCATCGTGCAGGCCACCGGCTGGCTGCCCTACGAGCCCGAGAAGCTGGCCGAGGAGCTGGCCTACGGCTCCAACGACGCCATCATCACCAACGTGGACATGGAAGCCAAGGCCAAGGCCGGCGACCTGGGCGGCATCGGCTCGGTGGCTTTCATCCAGTGCGCCGGCTCCCGCGACCAGAACCACCTGCCCTACTGCTCGGCGGTGTGCTGCACTGTGAGCCTCAAGCAGGCCATGCTGGTCAAGGAAGCCAACCCCGAGGCGGCGGTATACGTCATCTACAAGGACATCCGCACCCCGGGCCAGAGCGAGGAAGTCTACCGCGAGGCCCAGCGCAAAGGCGTGGTGTTCATCCGCCGCGGCGAGGACTACCCCAAGATCAGCGAGAGCGGCGGCAAGCTGGCCATCGAGACCGCTGACGTGACCCTCAACGACACGGTGGAGATCGACGAGCTGGACCTGGTGGTGCTGGCCACCGGCATGAAGCCCAACAACCCCCGCGTGGTGGAGCCGCCGCTGGTGGCCCTGGGCATGGACCAGGAAGCCGCCAAGAAGGTGGCCGCCGAGGCCAAGGCGGCCTGCGACGACTGGTCGGTGTTGAACCTGAAGTACCGCCAGGGCCCCAACCTGCCCACCCTGAAGTACGCCTATCCCGACAGCCACTTCATCTGCTTCCCCTACGAGACCCGGCGCACCGGCATCTACGCGGCGGGAACCGTGCGGCGGCCCATGCGGGTGACCGCGGCTGTGGAAGACGCCACCGGCGCGGCCCTGAAGGCCATCCAGGCCACCAAGGCGGCGGCCGGCGGCTTCGCGGTGCACCCCCGCTCGGGCGACATGAGCTTCCCCGAGTTCGCCATGCAACGCTGCACCCAGTGTAAGCGCTGCACCGAGGAGTGCCCCTTCGGCGCCATCAACGAGGACGAGAAAGCCAACCCGCTGCCCAACCCCACCCGCTGCCGCCGCTGCGGCGTGTGCATGGGCGCCTGCCCGGAGCGCATCATCAGCTTCAAGAACTACTCCGTGGACATGATCGGCTCCATGATCAAGTCCATCGAGGTTCCCGAGGAAGATGAAGAGAAGCCCCGCGTGGTTGTCCTTGTCTGCGAGAACGACGCCCTGCCGGCCATCGACATGGCCGCCCGCGCCGGCCACAAGTGGAGCCCCTACATCCGCTTCATCCCGGTGCGCTGCCTGGGCTCCATCAACCTGGTGTGGATCGCCGACGCCCTGAGCTCCGGCATCGACGGCGTGATGCTCTTCGGCTGCCGCCGGGGCGACGACTACCAGTGCCACTTCATCAAGGGTTCGGAGCTGGCCAACGTGCGCATGTCCAAGATCTCGGAGACCTTGGACCGCCTGGTGCTGGAGAGCGACCGGGTGCGCGTGGAGGAGATCAGCTTCGGCGAGGTGGACAAGGTGCCTCAGATCATCGCCGAGTTCATGGAAACGATCGAAGAGGTAGGACCCAACCCCTACAAGGGCTTCTAGGACTAAAAGGGGGGTCCGGCGCCAGCCGGGCCCCCTTCGCCTGACTAGGGTTTGACAATATTTCGTCTAACCACTTTGCAGTGAGGATGGTTATGGCCACAAAGGCCTATGACAAAAGCTTCCGCGAAGAGGTCTACAAGAATGTCGACTCCGGGGAGGACGTCAAACTCTGCATGCAGTGCGGGGTGTGCGGCATTACTTGCCCTCTACGCGATAAAATGACCCACGGGCCGCGCCAGATTTGGTCGCTGATCCGGGCGGGCAAACGTGACGAGGTCATGGACAGCCCGGACATCATGCTGTGCACCTCCTGCTACACCTGCAAGGTGCGCTGCCCCCGGGGGGTCAAGGTCATCGACATCATGCACGGCCTGGCCCACTACGCCCTGGAGCAGGGTATCGTGCCGCGCGCGGAGACCGCCAAGTTCGGCAAGGTCTTCTGGGACAGCATCTACAAGACCGGCCGCGTGGACGAGACCGAAGTGCCCATGCGCTACACCCTGACCGCCGGGCCCATCCACGGGTTGTTCAACACCCTGGAGATGATGGACATCGGCCGCGCTCTGCTCAGCCACAAGCGGATGAAGTTCAAGCTGGGCCCGGGCATCCCGCCTTCCAAGAAGATCAAGGGCATCAAGGGCCTCAAGAAGATGCTGGACAAGGCTCAGGCCATGAGCCCCGGGAAGGAGGGTTAAGATGACTTACCTGCTGTATCCCGGTTGTTCCCTGGAGGCCGGCGGCTCCCACTACGAAGTTAGCGTGGAGGCCGTGTTCAAGGCCCTGCAGGTCGAGCTCAAGGAGATCGAGGACTGGAACTGCTGCGGCGCCTCCATCCACTACGTGGGCGGCACCGAATTGCAGACCAAGACCCTCAACGCGCGCAACCTGGCTCTGGCCCAGAAGCAGGGCGGTTACGACATCATCGCGCCGTGCAGCTCCTGCTACATCCAGATGGTCAAGACCGCCCATGAGTTCGATGAGGAGCCCGAGCTGGCCGCCGAGCTGAACCAGATCCTGGGCGAGGGCGGCCTGAGCTACTCCGGCGGCATCAAGGTGCGCCACGTGCTGGACGTGCTCTACAACGACGTGGGCCTCGAGCGCATCAAGGCGGCGGTGAAAAAGCCCCTGACCGGGCTGAAGGTGGCCCCCTACTACGGCTGCCAGACCACCCGCCCCTACGGCGAGTACGATTCGGTGGAAGAGCCCACCAGCATGGACGAGATCCTGGCCGCCCTGGGCGCCGAGGTGATCCCCTTCGAGCACAAGGTCAAGTGCTGCGGCTCGGGCATCTTCTTCACCGAGATGGACACCTGCGCCCCCTTGGTGGGCGACATCATCGGCGAAGCCGCCGCCGGCGGCGCGGCCCTTATCTCGGTGCCTTGCCCCATGTGCCAGATGAACCTGGAGATCTACCAGCCCCGCCTGGAGAAGATCCTCAAGACCGAGCTGGACATGCCCGTGGTCTTCGTGACCCAGCTCATGGCTCTGGCCTTTGGCATGGACCCCAACAAGGACGCGGCCCTGAACCGGAACATCGTCTCCGCCAATGAGGTGTTGCGTCACCTCGCCGCGTGATTAACTTATAGGGCAGGACGTTAGCCCGCGCCTGGGAGAAACGCCCGGGCGCGGGCTCTTTCGCAACACGAATAGACCTCCAAAGGAGGACATCATGCCCGAGTTTGACGAGAACAAGACTGTTTGCCCGCATTGCGGCGAGCATATGGAAAAGTGGGTCTCCCCGGCGGTGGATAGCTGGGGCGGCGACTGCCTGTACATCTGCTTCAACGATGAGTGCGGTTATTACCAACGTGGCTGGGATCACACCTTCAAGAAGATCGGCATCAAGGCCAGCTACCGTCACCGCTACGACCCCAACACCGGGCAAACCGGGCCTTTCCCGGTCAACACCCCGGACGCGGGCCGCGACTGCATCGTAAGCGAGTAAACCGGACGGCCCAGGGCGGGCCTGGCCGGGGGAACATCATATGGATTACAGCAACATCGGCCGGAACGACCTCTGCCCCTGCGGCAGCGGCAAAAAGTTCAAGCGCTGCCACATGGGGCGCGAAAAGGACATCGTAACCGATCGCCTGACCCAAGACCCCGGCCAAATCGCCCTGGCCATAACCAAACTACCGGCCTGCGACCATCCCCGCGCCGCGGAGATGGTCGCGGACTTTTCCCTCACCTCGCCGGGGGGCAAGACCATCCGGGTGAAGCTGGTGGACCTGGTCTCCTACGCCCAGCTACAGGCCGGGGCGGCCGACGCGCCGCGCTCCACCTCGGGCGGGGTGCTGATCAACCCCCACAAGACCAGGGTCCTGGACCCCACCCACGTGTACCTGGCCCTTAGCAAGGACGCCGACGACTCGCTGATCATCCACCAACTGGCCCACGCGGCCGACCTGATCTGCGGCTCCAGCCTGCCTCCGGGCAAGGCGGTGGCGCTCTCGCGGGAGACCAACGTGCCCAGCGAGCTTTTCGAGCACCCCCAGGAGTTCGGCGAGGAGCTTCTGGCCCTGTCCGAGAAATACGGGGTGGAGCTGGACGCCGAGGACGAGATCGTGGCCTTTTTGGCCCGCCGCAAGATGCTCCTGCCCGGGCGGCTCATCGCCGAGGGCAACAGCAGCGAGCTGATCGCCGCGGCCGAGAAGACCATGCGCGTGTTGCAGGAGAGCAGGGACGAGATCGACGCGCGCATCAAGAACCGCACCGGCTACGTGGGGGCCAAGTAGCATTAGATACTGAGCTCGAAAATCTAATCGCAACGAGGGCGGGGCCATGGCCTCGCCCTTGGCTTTTGGCGGCCCGTGGCCGGATTGGCTTATAATCTAGGGACCAGGCCACGCGGCCCGCGCGGTCCCAACCCGGAGGCAGCCATGAGCGACGACAAGCCCAAGCCCCAGATCATCCCCCTGCCCAACGGTCCCTTGTATTTTTTCACCGACTTCACGCCGCACCCCATCGCGGGCCTGCGCGGCGAGGACGGCGAGACCTACGCCTCGCCCAAGGGCGCGGCCCTTTGCCGCTGCGGGGGCTCGGAGAACAAGCCCCTGTGCGACGGCTCCCACGGCGCGCTGCATTTCAGCGACCGCAAGGAGAGCGACGGGCATATGGACCGGCGCAAGAACTACACCGGGGCGCGCATCGTGATCCACGACAACCGCCACGTCTGCTCCCATTCGGGCATCTGCACCCATGAGTTGCCCGGCGTGTTCGACCGCCTGGCCAGGCCCTGGATAAACCCCGACGGGGCCGAGGCGGAGGCGATCATCGCCACCATCGAGCGCTGCCCCTCCGGGGCGCTCAGTTATAGCATCGAGGGAGTGGAGCACCGCGACCTGGAGCGGGAGCCCGAGGTGATCGTGGCCTCGGACGGGCCGCTGTGCCTGGTGGGCGGCATCGAGGTGGTGGGCCACGAGCCCCGCGCCGTGGAAGTATCCACCGAGCACTGCACCCTGTGCCGCTGCGGCTCCTCGCGCAACAAGCCCTTTTGCGACGGCAACCACGCGGAGATCGGTTTCAAGGACCCGGAGTAGGGAGCGGGGGATTTCTTGTTGCCTCGCTGGCGCTCGTCAACCCCGACAGCAGAGCTGTCGGGGGCAGCAGGAGCAGAAGACAGACTTTTCTGTTGGCCCCGATAGCTCGGCTATCGGGGCCGCGACGCCTTGGCGGCGCGGCAAGAAATCCGGTTTTCCGGGCGGCATCGTTCGGGCAGCACTATCCCTTACAGGCAGAGATTGCTTCCTCGCGGCTGGGAAGCCGCTCCTCGCAATGACAAGTAATGGGCAAGTTGGCAATGTAGGGGCGGGGTTTGTCCCCGCCCGAGAGAGCGCCGTTTAAAAGACAGGGCGGGGATAAACCCCGCCCCTACATGGAGAGCCGGAAAAGGCAGGCGGCGTCAGGCTAAATCAAAACCGGCCCCCCGCGCGGGAGGCCGGTTTTCTTTTTCTAAACTTCTTCTGCTTTTTCTCTTAAGCCAGCGGCGCGGGCGGGGGCGGCAGCTCGCCGCGTTCCAGGGCCTCGCGGGCCGCCTTCACCGGGATGCCGCTCTCGCAGGGCACCCCCACCTGGCACAGGCCGCAGCCGTAGCCTACAAAGCCGTAGGTCTTGGTCACGTAGTCGCGGCTGGCTTGCAAGTGCTGGCGGCACCGCTGCTTGTCGTGGCCGTCGACAGTGATGGCCCGCACCGGGCAGCGGTCGATGCACTTGCCGCAGGTGCCCTCGGTGTAGTGCAGGCAATAGGCGTGGTGATCGGTGTAGTAGCGGGGGGTGGGCTCCACCTTGATCTTGGCCACCACCGAGCCGGCCCGGAGCGCCTTGCCCCGGGCGGTGATGAGCCCGTCGCAGAGCCCGAAGGTGCCCAGCCCGGCCGCGTGGGCCGCGTGGCGCTCGCTCCAGGACGAGGCGAAGCCGAAGCGCTGCGAGTTGACCACAGTCCAGTTGGAGGCCAGCATGGGGGCCACCGCCGGGTGGCCGGCCTGGCTCAGGGTCTGGACCAGGTGCTTGCGCAGGCCCACGTTGCACTCCTCGCCGAAGATGCGGATGCGCGCCCACTCCTCGGCCGGGTACTTGCGGCTCTTGCGGTTGGCCTCGCGCACCATGGGGCGCTGGGGCAAGACCCAGGAGATCACGGTCAGCTCCTCGGCGGTCACCGGATCGCCGGGGTGGTGCTGGTTGAACACCTCCCAGGGGGTCCAATGGAAGGGCCCCACGTACTCCTTGTATTGCTGCCAGATGGGGTCCGCGCCCGAGGCGAAGCCCACCAGGGCGTCGTCCCAGGCCGGGTCGCCGGCTTGGTTGTGCATGTCGTTGCTGGGCGATTCGGCCAGGAAGTCGTTGACGATTCCGCTGATCCAGGCCTGGGGGTCCTTGGGCTTGCTGGCCATGGGCCTATGCCTCCGCGCAGATGAATTGGGTCTATAAAGCATAGGCCCCGGGTGGGGCCCTGGCAAGGGGCGGAGGTAGGGAGGCCCGCGTTCCTAAATAAATCCTTGCAAGGCGAAACGGCCTATGGCAGCCTGACGGTACCATCACAGAATTCATCTCGGTTCAACCTGCCCCATCTTCGTGGCACATCAACTCGGATCATAACCAGCCCATGGCTTTGGCTTCGGCGCATCGGTGCGCCGTGGAAGAACGTTGCCTGCCCGAACTTTAAGTGGGGGAGAATCATGTCCAAGCGAAGAGTTGGCCTAGGCCTGTTGTTTTTAATCTGCTGTCTGGCTTTGCAAGGTTGCGTGAAGGCGAACTTCACCGACCCGGTAACTCAATTCCAGGCAAGCATAAACAAGTCCGCCGCAGCCATTACGACTTATTACACCGAGCTGAATGACAACGAACGCACCTGGTACTTGCAGAGTTGCCTCCATGACCAAACCAAGGAAGTGGGAGGCACCATAATAGTTGAGGGCAAGAAGCAGCCCAGCCCTCTCTACTACAAGGTGTTCTCTCCGGAGGGAATCAAGGCCCGCACGGACAGCATTGTCTTGATCGGTCAATACGCCAATCGCCTGGCGGCCCTGGCTGGCTCCGACGCGCCGGCCAACGTCGGGACCGCCGTGGGCAAGCTTAGCGACAACCTGAAGAATCTCTCGGGCACCTTCAACACCCTGCAAAAAAAGGAAGACCCTACCGCAAGTAGTTACATCACGCCGATCGGCGCCATCGTGGCCCTGTGGTCCCAAGAAGTCCTGGAGGCCCAAAGAGAGAAGCTCTTGGAGCAAGCCATCAACGAGGGCGGCCCGGCAGTCAACGATATACTCGATTTGCTCCAGCAAGATTTGGCCAAGCTTATTCAGCCGGTAAGGGTAACCGGGTTCAAGCAAGCCTTGGCCGTGAAGGTCAATGCCTACAACGACAAGGTCAATGACTATAAAGCCAGCGGCAAGCTCTGGCCCCTGGAGGATCGGCGAAAGATGCTGGCGGAAATTGAGAAGGCGGCAAAGGAGTACGAATTAGCCGTCACCACCGACCCCGCCAGCCTTATCCAAAGTATGCGGCAGGCGAATAACGCCTTGGTGGATTACGCGCGGTCCGACAAGGCCCCCAAAAACCTGACCGAGTTGGTGGCGGCCTTGGGCACCTTCCAATCTGAAGTGCAGATTGTGGTGGTGGCCATGGACGAACTCAGGATGGCTGGAGGTAATTAGCAATGATCAAGGTGGATACGGTTTTGTTGGCGGCGATCATAGACGCCTGTTTCGATCTTTCCATGGACCTCAGCTTGCCGCATAAACGCCGGAAGGAATTCCTGGCCTTGGGTAAGCGGCTGCGGGCTTGCCTGGTAAACGTGGTGACCGCCCGTTTCAAGGAAGGCACCCAGGCAGTATTGGAAGCCAACAAGAGGCTCAAGGCCATCAATGCGGAACTGAAGAAATCACTCGAAAAGATGGAGGCATTGGCAAAGGCTTTGGATGACCTGGCCGAACTGGTTGGTATCCTGGACGGGTTGCTGTCCATGGCCACCAAGTTCGTCTAGGCCCCGGGGACGCCCTGACTAACGAGTGAAACGCTAGGCCCCGGCTTCCCTTCGCTTCAGGCGCAGGGTGGGCTCGCCGAAAAGGCTGAAGCGGAGCCAGTCAAAGGCGAACTTCAAGAGCTGGAGGTCGTTGCTCTGGATCAGCTCCAAGCGGGTGGGGTCCAGGTCGATGAGCTGGGCCAGGCGGCTCTGGGCCACGAACTGCTTGAACTGGTCCAGGTTGTAGCAGGCCATGAAGAACATCTGCATCTTCTTGGCCGCTTGCCCCGCGTCGGCCGCCGGGGCCTGGCGGGTCACCAGGGGCAGGAACAGGTCGTTGTTGGCGTTGTAGGCCTCCAACCCCTGGTCCTTGGTCCACTCTTGGGGGCTCCAGCAGGGGCCTTCTTCAAAGCCCCGGCAATGGGGTTCGCGCACCAGGAACCACTGCTCCTCAGAGGGGCCGCGGTTGGCCCCGCCCTTGGTGGCGCGGCCCAGGGGATAGGTGCGGCAGGCGCCGGGGCGGTCGGGGTAGACGGTGCAGCCCGCCTCGCTGAGGAAGGGGCAGGTGCGCTCGGCCGTGTCGCTCATGGCCAGGCGGGGCAGGGGCCAGCCGTTCTGGCCGCTCTCCACCTCGGTGTACTTTTCGATGAACTCGCCGGAGCTGATGCCCAGGTGGGTCTTGAGGCGCAACACGTCGTAGGGAGTGAGCACCAGGTTCAGGCGGCGGCAGCACTGATTGAAGCAGGGCACCCCGGGATGGCAGGCAAAGGAGAAGCCCTGCTCGCCCAGCTCGGAAAAGCGGGGGTCGTCTACGTCGGGCAGCACTATTTGCCGTCCCCGGCGGGCTGCTCCTTGAGCTTGAGAGTCTTCTGGCCGAACAGGCCGAAGCGCACCCAGGCGTAGCCCAGGTCCAACAGGGCCACGTCGTCGGTCTTGGCCGCGAAGATGGTGTCCTCGTCCAGGTCGAAGCGGTCCAGGAAGCTGGAGTTGAGCACGAACTCGCGGAAGCGGTCCAGGTCGTAGAGGGCCAACAGGATCATCTGCTGGACCTTGGGGTTGTCCAGCTCGCCCAGCTGGTTGATCCACTCGTGGCTCACCAGCGACTCGTAGGAGCCGTCCATCTCCTTGGAGGCGGTGGCGCCCTGGTCCTTGAGCCAGTCGCGCACCCGCCAGTCGTCGCCCTCGGCCAGGCCGTGACAGCGGTCCGGGGTCACCGCCACCTGGAAGCCGCCCTGGGCGTGCTCGTCCAGGGGGAACATGCGGCAGGCCCAGGGACGGTGCTCGTAGACCGAGCAGCCGCCGGGCCCCACGAAGAAGCACTTCTTGTTGTCCGCATCGTTCATGCGGAACTGCACCAGGGGCACCGCCTTGCCCTTGAGCTGCACCAGGTCGGTGTACTTCTCCAGGAACTCGCTGGAGGTGAGGCCCAGGGCCTTTTTCATGCGCAGCACGTCATGGGGCGTGAGCATGATGTTCACGTCGCGGCAGCAGGAGGTGTAACACTTCAGGCCCTTGTGGCACGCGAAAACAAAGTCCTCGTCCAGCTGTAGCTTGGGGCGCTTTTGGCTCATGGATATCCTCGCAAAGACCCGGCCGCGGCGGGCCGGGCACAGGGGCCGAAAAGGCAATTTTTATAGAGTTGAAGAATATGTACCAGCGGGAACAAGCTAGGTCAACGGCTTTGTTGCGCCTTCGGGGCGGCCCCGGGCAAGGGGCTTATTTTTCCTCGGGCGGGGCCGGGGCCAGGCGCTCGGGGCTGGTGCTGGGTGGCTGGGCCGGGCGCTGGCAACGCGCCGCCGGAGACATGGCCGAGCCGGGCTCGCCTTCGCCCAGACTGATGGCGAAGTCCGGGCAGAGCATCTCGCACAGGCCGCAGGTGGTGCAGCGGTCCGGGCTGGCCAAGAAAGGGTAGCCCCACTGGTCGGCGGCCAGGGCGTCGCGCGGGCAGAAGGCCACGCAGTTGCCGCAGCGCTTGCACCAGGAAGGATAGAAGCTGAGCTTGTGCTGCTCGGGCTGTTCGGCCGGGGCCTGCTTTTTGGCGGGGGCGGTTTTCTTGGCCTTTGCCATGGCGACATCTCCGGGGTGCGCGAAAAAGCCGAATTTTTCGGGCCTCGCCGGCCAAACTGCGGCGGCGCGAGAGGCGTTTTGATGATATTATACACCCTAATCCCAAACGCGCCGGATGGCAAGCCATGCCGCGCGGCAGAGGTGTATTGGCTTTTCTTGACACCCCCTTGGGTGCGTGGTACAAATCCAACCTCTGTAAAAACGGGCCGTTAACTCAGTTGGTAGAGTATCTGCCTTTTAAGCAGAGAGTCGCGTGTTCGAATCACGCACGGCCCACCATGCTTAGAAAATTAGACGTCCCCATCGTCTAGCCAGGTCCAGGACACTGGCCTTTCACGCCAGCGACACGGGTTCAAATCCCGTTGGGGACGCCACGACTGTTTGAGAGGGTTCAGCCGTTCGGCTGGGCCCTCTTTGCGTTGAAGGGCCGGGGGGCAAAGCCGGAGCGGTGGATCTCGCGGGGGTGGTTTCCACCGGGCGCGGCAAGACGGCGCCGTGCAAAAAGGCTGAATCCGGCCCATTTCGGCCTAGGTGCGTGAGGGTTTTTAAGGGGACCCGCCGGCTTTATGTCGGCGGGCAAAGCGGAGTTATTCAGTTTAACAAGTTAATATAATTGAATAAAATGATTGATGGCCGCCTGGTGCCCAGAAAAATGGGGCAGGGTCATTTTTGGGGATTGACTTTAGATCGATCGATCGATTAAGTTCAATTCATACTTGGTCGAACGATCGATCTAGATCGCAGCGCCCCTCCTTCAGAGCATCCACATCATCGTCAAGGGCAGGCCTCGCCGCGGGTAGGGATACTCGGGAAGAGCAACCTAATCCTCGTTTTGCGAAAAGAGGACCTTTGAGCGAAACCAATCGCAGCAAAGAAAAACTGGCTCTAAGCGCCTTGGAGCTGTTCGCCGAGCGCGGCTTCGTGGGCACCTCGATCCGGGAGATAGCCAAGGCCACCGGGCTGAGCATCTCCAACATCTATCATCACTTCGGCGACAAGGAAGGCCTGCTGCTGGCCATCCTGGAGACCGCCTCCGGCAGGGTGATCCGCACCCTGCGCGAGGCCAGCCAACAGCCGGGGACGCCCCGGGAGCGCTTCAAAAGGCTCATCGAGACCCATCTGGAGCTCTCGGGCGTTTTCAAGAAAGAGGCCAAGGTGTTCTTCCTCAACGAGGAGCACCTCTCGCCCGAGGGCTACCGGGCCAACCTGAAGTATCAACGCGAAATCTTGGACATTTACCGCGAGCATCTCGTAGCGCTGCAAGAGGCGGGCGAAGCCAATTTCAAAAGCCCCACCATCGCCGCCTTCAACATTCTGGGCGTTCTCAACTGGCATTTGCGCTGGTACCGGCCCGAGGGCCGCATGAACTTCGAGGAGACCAGCCAAGAGGTGGTCGAATTCGTCCTGTACGGCATATCCGGGGGGCCCACGCCCCCGCCGGTAGACCAAAAAAGGGCTTAGTCCACAGGGAGGGGACGGTAATGAGCTTCAGCATAGACATTGATACGGGCGGGACCTTCACCGACGGGTTTTTCCTGTCCGGGGACCGCTCAGCCTCGGTGAAGGTGCCGACCACGCCGCACGACCTGACCGAATGCTTCTTGAAATGCATCGAGGCCGGGGCGGCGCGTTTCGGGCTGCCGGTGGAGGACCTGCTCTACCAGACCGAGATCATTCGCTTTTCCAACACCATCGGCACCAACACCATCATCCAGCGTGATGGGGCCAAGGTGGGCCTGCTACTCAGCAAGGGCCACGGCGAGTACGCCCCCTGCCAGGAGGACGGCGGCAAGGCTCCCCTGGTGGCGCCGGACATGGTGCGCGAGATCGGCGGGGAGATCGGCCCGGACGGCGCGGTGCTCTCCGAGCCCGAGGCCGGCGAGGTTCTGGCCATGGCTCAGGAGCTGATCGACGCCGGGGCCCGTTGCCTGGTGCTGGCCCTGGCCGGCTCGGACCGCAACCCGGCCAACGAGCGCCTGGCCCGGCGGCAGATCAAGGAACTCTACCCCCGCGACTTCCTGGGCTCGGTGCCGGTGTTCTTGTCCTCGGACATCACCCGCCGCAGCGGCGAGGCGGCGCGGATCAACGCGGCGGTCTTGAACGCCTACATCCACGCCAAGCTGGTGCGCCTGCTCTACAAGGCGGGCGAGGAGCTGCGCCAGCGGCTCTACGCCAAGAACCTTTTCATCGTGCACAACAACGGGGCCGTGGCCCGGGTGGCCAAGACGCGGGCCATCAACACCTACAACTCCGGCCCGGCGGCGGGCCTGTTGGGCGCGCGCCTCATCGGCCAGCTCTACGGGGCCCAAGACCTGATCTCGGCCGACATGGGCGGCACCTCCTTTGACCTGGGCTACGTGAGCGCGGGCCAACCCAGTTACACCCTGGAGCCCGACGTGGAAGGCTTCGCGGTGAACCTGCCCATGCTCTCCATCCGGGCCATCGGCGCGGGGGGCGGCTCTATCGCCTCGGTAAACGGCAAGGGCCTGCAAGTGGGGCCCCAGTCGGCGGGCGCGCTGCCCGGCCCGGTGTGCTTCGACCTGGGCGGGTCCGAGCCCACGGTGACCGACGCGGACCTGGTGCTGGGCCTGCTGGACCCGGACTTCTTCCTGGGCGGCACCATGAAGCTCAACGCGGCCAAGGCCCGCGAGCTGCTGGCCAGCAAGGTGGCCGAGCCTCTGGGCATCAGCCCCGAGGAGGCGGCCCTGGCTATCAAGCAGGACATCGACAAGGCCATGGCCGAGGAGCTGGCCCGCATCAAGAACGAGCGCGGCGAGGGCTTCGATCCCCTGCTGGTGGTCTACGGCGGGGCCGGGCCGGCCCACATCTGCGACATCGCCTCGGCCGCCGGCCTCAAGAAGATCGTGATGACCCCCTTCTCGGCGGTGTTCTCGGCCTTCAGCTCCCTGGGCATGGACGTGGGGCACCTCTACTACCGCCGGGTGGGTCTGGGCCTGGACGACCCCGCCCTGGCCGAGGCCCTGGCGGCGGCCTACGCCTCCATGGACGCCGAGGCCCAGCGCGACATGCGCGGCGAGGGCTTCGCCCCCGAGGAGATGGCCCAGGCCCTGGAGCTGCTGGTGCAGCCGAGCGAAGGCGGCCCGGAGGTCAAGGTGGCCGCGCCGGTGGAGCTGATCGAGGACGCGAGCCAAATCAAGGCCGTGGCCGAGCAGGCCAAGGCGCTCCTGGCCGCCGAGGGCTGGGAAGGCGGCGGCGCCCTGAGCCTGAACACCATCAGCCTTTTGGCCCAAGCCTCGGTGCCGCATTACCAGTTCCCCCAGATGCCCCCGGCCACCGGCGAGGCCAAGGAGGCCATCAAGGGCGAGCGTCAGGTGTTCGCGGAAAAGGAAAGCCAAGGGGCCAAGGTGCCGGTGTACGACCGGGCCCGCCTGGGCAACGGCCACCAGATCAGCGGCCCCGCCCTGGTGGAGTCCGAACACACCACGGTCTATCTGCCTACTGGCTGGCGCCTGTCCGTGGACCCCTATAACAACGCGCTCCTGGAGGAGGTCCGGTCATGAAGGTCAGGATCACGGAGTACCTGGAGATAGACCTGGGCAACGAGATGTGGTGCTGCCAGCGCTGCGGCAAGGAGCTGGTCAGCGCCCGGGAGAACTACAAGAAGGGCTGCCTGGTGGCCGAGAAGGACATGGCCGAGGTGCATCCGCCCCTGGTGGAGGGCCAGGCCTACAGCTTCACCCCGGACCCCAACTACTGCCGCCTGCTGGAGTTCTACTGCCCCGGCTGCGGCATCATGGTGGAAAACGAGTACCTGCCGCCCGGGCACCCAATCACCCATGACATCGAGCTGGACCTGGACGCACTGAAAGAAAGGCACGGCGCGTAGTCATGGCCACCGGGCGGGAGCTATTCGCCAGCTTCCTGGAGGGCGCGCCTCTGTCGCGTCCGGCCTTCGTGCCTCTGGTGCGGGGGCTGGCCGCGCGGGTGGGCGGGGTGAAGGTCGAGGCCTACACCCAGGACCCCACCGCTTGGGCCAACCTGCTTATCAAGACGGCAGACCTTTTCAATCTGGACGGGGTGGTGGCCGGGCTGGACTTCACCCTCCTGGCCGAGGCCTGCGGCTGTCCGGTTCAGTGGCAGGACGACAGGCCCATGCTGGCCGGGCCGGCGGCCGCGCTTTGCCCCGAGCCCGAGCAGGCGGGCCGCCTCAAGGTGGCCCTGGAAAAGACCCGCCAGATATTCGAGGTGTCGCGCTCCAGCCGGGCCTGCGTGGCCGTGCTCACCGGGCCGGTGAGCCTGGCCGGGCAGCTCTTCGGCCTGGAAGAGGGTGCCGCCCGCCTGGGCGAGATCAAGCCCCTGGCGGTGCGGGTGACCGAGGCCTTCTGCGCCACGCGGCCCGACGTGCTCATCTTCCTGGAAGGTCACGCCCTGGCCCGGGAGCCCATCACCATGGCCCAACGCAAGATCTACAACACCTTGCGCAACCTGGTGGCCCACTACGACATCCCGGTGGGCATGTTCCTGCAGGACTACGAGGCCGAGCTGCCCGGAGGCCTGGAGCAGCTGAAGATGGACTTCCACGTCCTGGGGCAATCCCGCGAGGGCGGCCTGCCCTCCCGCCAGACCCTGGAGAACCTGGCCGGACACGGCCTGGGCCTGGGCATTGGCCTGCCCCTTGACGACCTGGAAGCGGCCCGCGAAGCGATGGCCCTGGGCCTGGAGCTCTACCGCTCCCAGGCCGGGCGCGGCTTTTTCTTCACCAGCCTGGGCCCGGCCACCCGCGAGGCCAACCTGGACACCATGCACCAGTTGGTAAAGGAGATCGCCCGGGTCCAGCTCTAGGCCCGGGTTTAAGGAGATTTGCCATATGGGAACGACGGTCAATATCGATATCGGGGGAACCTTCACCGATTTCTACGCCACCGAGGGTGAGGGCCGGGGGCTCATCACCAAATCGCCCACCACCCACTACGACCTCTCGGTGGGCTTCATGCGGGGCATCAAGCAGCTGGCCCGCGCCCAAGGGGTGGGCATGGGCGAGTTCCTGGGGGGCACCGAGGCGGTGCGCTACAGCACCACCCTGGGCACCAACGCGCTGATCGAGCGCAACGGGCCCAAGCTGGGGCTGATCACCACCGCGGGCCACGAGGACGCCATCTTCCTGGGCCGGGCCCGCTCCTGGGCCGACGGCGGCGACAGCCAGGGCAACAAGGATCTGGCCCGCATCAACAAGGCCGAGCCCCTGATCGCGCGCAACATGGTGGTGGGGGTGCGTGAGCGCATGGACTCCTTCGGCACCCCGGTCTGCCCCTTGAAGCGCGAGGACATCCTGGCCGCCTTGCAGGAGCTGGTGGACAAGGGGGCCATGGGCTTCGTGGTGTGCCTGTTGTGGTCCTTCTCCAACCCGGCCCACGAGCGCATGATCAAGCAGGTGATAGAGGAGGAGTACCCCGAGGATTACCTGGGCTCGTTGCCGGTGTTCCTCTCCAGCGACGTTTCGCCCAAGAGCGGCGAGTACACCCGCTTCATCACCACCATCGTCAACGCCTACATCCACGGCGTGATGGCCGACGAGCTGACCAAGCTGGGCAACGAGCTGCGCGACGGCGGCTACAAGCGGCCCCTGATGCTCATCCACAACACCGGCGGCATGAAGAAGGTGAGCCGCACCCGCGCGGTGCTCACCCACAACGCCGGGCCGGTGGCCGGGTTGCACGGCGCCCTGACCCTGGGCAAACAGTACGGCCACCAGAACATCATCTTCACCGACATGGGCGGCACCTCCTTTGACATCGGGGTGGTCAGCGGCGGCCGCTTGCAGACCTATGACTTCATCCCGGTGATCGACCGCTGGCGCACCAACATCCCGGCCATCGAGGTCAAGTCCATCGGCGCGGGCGGCGGCTCCATCGCCTGGGTCAACGAGCTGATGGGCAACTCCCTGGAGGTGGGGCCCCAGTCCGCCGGGTCCATGCCCGGCCCGGCCTGCTACGACCTGGGCGGAACCGAGCCCACGGTGACCGACGCGGATTTGGTGCTGGGCTATCTGAACCCGGAGAACTACCTGGGCGGCGAGATGCTCCTGGACGAGGACCTGAGCAAGGAGGCGATCCAGAGCCGCATCGCCGAGCCCCTGGGCATCGACGTGGTGGAGGCGGCCCGGCGCATCCGCGCGGTGGTGGACGCCCACATGGGCCAGGCGGTGTTCAACGAGGTGGCGCTCAAGGGCCACGACCCCCGCGACTTCGTGCTCTTTGCCTGCGGCGGGGCCGGGGCCACCCACGCCTGCGGCTTCGCGCCCTACCTGCAAGTGGACAAGGTCGTCGTGGCCTCCACCTCGCCGGTGTTCGGGGCCTACGGCGCCTCCACGGTGAACATCCAGCAGGTCTGGGACAAGTCCAAGACCATGAAGGTCTTCTACTACGCCGAGCAGTGCTACACCCAGGACTACGCGGCCTTCAACACGGTGGTGGAGGAGCTCAAGGAGCTGGCCACCGCCGACCTGGGCCTGGAGGGTTACACGCCGGAGCAGATCGGCTTCCGCCTGGAGCTGGATATGCGCTACGGCATGCAGTACAACCTGACCAAGATCATCAGCCCCCACCTGAGCGTGTCCGGCCCGGACGACTTCAAGGACATCTGCGACCGCTTCACCGAGGACTACTCGGCCATCTACACCCCCGAGGCCACCTTCCCCCAGGGCGGGGTGAACGTGGAGTGCTTTTACCTCACCGCCTACGTGCAGACCGAGGGCACGACCATGCAGCCCGAGCCGGAAAAGGGCGAGACCCCGCCCGAGGCGGCCCGCCGCGAGCCGCGCCAGGCCTATTGGCAGGCCCTGGGCGGTTTCCAGCAGACCCCGGTGTTCGACTTCGACGCCCTGGAGGCGGGCAACCGCATCGAGGGCCCGGCCCTCATCGAGGCGCCGGAGACCACCTACGTGCTGGAGCCGGGCTGGAGCTTCGTCAAGGACGGCTTCGGCAGCGGAGTGCTCCGGCTGAACCGGGGATAGGGCGACAGACGAAACCACACCGCCGGCCGAGGGGGCCGGCGAGAGGGAGATAAGCCATGTGCGCGATGGTCTACGCAAGGGACATGGAGGTGGTGCAGCGGCTCAAGCCCGAGCCCATGACGCCTCGCGAAACCGCGGCCCAGGACAAGATCGACGACGTTGAGTACGACATCTTCGTCCACAAGATGAACATGGTGGCCCAGGAGGGCAAGGAAACCACCATGAAGCTGGGCGCCTCCTCGGGCATGCGCTGGGGCGATGTGGCCTTCGGCATCTACACCGCCCAGGGCGACCTGGCGGTGGTGGCCACGGGCATCTGGTTCCACGCCGTGTTGGGCCAGCTCCCGGTGAAATACATCGTCAAGCACTACCTGGACGACGAATCGGTAGGGGTCAAGGAAGGCGACTCGTTCTTCTTCAACGATCCCTTCTACGGCGGGGTGCACCCGGCGGACATGGGCCTGTGCGTGCCGGTGTTCCACGAGGGCGAGTTGATCTGCTTCGTGGGCGCGGTGGTCCACTCCGGCGAGAACGGCGGCACCGACCCGGGCGGGGTTTGTCCGCGCGCCCGCACCAAGTACGACGAGGGCTTCATCGCCCCGCCCATCAAGGTGGGCGAGAACTACGTCCTGCGCGAGGACATCCTGGCCATGATGGCCTCCATGAACCGCGACGCCCGCACCATGATCCTGGACATCAAGGCGCGCCTGGCCGCCTGCCGCATCGCCCAGCGCCGCATCCTGGACTTCGCCTCCCAGAAGGGCTCGGACCTGGTGGTGGGCGGGCTGCGGCGCATCCTGGCGGTCACCGCCGATGCGGCCCGCCAAAAGGTGAGCCAGCTCAACGACGGCGTGTTCCGCCAGCCGCGCTTCATGGACACCGTGGGTATGGCCGAGGATCTGACCAAGATCAACCTGGCGGTGGTCAAGAAGGGCGACACCATCAAGCTCGTGTTCGAAGACACCAGCCCCATGCTGCCCGACAAGCCCTTGAACAGCTTCTTCCAGGGCATCATCGGCATGGCCATGGTCTACTTCTGCGGCTGGTTCCTGCACGACCTGCCGGCCAACAACGCGCTGTTGGCCCCCATGGAATGGGAGTTCCCCGAGGACTGCCTCTTGAACGCCAAGGGCGAGGCGCCCACCACCATGGCCCCCTTCCCCCAGACCCTGTTCGCCAACGCCATGTTCATGGCCGGGGCGCGCATGACCTATCACATGGACCCCAGCCGGGCCCAGGCCTCCTGGTTCCAGGGCTTCGGGGTGCCCCTGTTCGGCGGCATGAACCAGTGGGGCGAGCCGGTGGCCGACATCACCCCGGAGATGAACGCCACCGGAGCCGGGGCGCGCAGCGACCAGGACGGGGTCAACGGAGCCGGGGCCTTCTTCGCCACCATGAGCGACTGCTCCGACGTGGAGACCACCGAGGCGGACCGGCCCTTCATGTACCTGTTCCGCAACTACTTCAAGAACTCCTACGGCCACGGCAAGTATCGCGGCGGGGCGGGGATCGGCTTCGGCATGAAGATGCACCATGTGCCCGGCGTGGCCATGGGCTGCTTCGGCTTCGGCTCGCGCTTCCCGGCCACCTTGGGCATCTTCGGCGGCTATGCCGTGCCCCCGGTGTTTCTCAGCACCGTGCGCCAGAGCAACCTGGGCGGGCTCCTGAGCGCCTCGGAAAACAGCCTGCCGTGCAACCTGGACCAGGTGTACGGCGAAGGCAACCCGGAAGAGGGCCAGCGGGAGTACCACCACATCACCCATCCCATCCAGCTGTTCATGTACGGCGACACCTTCTACGTGCCGGTGGGCGGGGGCGCGGGCTACGGCGACGTCTTGGAGCGCGACCCCCAGGCCGCCCTGAACGACCTGGCCGAGGGCCTGGTCTCGGAGTGGGTGGTGGACCACGTGTACAAGGTTTCCTACGACCCGGACACCCTGCGCCTGGACGAGGAGGCCACCAAGGCCCGGCGCCAGGAGGCGGTGGCCGCGCGCCTGGCCTCGGCCAAGCCCTATGACGAGTTCGAGGCCGAGTGGCTCAAGCTCAGCCCCAGCGAGGACGTGCTCAACTGCTACGTCACCTATCCGCACCCCAAGGTGGGCATCAAGCAGGGCCCCCTGATGCCCAGCCTGTAGAGGAAGCGCCATGACCCAAGACAACCTGACCCACAGCCGGGTGGTGCACCGCGCCCTACAAGACAAGGCGGCCGAGTTCGGCAACCGCGAGTTCCTGCGCTTCGGCGAGGAGTCCTTTGGCTACCAGGACTTCGACCGCGCCTCGGACCAGGTGGCCGCCGGCCTCCAGGCCCTGGGCGTGGCCAAGGGCGACAAGGTGGCCATCCTCATGAGCAACCGCCCCGAGTACCTGTTCCTGTGGTTCGGCCTGAGCAAGCTGGGCGCGCTGGAGGTGCCGGTGAACACGGCCCACCGCGGCGATCTGTTGGCCTACATGCTGGGCCAGTCGGGCAGCAAGGTGGTGGTGGTGGAGGAGCCCTTCCTGGAGCGCCTGGTCCCGGTGCTGGGCGAGCTGCCCGGCCTGGAGCGGGTGGTGGTGCTGGGCGGGGAGGCCTCGGACCTGGGCAAGCCCGCCACGGCCTACGCCGCGATGGTGGCCAACGACGGAACCTACGCCCCCGCCGAGGTGCTCTGGAACGACCCCTTTGCCATCGTCTACACCTCCGGCACCACCGGGCCTTCCAAGGGCTCGGTGATGCCCCACAACTACGCCCTGTTCATGGGCGACATCTGCCGCGGCGCCGCCGAGTACGGCCCCGAGGACTGCCTGTTCAACGCGCTGCCCCTGTTCCACGGCAACGCGCAGTTCCTCTCCACCATGCCCGCCCTGATGAGCGGGGCGCGCATGGTCTTGGGCAGGCGCTTTTCGGCCAGCAACTTCTGGTCCGAGGTGAAGAAGTACGGCTGCACCGAGTTCAACTACATCGGCGGCATCTTGCAGATCCTCTACAAGGCCGAGCCCAGGCCCGATGACCTGGACAACCCGCTGCGGGTGATGTTCGGGGCCGGCGCGCCGCCGGACCTGTACAAGCCTTTTGAGGAGCGCTTCGGGGTGCGCCTCATCGAGGGCTACGGCATGAGCGAGATCGGGGTGCCCATGCTCAACACGGTGCGCAAGCGCAAGATCGGCTCCTGCGGCCCCTTGCTGCCGGGCTATCAGGTGAAGCTGGTGGACGACGACGGTCTTACCGTTCCCACCGGCCAGCCCGGCGAATGTTTGCTGCGCACCACCGAGCCCAACTGCCTGCTCCTGGAGTACCACGACATGCCCGCCCAGACCGTGGAGGCCTGGCAAGACCTGTGGTTCCATACCGGCGACTATCTGATCCAGGACGAGGACGGCTACTACCATTTCGTGGACCGCAAGAAGGACGCCATCCGCCGCCGGGGCGAGAACATCAGCTCGTTCGAGGTGGAAAAAGGCATCCGCACCCACGAGGCGGTGATGGAGTGCGCCGCCGTGGCCGTGAAGTCGGCCATGGGCGAGGACGAGGTGATGGTGTGCCTGACCCTCAAGCCGGGCATGGAGCTGAGCCCCGAGGAGCTCATCGCCCACTGCGCCGAGCGCATGGCCTACTTCATGGTGCCGCGCTATCTGCGCTTCATGGAGGCCCTGCCCAAGACCCCCACCGAGCGGGTGCAGAAGGTTCTGTTGCGCAATCAGGGAGTGACCGAGGACACCTGGGACCGCGAGGCGGCCGGAGTGAAGCTGACCCGTTGAGGCGGCGACGACAACTGGAAGAAAAGGGGAGGGTGGATTAATGCAAGCGGTAATGCTGAAACCCGGCCACCAGCTGGCCCTGGAGGAAGTGCCCAAGCCGGCCATCGACGCTCCGGGGCAGATGCTGGTCAAGGTGACCACCACCGCCGTCTGCGGGTCTGACCTGCACATTAAACACGGCGAGATCCCCATCATGCCCGGCACGGTGATCGGCCATGAGTTCGTGGGCGTGGTGGAGGAGGTGTCCGAGGGGGTGCGCCTGTTCAAGCCCGGCGACCGGGTGGACGTGCCCGCCTGCCTGTGGTGCGGCTGCTGCTCCGCCTGCCAGCGGGGCCAGGTGCAGTATTGCGAGGTGGGCGGCGTGTGGGGCGGCGGCTTCTACAAGGGCCGCCCGCTCTCCGGGGCCCAGACCGAGTACGTGCTGGTGCCGGACGCGGACATGTGCGCCGTGCCCATCCCGGACAACGTGAGCGACGAGCAGGCCATCCTGGTGGGCGACGTGTGGGGCACCGGCTACCACGCGGTGGTGGAAGGCGGTGTGGGCCCCGGCGACACCGTGGCGGTGTTCGGCTGCGGCCCGGTGGGGCTCTGCGCTATCGCCTCGGCCATGCTCTACAGCCCGGCCCGTTTGTTCGCCATCGACGTATTGCCCAACCGCCTGGCCCTGGCCGAGCAGTTGGGCGCCGAGGTGATCGACGCCAGCAAGGTGGACGTCACCAGCCACATCCTGGGCCTCACCGACATGCGCGGGGCCGACGTGGCCATCGAGGCGGCGGGCCTTACCACCACCTTCAACCACGGCCTGGGGGTGCTGCGCCGGGGCGGGACCTTGTCCATCGTGGGGCTCTTCAACGAGCCGGTCTCCCTGAATCTGCCCATCCTGGGGCTCTCGGGGGTGCGCATCAGCATGGGCCTGGGCAACCTGGGCCACATGCGCAAGCTTATGAGCCTGTTGGAGAACGGCCGCGTGGACCTGTCCATGTTGACCACCCATACCTTCGAGCTTTCCCAGGCCATGGAGGCCTACGAGCTGTTCGAGCATCACAAGGACAAGTGCATCAAGGTGATGCTCAAGCCCTAGGGACCGCCAGGGGATCGTTTCATTCGACGGGCCGCGAGGGGCCCATCAAAAAAAGGGAGGAACAGGATGCCTTTTACCGAGCCCATTCAAGCCATGGAAAAGATGCTGGAGGTGTTCAACCCCGAAGCCGCCCAGGGAGTGAACGCGGTGTTCCAGTGGGACGTGCTGGGCGACAACGGCGGGGTCTGGCACATCAAGGTGGCCGACGGCACCGCCGAGCTGGTCAATGAGCGCCACCCCACGCCCACCGTGTCCCAGACCTGCGGCACGGACCTGTTTTTGTCTATGGTCAACTACGAGATCGACGGCATGCAGGCCTTTATGAGCGGGCGGCTCAAGATGACCGGCGACATGAACGTGGCCATGAAGATCTACGAGCTGTTCCCCCTGCCCCAGCCCGGCGAGTAGGGAACGCCCGCTTGGGGGGGCGGCATCGCCGCCTCCCATGGCCCTTGACCATGGGGAAGCCATGACACCAGACGACAAACAAAACGACCTTCCCTTGATACCGGAGGGAATCGTGGGCCGAGACCGGGAAGGAGCCCCGCACCTGATCGGAGGCCGCTGCCCGGACTGCGGCCGCGATTTCTTCCCCCGGCCGCGCTACTGCCCCTCATGCCTGGGGCCGCTGGAAGAGCGGAGCCTGGGTGGCGACGGGGTGATCCACAGCTTCACCGTGGTGCGGGTGCGCCCGCCCCTGGGCCTGCCTCATCCCTATGCGGTGGGCTTCGTGGACCTGACCGAAAGCGGCCTGCGCGTCTTCGGCCTGCTGGACCCCGGCCGCATCGAGGATCTGGCCATGGGCAGCCGGGTGGAGCTGAGAACCGCCCCCCTGGGGTTGGACAACCGGGGCGAGCCCTGCGCGCGCCCCTTCTTCGGCCTGGCGGCGGGGGAGGGCGGCGATGCCTAAGCCCATGGTAATCGGGGCGGGGATGATCCCCTTTGGCAAGCACCCGGAGCGCACGGTGGTGGACATGGGGGCCGAGGCCGCCTATCTGGCCCTGAAGGACGCGGGCATCGGGCCGGAGCGGGTGGAGGCCTGTTTCTTCGCCAACGCGGTGAGCAGCCGCCTTTTCGGGGATAGCACCATCGGCCAGAACGTGTTCTGGGAGGTGGGCATCAACCGGGTGCCGGTGGTCAACGTGGAGAACGCCTGCACCTCCGGCTCCACCGCCTTCTACCTGGCCTGCAACGCCGTGGCCGCGGGCCAGGCCGAGGTGGCCCTGGCGGTGGGCGCGGAGAAGATGTGCGTGCCCGAGTTCGGGCTGATCAACTCCGGGGAGAGCGAGTGGGACACCCAGCTGGGCCTGGTGGCCCCGGCCAGCTTCGCCCTGCGGGCCAAGCGCCACATGGCTGAGTTCGACACCAGCCTGGAAGAACTGGCCCTGGTGGCGGTGAAAAACCGGGCCCACGCCGCCCGGAACCCGGTGGCCATGTTCCGCGAGGCCATAACCGTGGACGAGGTGCTGGCCGCGCCCATGATCGTGGACCCGCTCACCCGGCTGCAATGCTGCCCCATCGCCGACGGCGCGGCCGCCGCGCTGGTCTGCTCGCCCTCGGCGGCCAAGGAGCTGGGCGGGGACGCGGTGCGGGTGGACGCGGCGGTGCTGGGCACCGGCGACTACCGCTCGCCCCAGAACCTGGCCAGCTGGGAGACCGACTACCGGGTCTGCGGCCAGGCCTATGAAAAGGCAGGCATGGGCCCGGTGGACCTGGACCTGGTGGAGTGCCACGACGCCTTTAGCATCTCGGAGATTCTGCACTACGAGGCCCTGGGCCTGTGCCCGCCCGGCGAGGGCGGACGCTTCGTGGCCGAGGGGCACGCCTCCCTGGGGGGGCGGGTGCCGGTGAACCCCTCCGGCGGGTTGCTCAGCCGGGGGCACCCGGTGGGCGCCACCGGCGTGGCCCAGGTGGTGGAGCTGGTGAGCCAGCTGCGCGGCCGGGCCGAAACCCGCCAGATTCCCGGCGCCCGGGTGGGCCTGGCCCATTGCATGGGCGGGGACAAGGCCGGAGACACCAAGTCCTGCACCGTGATCATTCTCAGCACCTGAATCAATCATCGCGAGGAGAGGACCTTGTCCGCTCACATACATCACGTGTCGGTATTTGTGGAAGATATGGAGCGGGCCCTGGAGCTGTTTTGCGGCATCCTGGGCCTGGAGGAGATTCAACGTCTGGACGGGGTGCAAGGCTCGCGCATCTCCGCCCTGCTGGGCAAGGACGACTTCCAGGCGAACATGGTTTTCCTCAAGCACCCCAAGCAGAAGGTCTGCCTGGAGCTGGTGCGCCAGACCCGGCCCCAGGCCGAAACCCCGGAGCCCGGCGCGGCGGGCCGCTTCGGCATCAGCCTGACAGTGGCCGACCTGGACGCGGCCCACGCCGGGCTGCGCCGGGCGGGCTGGGCCCCCCTGAGCGAGCCCCTGGAGATGATCGACCCCTCGGGCCGGAGCATCCGGCTGTTCTGCTTTCTCACCGAGGACGGCCTGATGGTGGAGCTGATCCAGCAGATCGCCTAGTGATACATAGGAATTCCACACGGTTTTTGTTGATTTTTCATCCCGGTCGGCTATAGTTTTAGTCGACAGGCCACTCGGTTAATGGGGTGGGTGGCCTTTGGTAGCAGAACCAAATAACGGGTCTTTCTAGCAAAAGGCCCGCTGAAGGTCGGCCGGGGAGGCAACTGCCCGGTGCGCCAGAATAATCAGGAGGGGTCAGCCATCGGGCTGGTCCCTTCTTCTGTTTTGGAAAGGGCTCTTTGAAATGTACCGTGAAAACGGCTTGTTATTCGAAGGGGCCTTTGGCGGCCGCAGCCACGCAAATTTTTTGCGGGCGCGGGTGAAAAATATTGCGGGCGCGTTGTTTCGCGCCGGCATTTCCGGTTAAATAGAAAATAGAGATGCTCGGCGGATATAACCATAGGCAATAACTATGTTTTGTCTGGTGAGACGCCGGCTGAACCCAAAAACGGACCGAATTCAAATCGGCGAGAGACTGGCATGAAAATCAACACTTTGGCAATGAGCACCGGCCTGTGCCTGGCCCTGACCCTGGGGATCTACCTGGCGTCGAACACCCAAGCCGCGGGCAACTGCACCATCGGCGGGGAAATCGGCCCGGGCGTGAAGGTCGTGATGAACGACCAGCAAAAGACCCGGCCCCCGGAGCAAAAGCAGGACCAGCAGCAGGGCCAGCCGGCAAAAGCCGCCTCCCAAGACCAGGGCCAAAAGGCCGACAAGCCGGCGGACAAAAAGCCGGCGCCCGCGCCTCTGGTGCCCATCATCGCTCCTGACGAAGGCTGCTGAGCCAAACACGGCCTGATTTCTGTTCCCCATGCGAGAGGGGAGGCCCTCCCCGTGTTGGGGTGGGCCTGGACGTCCAGGCGTATAACGGAGGACAAAATGTTTCACAAGACCTTAGCGGGTCTCGGCATTCTAACCATGCTCACGGCGGGAGCAATCCTGCCGTCGGCGGCAATGGCGGCCGACAAGGCCGAAGCGCGCGCCCTCATGACCGCGCCCGCCAAAAACTGCGCCGTGGTGGCGGAGTTTCCCGGCATTCAAGATGTCACCACTAAAAGCTATATCCGCAAGATAACCCTCAGCGAGGGTCTGGTGATCCGCAAGAGCCGCATTGAAAACGGCAAGATCATCATCCCCCCCTCGGGGCTCTACTACACTACCCGCACCCCCAAGAGCGGCGTGCTGCAGGGCGACAAGGTCCTGTTGCTGGGCAAGCTCTATCAGTTCGTGGATCAGTCCACCAAGCTGGACGTGATCACCAACGTGTGGGTGGGCAAGAAGAAGGGCGTGCCCTTTGGCGACGCCACCAAGCGCCTGCGTCTGAGCAAGCTGGCCATGGGCGCCAACGGCTTCCCCGTGCCCAACGCCACCTTCCAGATCCTTAAGCAGTCGGGCAACTACTACGGCGTGGCCTTCCCCGTGGCCACCAGCAACCTGTTCACCGACATCACCAGCGGCAAGCTGAACAACGGTTCCGGCCGCAAGACCGGGACCTACCTGCCCACCGACAAGGGCCAGGACTTCGAGACCGAGTATTACGCCAGCTCGGTGGCCATCAGCGGCCAGACCTATCTGGTGGCCGACAAGGTGACCCCCAAGGGCGCTCAGGTCAAGGAGTTCGCCACCGGCGCCCTGACCTCCATGCTGCTTAGCCCCAACGAGCCGGTCGAGGCCGTGGTGGGCGTGGGCGAGAAGGTCAAGGGCGGCGGCTTCACCGCCGAGGTGACCAAGGTCGGGCCCAACTGGGCCGATGTGAAACTGACCTGCGACAAGAGCGGGGCCGCTTACACCAAGCGCCTGGGCCCCCTCACCGCCGACGTGCTTAAGTACATGCCGGTGGATGAGGAGCGCCGCGCCCGCTTCATCCTGCGCGACCCCGCCGACCGGGTTCAGCTCCAGCTGAACATCTACAAGGCCGGCGGCGCCTTCCAAAACGGCAAGGTGCAGCTCGCGCTGCTCACCGACCTGGTCAAGCTGGGCAACCCCAGCCCCTGGACCCCGGACAAGCGGTTCATCTACCGCCCGGACACTTGAAGCACCTGCTCCATGTTCATCGAGGGTATGCTTGAAAACGACAAGCCCATCGTCCTCGATGCAGCCAACAACGTGTTTGTTGGTCCGAACGGTTACTTCAAGGTCGTTATTGACAAGTTCGACGGTAAGACCATCCAGGCCTGGCACGTGGAAGACGCCAAGGGCAACTCCACCGGCAACCTGGCCGGCCGCGCCCAGGGCAAGAACATCGATCTGCTGATCAACAAGAACTGCCGCACGGTCTCCCACTTCATGAAGCGCATCGCGCTCCAGGTGCTGGCCGAGCAGCAGAAGCAGATCAAGGAACTGACCAAGAAGTAATTCTGGCGCGTCCCCCCCTCTCGCACCCGCAAGGGCCGCCGGAAAACCGGCGGCCCTTTCTTTTGGCCGGGGGCCGGGCGCGGCGGCTGCCTGGTGGTGCGACGCCGCGCGGCAGGATGTCCTTTACACTGCGCCGGGGTTGCGATAATGTTTCCTCGTAATACGAGGTATTACGCAAGACATCATGTTCAATGCTCCCCCTCAACCCTGCCAGAGGCGGTATGCTCCAACGCGGCTCAGGCAATAGCCCCACCCATCCGAGGCGCCGGGCCCTGGCCTGGCTGCTGGTGGGGTTCATGCTCTACGCCGGTGGCCTGGGGCATCTGCTGCACCCCTGGCTGCACGAGCATGGTCCGCGCCACGCCCACCCCTCGGGCGGCCTGCATGCCCAGGCCTTGGCCGAGTCCCCCGCGCACGGGCCTTGCGCGTTGTGCGCCTTTTTGGCCCACTTCCTGGCCAAGGCTGACGCGGCCCTGGCCGGCGTGGCGGGCTCCCTGGCCTGCCTGGGCCAGGCCTTCCCCCGTGGCGAAGGGCCCCTGGCAACCGCCGACCGCCGCCTATGCGCCTCGCGTTCTCCCCCCCGCCAAGCCGTGGTCTGATCTTTTGACATCGGCTTGAACTTTCCCGGGGCCGCCAACCGCGGCGCGCCCCAGGGACCTTATTGCGGGGAGAAAAAATGAACACCGCAAGAATTTTGCGCGCGGCGGTTGCCGTGCTTTGCCTGTTGGCCGGGATGGCCGGCGTGGCCGGGGCCCAGGAAAAGAGCGCCCCCGCAACGCCCGTCACCGAACTGAGCGAGACGGTGGTAACCGCCTCGGGCCAGGAATCCAGCGCTTTTGACACCTCGGTGCCCATGAACGTGATCACCTCCGAGGCCCTGGAGGAGCGGGGAGCCATCTCCATGGAGGACGTGTTCCGGGGCGAGCCCGGCCTGAACGCCTCCACCACCGGCCCCAACAGCGTGCGGCCCATGATCCGGGGCCTGTACGACGAGCGGGTGCTGGTGCTGATCAACGGGGTGCGCCTGAGCGAGCAGCGCCCGGGCGGCAACCACATCCTGTCCCTGGACCCGGCCCAGATCGAGCGGGTGGAGGTGGTGCGGGGGCCCTCCTCGGTGCTCTACGGCTCGGACGCCATCGCCGGCGTGATCAACGTGATTACCAAGCAGGCCCCCCGCAAGACCAGCAAAAAAGCCCGCCTGGACAGCGAGGCTTCGGTCACCGGCCTGAGCGATCCCCAGGGCTACCGGGCGGCGGCCAACCTGGGCTTCGGCCAGGGCCGCCTCAACGGCCTGGTGGGCGGCTTTTACCGCGACAACCAAAACGTGGAGACCCCGGATTATGAGCTGAACAACAGCTCCTATAAGGGCGGCATGGCTTGGCTGGGGGGCAACTACCTGGGCCCCGTCTGGCAGGCGGATTTCTACTATTACTTCATGGACGCCACCCTGGGCATCCCGGCCGCTCCTTCGGTGGTCAGCGACAAGTTCAAGGACGAGAAAGAGCACTTCCTCTCCGGCCGCCTGAACGGCCAGCTCAACTACGCGGTGGCCGACCGCATGGAGCTGTTGATCGGGGCCCAGCGCCACCAGCGCAACCGCGAGCGCCTCTTGGACCAGGGCATACCCCCGGCGGTGCAGGGCGACATGGACGTGAACATCACCGTGGACATCGACACCTTTTCCTTAAAGCCCATGCTCTTCAAATCGGTGGGCGAGCGCCAGAAGCTGGTCTACGGCCTGGACAGCTTTTTCGAAAACGCCACCAGCGGCCGCACCATCACCGACACCGCATCGAGCTGGGTGAACCCACTGTTCAACAACGTGCCGGTGATCCCGGACTCGCAGCGTTGGGGGGTGGGGGTGTTCGCCCAGGACGAGATCAGCCTGGCGCCCCTCTGGAGCCTCACCGCCGGGTTGCGCTACGACTGGATCAACTCCTCCACCGACGGGGCCAAGGGACACGACATCACCTCGTCCATGAGCCAAACCGACAGCGCCATGAGCGGCAGCCTGGGGCTATTGTTCCGGGCCACCGACGAGTTGAACCTCTACGCGAACGTGGGGCGGGCCTTCCGCGCGCCCACCCTGCTGGAGCGCTATTTTTACGGCCCCCACGACAGCTCCAAGAACGACGTGGGCGACCCCAATCTTTCGCCCGAGACCTCCTGGAACTTCGACGTGGGGCTCAAGATGCGCACCGAGCGCATGAGCGGCATGTTCAGCCTGTTCTACAACCGCATCGACAACTACATCGCCAAGCTGGACACGGGTAGCGAATACACCTGGAGCAACCTGGACCAGGCCCTGCTCTACGGCGGCGAGCTGAGTCTGGACGTGGGCATCGTGGGCGGGCTCTCGGCCTTCACCACGGCCAGCTACGTGATCGGCCAGGACTTGGAGGACGATTCGGACCTGCCCAGCATCCCGCCGCTCAACGGGAAGACCGGTCTGCGCTACGACCAGGAGCTGGCCACGGGCCGGGGATGGGCCGAGTTCAGCCTGCTGTGGGCCACGGAGCAGGACAGGGTGGCGGTCAACGAAAAGCGCACCGGCGGCTGGGCCCGCTTCGACCTTCGTCTGGGCTGGTCCCTGGGCAAGAACAAGCAGGTCATCTTCTCGGTGGAGAACATAGGCGACCGCTTTTACTATGACCACGTCTCGCGCACCTGGCAGGATCTGGGCCTCTCCTCCCAGCCGGGACGCGCCTTCAAGCTGATGCTGCAATGGAGCTTCTAGCTCGGCCCCGCGGGCCCGGCCGCCGGGCCGGGCCCGCTCCTTTCGGGGGGCGGCGGCCGGGACTGGGCCCCCAATAGCCCATTGACATGAGGCGGGCCATGCGGTTGTCTTAACCTAGTGACCCCAAGGAGAAAATCCATGCCTCGCCCGGCCCCGGATCTCGCCCTGTTAAAGACCGCCCAGTTCGACCAGATGCGGGTGGGGGTGCTGGCCATCGACCCCCGGGGCCTGATCTCCTATGCCAACTCCGCGGCCGGGCGCATGCTCCAGCACGAGGCCGGCGACCTGGCCGGGCGGCCCATCGAGGTGGTGGAGCCCGACGCCTGGCGCCAGGCCCAGGCCATCTTCGAGGGCGGCGCGCCCCTGCTGGGCGCGCGCCTGCGCCACGGCCACCACTTCCTGTTGCTCAACTATTTGCCCGTGTTCGCCGAGGGCGAGGTGGCCTGGGTGCTCATCATGATGGGCGATCCCTGGGACAGCGAGCAGGGGGCCCTGTTCCCCGAGCCCTACCGCGCCTCGGCCTCTTATCTGGAAGCCATTATGGAGTCGTCTTTCGACGGCCTGTGGATCACCGACAGCCACGGGGTGGTGGTCAAGGTGAACCGGGCCGCCCTGCGCATGGTGGGCCTGCCCCGCCACAAGGTCGAGGGCCACTTCGTGGGCGATCTTCTGCGCGACGGCAACTTCAACGACTCGGTGACCCTGGAGGTGCTCAAGCGCAAGACCACCTTCACCATGGTGCAGCACCTCAAGTCGGGCAAGAAGATCCTGGCCACGGGCAGCCCCATCTACGACGCCGAGGGCGAGATCGCCTTCGTGGTGATCAACGACCGCGACATCACCCTCTTGGACCGCATGCGCCGCCAGCTGGAGGAAAGCGAGGCCAAACTCCAGCAGTTCCGCTCCAGCCTGTTCGAGCCCCAGTCGGCCGAGATCGTGGATGGCGAGTTCATGTGCCGCAGCCGGGCCATGAAGCAGGTCTACGAAAAGGCCCTGCGCGTGGCCCCGGCCCAGTCCACGGTGCTCATCAGCGGCGAGTCCGGGGCGGGCAAGAGCATGTTGGCCCGCCTGATCCACAACAAGTCCACCCGGGCGGCCGGGCCCTTCGTGCGGGTGGACTGCGCTGCCATCCCCGGCTCATTGTTCGAATCCGAGCTCTTCGGCTATGCCAAGGGCGCCTTCACCGGGGCCAGCCGGAGGGGCAAGGCCGGCCTGGTGGAAATGGCCCAAGGCGGCACCTTGTTTTTGGACGAGATCGCCGAGCTGCCCCTGGAGCATCAGGTGAAGCTGCTCCGGTTCATCGAGGAGCGCCGGGTGGTCCGGGTGGGCGGCGGCCAAGCCATCGAGGTGGACACCCGGGTGATCGCGGCTACCAACAAGAACCTGGCCCAGGAGGTGGACGCGGGGCGCTTCCGCGAGGATCTCTACTACCGCTTCAACGTGGTGCCCCTGTCGGTGCCGCCCCTGCGCGAGCGGCCCAGCGACATCTTGTTCCTCATGGGCATCTTTCTCCGGCGGGTGAGCAGCGAGAACCAGATCTTCAAGGATCTGACCCCCGAGGCCCGCACCCTGCTGCTCAACTACAACTACCCCGGCAACGTGCGCGAGTTGGATAACATCATCGAGCGGGTGATGATCCTAAGCCCGGAGGAGGACATCCGGCCCGAGGACCTGCCCTCCGAGGTGCGCGAGTTGCCGGCAAACGTGCCGACTTTGGACTGGTCCCAGGGCTTCGACCTGCGCCAGCGCCTGCGCCAGGTGGAGCTGGAACTGATCCAGGAGGCGCTCAAGCGCCTGGGCACCCAGCGCAAGGCGGCCCAGCACCTGGGAGTGAGCCAATCCACCATTGCCAGGCGTCTTCAGGAGGCTGAAAACGATTCATAAATGCATAATTGATTCACTGCTGAATATAATAAGGGAAACTGAAATTGCTATTTAACAGTTAGCCCGCCTGGAATCACTCGCCCCGACAAAATAGTCTACTATGTGTAATAACGACTAAAGCGCTCGTTATTTGTAATTTTTTTCACTATGTGATAATCGCGGCCGCCTTTGAGGCGGCTTTTGTTGATGCAAAATTGCATCATTGGCCGGGCAACCCGGCAAGCCTTGCCGACTCTGGCCGGCTCTGGTCATCAGATTTATTCCCTATTGGATACAGAGGGTTGCGCCCTCGCGCCCCGCCCCAAGCCCCCCGCGGTTCGGGGCTTGGCACGGATGTTGGAACTATCCAGGCCCATGAGCCGCGTGTTGCCCATAGAAATCGAGAAATACCTCGACCACCGCTATTCCCACCTGGTTTCACGCATCGAGGACCCGGAGCTGCCCGATCGCATCCGCCGGTTCCTGGAAGAGCGCGGCACCCGCATCAATCAACAAGGCACCATCGTGGACGAGGCCGGGGAGAACTGGGCCGTCTTCTCCTTTGCGGGCGAGAGCGCCCGGCCCTTGGTGCTGGAGCTTTTGGAAAACGGCTACCCGGCCAACATCCGGGGCATAGACGCCAAGATGATCCAGAACGACGGTTCGGAGAACGGCCTGCCCTGATCCGCCGCTCCGGGCCCCGACGTTTTCCGGCCCGCCCCGGTGGGCCGAACGAGTCGATAAACCTCACGGAGGAGAAGGAAATGCTCAAGAAGATGAACCTGGGACCCAAGACAATGGTGGCTGTGCTGGCCGCGGCCATGCTGCTCATGAGCGGCATCACCGCCCTGGCGGCCGACAAGTACAAGCAGTGGTGGCCGGTCAAGGTGAACGCCTACTACGGCAAGTACGACGTCAAGATGAAAAAGGCCGGCCGCCCCTCGGGCAGCCTGACCGGCCCCAAGGTCGAGGCCTGGTATCCCCCCAAGCGGGCCAACAAGCCCTACACCATCGGCGTGTCCTTCCCTCACCTGAAAGACCCCTACTGGCTGGCGGTGGACTACGGCATCATCAGCGAGGCCAAGCGCCTGGGCGTGGGCATCAAGCTGGTGGCGGCCGGCGGCTACACCGAGCTGGCCAAGCAGGTTAGCCAGATGGAGAACCTGTCCCAGCAGGGCGTGGACGGCATCATCCTGGGCTCCATCTCCTACACCGGCCTGGACCCGGTGGTGAAGGAGATCGTGAAGAAGGGCATCCCGGTGGTGGAGGTAATCAACGACATCCAGGCTCCGGCCATCACCGCCAAGGCCATGGTGTCCTTCTATGACATGGGCGTGCACGCCGGCGAGTTCGTGGTGGGCGACGCCAAGGGCAAGAAGGAAGTCAACGTGGTCTTCCTGCCCGGTCCCGCGGGCAGCGGCTGGGCCCCGGACACCCTGGACGGCTTCAAGGAAGCCATCAAGAAGTTCCCCGGCAAGGTCAACATCCTGGCGGTCAAGTGGGGCGACACCGGCAAGGCCGTGCAGCTCAAGCTGATCGAGAACGCCCTGCAGACCTTCCCCAAGATCGACTACCTGGTGGGTAACGCCGTGGCGGCCGACGCGGCCGTGGGCCCGGTGGCCGAGATGAAGCGCAAGGACGTCAAGATCGTGTCCACCTACATCATCCCGCCCCTGTACGACAAGATCGGCAAGGGCCTGGTGGCGGCGGCTCCCTCGGACCTAACCGTGACCCAGGGCCAGATGGCCGTGGACGTGATGGTGCGCATCTTGAACGGCGAGAAGCCCGGCAAGGACTTCCCCTTCCGCGCCGGTCCCATCATCCCCACCATCACCAAGGCCAACATGGCGGACTACCCCTATGACACGCTCTTCGGGCCCCGTTCCTTCCGGCCCGAGTTCAGGGTGGAGCCCAAGAAGTAAGCCTAGCTGAACCCTAAACCACGCCGTGCGCGGCGGGCGCCTTCGGGCGTCCGCCGGGCATGGTTGGAAAAGAGCACCCATGTCCGACACACTGCTCGCGGCCACCGGCGTCACCATGACCTTCCCCGGGGTCAAGGCCCTGGACGAGGTGTCCTTCGACCTCAGAGCCGGAGAGGTGCACGTGCTGTTCGGCGAGAACGGCGCGGGCAAGTCCACCCTCACCAAGATCCTGGCCGGCTCCTACATCCCGGATCAGGGCGAGATATTCCTGCGCGGCAAAAAGGTGGACCTGAAAACCCCCACCGACGCCCGCCGTCTGGGCGTTTCGGCGGTGTATCAGGAGTTCTCCCTGGTGCCCCAGCTCACGGTGCTGGAGAATCTCTTCTTGGGCCGCGAGATGACCAAGCGCGGCATGTTGGACAATGCGGGCATGTTGGCCAAGGCCCGCGAGTCCCTGGAGGACCTGGGCTTCGACCTGGACCCCCTGGCCAACGTGGGCCAGCTCACCCGGGCCGAGCGCCAGATGGTGGAGATCACCAAGGCCTTCCAGGAAAAGATGTCGGTGCTCATTCTGGACGAGCCCACCGCCTCGCTCAGCGACAAGGAGGTGGCTCGCCTTTTTGAGATCATCAGACGCCTCACCGGCGAGGGGGTGGGGGTGATCTACATCTCCCACCGCATCGATGAACTGAAGAAGGTGGGCGACCGCATCAGCGTTCTCCGCGACGGCATGAACGTGGCCACCCTGGACATGGCCGAGGCCGACGAGCAGAAGCTCATCTCCCTGATGACCGGGCGCGACTTCGAAGAAATCTTCCCGGTCATCGAGCATGAGCTGGGCCCGGTGGTCTTGGAGGTGGACGGCCTGACCACCTCCAGCGGCCTGCACGACATCAGCTTTTCGGTGCGCGCCGGTGAGATTCTGGGCATCGCGGGTCTGGTGGGCGCGGGCAAGAGCCGGGTGGGCCGGGCCCTCTACGGCCTGGAGCAGATCACCGGCGGCCGCATCATCCTGGAAGGCTACGCCGTGGAGGAGCCCACCCCGCGCAAGAGCCTCAAGCAGGGGGTGCTCTACTTCCCGGCCGACCGCCACAAGGAGGGCCTGGTGCTCTGCCGCAACGTGCGCGAGAACCAGACCCTGGCCGCGGTGCCCATGCTAGAGAAAAGGGGCTTCATCGACCTGAAGCGCGAAGAAGGCTTGGTGCGGGCCCTGGTGGAAAAAATGAACGTGCGCCCGGCCCGCATCCACCAATCCATCGTCAATTTGAGCGGCGGCAACCAGCAGAAGGTGATGCTCTCCCGGGGCCTGACCCGCGAGATCAAGGTCTTCATCTTCGACGAGGCCTCCTGCGGCATCGACGTGGGGGCCAAGCGCGAGGTCTACCTGTTCCTCAAGGAGCAGGCGGAAAAGGGCGCGGCGGTGATCTTCATCTCCTCTGAGCTGCCCGAGGTACTGCATCTGAGCCACAACATCCTGGTAATGCACGCCGGGGGGGTGGCCAAGCAGGTGCCCGGCCACCAGGCCACCGAAGAGGACGTGCTCAGCGCCTGCTTCGGCTACGACTTCACCAACCTGTGCAACGGCGATTCGAGGCGGTCCGCGCCCCCCAGCGGGGCGGCCCCGGTCGGCGCACCCACAATCGAGGGATAAACCTTGAACTGGCTAAAGCGACTATTCATCAAAGTCGGGGTCCTGCCATTCCTCTTGGTGGCCCTGGTCATCCTGTTCGGCCTGGCCGAGCACCGCTTTTTGTCTCTGTCCAACCTGCTCAACGTGGGGCGGCAGACGACCTACCTGGCCATCGTGACCGCGGCCCAGATGCTCACCATCCTCTGCGCGGGCTTCGACCTCTCGGTGGGCTCCTCGGTGGCCCTGACCTCCATCGTGTCCTCCATGGTCATGGTCTCCATCGTCGACCCCACCACGGCCATCATCGTGGGCATCCTGGTGGGCATCGGGGTGGCCACCCTGGTGGGCCTGGCCAACGGCATCACCATCGCGGTGTTTAGGGTCTCGCCCTTCGTGGTCACCTTGGGCATGCTCTCGGTGGCCCACGGCCTGGCCCTGTTGGTTAGTAGCGGCGTGCCCATCTTCAATCTGCCCGAGCAGCTCAATGAAACTCTGGGTCACGGGACCATCTGGGGCTTCCCGGTGCCGGTGGTGGTGGCGGTGATAATCATCGCCATGATCTGGCTTTTGCTTTCGCGCACCCGGGTGGGCCGGTATTTTTATGCCCTGGGCGGCAACCGCGAGGCGGCCCGCCTGTCGGGCATCGCGGTGCGCAAATACACCGCCCTGGCCTACGTGCTCTGCGGGGTGCTCACCGGCATCGCGGGCATCATGCTCACCGCGCGGGTGGCCTCGGGCGAGCCCAACCTGGGGGCCAACCTGCCCCTGGAATCCATAGCCGCGGCGGTCATCGGAGGGGTGAGCCTGCGCGGCGGGGAGGGCAGCCTCATCGGGGCCATCTTTGGAGCCATACTCATCGTGCTCATCCGCAACGGCATGGACCTGATGAACATCAGCTCCTACTTGCAGATGGTGGTGATGGGCTGCCTGCTCATCTTCGCGGTGGTCATGGACCAGTTCCGGCTCTCCATGAAGGGCCGTTAAACGGATAGAGGGAGTAGGAGAGTAGTTATGAACATCGACCTCAATGCCGACATGGGTGAATCCTTCGGCATGTACAAGCTCGGCGACGACGCCGCGTTCATGCAGTACATAACCAGCGCCAACGTGGCCTGCGGCTTCCACGCCGGCGATCCCTCGGTGATGCGCCAGACCGTGGCCCTGGCCGCGGAGCGCGGCGTGGCGGTGGGGGCCCATCCAGGCCTGCCGGACCTGCAAGGCTTCGGCCGGCGCGAGATGAAGCTGACCCCGGACGAGATCTACGACAACACCATGTACCAGGCCGGCGCGCTCAAGGCCTTCTGCGAGGCCGCCGGCACCCGCCTGCACCATGTGAAACCCCACGGCAGCCTCTACGGCATGGCCCACAAGGACCCCGAGGTGGCCCGGGCCATCTGCTCGGCGGCCAAGGACCTGGACCCGGAGTTGTACCTTTACATAATGAAGGTGGGGGTCTTCGCCGAGGCGGCCCAAGAGATGGGCTTGCGCACGGTGTACGAGCTCTACTCCGACCTGAGCTACGACGCCCAGGGCAACCTGGTGATCACCCGCTCCCACGACGCGGTGGACCCGGAGCAGGGCGCGGCCCGCGTGGTGCGCATGGTAACCGAGGGCAAGGTCATCGCCACCGACGGCAGCGAGATCTCCATTACCGGCAGCTCGGTGTGCGTGCACGGCGACACCGAGGGGGCCGACGTGATCATCACCACCCTGCGCCGGGCCCTGGAAGGGGCGGGCTGCACCCTGGTCGCGCCCCAGCTCTAGAGGCGGGAGGATTCTCGTGAGCAATATTCAGCAAAACGCCGCCCTGGGCGAGCTACGGTGCCGGGAAGTGCCCCAAGGGCCCTTCAACGCCACGCCGTTTTTCACCGGCAAGGCCAAGGGCGCCGAGGTGTGGGACGTCGAGGGCAAGCGCTACGTGGACTTCGTGGGCGGCATCGGCGTGGTCAACGTGGGCCACTGCAACGACAAGGTGGTGGCCGCGGTGCAACAGCAGGCGGCCAACTACATGCACACCTGCTTCCACATCGTGATGTACGAGCCCTACGTGGAGCTGGCCCGCCGCCTGAACCGCCTGACCCCGGGCGATTTCGCCAAGAAGACGGTGCTGGTCAACAGCGGGGCCGAGGCGGTGGAGAACGCGGTAAAGGCGGCGCGCTACTACACCAAGCGTCCGGCCATCATCGTGGCCGAGGGCGCCTTCCACGGCCGGACCCTGCTGACCATGACCATGACCAGCAAGGTCAAGCCCTACAAGTTCGGCTACGGGCCCTACGCGCCCGAGGTCTACCGCATGCCCTATGCCTACTGCTACCGCTGCCCCTACAACCTGACCTATCCGGGTTGCGGGGTGGCCTGCGCCCATGCCCTGGAGGACTTCTTCATCGAGCACGTGGCCGCCGAGCAGACCGCGGCGGTGGTGCTGGAGCCGGTCTTGGGCGAGGGCGGCTTCGTGGCGCCCCCGCCGGAGTACTTCAAGATCATCGCCGACATCTGCGCCAACAACGGCATACTCTTCGTGGCCGACGAGGTGCAGACCGGGATGTGCCGCACGGGCACCACCTTCGCCATGGAGCAGTACGGGGTGGAGCCGGACATCACCACCGTGGCCAAGTCCCTCGCCGCCGGGCTGCCCCTGGCGGGCGCGGTGGGCCGGGCCGAGATCATGGAGGCCTCCCACGTGGGCGGCCTGGGCGGCACCTACGGGGGCAACCCCGTGGCCTGCGCCGCGGCCCTGGCGGTCTTGGACTTCATCGAGGAGGTGGACCTGGCGGCCAAGGCCCGGGCCATCGGCGAGAGGGTGCGCCAGCGTTTCACCGAAATGGCCGAGCGCTACCCCATCATCGGCGACGTGCGCGGCCTGGGGGCCATGATGGCCATGGAGCTGGTGAGCGACCGCCAGAGCAAGGCCCCGGCCACCGAGCAGACCAAGAAGCTGACCGCCTGGTGCCAGGAGCACGGGCTGATCCTCCTGGCCTGCGGCAAGTACGGCAACGTAATCAGGACCCTCATGCCCCTGGTCATCAGCGAGGAGCAGCTGGAAGAGGGTCTGGACATAATGGACAAGGGATTGGCCGCCATCAGCGCGGGCTGAGCGGCAACAAGCAACCCGAAAGGGGGCGAATCTATGAGCCAAGGCAAATTCAACGTCATCCTGGACACCATGGCGGAAACGCCGTCGCGCCTGGAGGTGCTCTTCCGCCAGGCGGGGGACGGCTTCCTGCAGGTGGAGTACGGCCGCGAGCAGCGGGCCCTGTTGCAGGACTCCTTCCGCATGTTGGCGGTGAACGACATCATCATGGGCAAGGAGGTCAAGGGCCTCATCGAGACGGTGCCCGGCATCCGCACCAACCTGCTGCACTTCGACCCCGAGCAGATCGGGGTGGAGGCGCTCATCGACGTGGTCAAGGAGGCCGAGGACTCCCTGCCCAGCATCGACGAGGTGGTGCTGCCTTCCCGCCTGATCCACCTGCCCATCGCCTTTGAGGACTCCGAGACCAAAAAGTCGGTGGCCCGGTACCTGAAGGAGGTGCGCCCCGACGCGCCCAACTGCGCCGACGGCTACAACCTGGAATACATGGCCATGTGCAACGGGCTCACGGTTGACGAGTGCAAGCAGGCGGTGCTCAAGACCGACTGGTTCGATAGCGGCGGCGGCTTCTGGCCGGGCGGCGCCTTCCTGTGGCCCATGGACCCGCGCTACGCCATCGTGGTGCCCAAGTACAACCCCCCGCGCACCTGGACCCCCGAGGGCGCGGTGGGCATCGGCGGCCCCTGCGTGTTCACCTACACCACCCCCACCGGCGGCGGCTACCAGCTCTTCGGCCGCACCATCCCGGTGTTCCAGTTCTCTTGCAAGCACCCCATGTTCGCCGACGGCCCCTTCCTGTACCGCAACGCCGACCGGGTGCGCTTCCACGAGGTGAGCGAGAAGGAGGTGGTGGAGATCTACGGCCACGTGCACGACAAGACCGACTACACCTACGAGATCGACGAAGGTGAGATCAAGGCCAAGGAGTACCTGGAGTGGTTCAACTCCGAGGAGGTGCAAAAGGGCGCGGCCGAGCTGAAGGCCAAGCAGGCCGAAGGCACCAAGAAGGCCCCCAGGCTGTAGAAGGAGCAAGGCTAATGCTGAAAATAATCAACGGCGGCATCGAGACTCTGGTGGAGGACTGGCCGGGACGCCTGGGCTATCTGGGCAAGGGCATGAGCGCCTCCGGGGCCTTTGACAACGTTTCCCTGGGCCTGGCCAACGTGCTGGTGGGCAACCCCTCCGGCGAGGCGGGCCTGGAGATCACCGGCGGCTTCTTCGAGGCCGAGTTCACTGACGACCACGTCATCGCCATCACCGGCACGGACATGCAGCCCACCATCAACGGGCAGGCCGTGCCCATGTACGAGTCGATCAAGGTGGGCGCGGGCGACAAGTTCAAGGTGTTGCACATCGGGCCGGTGGGCTTCCGCTGCTATGTGGCGGTGGCCGGCGGCGTGGACGTGCCCGCCTATCTGGGCAGCAAGTCCACCTGCATCTTCGGGGCCTACGGCGGCTTCGACGGCCGCCCCCTCACTCCGGGCGACGAGGTGGTCTTCGGCGCGCCTTCGGCCGACCTGAACGCCCTGGCCGGGCGCAAGCTGGCCGAGGGCGTGGTGCCCGAGCTGACCAACCAATGGGTGCTCCGGGCCATTCCCGGGCCCAACACCAGCCCGGACTACGCCACCGAACAGGGCATGGAGCTGCTGTTCAGCCGGGTCTCCAAGATCCAGCACACCTCCAACCGCTCGGCCTACCGCCTGGAGGAGCTGCCCGCCGAGTTCTTCGCGCGGACCGACGGCGGCGTGGGCGGCAGCCACCCCAGCAACATCATCGACCACGCCTACGCCATTCGCGGGGCGCTGAACATCTGCGGCAACACCCCCATCCTGCTGGTGGCCGACGGCCCCACCCTGGGCGGCTACATGTGCGCCCTCAACGTGATCAACGCCGACCTGTGGAAGGTGGGCCAGGGCGCGCCGGGCCGGGACTACATCCAGTTCCAACTTTCCAGCCAGGACGAGGCCATAGCCGAGCGGGCCGCCCAGAAGAAACTCCTTAGCGAAGCTTCCCTCGCCTAGAGCGAGACAGAGAGAGGATACGAACATGGAAAAAAGCGTCAACGCCATCATGCCCGGCCTGTGCGCCCGGGTGGTCGTCAACGTGGGCGACGAGGTAGCCGAGGGCCAGGAAGTGGCCGTGATCAACTGCATGAAGACCGAGATCTCGGTGAAAAGCGAGTTCGCGGGCAAGGTGAGCCAGGTCATCTCCAAGGAATGGGACGAGATGCAGGTGGGCGATCCCATGGTCATGCTGGAGGTGCCGGAGTAGGCGCCTCATGATCAAAAAACTACTCATAGCCAACCGGGGCGAGATCGTGCCCCGCATTATCCGCACGGCCAAGGAGATGGGCATCGCCACCGTGGCGGTGCACTCCGAGGCCGACACGGGCGCGCCCTTCACTCAGGCCGCCGACGAGGCGGTGCTCATCGGACCGGCCAACCCGGCCCAGAGCTATCTGAACATCGAGGCGGTGATCGAGGCGGCCAAGAAGAGCGGGGCCGACTCGGTGCATCCGGGCTACGGCTTCCTCTCCGAGCGCGGGGCCTTTGCCCAGGCGGTGGTCGACGCCGGGCTCACCTGGGTGGGCCCCCCCCCCGAGGTGCTCAAGGCCATCAGCTCCAAGTGCTACACCCGCCAGCTGGCGGTGGAGGTGGGCGCCGCGGTCACCCCCGGCACCCTGGAGCCGGTGCAAGGGCCCGAGGAGGTGGTGGCCTTTGGCGAGGAACACGGCTACCCCCTGTTCCTCAAGCTGGACAAGGGCGGCGGCGGCAAGGGCATCGAGATGGTCTCCGAGCCCGGCCAGGCGGCCGAGGTGTTCAAGCGGGCCTGCTCCATCGGGGCCATGGCCTTCGGCTCCCCGGACTGCTACATCGAGACGGTGGTGGCCCAACCGAGGCACATCGAGGTGCAGTTCATCGCCGACCAGGCGGGCCGGGTGGTGTGCCTGGGCGAGCGCGAGTGCTCCATCCAGCGCCGCCACCAGAAGATCATCGAGGAGGCGCTTTCCCCGGTGATCACGCCAACGGACCGCGAAAAGATGTTCGCCAGCGCGGTGGCCATCGTCAAGAAGATGGGTTACGTGGGCGCGGGCACCCTGGAGGGCCTGCGGGCGGCGGGCGGCGAATACTACTTCATGGAAGTGAACGCGCGGCTCCAGGTGGAGCATCCGGTGAGCGAGTACCTCACCGGGGTGGACATCGTGCGTTGCCAGCTGGAGATCGCCTCGGGCGAGGCCCTGGGCCTGAGCCAGGAGGACATCTCCTTCAAGGGTCACGCCATCGAGGCGCGGGTGTATGCCGAGGACCCGGACACCTTCTTCCCCAGCCCGGGCACCATCGAGAAGGTGGTCTTGCCCGAGCTGAGCGAGAACCTCCGGGTGGACCACGCCCTGGCCGACGGCTGCGTGGTGCCGCCTTACTACGACCCCATGCTGGCCAAGGTGGTGGCCTGGGACCAGAACCGCCCGGCGGCCATCCGCCGTTTGATACAGGCGCTCAAGGACTTCCAGATCCAGGGCGTGAAAACCAGCATCCCGGCCAACTTGCGCATCCTGGAGCATCCCGCTTTCCAGGAAGGCGACATGGACACCGGGTTCATTGAAAAGCACTGGAGCTGAGCATGAATGCGACCGCCGACCCCGGCCCTCTGGGGCAACCCCTAGCTCTGGGCGGCCCGGTCGCTCCCAACCGGCTGCTGCGCTCGGCCACCATGGAAAACATGGCCTCCCCCGACGGTATGGCGGGGGAGGCCCTCGCCTTGCTCTACGCCGAATTGGCGCGGGGAGGGGTGGGCACCATCATCACCGGGGCCACGGCGGTTAGCCGGGCGGGCCGGGCCTGGGCCGGCCAGATGGGGGCCTGGGACGACGCCCAGATCCCCGGCCTGGCATCGGTGGCCGAGGCCATCCACGCCCAGGGCACCGGCGCCCTTTGCGCGGTGCAGCTGCACCATGCGGGCTCGGCCGCGGCGGGCTATTCCTACGGCAGCCTGGAGCATGGCTTCGATTTGAACCGCATCGCCGAGGACGAGATCCGAGAGCTGGCCCGCGAGTTCGGACGCGCCGCCGCCCGGGTGCGCGCGGCCGGTTTCGACGCCGCGGCGGTGCACGGGGCCCACGGCTATCTGGTGAGCCAGTTCTTCACCCCGGCCATCAATAAGCGCACCGACGCCTGGGGCGGCAGCCGCGAGAACCGGGGCCGCTTCCCCTTGCTGGTGCTGGCGGAGATACGCCGCGCGGCCGGGGAGGACTTTCCGGTGTTCTGGAAGATGAACTGCGACGATTTCCTGCCCGAGGGCGCGGGGCAGGAGGACTACGCCTGGTTGGCGGGCGAGTTGGCCCAAGGCGGGGCCGGGCTCATCGAGATAAGCGGCGGCATAAAGGACCAGATCAAGCTGCGGGCGCGCTTGAAGCGCCAGGTGGGCGAGGCGGAGGCTTACTTCCTGCCCGCCCTGGCCGCCTTCCGCGCGGCGGTGGGCGGGGTGCCTTTGGCCATCACCGGGGGACTGCGCACCCGCGCGGCCATGGAGGGCGTGCTGGCCTCGGGCTCGGACCTGGCCGGCCTGTGCCGCCCCCTGGTCAGCGAGCCGGACCTGCCTCAAAGGCTGTTGGGCGACGCGGGGGATGCGGCCGCCCGCTGCATTGACTGCAACCAGTGCCTCCTGGCCATCGCCGAGAAGCCCCTGGCCTGCTTCAACTTCGCGGACTGACCGCCCCTTCCCCAAAAACCTCGCGCCAGCCTGACCCTCATGCTCAGGTTCGGCGGCTTCATGGCCCACCAGGGCCACCACGGCGACAGCCCCGTGACCGGCAACGGCATGGGCAACGAGGGGCTGCGGGGCGTGCAGTTCCGCTTTGTCTTCTAAGGCGATCCTGAACCCTTAGCCAAATCACCCCATCGGGGTCCGGTGCGAGCCGGGCCCCGCTTTTTTTGGCGCTCCGCCCCTCCAGAGTGTTTGCAGGCCCGGCCAATCCCCTAACTGCTTTGGGTCAAGCACCCCCCCTCGTTTGAGGCCTTGCCCTCATTTATTTCCTTGCCGGGTTTTCCTATGGTGGCAATCAGGAACCAAGGCGCGGCGGCCGGTTCCCGGCGAGAGCCCGAACAGGGGGTGACAAGATGTCGCAAGCGATTCCCAAGGTCCTGGTGGCGGTGGACGGCTCCAAGCGGGCCCTGGCCACGGCGCGATACGCGGCCCGCACCCTGCGGCCCGGCGCGGTTCGCCTGGTGGCATTCAGCGTGCTGGACGTGATGCCCCGGTCCTATTGGGACCTGCACAACGATCCGGCCTATGCCTTCCGGCTCAAGGGCGTGAAGGCCTGGGCCCTGGAGCGCGAGGTGGAGCTGAACGCCTCCATGGACAAGGTGCTCGCCGCCTTCCGCAAGGAGGGACACGCCGCCGACATGATCTCGGCCAAGGTGCAGCCGCGCAAGAGCGGGGTGGCCGGCGACGTGATGGCCGAAGCGGCCGGCGGCTACCATACCGTGATCATCGGCCGCCGGGGAGTGGGCGCGGTGCGGGGCATCCTCCTGGGCAGTGTGGCCCTCAAGCTGGCCGGCAACCTGGTGGGCGCTCCCCTGTGGGTGGTGGGCAAGGACGCCAAGCCGCCCCGGGTGCTGGTGGCCCTGGACGGCTCGTCCAACTCGCTCCGGGCGGTGGACTATCTCTCGTCCCTGTGCGGCGGGCAGCCCTTGCAGATCACCCTCATGCACATCCTGCGCGAGCAGCACCTGGTTTTCCCCAAGCAAGGGAGCAGCCGGGAGGCGGCCCAGCGCGTGCTCTCCAAGGGCCTGCGCCTGCTCACCGCGGCGGGCTTCAACTCCCGCGAGGTGCACCAGGAGATTATCGAGGGCGCCCCCAGCCGGGCGGCGGCCATCGTGGAGGCCGCCCGCCGGGGCGGCTTCAAGACCATCGTCATGGGCCGCAAGGGCCTGAGCGACAACAGCCAGTTCAGCCTGGGGCGGGTGACCGCCAAGGTGCTGGGCGCCTCGCGCGGCTTGGCGGTGTGGATCATTCCCTAAGGGGAAGGGGGAAGGGAAGATGGAAGTTTCCATGGGCCTGAAAAGCCAAGTGCGCTCTCTGCTGCCCCTGGCCGCCACGCCGCGCCAAACGGCGGCCCGCCGCCCCCGCGGCCGCCATACCTTGGAAGTGGCCAAAGGCGGAGGCCGCCTCAGGCTGGTGGTGGCCGGGCAGGTGGAGGCCATGGACCTGGTGGAGCAGCTCACCCGCGAGGTGAGCCGATGCTCTCGCACCAGCTGCTTGGAGCTGGATTTCGGACGGGCCGCGGCCTTTGACAACCTGGCCCTTAGCGCGGTGCTGGTGGTGCTGCGTAACCAGGCGGCCAGTCTCAGCGCGGTCAGCCTGCGCGGTCTGGCCCCCTGGGCCCAGCGCCGCGTACGCCAAACCGGGGCCGAAAACCTGATGGGCCGCGAATGGACCCTGCGCCAGGACGAGGGGCGCCTGGAGCTTTTGCTAAGCGAACCCGAGGCCGGCGGCAACTAGCCGGCTACTCAAGGAGAAAACCCATGTTGGTCGCCAACTGGATGAGCACCCGCCTGGTGAGCGTGGACCCCTCCGAGTCCCTGCCCCAGGCCAACAAACTGATGATGCAACACGGCATCCGCCGCTTGCCGGTGATCGACAAGAAGGGACGCCTGGTGGGCATCCTCACCGACCGCGACATCAAGCAGGCCTGGGCCTCGGACGCCACCACCTTGGAGGTGCACGAGCTGGCCTATCTGCTCAGCCGCATTTCGGTAAAGGATGTGATGACTCCCGACCCGGTGACCGTGACCCCCGAGGACACCATCGAGGAGGCGTCCACCATCATGCTGGAGAAGAAGATCTCGGGCCTGCCGGTGATGGAAGGCGGCAAGGTGCTGGCCATGCTCACCCAGTCCGACATCTTTAGGGCCCTGGTGCTCCTCACCGGCGTGACCAAGGGCGGCATCCTCTTCGCCTTCAACCTGCCCGACGAAGCCGGCTCCATCAAGCGGGTGGGCGACGTCATTCGCTCCTACGGCGGCCGCATGGTGAGCATCCTCTCCACCAGCGACCGCGTGGCCGAGGGACTTCGCCAGGTCTACATCCGTATGAGCTCGGTGGACCGGGGCCGCCTGGAGGCCCTGCGCAAGGAGCTGTCCACCGGCGGCGAGCTGCTCTACATCCTGGACAGCCGCGACGGCCGCAAGGAACTCATAATGGGCGCGCCCTCCCAGGCCGCCTAAGGGCCGGGACCGGCCCGGATAAGGCCGGCCCGGACCAAGACCCGCTCGGGCGGCCGGAGGCCCCCCTCCGGCCGCCCCGCCAAAAGCCCCTTGCCGCCTGGGCAACGGGCCCCCAGACCCACCGCGACGCGGGCGCCGCCCGCCCAGCGCGGTCCAGTCTTTTGCGTCTTGCACTTTCATATCAGCCTCATGAATGCTTGGGTAAATCGCCCTAATGCGATTTAGGCCCGATCCCCATTGCCTTTGAGGAGACCCCCTTATTTATTTATTTGCCGCTTCGGTTTTAACTGATAACCGACGGAGCAAACTCCCCGCCGGGGGAGAGGGAAACGAGGGAACTCTCAAGCAACCGGAAGCGATAGGTCAAATCAGGGAGAAGGGATATGAAAAGGACATTCACGGCGGGCGGCCTGATCGCGGCTCTGGTGGGGCTCACCCCCGCCTGGGCCTGGGCCGCCGGAGGCAAGGCCACCGACCTGGTGGTGGTGGCCGACACCCGCGCCTTGGACGGCTTCAACTGGTACCTGGCCACCCTCTACAACCAGGACATGTGGCTCTTCGCCACTTGGGCCGTGGTGCTCACCTCGGTCTTGGGCGTGGGGTTGGGGCTGATTATGGACGTGATCATGAGCCGCATCGGGTTGGACCTGGGCAAGAGCGCCGGGCACGTCGAGCACTAGGCCGGGGAGCCTCCAAGGAGAAACAGACATGGATTGGCTATACATGCACATGCCCATCGCCGGAGTGGACATCTTCTGGCCCGGGCTGTTGTTGATCGGCTACGCGGTGGGGGTGATCGGTGGCTTCTTCGGCATGGGCGGAGCCTGGATGGTTACCCCGGGGCTCAACATCCTGGGTTTCCCCATGGCCTTCGCCATCGGCACCGACATCGCCCACATCGCGGGCAAGTCGATGATCTCGACCATGCGGCATTCCAAGTTCGGCAATGTCGACTACAAACTGGGATTCATCATGCTCATCGGCACCATGGCCGGCATCGAGCTGGGCGCCCAGATCGTCATGGTCCTGGAGCGCGTGGGCAAGATCGGGCCCGTGGTGCGCTGGGTGTACGTGGTGTTCCTGGCGCTCATCGCCCTGATGGTCTTCTACGACTACTTCAAGGCGGTGAGCAGCAAGACCAAGAGCGACGACCCCAGCCACACCGGCGCCACCGGCGGGGTGAACTGGGCCCCGGCCCTGCACAAGATCCACATCCCGCCCATGATGCACTTCAAGGTGGCGGGCATCCACTGCTCCATGTGGCTGCCGGTGCTGGTGAGCTTCATCACCGGCGTGCTGGCCGGCTTCCTGGGCATCGGCGGCGGACTGCTGCGTATGCCCGCCCTGGTCTACTTCATCGGCGCGCCCACCCACGTGGCGGTGGGCACCGACCTGTTCGAGGTGATGATCAGCGGCCTGTACGGAGCCTTCACCTACAGCCTCAAGGGGCGCATCGAGCTGGTGGCGGTGTTCGTCATGCTCTGCGGCGCGGCGGTGGGGGCCCAGATCGGCACCGTGGCCACCAAGTACGCCAACGGCTACGGCATCCGCCTGATGTTCGGCTGCGCGGTGCTGGCCTGCATGGTCTCCATCATCCTCAAGCAGTTCAACATCGTCGCTCCGGCCACGGTCATCATCCTGGGCGCCATCAGCATCATCTGCGTCTACATCATGACCATCATGTTCCGGGGCGCGGCCAATGAGCTGCGTCAAAAGCGCATGAACGGCTCAGCCGGTTCGGCGGCCTAGCAAGGAGGCTGGGTAATGAATGCCAAAAGAATAGCGGCCCTATTGGCCCTGCTGCTGACGGCCTCCCTGCTCCTGAGCGGCTGTCTGGGCGACGGCGGCAAGGAATCCCAGGTTTACGAGGGCGCCTGCCTGGCCCTGGACGCGGGCGGCAAGACCCTGACCCTGGCCAACTCGCAGCCCAAGCTCAACCCGGTCAAGGGGGCCTCGGCCACCTTCGACATCTCCCGGGCCAAGGTGGGCCTGGCGCCGGAAAAGGGCAACATGATCCGGGTGGCCTACTTTGCCGAAGGCAAGAAGCTGGTGGCCATCAAGGTGATGAACCTGACCAAGCAGGACCTGCGCAAGAAGTGAGCGAACCCTCCCCCGCGCCCGGCAGCGGGCCGGGGGAGGCACCCTAGGAGCTACCCATGGACTTTCGCCGAGGCCTGATCCTGTTGATGATGGACGTGCTGCTCTTGGCCGAGCTGACCGTGGCCATCTGGTACGCCCACTTCGACCGGGCCGAGATTTCCTGGCGGTTCCTCCAGGTGTTTCTGCCCACCGCCATCCCCACCATCATCGGCACGCGCATCGCGCTGAAAAGGTGGGCCCCCAAGCAGAAGGTTTCTCCGGAGGAGGCCGCCCGTCAGCCCTGGCGGCCGGTGAACCTCTTCGGCGCTCTGGGCACCTCGGTGCGCCCCGAGCGGCGCGACGACTAGCGAGGCGCGGATCATGGTCAAGCGCTTGAGCAGATTGCTGGGCCGAGGCGGCGGCCACAAGAAGGGGGCGGACCAGACTCCCCCCGGCGAGCTCAAGCTGCGCTTCCGCGAGTTCAAGTACCTGCTGAGGGCCAACAACGAGGTGCTGGCCATCATCGCGGAGATCGAGCAGCAGCTGGGCGAGGGCGGGCAGGTGGGCCTGGACTTCCTGCGCAGCCGCTACATCGCCGCCAGCGCCAAGGTCTACAAGATGATCCGCCACCTGAACAGCATCTCCGGTGGGCGCTACCAGACGCTCATGCCGGTGTTCAACAACATCCGGGGCAAGATCGACACGATTTTGGAAGAGGGCGGCGGCCGGGGTGGCGATGAACTCATCGCTCCCCTGGAGAGCCTGCCCGCGGGCTCGGCCCATCTGGCGGGCAACAAGGCGGCCAACCTGGCCGAGCTGATCACGGCCGGGTTGCCGGTGCCGCCGGGCTTCGTGGTCACCACCACCGCCTTCCGCCGCTTCATGGAACACACCGGCCTGGGCGGCCAGTTGCGCCAGGCCCTGATGCTCATGGAGGGCTCGGGCCCCGGCGAGGTGGAGGCCTTCAGCCGCCTGTTGCAACGCAAGGTGCTGGCCGCGTCCCTGCCGGACGAGCTGGAACAGGAGCTGACCCGGGCCGCCCGCGCCCTGGCCGCCGCGGGCAACGGGGGACTCTTGGCCCTGCGCTCCAGCGCGGTGGGCGAGGACACCTCCAGCTCCTTTGCCGGGCTCTACCGCAGCGTGCTCCAGGTGCCGCCCGGCGACGTGGCCCAGGCCTACCGCGAGGTGGTGGCCGCGCTCTACGCCCCCGAGGCGGTGGTCTACCGCCGCCAGCGCGGCCTGCTGGACCAGGACGCGGAGATGGCCGTATTGGTGCAGCCCATGCTGGCGCCCCAGGCCAGCGGGGTGATGTACACCACCGACCCCCTGGGCGGCGGAAAAGGCCCCCTGCTCATTAGCGCGGTGCGTGGCCTGGGGGCCAAGCTGGTGGACGGCTCGGCCGACCCGGACATCTACAGCCTGGAGCGGGAGCGGCCGCCCATGCTCCTGGACTTTGCGGCCAACGGCCCGGCCGACAGCACCCCTCCCCTGAGCGAGGGGCAGGCTCTGGAACTGGCCGGCATGGGCCTGGACCTGGAGGAGCGCTTCACCTGTCCCCAAGACGTGGAGTGGGCCCTTACCCCCACGGGCCGCATGATGATCCTGCAGTCGCGGCCCTTGCAGGTGCTGGCCGCTCAGGCACCGCCTCCGCAAGTGAGTCAGCAGCCCCTCTTGGAGGGCGGCCAGACTGCGCGCCCCGGCGCGGGCAGCGGCCCGGTGGTGCTGGTGGGCAACGAAAAAGACCTGCCCGCCTTCCCCACCGGCGCGGTGCTTCTGGCCAAGAACACCTCGCCGGTGCTGGCCTCGGCCCTGGCCCGCGCGGCGGCGGTGATCACCGACGTGGGCGGAGCGGCTGGGCACCTGGCCTCCTTGGCCCGCGAGATGGGCGTGCCCGCCCTGGTGGGCACGGGCAACGCCACGCGGATAATTGCGCCGGGGCAGGTGGTCACCGTGGACGCCGGCGGCAAGCGGGTTTACGCCGGGCGGGTGGAGGCGCTCCTGGGCGGCCGGACCGAGGCCACGGTGTGCCGCGAGCGGCCACTGCCCAAGCCGGAGTGGCACCAGGCCGCCGGGCTCATCACCAAGCTCAACCTAACCGACCCGCGCAGCCCGCGCTTCACGCCGGGGCACTGCCTCACCTTCCACGACATCATCCGCTTGGTGCACGAGATGAGCTTCAAGGAGATGTTCCGCCTGGGCGATCTGGTGGGCCAGCAGGCCGGCGGCGAGGCCCGCCGCCTGGAGGCGCGCCTGCCCTTCGAGCTGTGGCTCATCGATCTGGGCGGCGGCCTGAACGGCGCGGGCGGCAAGGCGGTGGACCCGGAACAGGTACTCAGCGCGCCGGGCGCGGCCCTCATCCGGGGCCTCACCGACCCGGCGGTGGACTGGGCCAAGCCCCGGCCCATCAGCGCCAAGGGCCTGGCCTCGGTGTTCAGCGGCACCCTGCTCAACCCGCCAAACGGCAGCGGCGGCCTCAGGGACATGGGCCAGAGGGCCTACGCCATCGTGAGCGCGGAGTATCTCAACTTCAACTGCCGGGTAGGCTACCACTACACCGCCCTGGACAGCTTCTGCGGTCCCCAGCAGAACGACAACTACATCAGCTTCCGCTTCCACGGCGGCGCGGCCACCGAGGACCGCCGCCGTCTGCGCTGCGAGCTTATCGAGCGCCTGCTAAGCGAGCTGGGCTTCAGCGTGGAGTGCCAGGGCGACCAGGTGAGCGCCTTCCTCAAGAAGCACCCCGCCGAGTCCACCGCCGCCATCCTGGAGGAGCTGGGCCGCCTCATCCTGTTCACCCGCCAGATGGACATGCTCATGAGCGGCCGGCCCATGGTGGATTGGCTGGCCCGGGCCTTTGCCGCCAAGAACTACAACCTGGACCCCAGCCAGCAAGGGGAAGGCGCATGAACCACCCCTATGCCAACCTCTCGCGCCGCATGACCGTGGTGGCCCTGCTGGTGGCGCTGTTGCCCCTCAACGGCCTGGGCCTGAGCCTCTACTATTACTTCAACTACGCCAACACCGAGACGCTCAAGGAAGAGCTGCGCATCCGGGCCCTGAACCGGGCCAGCGCCATCGAGCTGTTTTTGGCCGAACGCACCGCTCTGTTGGAGGTGCTGGCCCACTCGGCCCGCCTGACCCAGCTGAGCAACGAGGCCGCCCTGAGCCGCCTGCTTTCGATAATGAACCGGCGCTCCTGGTCTTTCGTGGACCTGGGCATCATCGACGCAAACGGCGACCACCGCGCCTATGTGGGGCCCTATCTGCTCAAGCAGCAAAACTACCGCGACGCCCCTTGGTTTCAGCAAGCCATGCTCAAGGGCGTGTACATCAGCGACGTGTTCCTGGGCTATCGCCAGGTGCCCCACTTCGTCATCGCGGTAAAGCACGACAACGGCGGCGAGAGCTGGGTGCTGCGGGCCACCATCGACTCGGACGTGTTCAACCGCCTGGTGCGCACCGCCCAGGTGGGCCAGACCGGCGACGCCTACATCGTGGACAAGCAGGGCCGCCTGCAAACGCCTTCGCGCCTGGGCGGCAAGGTGATGGACAAGGCCGATCTGGACCTGCGCGCCGTGCCGCCGGGTATAACCGTGAAGGAGCGGGTCAACGCGGCGGGCGACAAAGTGATCCGCGCCTGCGCCCCTCTGGAGCACGGCAACTGGCTGTTGGTCATCGACCAGAACCCCAAGGAGATCCTGGGGCCGCTGAACCTGGCGCGCAACGTGGAGCTGGGGGTGCTGGGCCTGGCCAGCCTGTTCATCATCGCGGCGGTGCTGATCATGGTGCGCCTGTTCATACGGCGGCTGGAGGCCAACGACGCCGAGCGCGCCGCCCTGGACGCCCAGCTGGCCCACTCGGCCCGTCTGGTTTCCCTGGGGCGCATGGCCGCCGGGGTGGCCCACGAGATCAACAACCCCCTGGCCGCCATCAGCGAGCTGGCCGGCGAGGCCCAGGACATCCTGGACGCCGAGCAGCTGGCCAAACTGGAGGAAGGCGAGGTGGTGGGCGAGAACCTGGGGCGCATCCAGAACCAGGTGGAGCGGGCCCGCAACGTCACCCACCGCATGCTCAAGTTCGCCCGGCGCATGGAACCCCACCTGGAGAGCACCGACGTCAATGAGTTGATCCGCGAGACCTACTCCTTCGTGGAAAAGGACGCCCTGTTCAACAACGTGCGAGTGGAGCTGATGCTCGACCCGGCCCTGCCCCTGGTGCAGAGCGACCGGGCCCAGCTCCAGCAGGTGGCGCTCAACCTGATCAACAACGCCCTGGACGCGGCGGGCCAGGGCGGCTGGGTGCGCGTGACCAGCGGGGTGGAGGGTAACGAGCTGGCGGTGCGGGTCTGCGACAGCGGGCCGGGCGTGCCCCGCGACCTGGCCGAGCGCATCTTCGACCCGTTCTTCACCACCAAGGCACCGGGGCAGGGCACCGGACTGGGCCTGTCCATCAGCCACGCCATCATGCAACGCCTGGGCGGCTCCCTGGAGCTGGAGAGCAAGCCGGGCATGGGCGCGGTGTTCGTCATCCGCCTGCCCAACCGGGCCCCCGAGGCCCCGTAAGGCGACAGCCATGATCATGCATAGAACCATCAAGGTCCTCACCGTGGACGACGACCGCGAGTTCGCCGCCGCCCTGGCCGAGCGCCTGGAGCTGCGCGGCCTGTGGGCCCGTCCGGCCTATGGCGGCTGGGAGGCCCTGCGCATCGTGGAGGACTGGAGCCCGGAAGTGGTGGTCTTGGACGTGGATATGCCGCTATTGGACGGCATCGCCACCCTGGGGCACCTCAAGCGCCTGCACCCCGGGGTGGAGGTGATCCTCTTGACCGGCCGAGCCTCGGTGAGCGCGGCCATGGAAGGCCTGGCACTGGGGGCCTTTGAATTCTTGATCAAGCCGACCCCCATCGAGGAGCTGATCCGCTGCATCGAGGAGGCCTGCCGCCGGGGCGGGGAGGACGGGGAGCCGGGCAGCGCCCCGGTCCAAGGAGAGTGAGATGACTGCATTCAAGGTTCTTATCGTGGACGATGAGGTGGACTTCCTGGAGTCCCTGGTGCGCCGCCTAAAGCGCCGCATGGTGGACGCCAGCGGAGTGACCAGCGGGGAGGCCGCCCTGGAGCACTTGGCCCGCGAGCCCGCCGACGTGGTGGTCTTGGACGTGAAGATGCCGGGCATGAACGGCATCGACACCCTGCGCGAGATCAAGAAACGCCACCCCAGGGTGGAGGTGATCCTCTTGACCGGCCACGCCTCGGTGGAGTCCGGGGTGGAGGGCCTGGCCCTGGAGGCCTTTGACTACCTGATCAAGCCGGTGAAGCTGGACGAGCTCATCGAGCGGGTCATGGAGGCCTTTGACCGGCGCCGGGTGGTGGGAGAGATCGACGCGGCCGAGCATGGCGCGGGCGAGGGCATCTGAGGCCGTGCCATGAACCTGGTGGAGCATTTTCGGCGCTGGTTCGCCCAGGGCTCCCCGCCGCCGGACCAGGACACGGCCCGGCGGCTGCGGGCGGAGTTTTCCGCCCGCTATAGCTGCTTCCGCGATCTGCTGGCCGCCAACCAGCGCGCCCTGGAGGCCATCGCCGAGATGGAGCAGGCTCAGGCCGGGCCCCACAGCCCCAGCATGGCCTTTGTGCGCGGGCGGGCCACGGCCACCGTGGTCAGCGTGTACCGCATGATCCAGGGCCTGAACGCCCTGGCTCCGGACCGCTACCCCGGCCTGGCCGAGGCCTTTGCCAAGGTGCGCGGCCAAGTGGATCAGGCCCTGGGCCCCGAGGCAGCGCCAGGCGAGGGGCCGCTGGTGGTGCCCCTGGGCCAAGAGAGCGCGGCGGACGAGTCCCTGGCCGGACCCAAGATGGCCGCCCTGTCTTCCCTGGCCGGGGGCCTGGGCCTGCCGGTGCCGCCGGGCATGGTCATCACCACCGTGGCCTTTCGCCGCCTGGCCGAGCACAACCGCCTGCCCGAGGAAATCGCCCGCCTGCTGCAAAGCGCGGACCTGGAGCAGACCGACAGGCTCTTGGCGGTGTGCTCGCGCATCCAGGGCCTGTTCACCACCGCCGAGATACCGTGCGAACTTAGCGAGGCGGTGGAGCGCGGCCTGGAGGCGCTCCGGGCCGAGGCCCCCGCGCCGCTCAGGCTGGCCCTGCGCTCCAGCGCCCAGGGCGAGGACGCGCCCGGCGCCTCTTTTGCCGGGCAGTTTGCCAGCGAGCTCAACGTGGACCCGGCCCACTGGCAGGAGGCCTATCTCTCGGTGGCGGCCAGCCTCTACGGCCCGGCGGCGGTGGCCTATCGCCGCCGCATGGGCCTCATCGACGAGGACGCGGCCATGGCCGTGGGTTGCCTGGCCATGATCCCGGCCGTGGCCGGGGGGGTGGCCTACAGCGCCGATCCCCTGGACCCGGAGCACCAACGGGTGCTGATCAACTCCTGCTGGGGCCTGCCCAAGGCGGTGGTGGACGGCTCCTGGGATTGCGACTCCTTTGCGGTGGAGCCCGGCTCCCCGCCGCGCCTGGCCGCCAGCTGGGTGGCCATCAAGCCGCGCCGCTATGTGTGCCAGCCCGAGGAAGGCGTGCTGCCCGAGGGCCTGGACGAGGCTGAGGCGGCCGCGCCTTCGTTGAGCGACGACAAGATCCTGGAGCTGGCGGCCCTGGCCCGCAAGCTGCACCAGCACTACGGCGGGCCCCAGGACGTGGAATGGGCCCTGGACCCGGCGGGGCGGCTGGTCATCCTGCAATGCCGCCCCTTGCCCCGCCCCACGGCAGGGACCGAGGCCGAGCTGCCCGTGGGGGCCGAGGAAAAGCGCCTGCTTACCGGCGGAGTCTGCGCCAGCCCGGGCGCGGGAGGCGGACCGCTGCGCTGGGTGCTCACCGGCGGCGACGCGGTGGCCTTCAGCCAGGGCGAGGTGCTGGCCGTGGAGCAGCCATTGCCCCGCTGGGCTCCCTTGCTCAGCCGTGCGGCGGCGCTGGTCTCGGTGCGCGGCGGGGTGGCCGGTCACCTGGCCAGCGTGGCCCGCGAGTTCGCGGTGCCCGCCCTCCTGGGCCTGGGGCCATCGGCCCGCGAGCTGGCCCCGGACGCGGAGGTCACGGTGGACGCCAGCGGACGCGCGGTCTACGCGGGCCGCCTGGCCCTGCCCGGCCGCGAGCCCCTGGCCGAGGGCCAACCAGACACCCCAACCCGCCGGGTGCTGAACAAGGCGTTGGCCCTGTGCGCCCCGCTCAACCTGGTTGATCCCGAGGGCGCGGGCTTCATCCCCGAAGCCTGCCACACCCTGCACGACCTCACCCGTTTCTGCCACCAGAAGGCGGTGGAGGAGATGTTCAGCGCGGCGGCCAAGGAGCACTTCCCCCTGCACGCCGCCCGCCAGCTGCACTACCAGGTGCCCATGCAATGGTGGGTGCTGGACCTGGGCGGCGGCCTCAGCGGCGAAAGCCAGGGCAAGTACGTGCGCCTGGAAGAGATCTGGTGCGCGCCCTTCCTGGCCCTGTGGGAGGGGCTCACCGAGGTGCCCTGGGACGGGCCGCCGGCTCTGGACGCGGCGGGCATGGCCTCGGTGATGTTCACCGCCACGGCCAGCCCCAGCCTGGGCGGCGGGGCCAAGGGCCGCCTGGCCGAGCGCAATTACTTCCTGATCACCGACACCTTCATGAACATGCAGTCCCAGCTGGGTTTTCACTTTTCCTCCTTGGAGGCCGAGGCCGGGGGGCAGGCCGGGGGCAACTTCGTGAGCTTCTGCTTTAGGGGCGGAGCCGCGGACGCACCCCGCCGGCGCACCCGCCTGGCCTTCTTGGAGGAAATCCTGGCCGGGCTGGGCATGGAGGCGGTGATCAAGGGCGAGGCCCTGCTGGCCCGGGCCGAGGGCCGGGATGCCGATGAAACCTTAAGCCTGGTCAAGTCCCTGGGCTATCTGACCATGCACACCCGCCAGCTGGACATGATCATGGCCCGGCCCGAGCGGGTGGAGTTCTACCGCGCCAAGATAGCGGCCGACCTGGGCAAGCTGGGCCCGCCGGCCCCGGCGCACAGCGTGCAGGACCCCCTGGCGGGAGAGCGCGATGCATAGAGTATTGATCGCCGAGCCCGACGCCCGGCTGCGCGAAAAGCTAGAGCGTTTGATCATGGACCAGGGCTGCCGGGTGGCCTTGGCCGAGGACGCCGAGAAGGCCCTGGCCGAGATCGCCGCCGGGCCCCTGGATTTGGTTTTGCTCAGCGCGGCCTTGCCGCCGGCGGGCGGCCTGGAGTTCCTGGCCGCGCTCAAAAAGAACGAGCCGCGTTTGCCGGTGATCGTCACGGCCAACCACGGCGCGGCCACCAGCCAGACCATCGAGGCCACCAAGCTGGGGGCCTTCGACTACGTGGCCCTGCCTTGCGACCCGGCCGACCTGGCCGCCCTGTTGCGCCAGGCCCTGGAGGCGGGGCGCTTCATGCGCTCACCGGTGCGTTTGGACGGCAACGAGCCCCAGGCCCTGAGCGCGGGCGATGCCCTGTTGGGCAGCTCCCGGCCCATGCAGGAGCTATACAAGACCATTGGCCGGGCGGCGGCGGCAGACTCCACGGTGCTCATCCAGGGCGAGAGCGGCACGGGCAAGGAGCTGGTGGCCCGCGCCCTGTTCCAGCACAGCACCCGCGCGGACAAGCCCTTCGTGGTGGTCAACTGCGTGGCCATTCCCGAAACGCTTTTGGAGAGCGAGCTGTTCGGCTACGAGAAGGGGGCCTTCACCGGGGCGGGCGCGCGACGCATCGGCAAGATAGAGCAGGCCGACGGGGGCACCGTGTTCCTGGACGAGATCGGCGACATGCCCCTGGCCATCCAGGCCAAGATGCTGCGCCTGTTGCAGGAGCGCAGCGTGGAGCGCATCGGGGGCCGCCAACCCCTGGCGGTGGACGTGCGCATCATCGCGGCCACCAACCGCGACCTGGCCACGGCGGTCCAGGAGGGGCGCTTCCGCGAGGACCTCTACTACCGCCTGAACGTGGTGCCCATCACCCTGCCGCCTCTGCGCGAGCGCCGCGAGGACGTGCCCCAACTGGCCGACTACTTCCTGGCCCGGGTCACCCGTGAGCTGGGGGTGCGCAACCCGGGCATCACCCCCCGGGCCTACGAGCTGCTGGGCGCCTACCACTGGCCGGGCAACGTGCGCGAGCTGGCCAACGCCATGGAGAAGTGCCTCATCTTCGGACGGGGCCGTCCGGTGGGGGCCGAGGAAGTGGCCTCGCTGGTGCTGGGCCAGGAGGAAAACGGCCAGGTGGGCCTGAGCCCCGAGGTGGACCAGGCCATCCGGGCCTGGGTGCGCCGGGGCATCGCGGCCGGGCGTCCCAAGCTGCTGGACGAGATACTAGGCCGGGTGGAGCGGGTGGTGGTGGGCGAGGCCCTGGAAACCTCCACGGGCAACCGCACCCACGCGTCCAACCTCCTGGGCCTGTCGCGGCCCTCGCTGCTGGCCCGCATGAAGAAATACAACCTGGGCTGACCGCTTTTTTGCCCGCGCGGCTGTCGGAAAACTTTGCACTCTGTAAAGGAATCCGACAGCCGCATGGGAACAAGCCCGACAGCGTCCGCTTTCCTTTCATCCCCTGAACATGGGGCATTCCGCCAAGACCCCGTAATCATCGTCTAAATTGCCTCCCCGTCTTGCGGAGCCGGAGATGGTGCCTTTTGGCACAGCCCTTGCCATTACTCAAACCGACTATCTCAGGGGAGAAACGCGATGTCCCAAAGCCACGGCCGGCCCGCCGCCTATTACCGCACCCTGACCCGCCTGCTGGTGCTGTTCGTGATGGTGGTCTCGCTGGTGCCCCTGATCTTCTCCGGGGCGGTCATCCTCTACGAGTTCGACCGGGCCTACCAGAGCAAGGTGGAGGAGCATCTGGAGGTGCTGATCAACAAGCACCGCCGCACCATCGATGCCTTTCTCACCGACCGCCTGGCCGACATCCGGGTGCTGGCCCGCTCCTATCCCGTGGTCACCCTCAACGACCCCGCCTTCCTGCGCGCCAAGCTCAGCCTGCTGCGCGAGGAATACGGCGGCGTGTTCGTGGACCTGGGGCTGGTGAACCCCCAGGGCCGCCAGGTGGCCTACGCCGGGCCCTTCAACCTCACCGGGGCCGACTACGCCACGGCCCAGTGGTTCAAGCAGGCCCAGGCGGGCGAACACTTCATCTCCAACGTCTTTGCCGGCCTGCGCGGCAGCCCGCATTTCATCGTGGCTGCCAAGAAGCGGCTCATGGGCCTGGACTGGCTGCTCAAGGCCACCATCGATTTCGAGGCCTTCAACGCCTTGGTGGAAAAGTTGCGCATCGGCGAGACCGGCTTCGCCTTCATCCTGGACCGCTCGGGCTCCTTCCAGACCAAGCCACGCCAGGAAGTGGCGCTCTCCGGCGGGGCCTGGCGCGAGCTGCTGCGGCAGCCCCTGGACGGCGGCAAGGTGACCATCGTGCAGCGCCCCGATCCCGTGGGCCGCGAGATGATCTACGCCGCCGCGCCGCTGAAGAACGGCTCCTGGGTCATCTGCGCCCAGCAGGAGAAGGCCGACGCCTTCAGCCTGCTGCTCGGGGCCCAGCGCATGGCCATCGCCATCTTCGTGCTGGGCGGCATCGTCATTATCCTGGTCTCCCTACTTCTGGCCCGGCGGCTGGTAAACCGCATCGCCGAGGCCGACACCCAGAAGGAAGCCATGAACGAAAAGATGATTGAAGCGGGTCGGCTGGCCTCCATCGGAGAGCTGGCCGCGGGCATCGCCCACGAGATCAACAACCCGGTGGCCATCATGGTGGAGGAGGCCGGCTGGATCGAGGACCTCATGAGCGAGGAAGGGCCGCTTAGCGAGGAGACCCTTGCCGAGATCCAGCGGGCGGTGCAGCAGATCCAGGAGCAGGGCAACCGCTGCAAGCAGATCACCCACAAGCTCCTCAGCTTCGCGCGCAAGACCGACCCCACCGTGAAGGAAGTGAGCCTCAACGGCCTGGCGGAGGAGGTGATCGCCCTGGTGAGCCAGAAGTCGCGCTACGCCGGGGTGCGCCTGGAAACCGAGCTCACCAAGGGCCTGCCCCGGGTGGCGGCCAGCCCCAGCGAGCTGCAACAGGTGCTTCTGAACCTGGTGAACAACGCGGTGGACGCCATCGACAGCGAGGGCGGGGTGGTCACTGTGAAGAGCAGCCCGGAAAACGGCTGGGTCAAGCTGACCGTCACCGACACCGGCATGGGCATCGCCCCGGCCAACCTGGCCCGCATCTTCGACCCCTTCTACACCACCAAGCCGGTGGGGCAGGGGACCGGCCTGGGCCTGTCCATCTGCTACGGCATCATCAACAAGCTCGGCGGCGAGATCAAGGTGACCAGCGCCAAGGGCAAGGGCTCCACCTTCGTGGTCCTGCTGCCGGCCATATCCCAATCCGGCGCGGCCCCGGCCCCTGAACCGGCCGCGCAGAGCTAACCCCCAAGGGCGTGATTTAAAGCGGAGGAACCAAACCATGATTCATATCAACCCCTCGGTTCTCCTGGTGGACGATGAAGTCCCCTTCGTGGAGACCATGGCCAAGCGCCTTGCCAAGCGGGAGTTGACCGTCGACACCGCTTTCAGCGGCAAGGAAGCCTTGGCCAAGCTGGACAGCGGCGGGCCCAGCCGCACCGACGTGGTCATCCTGGACGTGAAGATGCCCGGCATGGACGGCCTGGAGACCCTGGCCGCCATCAAGGGCGCCCACCCCAATGTGGAGGTGATCATGCTCACCGGCCACGCCACGGTGGAAAGCGCCATCGAAGGCATGAAAAGCGGGGCCTACGACTACCTCATGAAGCCCTGCGAGATGGACCTCCTCTTGGCCAAGGTCAACGAGGCGGTGGCCAAGAAGCGGGCCCACGAGGCCAAGATTCTGGACGCGCGGGTGCGCATGCACGCGCTCCGGCGGGAGACCTAGGAGGCGCTCATGGGCGGTCGAGGAGGCGAGGGGCTCCGGATTCTCTTGGTGGACGACGAGCTGGGCTACCTGGAGGTGCTGCAAAAGCGCATGACCCGGCGGGGCCTGGAGGTGACGCCGGTGAGCAGCGGAGCCGAAGCGGTCCGCGTGGCCCGCGCCCAGAGCTTCGACGTGGCGGTGGTGGACCTGAAGATGGAGGACATGGACGGCATCGAGGTCCTCAAGGTCCTGAAGATGATGGACCCCGGCCTGACGGTCATCATCCTCACCGGCCACGGCAGCGAGCAGGCGGCGCGCGAGGGCATGGCCCTGGGAGCCTTCGACTACCTGACCAAGCCTTGCGAATTGAGTGACCTGTTGGAGCGCATCCACGCCTCGCAAGGAAGCTAGGCCCCGGGGAGGGGCCGCAAACCAAGCCACAACCCTGGCGATAAAAAGCGGAAGGGACACTAGAGATGAGATTCTTACAAGGGTTGGGACAATTCATGGTGGCCGGGGCCCAGGCGCACGCGCGCTGGGAGATAAACAACGCCCGCACCATCATGGGTGACAAGAAAAGACTCGTTATCATCGGGCTGATGCTCATCCCGGTAATCCTGGGGGGCATAGCCTTCGCCGACCAGGTGAGCCAGGCGGTGGGCAGCCACCTGCCCGACGTGCTGGGCGGCAAGAAGGCCTACAGCCCGGCTTTCTACTCCACCGGCATCTTCATCGCCTCCATCCTCATCGGCCTGTGCGCCGGGCTCATCACCGGCTGCATCGGCGCGGGCGGCGGCTTCATCATCGCCCCGGCCCTGATGAGCGCGGGCATCAAGGGCATCCTGGCCGTGGGCACCGACCTGTTCCACATCTTCGCCAAGGCCATCATGGGCAGCGTGATTCACCGCAAGCTGGGCAACGTATCGGTGGCCCTGGCGGCCACCTTCCTCATAGGGGCCATCGGCGGGGCCTCCTGCGGCGGGCTGATCAATCGGGTGCTCTACGAGATCAACCCGGTGCTATCCGACGCCTTCATCACCACGGTGTACGCCATCATGCTGGGCGGGCTGGGCTTCTATGCCCTGGGCGACTTCCTCAAGTGCCGCAAGAGCGCCGAGGCCTGCGAGCTGCCCCATGGCGGCAAGAGCGAGGGCGCCGAGCTGGGCAACCTGCCCAAGAAGCTCCAAGGCATGAAGCTGCCCCCCATGGTGCGCTTCGACCAGAGCCTGGTGCCCGGCGGCCGGGCCATAAGCGCCTGGTTCCTGATCATCAGCGGCTTCATCGTGGGCCTGGCGGCGGGCATCATGGGCGTGGGCGGCGGGTTCCTCACCTTCCCCATCTTCGTCTACACCCTGGGCGTCAGCTCCATGACCACGGTGGGCACCGACATCTTCCAGATCGTGTTCACCGCCGGCTTCGCGGCCATCAGCCAATACGCCATCTACGGCTTCATCTTCTACACTCTGGCCATGGGCATGCTCATCGGCTCCCTGCTGGGCATCCAGATCGGGGCCATGGTCACCAAGGTGGTGCCCGGCGTGACCATCCGCGGCTTCTACGCCATGGCGGTCCTGGCCGGTTTCATGAACCGGATCTTCGCCCTGCCCGGCAAGCTGGTGGAGATGGAGGTGTTCTACCTGCCCAAGAACGTGGTCCTGGTCCTGGACCAGATCGGCATCTGGGCCTTCTTCGCGGTGATCGGAGGCTTCGCGGTCTGGGTCATCGGAACCTTCCTTAAGAACACCCGCACCCTGCGAGCGGCCCATCCGGCGGGCCCGGCCCTGGGCGAGGAGGTGGTGTCATGAGCAAGAAGAACAAGAAGGGCAAGCTGGCCGCCGGTCTGATCATGGTGGCGGTGTTCGTGGTGGTGCTGATCGTCTTCTTCATGCCGGTGTTCCACGGCCACAACGGCCTGGACTACCTGGATCAGCTCTACAACTCCATTTCCAAGGACTCGGCCTACTACATCCCCGACCTGGGCAAGCAGGCGGCCAAGTATGACGGCGCCAAGCTGGAGGCCACCCTGGACCTGGGTGACACAGGCATGGCGGCGCGCACCGCGCTGCTGTTCGCGGCGGCCGGGGCCAAGGCGGTTCCCGAGGGGACCAAGCTGAAGGTGTCGGGCGACCTGGGCAAGGTGTTCGCCTCCTCCCTGGCCGACAGCGACGCCATGTTCCACAACGACGGGGCCAAGCTCAGCGCGCGCTACGAAGGCAAGGACCCCAAGCTGATGCTCTACACCTGGTGGAATGCCTACAAGGCTCTGGAGAAGTCGCTCAACCGCCAGAAGGCCTTTGCCCAGGCCAAGTTCGCCAAGACGGTGCAGGCCAAGGCGGTGGAGATGAGCTACAACTACTACGGCATCAAGCCCCAGAGCATCGGTGACAAGTGGCTGATCGTGGTGATCAGCCTCCTGTTCTACGTCATCTACACCCTGTGGTACGGCTACGGAGTCATGTACCTGTTCGAGGGAACCGGCTATCAGCTGGAGCACTGAACCGCGCCCCGGGCCGCTCCTTGGCGGGCGGTCCGGGGACTTATTTTAGAGGGCCGCTTTGCAACTGAACTATAATAAGCCCATGCCCGACGAGCAGCCCACAAGCGTCCTTTTGGTGGACGACGAGGAAGCCTTCCGCGAGGCCTTGGCCCGGCGCATGGCCAGGAAGGGCCTCAGCGTGATAACCGCCGAGGGCGGAGCCCAGGCCCTGGAGCGCCTGAGCGGCCCGCCGGTGGACGTGGTGGTGTTGGACGTGAAGATGCCGGACCTGGACGGGCTCACCGTGCTGGCCCGCATCAAGCAGGCCTGGCCCCTCACCGAGGTGATTCTGCTCTCGGGCCACGCCGACCTGCCCACCTCCATCACCGGCTTGGAGTCCGGGGCTTTTGACTACATGCTAAAGCCCGCGCCCCTGGACGAGCTTTTGGACAAGATCAGCGACGCGCGGCGCAAGAAGGCGGTGGCCGAGCAGAAGATCGCCGCCCTCAGCGCCGCCGCCTCCGGCGGGGCCTAGGCGGCCGCGCCGTGCCCGCCTGGTGGGACAAGCTCAAGGAGCTACTGGGCGGCGAGGAGCCCGTGGCCGACCAGGCGGGGCTCAGCGAGGAGTTCAAGGCCCGCTACCTGAGCTTCCGTAAGCTCCTGGCCGCCAACAACAAGGCCCTGGAGCTGATGGCCGACATGGAGGCCGCCGCCGCGGGGGGCCGGGTCTACGGCATGTCCTTTGTGCGCTCCCGGGCCACCGCCCTGGGGGTGAGCGTGTTCACCATGGCCGCCCAGCTGGAGCGGCTGGCTCCGGGCAAGTACCCCGCCCTGTTGCCCCGCCTCAAGCAGATCCAAGGCAAGCTGGAAGACATCCTGGCCCCAACGGCCCGCCCCGGCGGGGACGAGCTTGTCTTGCCCCTGGCGGGGCTGGACCAAACCCGGGCCGACGAGGCCGGGGCCAAGATGGCCAACCTGGGCGAGATGCGAAATCGCCTGGGCCTCACCGTGCCTCCGGGTTTCGTGATCACCGCGGCGGCCTGGCGGCTCTTGCTGGAACACAGCGGCCTGGGCGCGGAGATATCGCGCCTGCAACAGGCAGCGGACATGGAGAACGCGGCCGAGCTGTTCACCCTGAGCAGCCGTTTGCGCCAGCTCATCACCAGCGCGCCGCTCCCGCCGGAGCTGGAGCGGGCCCTGGCCCAGGCCTACGCCCAGCTGGCCGCCGAGGCGGGTGGGCCGGTGCGGGTCTCCCTGCGCTCCAGCGCCATCGGCGAGGACAGCGCCGAGGCCTCTTTTGCCGGGCAGTACGCCACCCAGCTCAACGTGGCTCCCGAGTTTTTGGCCTCCACCTACCTGGAGGTGGCGGCCAGCTTCTTCAACCCCCAGGCCATGCACTACCGCCTGATGCGCGGCCTGCGCGACGACCAGCTGGCCATGGCCGTGGGCTGCCTGGCCATGGTGGGCGGGGTCAGCGGCGGGGTGGCTTACAGCGTGAGCCCCCTGGACCCGGCCGACCGCAGGGTGCACCTCACCGCCGCCTGGGGCCTGCCCCGGGTGGTGGTGGACGGCGAGGCGGCGGGCGACCATTTCGTGTTGAGCCGCGAGGAGCCTCTCACGGTGATCAGCCGCACGGTGGAGGACAAGGAGAGCGAGCTGGTCTGCCTGGCCGACGAGGGTATCTGCCGTCTGGAGCTGACCGGCGAGCGGGCCCAGGAGCCCTGCCTCAGCGACGAGCAGGCAAGGGCGGTGGCCCGTGCGGCCCTGCGGCTGGAGGCGCACTACGGCACGCCCCAGGACGTGGAGTGGGCCTTTGACCAGCAAGGGCGGCTGGTGCTCTTGCAGTGCCGCCCCTTGCGCCCGGCCGATGGCGGCGCCGCGCCCATGGCTTCCGCCACCGACGGCGGCGCCTCCCGCCCCGAGGCCCTGCTGCGCGGCGGGGTCGTGGCCAGCCTGGGAGCCGGGGCCGGGCCCCTGCACTGGGTGAACCGGGAGGCCGACGCGCTCACCTTCGCCCCAGGCGTGGTGCTGGCCCTGGAGCGCCCTTCGCCCCGCTGGGCCGCCTTGGCCGGCCGGGCCGCGGCGGTGGTCTCGGCCCGGGGCGGAGCCGCCGGGCATCTGGCCACGGTGTGCCGCGAGTACGGGGTGCCCGCCCTGTTCGGCCTGGGCCCGCAATTGGCCGAGCTGGTGGACGGCGATACGGTCACGGTGGACGCCTCGGGCCGCGCCATCTATCCGGGCCGGGTGGAGGACTTGCAAGGCAAGGCCGCCCCGCGCCCCGGTCTTTTGGCGGGCAGTCCGGTGGAACGCCTGCTCAGCCGCTCCCTGGAGATCATCGCGCCGCTGACCCTCTTGGACCCCGACTCGCCCGACTTCGACCCGGCCAAGGCCCAAACCCTGCACGACGTCACCCGCTTCTGCCACGAGAAGAGCGTGGTGGAGATGTTCGCCTTTGGCCAGGAGCACCGCTTCCCGCGCCGCGCGGCCAAGCAGCTGCATTACCAGGTGCCCATGCAATGGTGGGTGCTGGACCTGGACGACGGCTTCAGCCACGAGATCAGCGGCAAGTACGTCAAGCTGGAGGACATCGCCTGCGCGCCCATGCTGGCGGTGTGGGACGGCATGACCATCATCCCCTGGGAGGGCCCCCCGGCGGTGAGCGGGCGGGGCCTGGCCTCGGTGCTCTTCGAGGCCACGGCCAACCCCAACCTGGCCACTGGGGTCAAGACGCGCTACGCCAACCGTAACTACTTCATGATCGCGCGCCACTTCATGAACCTGCAATCGCGCTTCGGCTTCCACTTCTGCGCGGTGGAGGCCCTGGCCGGGCCCCGGCGGCGGGAAAACTACCTGAGCTTTTCCTTCAAGGGAGGCGCGGCCGACAGCGCTCGGCGTTTGGCCCGGGTGCGCTTTGTGGGCGAGATCCTGCAGAATCGCGGCTTCGCGGTGGAGATGAGCGAGGACAACCTGCGGGCCCGGGTGGAGCGGGCCACGGCCGAGGACATCCTGGATGGGGTGAAGGTGGTGGGCTACTTGCTCATGCACACTCGGCAGCTGGATATGGTCATGGCCGACCCTCGCCGCGTGGCCTACTATCGCCAGAAGATCGAGGACGACCTGAACCGCCTGGAGTCCGGCGAGGCGGCCAAAGCTTAAGCCAAACGCGCCCGCACCGCCTCGGCCTCGGCCATGATCTGCTCCACCAGCTCGGCTATGGTCGGGGTGCTTTGGCTGCTGCCCACCACCTGGCCGCAGACCACCAGGGCGTCGGGGTCGCCGCTCTGCCAGGCTTGGCCGGTGCGCTTGCCCGAGATGTAGGGCATCAGCTCTTCCAGGCCCGCGCCGCCTTCTTCCAGCTCTTGCACCCGCCGGGCCCAGTGGTTGTCCAAAACCCTGATGCCGCTGCCGATGCCCCGCTGCACCACCATGGTCTGGTTGGATTGCGCGGCGATGAGGCGTTCCTTTACGGCCGGGTGGGCCGGGCACTCCACGGTGTTCATGAAGCGGGTGCCCATGAGCACCGCGTCCGCGCCCAGGGCCAGGGCGGCCACCAGGCCCCGGCCGTCGCAGAAGCCGCCGCCCACGATAACCGGCACCTCCAGGGCGGCGGTGACCTGGGGGGCCAGCACCAAGGTGCTCACGTTCTCCGGGCTGGGGTGGCCGCCGCACTCGGCCCCCACCACGGCCACCAGGTCCACCCCCAGCTTCTGGGCCTTGAGCGCGTCGCGCACCCGGGCGCACTTGTGCAGGTGCATAAGCCCCGCCTCTTGGATGCGCGGCCGCAGGGGCTCGGGGCTGCGCCCGGCGGTCTCCACCAGCTTCACCCCGGCCTCGGCCGTGATCTCCAGCACCCGCTCGGCGGGCACCGGGGCGTGGCCCGGGAACAGCGACAGGTTGACCCCGAAGGGCTGGTCGGTGAGGCCGCGCGCCTGGGCGATGGCCTCTGCCAGCGAGGCCTCGTCGGCATACATGGCCGAGGCCAGGCAGGCCAGCACGCCCGCGTTGGCCGCGGCGGCCACGAACTCGGGGTTGGAAAGAAACATCATGGTGCCGCATTGCAGGGGGTGCTTGATGCCCAGCATCTGGGTGATCCGGGTGGCGAACATGCGGCGTCTCCTTTTAGGGGCGGGCGTTGGCTCCGATGGCCCGGCGTCCCAAGGCCTGGTGCACCTCATCAGCCCGGGCCATGACCCCGGGCTCCACGGGCGGGTGCTCGTGCCGGGTGGAGGGCTTCACCTTGGCGAAGAAGGGCTCCAGGCGCGCCTTGTCCAGTTGCAGCAGCGGGGCCAGCTCTTCCAGACAGGCGGCGGGCGAGGCGCAGAAACGGTCATAGTCGAACAGGGCCACCTGCTCCGCGTGGTGCTCCAACACGTAGGCATACACGCAGGCCCAGTAGCGCACCCAGTAGGAGAATTCCTCGCGCTCCTGGGGCCCGTCGGGCAGGCAGCCCGCGCCCAGGTCGAAGGGCTTGAGGTTGGCCCCGAACTCGTGGTGCCCCAGCCAGTTCATGTAGCGCAGGGAGAAGGGGTCCTCGCGGTGCATCACCACAAAGCGCTGGTGTTGGGCCATGAGCGACTTGGCGTGGTCCAGGGGGTTGCGGAAGGGAACCAGGATCACGGCCTGGGGGTAGGCCCGGAGCAGGCCGTCGATGCGCAATAGGTTGTTGTTGTTCTTGGCCAGGTAGCGCAGGGGCGCGGCGCCCGAGTCCTTGGCGATCACGTTGCCCACGTAACGGCGGTAGTCGATGAGCACCTGCCGGGGCGGCTTGTGGGGCACCAGGCGGTCGCGGTGCACATAGCCGCCCTGGTCAAAGGTCATCCAAAAGATTTCCTCGAAGGCCTCGGGGCTGTCGTAGTTGACCATGAGCCGGTCGCCGTGGGCCCGCTCCTTGAGCTCGGCGTGCTGGCGCTGCCCCGCGCTGATGCCCTTCCACAGGTTGGGCGCCATGATGAAGGGCATGTCGCGGTAGGTCAGGGTGGCGAAGCGGCGGCTGGCGTAGATCGCCTCCAGCAGGATGGTGGTGCCCGCCCGGGCCAGACCGGCTACGTACACCGGCGGACCCTGGGGCTTGGGCAGGCCCTTGCGCTGGCTCAGGGAGCAGTCGGCCTCGAAGGCCGCCTTGCGCACCAGCTTGCTGTCCAGGGCCAGATGGTGCAGAACCTTGGAGCCCAGGTGATAGTCCCCGCCCGCCTGGGGGCCCAGCTTCATGCGCATGAGGGCGTAGGCCACGCCCAGGATCGCGGCGATGATCTGGGTGGCCGGGTCCAGCAGCCGCCCGGCCGCCGCGCCCCAGCCGCCCAAGAGCCACATGCCCACCAGGCAGAAGGCCAGGGCGAATCCCCCGGCCATGAGCGCCAGGTAGAGCAGGTTCATGAGGCTGGCGGCCATGATGCCGCCCGCGTAGTGGGGCAGCACCTTTTCTTTCCAATGGTCGGAGATGCGCTTGGAGGCGGCCAGGCGTCCGGCCCGGCGGCTGGAGGCGCTCAGGTGCCGGAGGTTGGCCCCCAAAGGCAGGGCGCGGGCCAGCTCCACCAGCACCACCACCCCGGCCAGGGCGGGGGCGGCCAGCTTGGCCCAATCAGTCCAGGGGATCATCTTCGTTGGCCGCGGGCTTCTTTTTCCCCAGGCCGAACATGCGCTTGATGGGGTACCAAAACACGGCCAGGATGGCCAGCAGGATGGAGAAGATGACCCCGGCGATGGCCCCCAAGGCGCCCAGCCCGAGGCCGGGGCCCACGTAGGCCTGGGCTTCGGCGGGCAGAAAGAGCGCGGCCAACAGCAACAGGGCTAGGGGCATTGGGGCAACTCCTTGAAGTAGTCCAGGGGGAGGCTCAACGCTTCGGAGATGTTGAGCAGGCGACCCTCGTCATCGTACACGTTGAGCAGCTCGAACACCACCTTGCCCGCGCGGTCCACCTCGAACACCCGGCCCTGCTGGGGCGAGGTGATCAAGATGCCGCCGTCCGGCAGCATCTGGTGCTTGCCCTGGATGTGGGTGTAGAAGCCGTACTTCTTGCCGTCCAGGAGCACCCGGCTCTGGTAGGTGCGCGGGTCGATCTCCACGATGCTGGACCAGTCTCGGTGCATGTTGTTGTTGAGCACCGAGATGGTGCCGTCCGGATCCCAGTCCGGGTCGTGCTGCCGCCGCACCAGGCCCTGCCGCCACCATTTCACCTTGAGCGTGTCCGGGTCCAGCACCATCACCAAATCCACCGAGCGCAGGGAAACCAGCAGGTCGCCGGGCTTGAACTGGGGGAAGGCCGCGGCCATCGCCTTGGGCAGGGGGTCGATGTCGTTGGGGTGCCACTGCCCGCCGCCGTCCACCACCCAGGTGGAGCGGTCGTGCTCGTCCAGCTGGCGGATGCCCATGACGTCGATCTCCGGGTTGGCGTCCACCACCCGTTGCAGAGTGATCGCCTTGAGCACCTTGCCGGTCTTCTGGTCTATCTGCACCAGGCAGTCCTTGCGGCGGGGGTCGTCCAGGGTGGGGCCCCACACCCACAGGGTGCCGTCGTCGCCCAGGGTGATGGAGTGGTGATAGCCGCCCCTGAGGCGCCAGACGATGTTGCCGCACCAGTCGTACTTGGTCAGCGAGGTGCCGTTGTCATAGGCCACGTAGATGGAGCCGTCGCGGTCCACCGCGAAGCCGTGGGGGAACACGTTGGCGTCGTCCCGGTGCTTCCAGGGCACGTCCTCCTGGCTCACCCGCCAGAAGTGCCGCAGCTTGCCGTCCGGGCCCAGGAGCACCGCGGCGTAGCGGTTGCCCTCCAGGTCGAAGGCGCCGAAGATCACCCGATAGGCCTTGGGCGCGTTGGGGGCAAGGAACAGCTTGGGCGGCAGGCGGCGGGAGCGCAGGGGCAGGCCGGACAGCTCGAAGTAGGGGCTTTGCTTGGGGATGTTGTGCCTGGAGACCACCAGATGGCGGGACGGGGAGATGTCCAGGTCGTTGGCCAGCTTGTCGCTGAAGGTGGCGTCGCCCTCGCCGGCCAGCCAGGCCTCCACCGAGCGCACCAGGGGGTAGGGCCAACAGCGGCTGGCGTACACGTAGAGCCCGGCCATGAAACCGACCAGGAGCACCAACCAGGCCACGGCCAGGCCGCGCCAAAGGTTGGCGCTGGCCAGATAGGGCCAGGCCCGGGCCACGTTGCCCCAGAAATCCCGCCCCAGGCGGGCCAGCAGCCAGGCAACCGCCTCGCCCAGCAGCCACAGGGCGATGGCGCCCCCGGCCAGTCCGGCGGCGATGCGCGCCCCGGCTTCTTCCCAGCCATGGCCGGCCAGCCAGTCCAGCTGCAACAGCAGCCCGAGCAGGGCCCCCAACAGGGCCAGGGGGAGGCGTGAACGTAAAAAGCGCATAACCTAGGGTCATTCTCCAAATCAAGCGGCCCGTCCAGCGCGCCGAGCACGGACCTAATCTATCACTGATATGGGATATCGCAAAGTGAAGCGGCTCCGGGATGGGCCCCCCTAAAAAAGGCGGGCCCCGCCGCGCGGCAGGGCCCGATTAAGCTTGAACGGATGGGCGGCCTAGGCCTCCTCGGTCTCCCTCTCCTGCATCACGGCCATGCGCGGGGAGGCCATCTTGATGCCCTCGGCGGTGAACTTGTTGTCGATCGCCTCGGTGAGGGCCCACTTGCCGGTGATGGCCTTCTTGCGCGGCACCCAGAAACGGGCCTGCATCTCGCGGAAGCTGGGCGAGAAACGGGCCACGATCACCTTGGGGGCGGGCTTGTCCAAGACGCGCTCGTCGGCCTTGAGCACCTCCATCACCGCCGCCTTAACCTTGGCCAGCTCCTGGTCGTAGGGGATGAAGAAGTCGACGTCCACCCGGCGGTTGGGCTTGGTGCTGAAGTTCATCACCTGATCGTTCATCACCTTGTGGTTGGGGATGAAGATCACCTTGCCGTCAAAGGTGCGCATCTCGGTGTACATGATGGAGATGCGCTCCACGTTGCCCACCTTGCCCCCGATGCCCACGGTGTCGCCCTTTTTGAAGGGCAGGCGGGGGATGTAGGGCTTGGCGATGATGTAGGAGGCCACCAGGATCATCAGGATCACCACGATGGTGCGGAACAGCAGCACCCCCGGGAAGCCCAGCAGGTTCAACACCACCAGCGCGCCGATGAACAGCACCAGCAGGTGCAGGGCGGTGACCGACATGGCCGCCCGCCGCTCGGGCAGGCCCAAGCGCACCAGGAAGTTGGCCAGTATCTTGCCCAGGAAGATGCTCAGGACGAGCACGATCACCAGCAGGATGACCGCCTTGACCACGATGGGGCCGAACTTGTTCCCCACGTCGCTGATTTGGGTTATGTAGCTGTGCATCGATTCCACGGACGCCTCCTAAGGGGTTGTATAGGTAAGCGAACGCGCTCCCGGGGGGGCGCTTATGCTTAATGTAGCACTTATAGGGGTATGGTTGGAATTTTAAGGGCCCACGAGCGATGGGCAAGGCCGCTTGGGGCCGGGCTCTACTCCGGCGCGGCCAGGCCCAGGGGCCCCCGCCGGTCGCGCACGTACACGTTGCCCGGCTTGCTCTTGGCGTAGCGCTTCACCTCGGCGGCCCGGCGGCCGATCTCGCCCAGGTCCACCCCTCCCAGGCAGTCCACGATGCCCAGGGACACCGAAACCAGGGGGAAGCGCCCCGCCCGGCCGTCGCGGCCCTTGGCCAGGGCGAATCCCCGCTCGCGATCCTCCCGGCTGTAGAGGCGGTTCACTAGGCGCTTGAAGCAGCGCACCACCGCCCGGCAGACCCGTTCGGCCCGCTCCGGGCTGGTGAGCACCACGAAGTCGTCGCCCCCCACGTGGCCCACCATGCTCCGGAGCTCGCCGTGGCGCTTGGCGGCCCACACCAGGATGCGGGCCAACAGGCTTATCATCTGGTCGCCCTGGTCAAAGCCGTAGGCGTCGTTGAACACCTTGAAGTGGTCCAAATCCACGTAGATCAGGCTGGCCGGCTGCCCCTGGCCGCAGCGCTGCTCGATGGCCTGCTCCAGGGCCACCCCGCCGGGCAGCCCGGTGAGGGGGCTGGCCCCCTTGGCCATCTCCACCTGCACCCGGGCCAGGGCGTCGAGCATCTTCTGCACGCTCACCACGCCCTGGAAACGGCCCTTGCGGGTCACCACGATGTGGTCGTAGACCTTGAAGCGCTCCCGGCCCATGGCCTTGGCCGCCACCAGCTCCACCGCGCTTTCGCCCTCGGCCACCAGGGGCGCGCTGTCCATCACCCGGGTTACCGGCCGCTCGTAGTAGAGCGCGGTGCCGTAATAGGAGCCCAACTGGCGGTCCAGGTTGTGGCTCATCACCAGGCCCAGGGGCCGCCCGTCCTCCACCACCACCACCCCGCTGATGGGGCTGGCGTCGAGCATGGCCTTCACCTGGCGCACCTTGGCCGTGGGTTCCACGGCCGGGGCCGGCTCCACCAGCTCGGACACCGGCAGGGAGCACTTCCACTCCCGCTCCCGCGCGGCGGGCCGGGCCCGGAAGATCATCTCCGGCGCGGGGTGGGGCTTGGCGCGGGCGGGGCGGGCCAGGTGGAAGCCCTGGCCGTAGTGCACCCCCATGGACAACAGGCAGGAAAGCTCGGTGGCGGTTTCGATGCCCTCGGCCACCACCGCGCAGCCGATGCGCTCGGCAAAGGTGACCAGGGTCTCCATCAAGGCCCGCTGCACCGGGTTGGACTCGATGCCGTGGATCAGGCTCATGTCCACCTTGATGAAGTCGGGCCGGATCAGGGCCATGCGCGACAGGCCGGAGTAGCCGGTGCCCGCGTCGTCGATGGCCACCAGGTAGCCCTGGGAGCGGTAGTGGTCCAGGGTGCGGTGGAAGTTGGTGAAATCCTTTATGGTGTGGCGCTCGGTTATCTCGAACACCACGTTTTCGGGCTTGAGGCCGTGGCGGGCCAAGAGACGCTTGGTCTCGCCGTTCTTGAAGCTGGGATCGCCTACCGTCTGGGGATGGATGTTCAAAAACAGCTTTTGATGAGGCTCCAGGCCGCCCAGGCCGTCGATCGCCGCCCGGCGGCAGGCCCGCTCCAGCTTGAACAGGCTGCCCACCTCCTCGGCGAATTCGAACATCATCTGGGGATGGGCGAATTGGATCTGCTCCGGCCCCCGGGCCAGGGCCTCCCAGCCCAAGACCTCGCCCCGCCCCAGGTCCACGATGGGCTGATAGACCGCGTGCAGGCTTTGGCCGTCCAGGAGGGCGCGGAACTCGCGCATCAGGGCGAGCTGGCCATAGTCCAGGGCGCCCTCGGCCATCTGCCGCGCGTCCCACACCGCTTGATACACTGAGTTCTCCAAGCCGCCGCCCCGGTCCTCCACCAGGGCGTAGCCCACGGTCAGGCTCAGGCTCTGGCCGGTGAGGCCCATCACCTGCTTGTTCAGGCGGTTGCGCGCCCCCAGCCGCAGCCGGAGGGCGTGGTCGGCCAAAAGATCCAGGCTCAGGCTGTCGCCGTCCTGCAACAGCAGGATGAAGGTGCTTTCGTCGGCCCGGTCCAGGTAATGGGCGTGGTAGCCTCTCAGGCGCTGGCCGCATTCGGAGCGCAGGATGCCCGCCAGCTGGTCCATGACCTTTTCGGCGATCTCCTGGCCGAAGAGCTTGCGGAACAGGGTCAGGCCGGGAAGCCCCACCAGGAACAGGCCCAGGGGCCGGCCTTGCGAGAGGTCCTTCTGGGCCGCCTGGCGGGCCGGGCCCCGCAAAAAGGAAAAGGAGCGGGCCGCCTGGGCGTGGCGGCGCCGGGCCTGCGCGCCTATGAAGCTGTCCCCCAGGGGGGCTGGTTTGGCCATCTGGTCGGGGCTCCCGGGTTGTAAGATTTTGGATCAGATGTCATTTTGTCCGGCCCGTATTACCGCCCGGTTACGGCGCGGCGGCAATCTTCCGACGAAAAGCGGTCCCTTGGCCCCAAAGCCACCCTACCGTCGCGCTAATGTAACCTCCCTGTAATTCCCTAGCGCATCGCCTGGGCCATAATTGCTCCCAGTTCGTCTGGCCGGCCGCCGGGTTTTCCGGGTGGCCGGCGGCCTCGGGGGCCGCGATCACCGGGCGCTTCCCCCCGCCCATTGGGCCGGGCTCCAATGCCCGGCGGGAGATGCCGCATGGACAAGCCGCACACCCTGAAGGTGTTCGACGCCGAGCTGGAGGCCCTGAGCAAGGCCATCAACCGCATGATGGACCTGGCGGGTTCCCAGGTGGAGAGCGCTGTCAAGGCGCTGGTGGAGGGCGACCCGGAGCTGGCCACGGCCACTGTGGAGCGCGACGCCAAGGTTAACCAGCTGCAAGGCGCGGTGGACGGCTGCACCCTTCGGCTCCTGGCCTTGCGCCAGCCGGTGGCCAAGGACCTGCGCCAGATACTCACCGCCGGACGCCTGGCCGCCGATTTGGAGCGCGTGGCCGACTACGCCTCCCACGTGGCCCGCTACAGCCTGGAGATAGGCGGGCGGCACTTGGAGGAGTTCTTCAAGCTGGTGGCCCAGATGGGCTCCATCGCGGGCCAGATGCTGGCCCAGGTCCAGCGGGCCTACCAAGAAGACGACGCCGCCGCCGCGGTGGAGGCCTGGAAGCGCGACCGCGAGATAGACCGCCTCTACGCCGACGCCTATGAAGGCCTGAGCCGCTACATGGCCTCGGAGCCCGAGTGCGTGGAGCCCTGCCTGGCCCTGGTGCACACCGTCCGGGCCATGGAGCGCATCGGCGACCACATCACCAACCTGGCCGAGCAGGTGTATTTCCAGATCACCGGCAAGGTCTACCCCTAGCCTCCCTTTCTCCCTCCTGCTTGGCGGCCGCCGGACCGGCTCTCCCCTCCGGCCCGGCGGCCCCTGTTTCGACTGGTAAGCTGTTTCCGGCTTCCGAGTTACATCTTTGCCGGTATCGCTGGAACTCTGCTTCGGCTATAATTGCGCCCATGTGCATCGCGGGCCGCTCCTCGGGGAGGCCGCGTCTGGTTCCCTGGAAACGTCCCTGGTCTAGAGGACTATGAAAGCTTCTAATAAATTCAAGCTGTCGTTTTTGGCGGCCCTGTTGGGCTGTGTCTGGGCCCTGGCCGCGCCCGGCCTCGCCCCGGCCAGGCCGCCCGCCGCGGCCAAGGAGCAGATGCCCTCGGTCACCGTGATCAAGGTCCCGGAGATGGAGGTCAACCCGGCCTCGGAGTTCGTGGGCCGGGTGGAGGCCATCCAGGCGGTGGACCTCAAGGTCAGGGTGGAGGGCTACATCCAGAAGGTGGCCTTCAACGAGGGCGCCTCGGTCAAAAAAGGCGAGCTGCTCTTCCTTATTGACCAGGCCCCCTACCGGGCCAAGGTCAACGAGGCCAAGGCCAAGGTGGCCCTGGCCCAGGCCAGCCTGGACAAGGCCGAGCGCTACATCGTGCGCCTTAAGTCGGTGCGGGCCGGCGGGGTGGCGGCCACGGACATGGACAACGCCCTGGCTGCCCAGCAGACCGCCCGGGCCCAGCTCCAGGAGGCCAAGGCCAGCCTGGAGCAGGCCGAGATCAACCTGGGCTACACCACCATCACCGCGCCCATCTCCGGGCGCATCGGCCGCGCCGCCTTCACGGTGGGCAACCTGGTGGGGCCCAACTCCGGGGCCCTGGCCCGCCTGGTGCAGCTCGACCCCATCCGGGTGGTGTGGTCCATCAGCGAAAACGAATTCGTCACCGCCAAGCTAAAGGCGGCGGCCAACCCGGCCCAGTCCCCGGCGCTCATGGTGCCCCGCCTGCGCCTGCCCAACGGCCAGATGTACGCCCCCACCGGCAAGCTGGACTTCACCGATCCCCAGGTGGACCCGGGCACCGGCACCATCGCGGTGCGCGCGGTGTTCGCCAACTCGGACGGATTGCTCCTGCCCGGGCAGTACGTCACCGTCCTGATCAGCCGCCAGGAGCCCCGCCGTATGCCGGTGGTGCCCCAGTCGGCGGTGTTGGAGGACCGCGAGGGCCTCTACGTGCTGGCGGTGGACCAGGAGGACCGGGTGCGCCAGCGGCGCATCACCCGGGGCCCGGAGGTGGGCACCGGCTGGGCGGTGGAGAGCGGCATCCAGGCCGGCGAAACCATCATCGTGCACGGCCTGCAAATGGCGCGGCCCGGTCAGCAGGTCCGCCCCGTGTTGCAGAGCCAGTAGCCCCGGCTAGCCATGATCAGCGGCGTATTCATAGATAGGCCCCGCCTGGCCATCGTCATCTCGGTGGTAATCACCCTGGGCGGCATCCTGGCCTTGTTCAGCATCCCGGTGGCCCACTATCCCCGCATCACCCCGCCGGAGATCCGGGTGCGGGCCACCTATCCCGGGGCCAACGCCGAGGTGCTGGCCAACAGCGTGGCCGCGCCCATAGAGGCGGCGGTCAACGGGGTGGAAGACATGATCTACATGTCCTCCACCTGCTCCAACAACGGCCAGTATCAGCTCAGCGTGTACTTCGAGGTGGGCACCGACCCGGCCATCGCCCAGGTCAACGTGCAGAACCGGGTGCAGCAGGCCACGCCCAACCTGCCCGGCGAGGTGGTCAACCAGGGGGTGGAGGTGCGGGCCCGCTCCTCCGACATCTTGGGGGTGGTCACCTTCTTCTCGCCCAAGGGCGGCATGGACATCCTGCACCTGAGCAACTACGTGAGCATCAACGTGCAGGACGCCCTGGCCCGGGTGAAGGGGGTCAGCGAGGCGCGCCTGTTCGGGTCCCTGGACTACAGTATGCGCATCTGGATGGACCCCCGGCGGCTCACCGCCCTGGGGCTCACCGCCGAGGACGTGATCTCGGCCATCCAGTCGCAGAACGTGCAGGCCGTGGCCGGGTCCATCGGCACCGCGCCCTCGGCCGACTCCCAGCAGGTGCAGTACACCCTGCGCTCCGAGGGACGCCTGCGCACCGCCCAGGAGTTCCGGAACATCATCGTGCGCTCCAACGAGGCGGGCGGCCTGGTGCGCGTGGGCGACATCGCCAAGGTGGAGCTGGGGGCGGACACCTACACCCGCTTCTCCACCATCAACGGCGCGCCTTCCTTGGCCATGGGCGTGTACCAGACCACCGGCTCCAACGCCCTGGAGACCATCGAGGCGGTGGAAAAGGAGATGGCCCGCCTGGCCAAGCGCTTCCCCAAGGGGGTGGAGTACCAGCTCACCTACGACACCACCCGCTACGTGCGCAACGCCATCACCGAGATCATCACCACCCTGCTTATAACTTTTTGCCTGGTGGTGGCGGTCACCTTCCTGTTCCTGCAAGATTGGCGGGCCACCCTCATCCCCTCGCTGACCATCCCGGTGTCGCTCATCGGCACCATCGCGCTTCTGCTGGCCATGGGCAACAGCATCAACACCCTGACCCTGTTCGCCCTGGTCTTGTCCATCGGCCTGGTGGTGGACGACGCCATCGTGGTCACCGAGAACGTGCAGCGGGTGATGAGCGAGGAAAACCTCCCGGCCCGCGAGGCCACTCGCAAGGCCATGGGCCAGGTCACCGGCCCGGTCATCGCCACCACCCTGGTGCTCCTGGCGGTGTTCGTGCCCGTGGCCTTCTTGCCCGGCATCACCGGCAAGCTCTATCAAGAGTTCGCGGTCACCATCTCCACGGCGGTGGTGCTTAGTAGCGTCAACGCGCTCACCCTGTCGCCGGCCCTGTGTGCCACCCTGCTCAAACCCGCCTCCACCATCTCCCGAGGGCCCCTGGCCTGGTTCGCCAAGGTGCTCTACGCCTCGCGCAGCGGCTACGTGGCCGCCTCGGTGTGGCTGGTGCGCCGTCTGGCGGTGGCCGGGCTCATCCTGGTGTTCGTCTCCGGCGCGGCCTATTTCCTGTTCAACAGCCGCCCCACCAGCTTCCTGCCCAAGGAAGACCAGGGCGTGTTCTACGTGAACGTGCAGCTTCCCGAGTCCGCCTCCCTGGCCCGCACCCGCAAGGTCATGGAGCAGGTCACCTCGGTGGTGGGCAAGATCGACGGGGTGGAGAACATCATCGCCATCAGCGGCCTGAGCTTCATCTCGGGCAGCAACGAGAACGTGGGCATCGCCATCTGCGTGCTCAAACCCTGGGACCAGCGCACCACGCCGGAGACCCGGCTGGAGGGCCTGCTGCCCATCGTGCGCTCCCGCCTGGCCGCCATCCCCTCGGCCGAGCTGTTCGTTTTCTCGCCGCCGGCCATCCGGGGCCTGGGCCGCACCGGCGGCTTCGACTTCCGGCTCCAGGCCATCGGCAACCAGACCCCGGCCGAGTTGGGGGCGGTCACCCGCGCCCTGGTGGTGGCGGCCAACCAGGACCCGCGCCTGGAGCAGGTCTTCACCACCTACTCCGCCGACGTGCCCCAGATCTTCGTGGACATCGACCGCACCAAGGCCGAGGCGCTCAAGGTGCCGCTCAAAAGCATCTTCGCCACGCTGCAAGCCCAGCTGGGCTCGCGCTACGTGAACGACTTCAACCTGTACAACCGGGTGTTCAAGGTAAAGGTGCAGGCGGCCGAGTCCTTCCGCGACGCGGCCGAGGACATCCACCAGCTCTACGTGCGTAGCGAGACCGGCAAGATGGTGCCGCTGAGGAGCCTGGTCAAGCTCAGCAAGGTCCTGGGCCCCCAGATCATCACCCGCTACAATCAGTTCCCCACCTCCCAGATCGACGGCGAGGCCGGGCCCGGCCTCAGCTCCGGCCAGGCCATGGAGGCCATGGAGCAGGTGGCGGACAAGACCCTGCCCGCGGACTATGCCTACGAGTGGAGCGGCCTGAGCTACCAGGAGCGCCAGAGCAGCGGCCAGGCGCCGATCATGCTCATGCTGGCCTTCTTCTTCGGCTACCTGTTCCTGGTGGCCCAGTACGAGTCCTGGACCATCCCCCTGGCGGTGATCGCCAGCATCAGCGTGGCCTCCTGCGGGGCCCTGTTCGGCCTGTGGCTCAGCGGCCTGAGCCTCAGCATCTACGCCCAGATCGGCCTGGTGCTCCTGGTGGCTCTGGCCAGCAAGAACGGCATCCTCATCGTGGAGTTCGCCAAGACCGCCCGGGAGTCGGGCCTGCCCATCACCGAGGCGGCGGCGGCCGGGGCGCGAGTGCGCTACCGCGCGGTCTTGATGACCGCCTTCAGCTTCATCATGGGGGTGTTCCCCCTGGTGGTGGCCTCCGGGGCGGGCGCGGCCAGCCGCCGGGCCATCGGCACCACCGTGTTCAGCGGCATGCTGGCCTCCACCCTGGTTGGCATTTTCCTCATCCCACCCCTGTTCGCCGCCTTCCAGCGGCTGCGCGAGCGCCTCAAGGGCGGAAAGGGCAAGCCCGATGCCTCGGCCCAGGTCTAAGCCCGTGCGCCGCTGGCTGTGCGCCCTGGCCCTGGCCGGGCTGATGGGCCTGGCCGCCTGCGCCCCGGTGGGCCCGGACTACGCCCCGCCCAAGACCGAGGCCCCTCCCACCTGGCACAGCCAGCTCAAGGACGGGGTGAGCGCGGCCCACCCCGAGGCCCGGACCCTGGCCATCTGGTGGGTCAAGCTGGGCGATCCCACCCTGAGCCGGTTGGTGAGCCAGGCGGTGGAGGGCAACCTGGCCCTCAAGCAGGCCCAGGCCCGGGTGCGCCAGGCCCGCGCCCTGCGCGGAGCCACCCGCGCCGGGCTCTACCCCCGGGTGGACGCCGCCGGGGTGGGGGAGTGGGGCCGTAGCAGCGACGCCATCGGCAGCGGGACCATTGACGAGTATTACTCGGTGGGCTTCGACGCCACCTGGGAGATAGACGTGTTCGGCGGGGTGCGGCGCTCGGTGGAGGCGGCCCAGGCCGACCTGGAGGCCAGCCAGGCCAACTTGCGCGACGTGCTGGTCACGCTGGTGGCCGAGGTGGCCCTCAACTACACCGAGGCCCGCACCTACCAGCAGCGCCTGGCCGTGGCCACGGCCAACCTCAAGGCCCAGGAGAACACCTACGCCTACATCTCCTCGCGCCATGAGGCAGGCCTGGTCAACCGCCTGGCCCTGGAGCAAGCCCGCTACAACCTGGAGAACACCCGCTCCCGGATCCCCAGCCTGCGGGCCGGGCTGGACGCCTCGCTCAACCGCCTGGCCGTGCTCCTGGGCCAGACCCCGGGCCGCTTGCACGCGCTCATGGCCGCGCCCCGGCCGGTGCCGGTGCCTCCGGCGCTCATCGCGGTGGGCATCCCGGCCGAGACCCTCCGGCGGCGGCCGGACATCCGCCGGGCCGAACGCCGCCTGGCCGCCCAGACCGCCCGGGTGGGCGTGGCCACGGCCGAGCTCTACCCCAAGTTCCGCCTGGGCGGCACCCTGGGCCTGGAGGGCCTGAGCGGCAGCGACCTGACCTCGGGCTCCAACTTCTTTTGGGGGCTCCTGCCCAGCTTCTCCTGGAACATCTTCAACGCCGGGGCGGTGCGGGCGCGCATCGAGGCCCAGAGCGCGGTGCAAGAGGAAACCCTGCTGGCCTATCAGGCCGCGGTGCTCACGGCTTTGGAAGAGGTGGAAAATTCGCTCACCGGCTACGCCCAGGAGCAGCGCCGCCGCGAGGCCCTGCGCCAGGCGGTGGCCGCGGCCAAGGACGCGGAAGGGCTTTCCCAGGATTTGTTCCAGGCGGGGCTCAACAACTTCGACAGCGTGCTGGACGCCCAGCGCTCCCTGCTCACCTTCCAGGACCAGCTGGCCATCAGCGAGGGCGTGGTCACCGCCCGCTTCATCTCGTTGTACAAAGCTTTGGGCGGCGGCTGGGGGGCCATGCCCGCGCCTAAAGCGCCCGCCAAGGCGGCTCCTCCGGCCGTGCCGGTATCGGCCAAGTAGGCTGGGCCTACTTGCCCCTGTCCTCCGGCGGGATGACCTCCCGCCCACCCTGGTATTTCGGATAGACCCAGCCGCCGGGCACGAAGCCCGCCTCGGGGGCCACCAGTTCGCGGTACAGCCTGGGCCGCCGGTCCTTCAGGTAGTGGCTCTCCGGGTGGGAGGGGCCGTAGAAGGCGGGGATCAGGTCGGCCACCAGCAGGGTGTCCTGCTGATGGTTGGCCGCGGCGATGATGTCGCCGTGGGGTCCGGCGATGATGGAGTTGCCCCGGTAGTGCCAGGAGTGGCCCTTGAGGCTCTCGTAGCCGCAGTGGTTGCTGTAGGCGAAGAAGATGTTGTTGGCATAGGCGTAGGCCGGGATTAGGCTGCGCGAGATGTCGGGATAGGGCAGGGCCGAGCGCTTGCCGTCGGGCGCGGTGTCGTAGCAGTCCGCCGCGGTGGGGCCCACGATGAGCTTGGCCCCCTTAAGGGCCAGGATGCGGCTCAGCTCGGGGAACTCGCACTCATAGCAGTTGAGCAGGCTCATGGGCAGGCCGTTGATCTTGAACACCGGGCACAGCTTGCTCCCGAAGCTCCAGTTGGCCCGCTCCTCCTTGCCCCAGAGATGGGTCTTGCGATAGCTGACGATCAGCTTGCCCGTGGGGTCGATGGCCGCGATGGAGTCGTAGTAGCGCTCCTTGCCGTCCGGCCCCAGAGCCTTCTCGGCATAGGGCACGATCAGGGCCATCTTGTAATGGGCCGCGATCTGGCGGCACTGGGTGATCAAGGGGCCGTCCACGGGCTGGGCCACCTGGCGGGCCTGCGCCGGGGTCATGGTGTAGCCCGAGGTGTAGAGCTCGGGGAAGGACAACAGCTGCACCCCCTGGGCCGCCGCCGCCTTCACCGCCTCTTCCAGCTGGGCCAGGTTTTTGGCCACCGCGCCGGGGCCCCAGGCGGCCTGGGCTTGGTACACTCCCAGGCGCAGCCCCTGGCCGGGCGCGGGGGGCGAGCCGTAGATGCTCATCTTGTACTGCAATTGGCGGTAGCTCTGCATCACCGTTTGGTCGTAGCGCGGTGAACAGCAGTCCGGCACCGGGCCGGCCTGGGCCGGGATGGCCAGTAGCATAGCCAGAAACACAATGGCTTGGACGACGGTATGACGCATGGCGCCCCCCTCCGCTGAAGTGGCTGGTTGCCCCCACTCTAATAGGGATGCAAGCTTCTGGGCAAGGCTTTGCCGGGCCGGGCCAAGCCGGCGGCGGGAAGATGGGCCGGAGGCCCTAGAGGTCCTGGCGCTTGCGCCGGGCGCGCAGGATGGCCAGGCCGATGAACAGCACCACCAGAAAACAAAGAGAGCCGAAGCAGAACGAGGACCACACGCTCTCGCCCATGATGTGCTTGGAGACCGGGTCGCCCGCTTCGGCCAGCATGTAGCCGGGCATGTATTCGCGCACCCACATCACGAAGGGCTCGTTGAGCTGCCCCCCGTGGTGAAACCAGTAGGTGAAGCCTTTCCAGCATCCCCAGGCCCCCGCGGCCAGCGAGGCCAGGACCACCCACACCTTGAGTCTCCGTTGCGTTTCGGCCATGTCTCGTCTCCCCGGCGGCCGCTTCAGCGTTGGCTCTTCGTAATGGCCGCCAACCTACTTTAGCATTATTCGGGCGGCAGTGGGGCATTGCGCCGGGTTTGACAGCAACGGGGCCCTTGTCGCAACATCGATGGGGGCGGGCGCATCGCCCCCCCCCTCTCTCTCGGCAAACCAGGGCAAGGAGCGCGGCATGAAAAAGGACTGGAAGTATTACCTGGGCCTGGGATTGTTCGCCTACAGCCTGGTTCCCATCTGTGTGGTGGCGGTGCTGCCCTTTTTGGGCCTCAGCCTGGCCGAGTCGGGCACCGCGGCGGTGGTGTTCCTGGCCACCGGCGAGGTGGCCTTCTATGCCGCGGCCGCCCTGTTGGGCAAGGAGTTCCTGGCCGCGCTCAAAAAGCGCGTCCTCTCCTGGTTCCGCGCCTCGGCGCGCCCGCCCCAGCCGGTCAGCCTGCGGCGCCACCGCACCGGCGTGGTGCTCCTGGCGCTCAGCTTCCTGCCTTACTACGTCGTGTTGGTGGACCTGGTGTTCTTCGCCCCGGACGGCGCCATGATCACCTTCCTGGCCTGGTCCCTGGCGGGCGGCGAGATCCTGGGCATCGTGGCCCTGTTCCTGTTGGGCGCGCCCTTCTGGGAGCGGCTCAAGCTCCTGTTCTACTGGGACGCCGGGCAGGCTCCGGGTGCGGCCGCCTCCGGGGAGGCCTAGGCTTGCCCACCGCGAACCCCCAGCCGGCCGAGGGCCGCGCCAAGAGTCTTTACAGCTTCGAGTACCTCAGCCTGCTGGGTATCGCCCTGCTGTCCTTTTCCAACGTGGCGGTCTTCTACGACCTCTACAACCACCTGGGCGCGCTGGGCATCCCCGGCGAGCTGCGCGGTTTCCTCATAGGCGTGCTCTCGCTCACCCCGGTGCCCCTGTTCTTCGTGGCCGCGCCTTTCATCAACCACCGCAACGCGCCCTATCTCATGCTGCTGGGCATCGCGGTCTTGGCCGTGGCTGGGCTGTCCTATCTGTGGGTGTCCTCCTTCTGGGGCATGCTCCTCCTGCGGGTGGTCAACGGCCTGGGCCTGTTCTGCATGTCCGCCTCGTGCATGGCCTTGTTGGTGTGGGCCATCCCCGAGGGCAAGAGCGGCCAGGGTTTCGCCCTGTATTCATCGGCCATCCTGCTGCCCTACGCCCTGGTGCCCCTGGCGGTGGACGCCCTGGCCCCCTGGCTGCCCAGCCGGGCCTACAGCTACGCGGGCATGCCCATCATGCTCCTGCCCGCCGCCGGGGTGGTGCTGGTGGTGCTGCGCCGCATCCGCGGCCAGGACCGCGAGGCGCCCGCGGCCCCGGCCCGCCCCCCGGCCTGGCCGGAGCTCAAGAAAAGCCTGACCAGACTGCCCCTGGTGGTGATGATCCTGGCCAACGCGGTCTACTTCATGAACTTCGCGGGCCTGTTCTTCATGTTCAAGGGGTTCGCCCAGCAGATTAACCTGGGCAACGTGGGCAAGTTCTTCACCGTGCAGATGCTGGTCATGCTGGCCATCCGGACCTTCGGCAGCGGCATCTTCGACCGCATCAGCAAGGTGGTCCTGCTCTGCATTGCCTTCGCCTTGTCCGCGCTCAGCTATCTGGCCCTGTACCTGGTGGAGGATCCCTACTGGATCAGCCCCATCGCGGTGGTCTTCGGGGTGGGGCTGGCCCTGGGGTTCCCGGCCCTGAACTCGCTGATGTATCTGCACAGCGAGCCCCAGGATCGGGCCATGAACGCCAACCTGATGATGATGGCCTTGCAGGCGGGCTATTTTCTGGGCCCCCTGGCCGCCGGGCTGGCGGTATCGCGCCTGGGCTACGATGCCTTCTTCTTGCTGTGGCTGGGCCTGTGCCTGGCGGGGCTGGCGGTCTGCGCCCTGGTGCTGCGCACCCCGCCGGCGATCCCTCTTAGAAAGTGAACTTGGTGGTGAACTGGAAGCGGGTGTCGTTGCCGTCGGCCCCGTCCTTGTCCACCCTCTCGCCCCACAAGAGCTCGCCGCCCACCAACAGCCAGTCCACCGGCATCCACATAAGGTTGGCGCTGGCGTACTGGGCGGAGTGGTAGGCGTCGCCCGCCTGGCCGTCGTTGTTGTCCACCTGCAAGGCGCCGTAGACCAGCACCGAGGCCCAGCTGGGGCTCCACCAGTGCTCATAGCCCACGTACCAGCCCCACACCGGGATCGGCTCCAGGCTGCTGTCGCCGGGGTTGTAATAGGCGTCGGGCGGCGAGTCGTTGATCAGGCTGCCCACGCCCTTGCCGTAGACCAGGGAGAAAGTCAGGTTGTCCTGGGCCCCCAGGAAGCTGGTGTCCACCACTCCGGCCAGGTTGAAGCCCCAGCCCATGGTGGTCTCGGTGGGCCCGTCGTTCTGGCTGGCCCTGAGGTCGCGCAACATGCCCAGACCCTGCACGCTGAAGGGGCCCTTGACCCACTCCAGGGCGGCCACCCCGTCGGGCCAGGCGGTCAGCGAGTCGGCCCCGTCGATCTCGTGGCCGTCCGGGGTCTCGGCGGCCAGCTTCATGGTGAAGCCCGCGCCCAGGGGGCGGGTCCAGCGCATCTGGGGCTGGCGCAGGCCCACCATGGAGCTGGGCCCCTCGTAGTCCAGGGTGTTGGGATAGGCCGTGGTGTAGGCGGTGGTGGACCAGGCCTGCCCGGCCAAGAGGTTGCCGCCGAAGACGTAGCGGTTCAGCTCGCCGTAGGCCTCGCGCAGGCGGGGATCGGCCGAGGTGCTGTTGGCGTTGCCGAAGAAGTCCAGGGAGAGATAGGTGCGCAGGCTGCCCCGCTCCAGTTCGGTTTTGGTTTCGAACCAGAATTGGGTCGCGTTGACGCTGAAGTTGGTCTGGCCGTCCGCGCCCTGGGTCTTCTTGGCTCCCCTGGTCACGATGTTGGCGGTGATGAACTCGGCGGGGCTGGTAATGGCCCCGCTGTCGTGCAGGATGTCCAACTGGGCGAAGCCGCCGATGGAGAACTGGGTCTTGATGCCCTTGAGCTTGAAGGAGCCGGTCCAGGGGCCGGTGTCCTCCTTCTTGCTGTGGGGGCCGGTTTCCGGCGAGTTGGCCGGCAGGATGTTGGGCTGAGCGGCGGCCTGCTCCTGGGCGGCGGGAGCGGTAGTGGAAGCGGCGGCGGCCGGGGCCGCCGGGGTGGCCGCCGTAGCCGGGGCCGGAGCGGCCGGGGCGGAGAGGCCCTTCACCTGGCGTTGCAGCTCCATCAAGAGCTTGCGCTGCTCCTCGAGCTGTTTCTGCTGCGCCTCCAACTGCCGCTGCTGCGCCTCGATGACCCGCTCCAGGCGGCGCACCTGGTCCGCCTGGCCCGCGGCCGGCGCGCCGGTCTGGGCCCAAACTTGCCCCCATACCCCCAACACCAGGGCCGCGCTCAAGATCAGAACCGTGTGGATGCGATGCATACTGCCTCTCCCGCCCGGGTTCGCGTCGGAATCATGTTAGCCCCGTACCCGTGGGGGAGCAAGTGAAATGCCCGCAAGCAACCAGGGATAGGCGGGTTATTCGTCTAAGAATCCTTGCCCCCCGGCCTACCTAATGCCCTGAGGCACAAATGGTCTTGCCGCCGATGGGATATGGCCAATGCTTGTCTCATAATAATGGTTCAACCAAGGAGGCAACCGATGAAAAAGATCATCGCCATAAGCATGGCCGTGCTGCTCTGCGGGTTTTTGGCCCTGGGCTGCGAAAGCGAGGGCCCGGCCGAAAAGGCGGGCAAACAGATAGACAAGGCCGTGGAGAAGACCGGCGAGAAGGTGGAAGAGGCCACCGACAAGATGGGCGGGGCCGTGGAGAAGGCCGGGGACAAGGTGCAGGAAGCCACCAACTAGGCTCCCCGGGCTAAAGGTAGGAAGGCCCCGCTCAGGCGGGGCCTTTTTCGTGGCACTCGGGTGCGGTTTGCTCCGTGCCGTAGTCCATGCCTATAATTTTAGATACAGGCCGCTTGCATTTTTCATCCCCAGCGAAAGGCACCCTGCATGACTCAGCCGGAAACGGCGAGCCAAGAGAAAGACCTGCAAGAGCAGGTTCAGGCGCAACGCGAGGTAAAGACCAAGGGCTTCGGCACCTTTGCCGGGGTGTTCACCCCCACCCTGCTCACCATCCTGGGCGTGATCATGTTCCTCCGGGAAGGCTGGGTGGTGGGCAACGCCGGGCTGCTGGGGGCCTGGCTGATCATCGGGCTTTCCTTCGGCATCACCGCCTGCACCGGCCTGTCGCTCAGCTCGGTGACCACCAACATCCGCATCGGCGCGGGCGGGGCCTACTCCATCATCTCCCAGTCCCTGGGCCTGGAGGTGGGCGGGGCCATCGGCGCGCCGCTTTACCTCTCCCAGGCCCTGGCCGTGAGCATGTACATCTTCGGCTTCCGGGCCGGCTGGCTGTGGATATTCCCGGAGCATCCCGCCCTGCTGGTGGACCTGGCCACCTTTGCGGTGCTCTTCGGCATCGCCTTCATCAGCGCGGGCCTGGCCTTCCGCATCCAGTTCGTGATCATGGCTGTGATCGGGGCCTCCCTGGCCGCCGTGGTCTGGGCCGCCCTGCAAGGCTCCATGAGCCATGCGGTCACCTGGTGGGGCTCCTTCGCGGGCTCGCCGGAGAACGGCTTCCAGGGCATCGGCTTCTGGGCGGTGTTCGCGGTGTTCTTCCCGGCCTCCACCGGCATCATGGCCGGAGCCAACATGTCCGGCGAGCTCAAGGACCCGCGCCGCTCCATCCCGCTGGGCACCATGGCCGCCATCGCGGTGAGCCTGGTGGTCTACCTGGTCCTGGCCTGGTGGCTGGCCGCCTCGGCATCCACCAAGGAGCTGTTGAGCAACTACACCGTGATGATCGACAAGGCGGCCTGGGGTCCGGCGGTGTTGGCCGGTCTCCTGGGGGCCACCTTCTCCTCGGCCCTGGCCTCCCTGGTGGGCGCGCCGCGCATCTTGCAGGCCCTGGCGGCCCACGGGGTGCTGCCGGGCAGCGGGTGGTTCGCCCGGCGCACCGCCTCCGGCGAGCCGCGCAACGCCCTGGTCACCACCGGGGCCATCGTGCTGGGTGCGCTCATGCTCCGCGACTTGAACGCGGTGGCTCCTCTCATCACCATGTTCTTTTTGATCACCTACGCCATGATCAACGTGGTGGTGGCCATTGAACAGAAGCTGGGCCTGGTGAGCTTCCGGCCCCTGTTCCGGGTGCCCCGCCTGGTGCCCATCCTGGGCGGGGCGGGCTGCCTCTATGCCATGTTCATCGTCAACCCCACCTTCGGGCTCATCGCGGTGGCGGTGGTGCTGGCCATCTACGTGTACCTCTTGCGGCGGCATTTGGAGGCGCCCTTCGGCGACGTGCGCTCGGGCATGTTCGTGGCCCTGGCCGAGTGGGCCGCGCGCATGGTGGCCCGCTTGCCGGTGTCGGCCGAGCGCACCTGGAAGTCCAACCTCCTGGTGCCGGTGGAAAGCGGCGAGGAGCTGCGCGAGCACTTCAACCTGGTCGGCTCCCTGGCCCCTCCCCGGGGCACGGTCACCGTCCTGGGCCTGTCCCACGCGCCCGAGGACCAGGCCCGCCTGGAAGACCTGCCCTCCATCACCCGCTCCTTCCGCCAGCTGGGCCTGTTCGCCAGCCACACCAGCGTGGAGTCGGAGAGCTTCCCCAACGGCCTCTTGGCCGGGCTGGAGACCCTGAGCGGCTTTTTCTTTAGGCCCAACGTGGTGCTCATGCCCCTGCCCACCACCGCCCAGCGCGAGGCGGACACCCAGGAGGTGATGCGCCGCGCCCGCAGCCACGGCCTGGGGGTGATCCTGCACGACGGCCGGGTGGAGCGCGACCCCGGCCCCGGCGCGGCGGTGAACCTGTGGGTGGAGGGGCGCGGCCCGGAGTGGGAAGTTAGCATGGACCTGGGCAACCTGGACTTGGCCCTTCTGATCGCTTACAAATTGAAAGTGAACTGGCGGGGGAGCCTCTGCCTGCTGGCTCTGGCCGCATCGGCCGGGGAACAAGAGGCGGCGGCCGAGTTCCTGGACAACCTGCGCCAGCTGGCCCGCATCCCCGACGCCGAAGCGGTTCTCTTGCAAGGCTCCCGCGAAGCGGCCCTGGGCGCGGCCCCGGCGGCCAAGCTGGACATATTCACCCTGCCCGCGGAGCCCGACTTCGCGGCCCTGCGCCAGGTCAGCGCCGAGCGCGGTTCGCCTTGTCTGTTCGTGCGCGATTCAGGCGATGAGAACGCCCTGGCCTAGGGCCGGTTCGCGGCTCCGGGAGGTGTCTTTGTGAAAAACAAGCTGATCCAGGCCTGGTACACGGTGCGCTACAGCCTGTGGTTCGTGCCCGGCCTCTTGACCGCCGCGGCCTGCCTCCTGGCGGTGCTCTCGGTGCAGGGCGACCTCTTCGTGGCCCAACACGAAATCTCCAGCTTCTGGTGGCTCTACTCCGGCAGCCCCGAAGGCGCCCGGGCCATGCTTTCCACCATCGCGGGCTCCATGATCACCGTGGCCGGCGTGGTCTTCTCCCTGACCATGGTGGTGCTCAGTCTCACCTCCAGCCAGTTCGGGCCGCGCCTGGTGCGCAACTTCATGGACGACACCGGCAACCAGCTGGTGCTGGGCACCTTCGTGGCCACCTTCGTCTTCTGCCTCATCGTGCTGCGCACCATCGAGGGCAGCGGCGAGCATATGCAGGTGCCCCATCTCTCGGTCACCGTGGGCGTGGGCCTGGCCCTGACCAGCCTGGCGGTGCTGATCTACTTCATCCACCACATCGCGGCCTCCATCCAGGCCAACAACCTCATGGCCCACGTGGGGCGCGACCTGGAAAGCACCATCAAGCGGCTTTATCCCGAGGAGCTTAGCCCCGACAACCCCCAGGACGCCTACCCCCGGCCACCCGAGCTGCCCGAGGGCTTCAACCGGCGGGCGGCGGTGCTCTGGGCCCACGGCAGCGGCTATCTGAAGATGGTGGACTACGGGCACCTGCTCAGCGTGGCCGCCAAGCGCGACCTCTTGATCAAGGTGGTGCCCTGCCCCGGCGATTTCCTGGTCAGCGGCGACGCCCTGGCCCTGGTGTGGCCGCCGGAGTGCATGGAGGCGGGCGCGGCCGGGCCCCTGAGCAGCGCCTTTTCCCTGGGCGCGGAGCGCAACGAGAGCCAGGACGTGGTGTTCCCGGCCCAGCTGTTGGCCGAGACCGCGCTCAGGGCGCTGTCCCCCGGGGTCAACGATCCCTTCACCGCGGTCACCTGCATCGACTGGCTGAGCTCGGGCCTGGCCCTGCTGGCCGGGCGGGCCATCCCCGCGCCCGAGCGCCGCGACGATGACGGCGAGTTGCGCGTAGTCCTGGCCCCCATCACCCTGGCCACCCTGATTCACCAGGCCATGGAGCCCATCCGCCGCGCGGCCCGCGAAAGCCAGATGTGCACCCTCAAGCTGCTGGAGGCCGTGGCCGCCCTGGCCCGCCAGGCCCACCGCGACGACGACGTGGAGGCCCTGGCCGGTCTGGCCCTGCGCATAAAGGAGGACAGCTTGGCCCACATCAAGCAGGCCTGGGATCGCCAGGAGATAGCCGATTCCCACGCCAAGGTGGAACAGCTCCTGGAGGACGCCCGGCGGCGTTGCGCGGCCCGGGCGGCGGCCCGCGCCTGAGGTCATCCCGCAAATTCAAAGAGAAGAGATAGAGGCTAGTCGGCGCCGGGCAGGCGGTCGGCAAAGGGCCGGGGGCCGCTACCCAGCAGGGCGGTGGCCTCGTCCGGGGGCAGGGGCTTGGAAAAATAGAAGCCCTGTACGTTCTCGCAGCCAAAGGAGGCCACCGCCTTTAGCTGGTCCAGCGTCTCCACCCCCTCCACCACCACCGCCTTGCCCAGGCCGTGGGCCAGGCTCGCGATGGTGGCCACGATGTAGCTGCTGTCCTCGTCGCCGGGCAGGTCTTCCACGAAAGACTTGTCGATCTTCAATACGCTGAAGGGAAGCTTCTTCAGGTAGTAGAGCGATGAGTAGCCGGTGCCGAAATCGTCGATGGACACCTCCACCCCCAACTCACGCAGGCGGCCGAGGACCTGCATCCCTTTTTCCACCGAGCTCATGATCACGCTTTCGGTGACCTCCAGCTCCAGCTTGTCCGCCGGGCAGCCGTTTCCCCCCATGATGGCGAGCACGGTCTCGACCAGGTCTTTCTCCCAGATCTGGCGGGCCGAGATGTTCACCGCCACCCGCGGCAAGGTGAGCCCCTGGCCCAGCCAGCGGCGTATCTGGCCGCAGGCCATGCGGAGCACCTGGTCGCCCAGGGGCACGATGAGGTCGGCCTCCTCGGCCACGGGAATGAAGCTTTCCGGCAGGAGCAGACCGTGGCGAGGGTGTTGCCAGCGAACCAGGGCCTCCAGCCCCCGCACCCGCCCGGTGCTCAGCTCCACCTGGGGCTGGTAATACAGAATGAACTGCTCTTGCTCCAAGGCGGTGCGCAGCTCGCCTTCCAAGGTGAGGCGGTCCACCACCCTCCGGTTCATGGAGGCGTCGAAGAACTCATAGCGGCTGCGTCCCCTCCGCTTGGCCGCGTGCATGGCGGTGTCCGCGTGCTGGATGAGCTCTTCGGGGGTCTCGGCATCGCCGGGAGAAACGCTCAGGCCCGCGCTGGCGGTTACGAAAATGCGTTGGCCCCCCATGTCCAGGGGCGCGTCCATGCACTTCAGGGTGAGCTCGGCGATGCGTTCGGCCTCCTCGCCGTTTGGCGCGGTCAAAAACACGGCAACGAAATGGTCCCCGCCCCAGCGCACCAGGGCGTCGGCTTCGCCCAGGCCGCTTTGCAGGCGCCGGGAGACCTCCACCAGGATCTGGTCGCCGATTTCATGGCCCATGGATTCGTTGACCAGCTTGAACTGGTCGAGGTCCAGGTAGGAAACCACCACCTGGCGGCCTTCCCGGCGGGCGCGGGCCAGGGCCTCGTCCAAGCGCGCGGGTAGGGTGTCGCGGTTGTGCAGGCCGGTGAGGGCGTCGTGGCGCGAGAGGTACTTCATGCGGTCCTGGGCCTGGCGCAAGGCGGTCAGGTCCGAGGAGACGGCCACGAAGGCGGCCGCCCCCGGTTGGTTGCTGTCCACCCGGGAGATGCTGAGCAGGGCGGGATAGATCTCGCCGTTCTTGCGCCGATTCAAAATCTCGCCGCGCCAGGAGCCCGGGCCGGTTATGGAGCTCCACATGTCGCGATAAAAATCTTTGTCGTGGCGGCCGGAGCGGAATACCTGGGGCGTCCGGCCGATCAGCTCCGCGCGGGTGTAGCCGGTGGTCTGGCAGAGGGCCGGGTTCACGTCCAGGATGGTGCCTTTGGCGTCGGTGACAATGATGCCGTTGGTGGCGCTGTCGAACACCTGGCCCGCCCGGGAGAGGGAGTCCTCCATGGCCCGGTGCTGGGTCACGTCCGAGGCGATGGAGATGAAGACCCGGCGGCCGTCGGGCATCTTGCCCAGGGGGGCGGAGTTGAAATCCCAGACCTGGTGATCGCCCAGTTTGGTGGCGACCCTGTGCTCACCCTGGGCCACGCTCCCCTCGATCTTCCAGAGCTGGGCCGCCTCGCGGCGCGCCTGGTCCAAATCCAGGCCCAGGGCCTTCTGGCCCCAGACGAAGATGTCCGGCAAATCCTCGATGTCCCATCCGGAAAGCTCGCGCCATGCCCGGTTGACCAGCACCACCTGGCCGTCATCGGCGTGGATGATCGCCGGCAGGGGCAGGTCCAGCAAGGCGGTGCGAAACTGGCGCTCCCGCTCATACAGGTGGGCCTCGTCGGCCACCAACAGGCGGTGCTGCTTCAGCCCGTCGGACAGGGCGTCCAGGATGGTTTGCTTGGGGGCCGGCTTGGTGATCAGGCGGAAGATCTGCGAGGTGTTGATGGCGTCCATGGCCGCGGGCAGATCCGCGAAGCCGGTGAAGAGGATGCGCGTGGCATGGGGCCAGCGCTCGCGCACCTCGCCCAGGAAGGTGATGCCGTCCATGCCCGGCATCCGCAGGTCGCTCATCACCACCCCGAAGGGCCCCTCGCGCTCCAGCAGTTCCAGCCCTTCGCTGGCGCCGGGGGCGGTGGTCATGTCCACATGGCCGTGGGCCGCTTGTTTGAGGAACTCCAGAATGGCCAGGTCGTCGTCGACTACGAGGACCTTTTGACTAAAGGTGATTTCCTGGTCGAAATTCATGTGCCGGCGCCGCGCCCTCTCGGCTGGTCTACGGTATGCGGGGCGGGCCCAAGGCCCCCCCCGATATTCGGGCTAGACGCGCGATGCTAAAGGCAGGCATGAAATTCCGGTGGCGGCTAGTAACTATTACTCTACTATTCTACGTCAATCGATGGGGCGCGTTGCAAGCCGCCCGCATTCCTCCCCCCGGGGACGGGCCTAGGTTATCTCGGCCCCGCGCTCCAAACAACCGGCCAGGCACTGGCGGCAGTTATCCTTGCTGGCCTTGCCCCGGCAGAAGCGCTCGAAAGACTCCAACCAGTCGGTCCCGGTGCGGGGGCACTGCTCCAGAAAATCCAAAAAGTTCACCAGCCGGTTGATGGCCGCCTCGTCCATGGCGTGCTCCACCCGGCAGGCGTTGGCCTCTGCGGCCTCCGCGCCCAGCTGCAAAAAGTCGCTGAAAAATCCCTTGAGGATATGGTGGCGCCGGTCGATCTCCCGGGCGATCTCCTTGCCCTGCTCGGTGAGGGTCACGTAGCTGTAGGGCTCGTAGTTGATCAGGCCCTTGTCGGCCAGGGTCTTCAGGGCGCCGGTCACCGAGGCGCGGGAAACCTCCAGGCGCTCGGCAATGTCCTTGGCCCGGGCCACCCGGCTTTCGCGCTCCAGATGGAAAATGGTCTCCAGGTAGTCTTCCAAATTGGAGGACAGACCGTCTCGCTGCACTCCGGCCATGGCTAAAGCCTCCCGCCGAAAAATTATTAGACATGCAAAATATATATTACTCTCGACAAACAAGGTGGCCAAGAAAAAACGAATTTAATAAGTCTTTAACTATCTTAGTAAATACTAACAAATGAACCCGGCCGCCCAGGCGTGGTTGACAGGCGGGGAGGGCGGGGCTATAAAAAACCAACCCAAAGCCAGTAGGCTTTAATCGGGTGGGAATCACCCTTCAAGTCCGGACATAGCGAAAACCCCAGGCCACGAAGGCCCCCACGCTTCCCCGAGGCGTTCGGCCGCCGTGGCATTTTTCATGGCCCGCCGCCGCCCGCACCCGAGCCAAGGAGCCCATCATGAAACTGGCCAAGATCGTCCTGTGCCTGGCCCTGCTGTGCCTGGCGGCATCCCCGGCCCTGGCCCATTTCGGCATGATCATCCCGGACAAGAACCTGGTGGGCAAGAGCGACCCCAAGGTGGTGAGCGCCAAGCTGATGTTCTGGCACCCCATGGAGGACGTGGGCATGAGCCTGGCCAAGCCCCGGGCCGGGGTTTTGCTGGACGGCAAAAAGACCGACCTCAGCGATTCGCTCAAGCCGCTAAGCCTGGGCGGTAAGCAGGCCTGGAGCCTGAGCCTGCCCATCCGGCGGCCCGGCGACTACATTCTCTATATGACCCCCCAGCCCTATTGGGAGCCCGCCGAGGACTGCTTCATCATCCACCACGCCAAGACGGTGGTGGACGCCCTGGGCGCGGAGGAAGGCTGGGACCGGCCGGTGGGCACTAAGATCGAGATCATTCCCCTCACCCGGCCCTACGGCCTCTACGCGGGCAACAGCTTCACCGGCAAGGTAATCTACAAGGGCAAGCCCCTGGCCGGGGCAATGGTGGAGGTGGAGGCCTACAGCCCCGGCGGCAAGCGCCGCGCCCCGGCCCCGGCCTATATCACCCAGGTGGTGAACACCGACCAGAACGGAGTGTTCACCTACACCATGCCCTGGGGCGGCTGGTGGGGCTTCGCGGCGCTGGTCACCGACGACGCCAAGCTGAAAAAAGACGGCAAGGACAAGGACGTGGAGCTGGGCGGAGTGCTCTGGCTCTACGCATATCCCCTGGGCAGGTAGCGCCCCCGGCGCAGCGGAGAACAGGCACGACATGCATATAGCCGAAGGCGTATTGACCGCGCCCCTGCTGGGCGGGGGAGCGGCGCTCACCGTGGCCGGGCTGGCCGTGGGGCTCAAGAAGATGGACTACGACCGCCTGCCCCGGGTGGCCCTTCTGGCGGCGGTGTTCTTCGTGGCCAGCCTGATCCACGTGCCCATCGGCCCGGCCAGCGTGCACCTGGTGCTCAACGGCCTGGTGGGCATCCTCCTGGGCTGGGCCGCCTTTCCGGCCATATTCGTGGGCCTCACCCTGCAAGCGGTGCTCTTCCAGTACGGCGGGCTCACCGCCCTGGGGGTCAACACCTTCTGCATGGCCGCACCGGCCCTGCTCAGCTATGCCCTGTTCGCGCCCCTGGTCCGGCGGGACTCCCGGGGCCTGGCCCTGGCTGCCGGCTTCGGAGCGGGCGCCCTGGCCGTGCTGGTCTCGGCCCTGTTGGTGGCGCTCAGCCTGTGGCTAACCGGCGAGGCCTTTTTGCCCATGGCCCAGGCCTTGGTCTTGGCCCATCTGCCGGTTATGCTGATCGAAGGGGTGATCACCGCCCTGATCGTGGAGTATTTGCGCAAGGCCCGGCCGGCCATGCTGCGGCCCGGCTCGGCCTGAGGAGAAGGCCCATGTACCGCAAAAGCGCCCTTTTCATCCTGGCCCTGGCCGCGCTGCTGCTGGCCGCCGCCCCGGCCCGAGCCCACAAGGTGAACGTCTTCGCCTATGCCGAAGGAGGCCAGCTGCAAGGCGAGGCCTACTTCCCCGGCGGGGGCAAGGCCCAGGGCTGTGCGGTGGAGGTGCTCGACGGCACGGGCAAGAAGCTGGCCGAGGCCAAGACCGACAAGGAGGGCCGCTTCTCCCTGCCTCTGCCCGCAGGCAAGCCGCCCTACAAGGTGGTGCTCATTGTGGGCGAGGGTCACCGGGCCGACTACACCCTGAGCGCGGCCGAGCTGGGCCTGGCCCCGGCCCCGGCCCAGGCCCCGGCGGCCCAGCCCAAGGGCACGGTGCCGCCATCCCTGGACCGGGGGGCCTCCCTGGGCCGGGCCGATCTGGAGCAGGTGCTGAGTTCGCTGCTGCAAAAGGAGCTGGCCCCGCTCAAGGCCCAGCTGGCCCGCCTGAGCGCGGACCAGGGGGTGACGGTGCGCGACGTGCTGGCCGGGCTGGGCTACATCCTGGGCCTGTTGGGCCTGGCCGCCTACATGCGCTACCGCCAGCAGAACAAGCCGCAATGAGGACCGCGTGAGCCAGCCCCCTCCCAAACCCAAACCAAAGCCTAAGCCCACCGACCCCTTGCAACACGCGGCGGGGCACAGCTGGCTGCACCGGCTGGACCCCCGCGCCAAGCTGGGCGCGGCTCTGGGCCTCAGCCTGGTGGTGGCCCTGGGCCAGAGCTGGGCCGTGGCCCTGGCCGCCCTGGGCCTGGGGTTGGTGGTTTTGGCCAGCGCCCGCCTGGGCTGGAGCCGGGTGCTGGGCCGCTTGGCCGCGGTGAACATCTTCGTGGTGCTGCTGTGGGTGTTTTTGCCCTGGCGGCTGGGCTGGAACAACGGCTGGCATCTGGGCCTGGACCCCGAGGGCTTGCGCCTGGCCCTGTTGATCAGCCTAAAGACCAACGCGGTGTTCTGCCTGCTTCTGGCCTTGCTGGGCACCGGCAGGGTGGAGAACATCTTCCACGCCCTGGCCCACTATCACGCCCCCCAAAAACTGGTCAACCTGTTCCTGTTCTTCTACCGCTATCTGCACGTGCTCAGGCGCGAGCACGCCCGCCTCACCTGGGCCCTGAAGGTGCGCGGCTTCGTGCCGGGCAACAACCTGCGCACCTGGCGCACCTACGCCAGCCTGGTGGGGGTGCTCCTGGTGCGGGGCTACGACCGGGCCGAGCGGGTGTATCAAGCCATGCTCTGCCGGGGCTTCACCGGCACCCTGTGGCTGCTGGACCACTTCCATTGGTCGCGGCGGGACACGATTTTCTGCTGGGCCGCCGTGGCCGTGGGCGCGGCGCTCATCGCCCTCAACCTGGGGAGCGCATCATGGATTTGATCGAGCTGCGGGACATAAGTTTTGCCTACGACGGCCGCCCGCCGGTGTTGCAAGACGCGTGCTTCTCCCTGGGGCCCGGCCAGCGGGTGGGCATCGTGGGGCCCAACGGCGCGGGCAAGTCCACCTTGTTTCTCATCGCCATGGGTCTGCTCAAACCCACCTCGGGCAGCGTGTGGGGGCTGGGCAAGGAGTGCAGCGCGGAGAAGGACTTCCGCCCCTTGCGCGCGGCGGTGGGCTTCTGCTTCCAGGACCCGGACGACCAACTCTTCTCACTCACCGTGCGCGAGGACGTGGCCTTCGGGCCGCTTAACCTAGGTAAGAAGCGCCACGAGGCCCTGGCCATCGTCAGCCAAACTCTGGAGAGCCTGGGCCTGGCCGGTTTCGAGGACCGGGTGACCTATCATCTTTCGGGCGGGGAGCGGCGCATGGTCTCCTTGGCCACGGTTCTGGCCATGCAGCCCCAGGCGCTGCTCCTGGACGAGCCCACCGCCGGGCTGGACCAGGCCACCCAGGAGCGCCTGGAGTCGGTGCTCCTGGCCAGCGGCCTGGCCTGGGCGGTGGTGTCCCACGACCAGGGCTTTTTGGATCGCAGCTGCGACACGGTACTGCGCATGGAAGCGGGCCGCCTGGTGCCGGCGTGAGGCGGGGCCGCAAACTGGGGGCGCGCCGCGCCCTGGCCCTGGGCCTGGCCCTGCTCCTGCTGCTGGCCCCCGCCCCTGCGGCCTGGGCCCAGGCCGAGGAGAGCGGCGGCCCCGGCTGGCGGGGCGGGGTGCTCGGCGGAGAATGGACCGACGTGGAAGGCCCGCCCACCAGCGGCTCCTACAAGGCCTCCCGCGCCATTGAAACCCCCGCGGTCATCGAGTGGCCCGAGCCCGCCCTCAAGGGCGAGTTCTGGAAAGTATGGGGCCAGTTCCAGTTCGAGGCCTCCTACCAGAAAGACAAGGACGCGGCGGGCGACAGCAGTCACCAGGACCATGCGGTGCTGGCCACGGCCGAGGTTTTCCTGGAGATGACCCCGCTGCCCTTTGTCAGCGGTCTGCTGCACTTTTTGCACGAGGACGGCTACAGCGGCATAAAACTGGACGAGGCCTTCGTGGTGCTGGGGCGCACGCCCGAGTTTCCGGGCTACCTCATGGGCGGGCGCATCTATCCCCCGGTGGGGCTTTTCGAGAGCTTCATGGTCAGCGACGGCATCACCAAGGGGGTGTTCGAGACCCAGGCCACGGGCATCGAAGCGGGCTGGAGTGCCGAGTGGTTCAGCCTGGGCCTCACCGGCATGAACTCGCCGGTGCGTGAGCCCGGCGACAGCGGGGGGGTGCTGGCCAACTTTGTGTTGCGCGCCGACCTGACCCCGCCGGACAAGACCCTGGGCGGGCTCAAGCTCCGGGTGGGCGGTGCCTACACCAACAACATCGCCGGCAGCGGTTTTTTGCAGGAGCAGGTGCCGGACCAGCGCCTGAGCTCCCTGGTGGCGGGCTGGTCGCTCAGCGCCTCGGCCGAATACAAGGGCCTGGCCTTTTTGGCCGAGTATATGCGCGCTGGTTCCTTCGGCCCCGGCGAGCTGGATTACGCCCCGCCCGAGTCCAGCCCCTCGCCCTGGGCCTTCAGCCTGGAGCTGGCCTGGATCTTCAGCGAGGACTGGGTGCTGGCCGGGCGCTGGGAAGGCGGCGGCGACCTCTACGAGGAGTTCCCCCAGCGGCAATACGGCCTGACCCTGTCCTGGCAGCCCATCCAATACGTGGTGCTGGCCCTGGAGTATCAGCGTGGCTACTTCGAGGACGGAGCCGAGAGCGATCTGGTCACCAGCCAACTGAGCCTGGTTTTCTAAAATCAGCTCCGCGCCGGGAGCGCGCTTGGTCTATACTCTTGCAGGGACGGCCTCTGCCAACCACGCCGACATGGGAGGGACGCATGAGCAGCCAACCGCATCAGCGCCGCCGGCGCTTGTTCTGGTATCCGGGTTTCCAAACCAGCTTCGTGTGGGGATTGGGAGGCGCGGTGCTGGCCGTGCTCATGTCCAGCGGATTTTCCCTGCTCATCCTGCTCATGGCGCGCAACCGCCCGGTGCTGCCCGACATATTCCCGGTGCTCATCATCTTCGACCTGATCATTCTGCTGGCCATGGGCATGATCGTCTACTGGATGGCGCTGTTCGTGTCCCACCGCATGGGCGGCCCCCTGCACCGCATGGCCCGGCTCATGGAAGGCCTGGGCCAGGGGCGGCTGGACCAGCGGGTGAGCCTGCGCCAGGGCGACCAGCTCCAGGACATAGCCCAATCCCTGAACCAGGGCGTGGGCGGCCTGCGCTACCGGGTGGAGCGCCTGCGCCGTGGGGTGCAGGTGCTGTGCGAGACGGCCCCCACCCCGGAATCCCAGGCCGAGGCCCAGCGCCTGCGCCAGGAGTTGGACGAGCTTTTCGTGGTCTAGGGGATCAGGCCCGGGTGATCCAGAAGCAGATCATGCCCCCCGCCAAAAAGAGCATGGCCGCGTAGGCCACCAGGCGTTTGAAAGAAGGGCCGCCCATGTCCATGGAGTGGTGATGCCCGCCGTGGTCTTGGTTCTGGTGCTTGCTCTTCTGGTGCTTGAGCCAGGCCATGGAGCCGGCCAGGAGCACCGCCCCGCAGTTCATCCAAAAGGTGTAGTCCAAGGCGAAGCGGGCCACTTCCTTGACCGCGCGGTCGCTCTTGGGGGTCAGCCCGGCCAGATCGAAGCCGTAGTGCAGGGCCAGGGCGGTGATAACGATGGCCACGTACATCACCGCTGCGATGTACAGGGCCACCTTCCAGCCGTAGTACTTGGCGTTGACCATGACCAGGGGCGGGACCATCAGGTCCGAGTAGATGAAGCCCATGATGCCCGCGAACATCACCCCGCTGGAATTGAGCACCGTGGCCAGGGGGATGTTGCCCATGGAGCCGATGAAGGTGGCCGCGGCCACGAAGGGCGAGAGCAGGGCGTTCTCCAGCACCACCCAGAAATCGGCCTGCCCGCCCGAAGTTAGGCCGCTCAGGAAGATGGCCTTCCAAAAGGCCTCTGGCACCAGGGCGGCCACCATGCCCGCGACGGTGAAGCCGATGAGGATCTCCTCCCAGACCATGCCCCACTCGCCGGCAAAGGTGGCCCCCACCATGCGCCAGCCCGCCTTGCTCTTGATGCGCTGACGCCAGTCGAAGTCGTCTTCTTCCGGCGGGGACTCCTGCTCCACCTTTTTCCGGGCCTGGTCCAGCCAATTCTTGGGATAAGTGAGCTGGATCATCGTGCGGCTCAGGGCGATGAGCAGCAGGCCGCCGATCACTTCGGCCACCAGGAACTGCCAGCCCAGGAAGATCATGATGAGGATGCCCAGCTCGATGACCAAGTTGGTGGAGGCGAACATGAAGGCCACCGCAGCCACGAAGTGGGCCCCCTTGAGCACCAGGGCCCGGGCGGTGGCCAGGGCGGCGAAGGAGCAGGACGAGCTGATGGCCCCAAAAAGGGTGGCCAGGGACACGCTCTTGAAACCGGCGTCGCCCAGATAGGGCGTAAGACGGGCCTTGGGCACAAAGGCCTGGATCATGGCGCTGACCGTGTAGCCCAGCACGAAGGCCCAGCCCGCTTTCCAGAAGAAACCCAGCGCGGTTTGGGCGGCCGCTCCCCATAACTCAATGATGCGATACAAATCCATAACTGCCTTAATTATGCGGGCGGACGCGGCCTGAAACAAACTCAGGGCCAAAGGCCGTGCTATCATGGGCCCAACTTGCCCTAAGGAGGCGCGCATGTCCCAGGCCGTTACCACGGTTATCGATTCTGAGCTTTGCACCGGCTGCGGCCGCTGCATCCCCGTGTGCCCCAGCCAGACCATAAGCCTGGTGAACGGCAAGGCCCGAGTGACCGGCGACCGCTCCCTGAACTGCGGCCACTGCCAGGCGGTGTGCCCCGAAGGCGCTGTGCGGGTGCAGAGCCTGGACCCGGAGCAGAGCCGCTTCGACACCTTCGGCTTGGACCCGGCCTGGCTGCCCTTCGGCGATTACGACCTGGCCGGGCTGGCCCGCCTCATGGCCTCGCGCCGCTCCTGCCGCAACTACAAGGACAAGCCGGTTCCCCGGGAAATGCTCTCGGATCTGGTCAAGATCGGGCTCAGCGCGCCCTCGGGCACCAACAGCCAGCGCTGGAGCTTCACCGTGCTGCCCAACCGAGACAAGGTGATGGCCATGGCCCAGGCGGTAGGCGACGTTATGCGCGCCTTCAACAAGATGGCCGAAAAGGCCTGGCTGCGGGGCCTGATGCGCCTGATCGGCAAGCCCCAGCTGGACGAGTATTACCGCGAGTACTACGAGTCCGTGCAGCGCGGCCTGGAAGAATGGGACAAGCAGGGCATCGACCGTTTGTTTCACGGCGCGCCCGCGGCCATCCTGGTGGGCTCCCTGCCCGGGGCCTCCTGCCCGGCCGAAGACGCCCTGTTGGCCACGGGCCACATGCTCCTGGCCGCCCACGCCATGGGCCTGGGCACCTGCCTCATCGGCTACGCGGTGGAGGTGCTCAAAAACAAGCCCGCCCTGGGCCACGCCCTGGGCCTGCGCAAGGACGAGAAGATTTACGCGGTGATCGCCCTGGGCTGGCCCCGCGAAAAGTACGAGCGCCTCACCGGCCGCCGGGCGCCCACTCTGCGCTGGCTGGACTAACCCGCCCCAAGTGATATTCGTTTTCCCTGGTGACAAACACTTGACAAACAGCGGCCTTTTTCCTATCGTAATGACTGTCCGGTCAGTCATTCAATAGGAGGGAGGGCTGACGGTGCCCAAGGGGACCCTGGACAAAATCAATCCCGCCAAGCGGGAAAGGCTTCTGCGCGAAGCGGCCAAGCTCTTTGCCGAGCGGGGCTTCAACCAGGCCGACATGGCCGAACTGGCCAGCCGGGCCGGTGTGGCCAAGGGCTCGCTGTACAATTATTTCGAGAGCAAGCAGGAGCTCTACCTCTACGTGGCCCGCGACGGCCTGGCCCGCTCCCGCCAGGCGGTGTATGGCGAGCTGGACCCGGATTGGGATGTGTTTCAGCAACTGGAGCACATCTTCCGCCAGGGCGCGGCCTTTGCCCGCCGCCACCCCGAATATCTCGTCATCTACCTGAACATATCCTCGGCCGGGATGGAGCCCTTCGCGGACAAGCTCTCCCGCGAGGTGGAAAAGTACACCGCCGATCACCTCAAGGCGGTGCTGGCCCGGGACATGGGCCGGGGCCTGGTGCGGCCCGACGTGGACGCGCCCCAGGCCGCCTTCTGGGTAAACAGCCTCTACATCGTCTTTCTGGCCTCCCTGGTCTCGCGCCACTTCTCGCTGCGCATGCGCGAGTACCTGGACATCAAGGGACGCCTGACCCAGGCGGTGGTGGAGGATCAATTGCAACGCACCGTGGAGCTCATCCGGCGCGTACTGGCTCCCCTGGACGGGGCCGCGCCGGCCAACGCGGAAAGGAACTGACTCATGGCCAACACCACTCCGGGCGCCATCATCGCCGCCATGCTCGCCAAGGAAGGCGTAGCCAAGATCTTCGGCATCGTGGACGGCACCTATCTTGCCCTCCTGAAGGGCTGCGTGCAGGAGCAGGGCATGGAGTTCATCACTCCGCGCCACGAGTCCTGCGCCGCGCACATGGCCGGGGCCTACGCCCGCCTCACCGGCAAGCTGGGGGTGTGCATCGCCTCCAACGGGCCCGGGGTGGCCAACATGCTGGCCGGGGTGGCCACCGAGCAGATGGAAGGCAACCGGGTGCTCTTGATCACCAGCAGCCGCCGAACCCCCATCAGCTATCCCGACCGGGGCGGAGCCTACCAATACTTCGACCAGGTGGGGGCCATCGGGGCCATCGCCAAGTACTCGGTGTGCGCCGACAGCGCCGCCCGGGTGCCCGAGCTGCTCCGGACCGCCCTGCGCGCCGCCTATAGCGGGCGGCCGGGGGTGGTGCATCTGGACGTGCCCGAGAACGTGATAAACGGCGAGTGCAAGCCCATGGGCCTGCCCGCGCCTTCGGCCTACCGCAGCACCGCGCCCCAGGAGCCCGACCCGTCCCTGCTGGCCCAGGCGGCGGAGATGCTGGCCACGGCCAAGCTGCCCATGATCCACGCGGGTAGCGGCATCCTGCACGCCCAGGCTTATGAGGAGCTGGCCGAGCTGGCCGAGCTGTTGCACGCGCCGGTGACCACCTCCTGGGCCGCGCGCGGGGCGCTGAGCGAGGATTCGCCCCTGGCCTGGCCCCTGGTGCACATAAAGGCGGTGAACAGCCTGCGTAACGCGGCCGACGTGGCCCTGGTGCTGGGCTCGGAGATGGGCGAGACCGACTGGTGGGGCAAGCCGCCCTATTGGGCGCCCTGGGACCAGCAGAAGATGATCCAGGTGGACATCGACCCCGAAGTGCTGGGGCGCATCCGCCCGGCGGACGTTCTGGTCCTGGCCGACGTGAAGCGCTTCATGCGCGAGCTGATCGACCTGTTGGCTGAAAAGAAATCCTCCATGCCCCTGGAAGAGCGCCGCGCGGCGCTGGAAAAGCTGGCCCAAGAAAAGGCCAAGGACCGGGCCAAGCTGGACGAGAAGCTGAGCGAGACCGGCTCGCCCCTGATAACGGCCCACGTAGGGGCCATCGCGGGCAAGCTGATGGACCGAGACGCGGTGCTGGTCTTGGACGGGGGCAACGCGGCGGTGTGGGGCAGCTTTTACAGCACGGTGCACACCCCCGGCTGCCTGCTGGGCACCCACCACCACACCGGCCAGCTGGGCGCGGGCACGGCCATGGCCCTGGGCGCGGCGGCGGCCCGGCCGGGCACCCAGGTCTACTGCATCACCGGCGACGGGGCCATGGGCTTCCATCCCCAGGAGCTGGAAACCGCGGTGCGCCACGGACTCAAGGCCATCTGGCTGGTGTGCTGCGACCGGCAGTGGGGCATGGTCAAGATCAACCAGAGCTTTGCCATGCACCCAGTGCAGACCATGATCAAGAAGTCCCTGGACACCGACAAGACCATCGGCACCGAGCTGGGGCCCATCGCCTGGGACGACCTGGCCCGCTCCATGGGGGCCTTCGGGGCGCGGGCCAAGGACCCGGCCGGGTTGGAGGCCGCGCTCAAGGAGGCCCTGGACCAGCCCCTGCCCGCGGTGATCATGGTGGAGGTGGACCCGGTGAAGCACATGTGGGCCCCGGGCCTGATCCATTTCAAGGCCATGCACCAAGAGCCAAAGGGGAAATAGGATGGATGCGGCGGCCATAGACGCGGTAAGGCTGAACTTCAACCCTTCGGGGCTCTTCGTCCTCAACGCGGTCATCGGGCTGATGATGTTCGGCATTGCGCTGGACCTGAAGCCGGCCGACTTCACCCGCATCCTGAAAAAACCCAAGGCCCCGGCCATCGGTCTGATGACCCAGTTCATCCTGCTCCCGGCCTTCACCTTCCTGCTCACCCTGGTCCTGCCCATCGCGCCTTCCATCGCTCTGGGCATGATCCTGGTGGCCGCCTGCCCCGGCGGCAACCTGAGCAACATGATGACCTATTTGGCCGGGGGCAACTCGGCGGTGAGCGTGTCCATGACCGCGGTGTCGACCGCCGCGGCGGTGATCATGACCCCGCTGAACCTGGCGGTGTGGGGCAGCCTGAACCCGCGCACCGAGCCCATCCTGCGCTCGGTGAGCCTCAACCCCCTGGACGTGTTCACCACCATCGTGATGATCCTGGGCATACCCATGGTGCTGGGTATGCTGGTGGGGCGCTTCTTCCCGGGCCTGGTGGACCGGGTGCGCAAGCCCTTCAAGATCTTCGCGGTGATCGTGTTCATGGCCGTGGTGGGCGGGGCCCTGGCGGCCAACTGGGGCAACTTCATCAAGTACGTGGGCCTGGTGGCCCTGGTGGTTGCTCTCCACAACGCCAGCGCCCTTAGCCTGGGCTATTGGAGCGGCCGGGCGGCCAAGCTGCCCCTGCGCGACGTGCGGGCGGTGGCCATCGAGGTGGGCATCCAGAACTCGGCCCTAGGCCTGATATTGGTCTTCGACTTCTTCGACGGCCTGGGGGGCATGGCCATCATCACCGCCTGGTGGGGTGTGTGGCACATCATCGCCGGCCTGACCCTGGCCTTCTTCTGGTCGCGGCGGCCGGTAGCGGAGGCGGCGTAATGAGCTTTGAGGCGTGGGCCCCGCGCTCGGTGTTGATCACCGGGGCGGGGGGATATTTGGGGCGGCAGGTGGTGGAGATGCTGGCCGCCAAGCCGGGCAGCCTGGAAAAGATCGTGGCCATGGACCTTCGGCCCGAGCCCGAGGCCACGCGCCTGCCGGGGGTCACCTACCTGGAGGCCGACGTGCGCGACGACGGGCTGGTGAAGGCCATCGCCGACCAGAAGCCGGAGGTGGTGGTGCATCTGGCCGCCCTGGTGACCCCGGGCAAGAAGAGCGACCGCCAACTGGAGTACGAGGTGGATGTCTTGGGCACCGAACGGGTGCTCATGGGCTGCCTCAAGGCCGGGACCCAAAAGATCATCTATTCCAGCAGCGGCGCGGCCTACGGCTACCATGCCGACAACCCCGAGTGGCTGCACGAGGACGACGCCCTCCGGGGCAACGAGGAGTTCGCCTACTCCGACCACAAGCGCCAGGTGGAGGAGATGCTGGCCCGCTGGCGCCAGGACCACCCGGAGCTGGAGCAGCTCATCGTGCGGCCCGGGGTGATCCTGGGGGCGCGGGCGGCCAACCAGATCACCGCCCTGTTCGACAAGCCTTTCATTCTGGGCGTGGCGGGCAGCACCACCCCCTTTGTGATGATCTGGGACCAGGACGTGGCCGGGGTGATCAAGGCTGGGGTGTTCAGCCGGGCCATTGGGGCCTACAACCTGGCCGGCGACGGCACCCTGAGCATGCGCGACATCGCCCGCCGCCTGGGCAAGCCTTATGTGGCCCTGCCGCCCTGGCTGCTCAAGGGCGCCCTGTGGCTACTCAAGCGCCTGGGCCTGACCCAGTACGGGCCGGAGCAGCTCGGCTTCTTGCAGTACCGCCCGGTGCTGGCCAATGACCGGCTCAAGGAAGTGATGGGCTACATCCCGGCCAAGACCACCCGCCAGGTGTTCGAGTATTACCTGGCCAACCGGGGTAAGTGAGGCCCATGCGCGATTACGCGGGCAAGACGGTGGTGATCACCGGCGGGGCCGGCGGCCTGGGCGCGGCCTTTGCCCGCCGCTTTGCCGAGGCTGGGGCGCGAGTGGCGCTGATCGACCTGGACGGCGAGGCCGCCCGGAACCTGGCCGCCGGGCTGGGCGAGGCCCTGGGGCTGGGCTGCGACGTGACCGATCCCGCGGCCTGCCGCGAGGCCATGGACCAGGTGATCGCACGCTTCGGAGGCGTGGACCTGCTGGTGAACAACGCGGGGGTGACTCACCGCAGCGCCTTCCAGGACACCCGGCCCGAGGTGTTCGCCAAGGTGATGGGGGTGAACTTCTTCGGCAGCCTGTACTGCACCCAGGCGGCGCTGCCCAGCCTGCTGGCGCGGCGGGGGCAGATCGCGGTGATCAGCTCGGTGGCCGGGGTGGCGCCGCTCTACGGGCGCAGCGGCTACGCTGCCGCCAAGCACGCCTTGCACGGTCTCTTCGGCACCCTGCGGGCGGAGCTGAAAAGCGCGGGGGTGGGGGTGAGCATAATCTGCCCCAGCTTCACCAACACCGGCATCGCCCACGCGGCCCTGGACGGCGACGGCAGCCTGACCAAGCACAAGCAATCCACCGTAGGCAAGATCGCCACGCCCGAGGAGGTGGCCGAGGCGCTGTTTAGGGCGGTGACCAAGGAGAAGCGCCTGGTGGTGCTCTCGCCGGTGGGCAAGCTGACCTACTGGATCAGCAAGCTCATGCCGGGGCTGTATGAGAAGCTGATGCTGCGCTCGCTAAGGAGCGAGCTGGAGCGGTAGAAAGAAGATTTCTTGTTGCCCCGCGTCCGCGAGGCAACTCCGATAGCGGAGCTATCGGGGCCAGCAGAGAATAAGCCAGTAATAGAAAAGGGTCATTGCGAGCGAAGTGAAGCAATCTCTGCTCGCAGGGGATGGTGCGGTCCGGTAGGCCAACCAATTGAGGCGATGCCGCCCGCCGGACCTCTTGTGCCCGCGGCACCCAGGCAGCAAGCTGTCTGTGCCACCCGGAGTTAATTATTCCCCGCCTCTCTCCGATTACAGTAATAGCAAGTCATCGCGAGGAGCGGCGGCCAGCAGGGCAGGTCATGAAAAAGGGCTATCTCCCGCTGCGAGGTGGCGATCTTCCTTGGAATCGTCATGCGCCGCGCTACCAGGATAGGCCTTTATTATTACCCGCCCCTTTCCCTCTCCATTGAAAACGAGACGTTGCGCCAAACCTCCTGTGCCTGCGGCACCCAGACAGCAAGCTGTCTGGGCCACCCCGGATAATTACCAGCCTCGCTCGAGCCAACCCGCGCTAACCCCAAAACGCCCGCCTGGGCGCGGTGCTTTCGTCACTATCCCTCGCCTAGGAATTGAGCCGGCCTCATGCTAGGATTGACTCTCCGCACGATTCTCCTGGGAGCATAAGCATGGCCCAAGACGTTTTTCAGAAGCTGGCCCATCACCTGGACAGCCTGCCCGGCGGCTACCCGCCCACGCCCGAGGGCATCGAACTGAAGATCCTCAAGAAGCTCTTCACGCCCGAGCAGGCCGAGCTGGCGCTGCGCTGCACCCTGATCCCCGAAAAGGCTGGGGTGATCGCCCGGCGGGCCAAGCTGCCCCTGGACGAGACCATCACCCGCCTGGACGAGATGGTGGACAAGGGCCTGATCCTGGGCATGTACCCGCCCAAGGGCGATCCCCTGTACATGGCCGCCCAGTACGTCATCGGCATCTGGGAGTACAACGTCGACAACCTGGATGAAGAGTTGGTCGAGTTGATGAACGCCTACATCCCCACCCTGTTCGAGCCGGAGGTGTGGAAAGAGGCGCCCCAACTGCGCACCATCCCGGTGGGCCAGAGCATCGACGCCGGCCACCGCATCATGCCTCACGAGCAGGCCGAGGATCTGATCCGCCGCCAGAAGAAGCTGTGGGTGGCGCCTTGCATCTGCCGCCGCGAGCACACCCTGGTGGGCAAGGGCTGCGGCAAGCTGGAGGAGTCCTGCCTGATCTTCGGCTCCGGGGCCTATTACTACGAGCGCCGGGGCGTGGGGCGGGGCATCACCCAGGAAGAGGCGCTGGAGATCATCAAGAACGCCGACGAGCAGGGCCTGGTCTTGCAGCCCACCAATGCGGAGAAGATCATCAACATCTGCTGTTGCTGCGGCGACTGCTGCCAGGTGCTCAAGACCCTCAAGCGCCACCCCCGCCCGGGGGAGCTGGCCAGCACGCCTTTCCTGGCCGCGGCCGATCCCGAGGAGTGCATTGGCTGCGGGGTGTGCGTGGACCGCTGCCAGATGGATGCCCTTAGCCTGGACGACGATGACAAGGTGGTGCTGGCCGTGGAGCGCTGTATTGGCTGCGGCCTGTGCGTGAGCACCTGCCCCTCCGGCGCGCTGAGCCTGGAGCGCAAGCCCGAGGCGGAGCAGAAGCCGCTGCCGGCCAACGTCCAGGAGATGGGCATGCGCCTGGCCAAGGCGCGGGGCAAGCTGTCCGGCGGGCAGATGGCCATGATGGGCATCAAGTCCAAGCTGGACCGCTTCTTGGCCACCAAGAAGTAGACGCGCTTCTATAAATAGTTGCGGGCCGCCGGGAACAACCCGGCGGCCCGTTTGCTTTGCGTGAGCGGCCTAGAGGCCGGCCAGGGAGCCCAAGCCGCCCCGGGCCGAGGCAAAGATGTTCTCCTGCATCTCGGCGATACGCGGGGGCAGAAGCTCCAGGGCCGGGCGGGGCAGGGCGAAGGCCGCGCGGTGGGCTGCCTCGGTGTAGTAGCGCAGCGGCTCCAGCTCGCCCACCCGCATGGCGTCGGGCGGGCTGAGGGGATAGGCGCCGGTGGTCATCAAGGCGAAGCCGATGATGCCGCTGTTGTAGGTGGGCACCTGGGCCACGTAGTAGGCCGCCTGGGAAAAGGTGCGCTCCAGGACCGCGAAGGTATCGCGGATCAGGTCTTGATACAGGTAGTAGGACTCGGCCAAGGCGGCAGCCACCCCGCCGGGGGCCAGGGCGCCCTGCACGCTCTGGTAGAAGCTTTCGTTGAACAACCCTTCGGCCGGGCCGTCGGGGTCGGAACTGTCGATGAGGATGGCGTCGTAGCCGCCGCCGGACTGAGCCACATAGGCCACGCCGTCGCCGATGGTCAGCGACACGCGGGGGTCTTCGAAGCCCGCCGCCAGGCCGGGCAAAAAGCGCTTGGATGCCTCGACCACCTCGCCGTCGATCTCGCACATCTCCACCGAGCGCACCGTGGGGTGCTTGAGCACCTCGCGCAGGGTGCCGCCGTCGCCGCCGCCGATGATCAGCACCTTGCTGGGCGCGGGGTGGGTCAGGAGCGGGACGTGGGCCAGCATCTCGTGGTAGCCCGGCTCATCGAACTCTGTGGTCTGGATGATGCCGTCCAACAGCAGCACCCGGCCCAGACGGCCGGCCGAGACCACGTGCAGCTCCTGGTATTGGGTGCGCGTGTGCAGGAGCACCTCGTCCACCTTGAGCGCGACGCCCAGGGCGCCGCCCAGGTCGGGCTGCTCCAAAAACACCTGCCCGTCGCGGGGCTGCTTCATGGCCTCGGGATTAAGCGGCACGGTGACTCCAGGCTATGGGTTGGCTTGGGGCGTCCGGCCAAGCACGGGCCGGGCTGGGGGGGCGGCGGTGTCAGCCCTCTTCCTGGCCCACCACGGCCAGTTGGGGCTTGTGGCGGATCTGCTCCTCGGGCAGGTCCAGCATACCCCGGCTCAGCGACATCTTGTGCATGCCCTGGGCCTGGAAACCGGTGCGCAGGGTCTCGGCGGCCACGTCCATGTCGATGACGTCGCCGCAGGTGAACACGTCGATGGCCGCGTAGCCGAACTCGGGCCAGGTGTGGATGGTGAAATGCGACTCGCTGATGATGATCACGCCGCTGACGCCCTGAGGCGCGAACTGGTGGAAGAACGGCTTGATCATGGTGGCGCCGGAGGCTTCCACCGCCGAGGTCATAACCTGGGAAACATGTTGGGGGTCGTCCAGCAGGGTGGCCGGACAGGAGTAGAGCTCGAGAATCAGATGGCTTCCGAGGGCTTTCATAGCTTGCCTCCCCCCGGCCCCTCTAGGCGGGAGCCGGCGCCCGGCCCCTTGGCCGGCGCGGAGAGCCTGCCGGATTTCCGGCGGCGATATAAACGAAAAACCAACCCCGCCCCTCTCCGGCGCCCGTGTTATTGGGCCCGGCGCGGCGGGGCCGCCCCATGGGGACCCCCTTGTCTTAAGGAGTTTTACCCTTGTTTAAAACACCGGCCACGGCCCATCCCGGCCAACCGGCGTGAGGGCATTATCTACACTCAGCGGGTCTCTTAGTCAAGGCGTTTGGCCCCTGGCCCGCCGCGCCCCGGCGGGGCCGCCACATTTAACCAGGCGAAAGCCCTTGACTTTATATAATCCCGCACCATAGACTAATTCATCTCCGGGCAACTATGTAAGGAGACGGACGCAATGACCTTGACCAAAGCGGACATTGTGGCCCAGGTCTACGCCCAAGGGCAATTGACCAAGGCCGAAGCAGCCGACGCGGTAGAACGGGGCTTGGAGCTCATCAAGGAGGCCCTGTCCTACGGCGAGGAAGTCCTGGTCAGCGGGTTCGGTAAATGGTCGGTGCGCGAAAAGGCCGAGAGGCGCGGGCGCAACCCCCAGACCGGCGATCCGCTGATTCTGCCGCCCCGCAAGGTGGTGACTTTCAGGCCTTCCCGGGTGCTCAAGGCCAAGGTGCAGGCCCAGGTTCAGGGCGAGGCCGAGGGTACGGGGGGCGCCGAAGGCCGCCAGCCGGCGGGCAAGGTGATCCGGCCCGGCTACTTCTAGGCCGTCCGTGTCGGCCGTCAAGCGGCTGGCCGTACTAAGCGACCTGCACGCCAACCTCAGCGCCCTTCGGGTGGTGCGGGCCGATTTGGCCCGCCGCCAGGTGGAACAGGTGTTGGTCCTGGGCGACCTGGTGGGATACTTGGCCAGGCCCAATCGGGTGGTGGACGCGGTGATCGCCGCCGGGTGGCAATGCATCGCGGGCAACTACGATCTGGCCGTGCTCCAGGGGGGCGCGGCGGGGGCCGATTCTTTTCTCAAGCCGGGCATAGGCCCGGAACCCAAAGCTATTTTCGCCTGGACCGAGCAGCGGGTGCACTCCGGCACGCGGGAGTTTTTGGCCTCGCTGCCCGGCGAGCTGCGCCTGGAGACCCCGGCGGGCGACCTGCTGGCCGCCCACGGTAGCCCGGACTCGGTGCGCGAATACGTGTTCCCCGATCATCCCAAGGCCAGGTTGTCCGCCTGGCTGGAAAAGAGCGGGGCGCGCATCCTCTGCCTGGGCCACACCCACCAGCCCTTCATGCGCCGGGTGGGTGGCGGCCTGGTGCTCAACCCGGGCAGCGTGGGCAAGTCCAAGGACGGCGACCCCCGCGCCTCCTATGCGCTCATCGAGTTCGGCCCCGAGCCCCGCGCCCAGATCGTGCGCCTGCCCTGGGACATCGAGACCGAGGCGAGGTTGCTCATCGGGGCGGGGTTGGATTCCATGGTGGCCAGATTAGGCGCTGGCCGATAATCAACTTCCGAGCGAAACCTCTGGTGATCAAAAGCCCTTCAGTGTAATTTCGGGCCGAGGAGGCAAGCCTTGACCCGGCCCATCGTCAGCTATCATCCCGGCCTCGATGCCGACCAGAATCTGGTGCTGATCAGCCAGCGGCCCCTGGAGCCGCGCGACGCCGAGCTGATGCGCGAGGCAGCGGTGATCCTGCTGCCCCAGGTGTGCCGCCGCGATCTATTTGCCCTGGCCGCGGCCAGTGGGCGGCCCCTGTTCCCCAACCCGGCGGTGCATCTTTCCCTGGAAGGCAAGGTGGGCAATTACCGCCTTTTGGCCGGGCTGGGCCTGCCCCACCCGGCGACGGTGGAGTTCGCAAGCCTGGAGGCCGCCGCCGAGGCCTGGGAGGCCGGACGGGCCGACGTGGCCGCCCTGGGCGCGCCCCTGGTGGCCAAGGGCGCGGGCGGGGGCATGGGGGCCAACGTGTTTTTGGCCCACGACCCCGCCGAGCTGCGCGGTCTGGCCGGGCGGCTGGAAACCTACTGCGCGCGGGGGCCCTCGGGCCTGGTGTTGCAGCGCCTGGTGCCTTATGTCAGCGACATGCGGGTGGAATTGATGCACACCACCACGGAGGTGTACTGGCGACGCGCTAGGGGAGGGGACTTCCGGGCCAACCTGTGCCAGGGCGGCACCCTGGTAAAGGACGGGCCGCCCGAGGAGCGCGCGGCGGCCGTGGCCCTGGCCCGGCGGCTGCAAAGGGCGGCGCGCCTGGACATCGCCGGGGTGGACGTGATCATTACGCCCCAAGGCGAGCCGCTGCTGGTGGAGCTGAATTTCTTCTTCGGGCGGCGGGCCCTGGGCGGGCACGAGGTTTTCCTGGAGCGCTATTTGGCCGCGGTGCGCTCCTGGCTGGCTGACCAGGGGCTGGACCCTCTGCGGGTCTCCCTGGCCGAGGACGACCTGTGAGGCATTCGGGCCTGCTGTGGTGCGCGCCCGCGCCGGGCCTGAGCTGCTTCGCCTGCTGCCCGCCCATCCGCCCCGCGTCCTACGACCACGCGGAGCACGAGGGCTCGCTGCGGCGCTTGCTGGCCGAGAACACCGCCACCTTCCGCGAGCAGGGCCCGCCCGACCGGGCCATGACCGGTTACTGGTGCCCGGGGCTGGGCTTTCTGGACCCATCCGGGCGCACCGTGGGCTGCCTGCTGCACCCGGCCCGGCACGGCGGGCGCGATCTGCGCGGCCCCACGGGATATCAGGAAAAATGCGCCCGCGAGAGCTGCCCCCCGGCGCGGGCCTTTGCCGTGTTGCGTGAAGAGGATAGTGAGGCGCTCGTCGCCCTGTGCGAGGGTATGGACAGCTTCGCCTTTTCCAGCGAGCAACGAAACCCGGCGCGGCGGCTGCTGGCCTTTGGCCCCGAGGTGGCCGAGGCGGCGGTGGGGACGGGCCTCGCCTCGCTGGAGGAGCTGCGGACCTGGGATTGGCTGCGCGAGGCGGACCCGGCCCTGGGCTGGCTGCTGGCCCGGCGGCTGGAGGCCTGGGGCGCGGCGAGCCTGGGCCAGCCGGGCCTGGCCCCACGCCTGGCCGCCGAGGCCCAGGCCCTGGCCAGGCGCCTGGGGCCGCCCCCGCCCCTGGAGCAGGGCCAGCCCCTGGGCGAGTTGTGCGATGAGTGGGAGGCCCGCTTGTGGCGCGGGCTCAACGGGCGCAAGCGGGCCCGGCCCGGCGAGCTGGCCCGCTGGCGGGAGTTGGTTTGATCAGCGCGTCAGCTCCCTGAGGATGTCGTCGGTGGGAGGCAGCTCGGCGCCGGGAAGGTTGACGCCGCTTTGGGCGGGCGACCACAGGGGCTGGGTGCCTTGGAAGAAGCCAATGTTGGGGGCGCGGCCGCTGGGGATGCCCAGGTAGGATAGGTAGTCGCCACTCTCGCTGATCATGGCCAGGTGCGGGCCGAGCTTATCGTCCAGGCCCATCTCCAGGCCGGGCTTGCGGCCCAGGAAGCGCATGCCTAGGCGAGGGCCGGTCTCGTCGGCATAGGACAACCCGGCGCGCACGATCTTGCCCCGGTCGAAGAGCCACATGCCGGGCTCGTTGTTGTCGCGCACGGCCATGACCAGCTGGGGCACGTTCTGGGCGTTGGAAAGCTGGATGTTGGGCACGTCCTTCTTGTTGACGCTCATCACGATGCCCGCCTTACCGGTCTGGTTGGTTAGGGCGATGATAGGCTCGTCCTTGCGGATGCCAAAGGTAGACTTAATTGTGCCTTGTGAGTCGGTTAAGGCCAACTGTGGAGCACTATTGTCGTCTACCATTAAGGCTATCCTGGCCCGTTTATTAACATCCCAAACTACAATCCCAGAATTTTTATCTACAGAATGTATCGCGAGGCGTTGTCGTGATAATTTGTCATTAAACAAGATAGTCGGATCACCTTCTCCGTCTATATATAACGACAACCTTGTCCGGCCCTTGGGGTCCTGCAACATGAAAGTTGGCCCGTTAGACTGCGACATTAATATAGCGCTGTGCTTCCCGTTAGGACCTTTTAGAGCAATGACAGGGTAGCCGTTCTTTTCGAATCCGAAGCTGCCTTGTACCTTTCCCTGCTTATCAACTATATGGAAACCTCTTGCCTTGATTTCCTGAGATGAGTCATCCCCTTTGGCTGATGCCTGCTGCACCGCACCGTAGGTCATGCCGCCGAAGTACCCAGCAATGATCACCAACAACGCAAGAAGAAGAGGATAGGTCTTTTTCACGGGAGCCCCCCTGAAGATTTGACATAAAGAACTAATCAAGAGTATATCATTGTCTGCCTTGCCGGGAAGGCCAATATGAGAGCCTGTTTATCGTCCGGGGCTTGCCCCAAGGCGCGGGGCGGGCTCATTCTATAAAAGATGCTTTCTTCCTATGCCATAGCCGGAGTGCTGGCCGCGCTGCTGGGCGTGCTGATCGGGGTGGGCGGCTGCTTTTCGCCCAAGCCTTTTGACGAGGCGGCCTGGCAAAAGACCGTGGCCGCCACCGACCCGGCTCAGCTCCACGCCCCCCACCGCAACGCCGAAGGCCGTTTCTACAACCCCTGGCTCAGGCAGGACAAATCCACCTGGGATTTGTTCCGCTGGTGGCTTTCCACCAACTCCCTGCCCCGGGAAAAGGGCAAGGAGTACCCCATGCCGGTGGAGGCCAACAACGGGGCCTATCTGAAAGACCCGGCCGCGCCCGCCTCCCTGACCTCGGTGGGGCACGCCACCTACGTGGTGCAGTGGGGCGGCCAGGTGGTGATCACCGATCCCTTTTTCAGCGACAGCGCGGCGGTGGTGAGCCGCCGGGTGCCGCCGCCTTTCGGGCCGGAGGCCCTGCCCCAGGGCACGGTGGTGCTGATCAGCCACAACCACTACGACCACCTGGACTCAGACGCGGTGGCCGCCCTGAGCAAACGGGGCGCGCGCTTCCTCTGCCCCCTGGGCCTGGGCGGGCTGCTCCGGGACATGGGGGCCACGGAGGTGCGCGAGTTGGACTGGTGGCAGAGCGTGGAGCTGGACGGGTCGCGCTTCACCTTTCTCCCCACCCAGCACTGGAGCCGCCGCTTCGGCCAGGGGTACAACGAGTCGCTGTGGGGGGCCTGGCTCCTGGAGCGGGGCGAAGAGAAGATCTTCTACGGCGGGGACTCCGGTTATTTCAAGGGCTTCGCCGAATTCGGCAATCGTTGGCCAGGCATCGACGTGGCCCTGATCGGCATCGGGGCCAGCCAGCCGCGCTGGTTCATGCACTACTCCCATCTGGACGTGCCCGAGTTGTTTAAGGCATTTTCCGACCTGGGGGCCAAGCGCCTGGTGCCCACCCAGTACGGGGTCTTGAAGCTGGGCGACGAGCCCGCCGCCTGGCCGGCCAAGGCCATCCAGGACTACCTGAAGGCCCACCCCCGCGAGCAGGGCAAGGTGGTGCTCATGCCGGTGGGCGGGCGGCTGATGCTTCCGGCCGCGCCCTGAGCCTGCACGGCGGGCCGAAATGTGTTATCCTCTTAAGACCAATCGCAAATCCGACCAGCCCAAGGAGTCAGCATGAACAACAAAGCCTTGTTTTACGGTCTCGGCGGCTCGGCCGTTTTCGCGGGTCTGTATCTCCTGGCCAGCCACCGCGAGTACTTCTGGGTGGCTTTCCCCATTTTCGTGATCTCCTTTTTGGTGCTGGCCCTTACCGGCGACCGCATCAAAAAGCTGGCCGGCTAGCCCGCGCCCGGCTTTTGCCCGGCGTCCATGGCCCCGCCTCGGCGGGGCCTTTGCTTTTGGCCCCAGGCCACGGCCCGAATTCGCTTTGCCCCGGCCGGGGCTTGCTTCACAATGTAGGCAATTCCAAGGACCATTGACCGCCGCCCACAAGCGGCGGAGGCTGGAGAGCCGCCATGCAGCTAGGCAGTCTGGATGAGCGCTTGCCCCTGGTGCAGCAGGCCAAGCTAAAAGACAAGGTGGTGCTGGTGCGCTTTGACCACAACGTGGTCAAGAAAGGCGTGATCACCGACCCCTTCCGTATCGACCGCACCCTGGGGACCCTGTTCTACATCGTAGCCCAAGGCGGCCGGCCCATAATGATGACCCACGTGGGCCGCCCCAAGGACAAGAAGACCGGGGCCATCAAGGCCGACGAGGCCAGCGCGGTGGAGCCCATCGTGGCCTATCTGGAGAGCAAGCTGCATTCGCGCATCACCGTGCCCACCTTCCCGGCCGGGGACAAGGGCATCGCGGCCATCGACACCAGCATCAACCACCACATCCGCCGCCTGCGCGAGGGCGAGATCGACGGCATCTATCTGCCCAACACCCGCTGGTTCGCGGGCGAAGAGGCCAAGGGCGAGGCCCGCGAGGAGTTCGCCTTGCAGCTGGCCGGGTTGGCCGACATCTACGTGAACGACGCCTTCGGCTCCTGGCAGCCCCACGCCTCCACCTTTGACGTTACCCGGCACCTGCCCTCCTATGCGGGCTGGCTGCTCCAGGACGAGATGCGCCATCTGGAGATGGTGCTCAACCCGGCGCGGCCCTTTGTGGCCGTGGTGGCCGGGGCCAAGTACGACACCAAGATCGGCCCCCTGAGCGCCATCTACGAGCAGGTGGACCGCCTGATCCTGGGCGGGGTGATCTACAACACCTACCTCTGCGCCAAGTACGGGGTGAAGATCGCCGGCGTGGCCGAGGAGGACATCGCCGCGGCCCAGGAGCTGGTAAAGGCTGACGCCGAGGCGGGCAAGATCGTGGAGCTGCCCCTGTTGGTGGAGAGCGAGGTGCTGGGGCGCGAGGAAGGCAAGTACCGCACCGTGGCCGTGGCCGACCTGGAGCCGGGCCGGGAGCTGGGCTACGTCCTGGACATCGACCCGGCCAGCTTCAAGGCGCCGGAAGTGGCCGAGGCCCTGGGCAAGGCGGCCACCATCTTCGTCAACGCGGTGATGGGCTTCACCCCCCACTTCACCGACGGCTCCCGCGCCCTGGACACCACCATCGACGCCAACCGCGCCGCGGCCAAGCTCTACGGCGGCGGGGACACCCTGCAAGAGTTCAAGGACCTCTGCCCCGGCCTGTACTTGTCCGTGCTGGACGACGCGCAGTATTATTTCTTCACCGGCGGCGGCTCGGTGCTCAAGGCCATAGAACAGCGTTCTCCCTACGGCCTGGAGCCGGTGGCCGCCCTGATCGACAACGCGCGGCGGAACAACCACGGCGCGCCGGAGAAATAAGCCAATTAAGGCCCCGGAATAGCGGCGAAAACTCGCCAATGGCCCCTGGGTGGGGCCGGCGGCTAGGAGTTACATTCTAGCTAAAAAGTAGCTTGCGATTTTTAACGCCGCTGTGCTACAAGTGGCCAAGCGCTAGAGTAGTCATCAGACGCGGCGGGATCTGGGGAGAGTAGGTTCCGTTCGCACTCACCAGCCTTAGGGAGGGGTTGTGCCAATGTGGGACGAAAAATTCGAGACCATGTCCACCGACGAGATGCAGGCCTTGCAGCTCGACAAGCTGCAAGAGACCGTGGCCTGGGTGTATGAGCGGGTACCGTTCTACAAGCAGAAATTCGACGAGGTGGGCATAAAGCCCGGGGACATCAAGAGCGTCGAGGACCTGGGCAAGCTGCCTTTCACGGTCAAGACCGACCTGAGGGACAACTACCCCTTCGGCCTGTGCGCCGTGCCCATGAACCAGGTTAAGCGGGTGCACGCCAGCTCGGGCACCACCGGCAAGCCCATCACCGGCCCCTACACCGCCGAGGACCTGGACCACTGGGCCGAGTGCATGGCCCGCAACATGGTGGCCGCGGGCATGAGCAGCGACGACATCGTGCAGAACGCCTACGGCCTGGGCCTGTTCACCGGCGGCCTGGGCTTCCACGGCGGGGCCGAGAAGCTGGGCTGCACCGTCATCCCGGCCAGCTCGGGCATGACCGAGCGCCAGGTTACCCTGATGCAGGACTTCGGCACCACGGTGCTGTTCAGCACTCCTTCCTATGCCCTGACCATCGCCGAAAAAGCCGCGGACATGGGCGTGGACATCCGCGAGCTGCCGGTACGGGTGGGCGTTTTCGGGGCCGAGCCCTGGACCGTGGAGATGCGCGACGAGATCGAGGAGCGCATGGGCATCGACGCCTGCGAGGCCTACGGTCTCACCGAGCTGGGCGGCCCGGGCACCGCCTTCTCCTGTCCGGCCAAGGACGGCTATCTGCACATCAACGAGGACCACATCATGGCCGAGATCATCGATCCGGTCACCGAGGAGGTCCTGCCCCTGGGCGAGAAGGGCGAGCTGGTCTTTACGGCCATCCAGCGCCGGGCCATGCCCATGATCCGCTACCGCACCCGGGACATCACCGAGCTCAAGCGCGAGAAGTGCTCCTGTGGCCGCACCCTTCTGAAGATGAAAAAGGTCCTGGGCCGCAGCGACGACATGCTGATCATCAGCGGCGTGAACGTGTTCCCCAGCCAGGTGGAGTCGATCCTCCTGGAGGTTCCCGAGGTGGAGCCGCAGTACGTGCTGATCATCCGCAAGAAGGGCTATCTGGACGCCCTGAGCGTGGACGTGGAAGCCAAGCCCGAGGTCTACGACCTGGGCGAGGAGAAGCTGCGCGAGGTGGAGCGCGACATCGAGAGCCGCATCCGCGGGGTCATCGGCATCGGCGTGAAGGTGCGCTGCGTGCCGCCTAAGAGCATCGAGCGCTCCGAGGGCAAGGCCAAGCGCGTGTTCGACGCCCGCAAGATGTAAGCGCCAAGTAGATAAGAACTTAGAGCGCCCCGCCTGGTTTCAGGCGGGGCGCTTTTTTGTTGGCGCGAGGATGAAAAGAGGTTGTTGGGTGAAGGTAAACCTTTGCCCTGTTGGCCCCGTTAGCTCTGCTATCTGGGCCGCGAGGCGTTAGCCGAGCGGCAAGAAATCTCGGGGCATTTCTTGTTGCCTCGCCGAGCCTCGGCAACCCCGACAGACGAGCTGTCGGGGCCAGCAGAGGAAGAAGAGGGTGAAGATAAACCCTGCCCTGCACTATCTTCTTTCACCCCACTCCCCCCACCGTCGGGGTCGCCAAGGGGCCGGCATCTCCCCGCACCGCCTTGGAGCTTCTCCAACCACCCCCTCCAAATTTTTACCAGCTTCCCTCCGCGTCCCTGGTTCAGAGACCCCTCCCCGCCAACGGGCCTGCCTCGGTTGCACCGGCCCTTTATGCCGGCCCCGAGTGATCCCGACAAAAAAACGCCTTTTCTTTTTCTTTTCCCTCTCCCGCTTCTTTCTTTCCCTTCACGGCCGCCGCTCCTGGCGATGGCTGTCTGTTTCTAAATAGTTTGTGGGGCGATGGGCTGGGGCAGGATAGGGAGCGTGGTTCTGATCCGGGGGCATCTGCTCCGGGCAGAGATTGCCGCGTCGCGGCAAGGCCGCTCCTCGCAATGACAATAGGTTGTTTTTAAGAGGAAATGTAGGGGGGGGGCTTCCCGGTTTCGCGGGGCGAAAAAAGGGCGGGGATAAACCCCGCCCCTACACGTTTCTTGCCGAATCCGACGCCCTAAACTTTGGTCTCGCGCCACCAGGGGTAGACCTCGGGCATATCCTTGGTGGGGCTGAGGGTGAAGCGGGGCGGCCGCTTTTCCAAGAAGGCCATCACGCCCTCCTTGGCATCGGCCTGTCGTCCGGCCCAGTGGAACACCCGCGAGTCGATCAGGTGCACCGCCTGGGGGTCGGGCTCGTTGAGGCCGTGCCAGACCAGGGCCTTGGTCAGCGACACCGAGGTGGCCGAGGTGTTGTCCGCGATCTCGCGGGCGATCTCCATGGCCTTGGGGAGCACCTGGTCCGCGGGCAGCACGTGGTTGAACAGGCCGGTGCCGGCCATGTCCTTTGCCGGGAACACCCGGCCGGTCATGCTCAGCTCCAGGGCCTTGGCCGGGCCCACCAGGCGGGCCAGGAACCAGGAGGAGCAGGCCTCGGGCACCAGGCCGCGCCGGGTGAAGACCAGGCCCATCTTGGCGTCCTCGGCCGCGATGCGCATGTCCATGGCCAGGGTCATGGTGATGCCCACGCCCACGGCCGGGCCGTTCATGGCCGCGATGACCGGCTTGCGGCAGGTGAAGGCGGCCAGGGCCACCTTGCCCCCGCCGTCGCGGTGCAGGGCCGGATCGTCCTGGCTGTCCTCGCGGGCCTTGTAGTCAAAGGTCTTTCCCCCGGCCTCCAGGTCCATGCCCGCGCAAAAGGCGCGCCCCGCGCCGGTGACCACCACCACGCGCACCCGGTCGTCCTGGTCTGCCTGGCCGAATAGGTGGATCAGCTCGTCGCGCATGATGGGGGTCCAGGCGTTGAGCCGCTCGGGCCGGTTGAGGGTGATCAGGCTGACCCCGTCCTTGAGCTCGTGGGTGGTGTGCTTAAGCTCCATGTCTTGCTCCTGTTGAAAATGCGCAATTGCTCAGATGAATTTTTGAAACCACACTATATCGAAGTCCTGGTCCCATTTGCGCCCCACCCGCTGGAAGCGCCCCGCCTCCACGAAGCCGTGGGCCAGGTGGAAGCGCTGGCTGCCCTCGTTGAGCGAGGAGACGTTGGCCATGATGTTGTCCACGCCCATGGTCTTGGCGTCGGCCGAGAGCTGTTCCAGCAGCCGCGCGCCCAGGCCCTGGCCGCAGTGTTGGGGCAGGATGAAGTAGCCGATCTCGGCGGTGCGCCTCAGGGTGTCCGGCGGCATGAGGGGCCGGAGCATGCCGTAGCCCACCACCTCGCCCCCGGCCTCGACCACGTAGGCGGGATAGCCCGCGGCCATGCGGCGCATGAAGGCCCAGAAATCCGGGGGCAGCGAGTGGCTGGGATAGGCCGCGAAGCCGGTGGCGATGTGATGGTCCAAGATGGCCATAACCGCGTCGCGGTGCTCGTCGTTCATGGGGGTGAGAACGTAATCCATGCGAGCCTCCTCCGTGTGCGGGCCATTGTGCCTCCCGCGCCGGGGAGCGGCATCCCCCGCCCGGGCGATGGCGCGAGGCCTAGAGGGTGAAGACCTCGTCCAGAGGATAGTCCTTGGCCAGCACGTAACCCAGCTTGAAGCTGGCCTCCCGGGTCATCTCCAGGAGCAGGTTGCGCGCCTCGGCCATGGCCTCGGCCGCCTTTTGGTCGTTGCCGGCCAGGCGGCGCTCGGCCTGCTCCAGGCGCTCCAAAATTCCGCGATACACCTGGTCTTTGGCCAATAGGCTTTCAATGCGCTCGCCCTCCACCTCGTAGAGCAGATGGGCTTTTTGCAGGGGATCGTTTTTCATGGCGGCACCTCTAAGGCAGGCGGATCAGCGGGCGCGCTCCAGGCGGGGCGGGTGCCCGCCCAGGAAGGCTCCGGCCTTGATCTCGCCCCGGGCCAGGCGGCGCACCTCGCTCAGCGGCGCGCTAAGGATTATCCGGGCCTCCTGGGGCATGGCGTGCTCGTCGCCCGCCGGGGCTATTTTGCTGTGGAACACCAGGCTGAGGCTCTCGATGCCCGGCAACTCGCCCAGGTCGCGCCCCGCCGCGATCATCAGGGGTAGGCCGCTGAACATGGCCACCTTGGCCGCCAGGGGGGCGGGGGCCTGGTTGCCCCAGGGCGCGCCGGTCCAGTCGAAATTGATCTCCAGGCGAGAACCCTGTTTGCCAAAGGCGGGCCAGGCAAAGGAGGCCCCCAGGCGCTGGGCCACCACTGCGTACTTGGCCCGGAAATCCAGGCAGGCCCTGGCCAGGGGGTCTTTCTCCGGCGGCTCGGGCACCTTGAAGGCGAAGAGCTCGGAGGCCTTGGGCAGCACCACCGTCTCGCCGTGGGGCGCGAACTGGGCCATGCGGTTGAGCTTGGCCAGGCGCTCGTCGGCCATGGTCCGGCTCTTGTCCTCCACGCTCACCGCGCCCTCGCCGCTCAGGTGGCCCGGGGCGCTGACCCGGTAGCGCAAGGCGCTTTGAAAGCGGGTGGTTTCGTCGCCGCCCGGGGTCTTTTCGCTTTTGGCCGAAGGGGCCCAGGAGATGTGGATGACGCCGTCCTCGTCGGCTTTGTAGGGCGACGGGGTGACCGGGTGCCCGGCCAACGGCTCCAGGGTGAGGGTGGCCGAGGGCAGGGGATGGTCGCGGCTGTCCAACACGCGGAAAAAGAACTTCTGCTCGGTGGGGGCTGCCTGTGGGGCCGCGGCGGGCGGAGCGGCCAGAACGGCCGGGGCCGCCAGGGCCACAAGCAAAAGCAGCAGGGCCGCGAGGCGCAAAAGCCTCAAGCCGAGCGCTCCCCCCCGCCCTTGTGCAGCCGCGTTAGGCGCTTGAGCAGGCGCGCCCGGATCTCCCTGGCCGGCTTGTCCTTGATCCACGCCAGCTCCACCAGGAAGCAGGCCCCCGAGGTGCCCTCCAGGCGGTTGAAGCGCACGATGTCGCCCCACAGGCGCAGGCCTTCTTCGGCCTCGCCGCCCTCGGCGGGCAGGGATATCTGCACCAGCTTCTGGGTGGTGTTGTGCACGTCCATGAGGACGTGGAAGCCGTCGATGAAGGGCCGCTTGAGGATCACCTCCACTCCGCCCTTGGTTATGGCATAAACCCGGGCGGCCACCGCGGAGGTGAGCGGGGAAAGGTTTTCGGATTCCACCAGGGACATGTCCACCTGGGGCAAGTCTTGGGCACAGATGTCGACGCGGCGGGCCATGATCCCTTAGCCTCCCAATGTTAGGCTTTGATGGCCAATTATATGCTAGGTTTCCCTCAAGGCCAAGGGGCCTGTGTCCCTTCGGTGCGTTGACTGGGGGGCTGCGGCGTGATAATTTTGCTCTCTGCCGATAACGGCCCGACAGAATTGGAAAACCTCGGGGAGACCGCCCTCTATGCTGCAAATAATGCGCAAGCACGCCGGCAACTGGATGATCAAGATACTGCTGGGGGCCATCGCCCTGGCCTTTGCCCTGAGCTGGGGTGCCTACAACTACGGCAGCGAGCCGCCCCGCCTGGCGGTGAAGATCAACGGCGAGTCCATCGCCGAAGGCCGGGTGCAGGAGATCTACGCCGGGCTGGTGGAGCAGTCCAAGCAGCGTTTCGGGGCGCAGTTCGACCAGATAGCCCCCCTGCTCAACCTCAGGCAGCAGGCGCTCAACACCATCGTGGACCAGGTGCTCCTGAACCAGGCGGCCAACCAGATGGCCGTGCAGGTGAGTAACCAGGAGATTGCCCTGCGCATCTCGGCCACGCCCATGTTCCAGGTCAACGGCCGCTTCGACGAGCGCTATTACCGCCGCCTGCTGGAGCGCAACCGCCTGACCCCCGAGGACTACGAGGCCGGGATTCGCCAGGAGCTGCGCATGGCCAAGCTGGCCGCCCTGGTGGCGGGCACCGGCCAGGTGACGCCCTTGCAGGTGGACGAGGTCTTGGCCAGCCAGCTGGCCCAGGTCAAGGGCGTGTACCTGGTGTACAAGCCCGAGAACTACCTGAAAGAGGTCAAGGCCGACGACCAACAGCTCCAAGACTATTATAAGAAGAACATCGCCAATTATATGGTGCCCGCCAAGGTGGTCTTCGACTACCTGGCGTTCCCGATGGCCGCCCAGCGCGACCAGGTGCAGGTGACCGACCGCGACGTGTCCGATACTTACGACATGGAGCGCGACCGCTACGCCAAACCCGAAGAGGTGGGGGCCAGCCATATCCTGATCAAGCTGCCCGAGAACCCCTCCCCGGCCGAGGTGGCCACGGCCAAGGCCGAGGCCGAGAAGATTCTGGCCCTGGCCAAGAAAAAGGGCGCCGACTTCGCGGCCCTGGCCAAGAAGTACTCCCAGGGGCCCAGCGCCCCCCAAGGCGGCAGCCTGGGCAAGTTCAAGCGCGGGGCCATGGTGCCCGAGTTCGAGAAGGTGGCTTTCGGCCTCAAGCCCGGCGATGTGGCTCTGGTGCGCACCAAGTTCGGCTGGCACGTGCTAAAGGTGACCTCCCACGACCAGGCCACGGTGACCCCCCTGGCCGAGGTGAAGGGCGAGATCAAGAAGCGCCTGGTGGAGCGCCAGGCCAAGGAGATGGCCCAGGCCGCGGCCGAGCGCGCCTTTGACCGCCTGGCCATGGGCGACAGCCTGGCCAAGCTGGCCAAGGAAAACAACAGCAGCGTTCAGAGCTCTCCCAAAGTGGCCCAGGGGGCCAAGGTGGAGGGCCTGCCGGGGCTCAAGGACTTCTTCGCGGCCGCCCAGGATTTGCAGGCCGGCCAGCCGGTGCCCGCGCTGCCTTATGACAACGGCTCGATCCTGGCCGTGATCAAAGAGCGCATCCCCGCCCATCCCAAACCCTTCAAGGACGTGGAAGAGGACGTGCGGGCCGTGGTGCAGGGCGAGATGGCCGAGGCCAAGGCCAAGGCCGAGGCCGCCAAGATGCTGAAAGACCTGGCGGGCGTAAAGGAGCCGGCCAAGGAGCTGGCCCGCATCCCCGGCGCCAAGGAGACCGGCTGGCTCAAGCGCGGCGCTCAGATCACCGACCTGAGCGGCTCGGGCGCCCTGGTGCACGAGCTGTTCCTGCGGCCCGAGAACAAGCCGGTGCTCAGCGCTCCGGCGGGGGTCAACGGCGGGTTCGCCGCGGCGGTGCTCTCCGGGCGCAAGCCGGCCGACCCGCAGACCATCAAGGACAAGCGGGCCCAATTCAGCGAGATACTCTTGTCCCAGGAGCGCCGCCAGATGGTGCAGGGCTTCCTGGGCGATCTGAGGGCCTCGGCCGAAATTCTGGTGCCGGTGCAGGGCAAGACCGAGAGCCCCATCCCCGGCTGCGACGCCCGCTCCGCCATCATCTGGGTGCCCATGGGCAGCCCGGAAGCGGCCGGAGCCAAGTAGGGCCGGGATGAGCGAGGCCGTGTCATACCGCCCTATCGGGGTGGTTAAGAGCCGCCTCAAGAATCTGGACCAAGCGCCCAAGCAGGGCCCCGAGGCCGGGATGGACGCGGTGATCGAGCTGGAGCCCCAGTGGCTCCAGGGCCTCACCGGGCTGACCCCGGGACGCTGGCTGTGGGTGATCTGCCTATTCGACCGCTCCGGGGAGCCCAAGGTGATGGTGCATCCCCGGGGCGACCACTCCCGCCCCAAGACCGGGATGTTCAACACCCGCAGCCCCCACCGCCCCAATCCCCTGTCCCTGACCCTGGTGAAGCTGGTGGCCGTGGACGGCCCGCGCCTGAGCGTGCGCGGCCTGGAGATGCTCGACGGCACCCCGGTGGTGGACATCAAGCCCTGGGTGGAGGGGGTGGACCAACCCCGGAAGGGGGAGTGATGAGCCCGATCAACGATTTCGACGCGGTGGAGCACTTCTGGTGCCCCATGCTGGGCCAGACCATCAACTTCGGCTATTGCCGCCAGTCCCAGGAGGGCCTGCCCTGCCATAGGGTGCTCACCTGTTTTTCGCCTCATTTCGACGTGGCCGCTTTCATCGACGCCAACTACACCCCCGAAGAGCAGGCCCGTTTCCTGGCCCAGCCGCCTAGCCGTCTGGACCGGGTGATGGAGGTTTTGGAAAAAAGCCAAAAGCCCGCCCCGGAGGACGATTCATGAGCCGATTGACCGTGGTGGTGGAAAACTCGGTGGGCTTCGCCTCTCCCCTGCTGGGCGAGCACGGCCTGAGCATGTGGGTGGAGCATCAGGGCCGCAACATCCTCTACGACACGGGCATGGGCCAGGCCCTGATCAACAACCTGAAGGTGCTGGGCCTGGACCCCGGCGAGTTGGACGGGGTGGTGATCAGCCACGGCCACTATGACCACGCCGGCGGCCTGGAAGCCCTGCTGCGGGAGCGCAGCGAGCCCATCGGGGTGTGGTGCCACCAAAACGTCTTCGGCTGTCACATGTCCCAGCATTTGCCCGGGGACACCCTGCGCGAGATCGGGCCGCCCCTGCCCCAGGCCGGGTACGAGGCCTTGGGCGCGCGCTTTCATTTCGTGGACGGGCCCATGGAGCCCTGGCCGGGAGTGATGCTCCTGGCGCCCATCGCCCGCCAGACCGGCTTCGAGGGGCCCATGGCCAACCTGGTGACCAAGCAGGGCGGCGAGGTGGTGCCCGACCCCCTGCCCGACGACCTGGCCATGCTCATCGAGGCCCCCAACGGGCCGGTGTGCCTGACCGGCTGCGCCCACGCCGGGGCCATCAACGTGCTCCTGGCCGCCGGGGAGGCCTCGGGACGCCCGGTGTCGCTGTTGATCGGCGGCACCCACCTGGGCCCCGCCCCGGCCGAGCAGCAGGCCGCCGCCCTGGCCGAGCTGGCCGCGCGGCCCCAGCTAAGGGTCATCGCGGGTCACTGCACCGGCCTGGGCATGTGCGCGCGCATGCTGGCCGAGCTGGGCGAGGAGCGCTTCGGCCACCTCTCGGCGGGAATGAGCCTGGAGATTTAGCCCACGCATTGCATGAAGGCCGCGGGGCTCCCTTCATTCCGTGAGGATTAGAATTATTCCAGTATTTGGCCAGGCTTTGAGGGGCAATGGCTCCCGCATCTGCCCGACACAGCCAGCCGCCGGCAGACAAGGCGTCTGGCAAGCGAGGGCCGCAGGCGTAGCCTTCAGTGCTACGTCGAGGACCGAGCGCAGCCAGCAACACCGTATGCCGGTGGCTGGTGCAGTCGGATACGTGGCCTTCATGGAGTGGGTGGGCTAGGTGGCTTACGTCGAACGCCAGGCCGTGAGCCTCTGCGGCAAGGCAGTGCACGGCTGGTCCATGATCCACGACCACGACCGGGTGGCCATCGGGCTCAGCGGGGGCAAGGACTCCCTGGCCCTCACCTGGCTCCTGGCCGAGCGCCTGCGGCGGGTGCCCATCGATTTCAAGCTCATCGCCTTTCACGTGGAGATGGGCTTCGGCTCCACGGACCACGCCGCCCTGGCCGAGTTCTGCGCCGGGCTGGGGGTGGAGTTCCGGCTCATCGAGACCGACTACGGCCCCCGCGCCCACAGCGAGGAAAACCGCGAGAAGAGCCCCTGCTTCTTCTGCGCCCTCAAGCGCCGCCAGCGCCTGTTCATGGCCGCCGGAGAGCACCAGTGCAACAAGCTGGCCCTGGCCCACCACCAGGACGACATCTTCGAGACCTTCTTGATGAACCTGTTCTACTCGGGCAACCTCTCGAGCATGTTGCCGGTGCAGCCCCTGTTCCACGGCGACCTGGTGCTCATCCGGCCCTTGAGCCTGATGAGCGCGGACATTACCCGGCGCTTCTCGGCGATCAAGGAGCTGCCGGTGCAGCCGCCCTGCTGCCCCAGCGCGGGGCAGAGCCGCCGGGGCCGCGTGCGGGGGATCTTGGACGAGATGCACCATGAGAACAAGAAGATACGGGCCAACATGTGGCACGCCCTGATCAGCGCCGGTTCGGCCCGCCTGCCCACCCCGCCCACCACCCAGCGCCTGGGACGCCCCCGTTCCAAGTAATCAATCTCGCCTTGTTTCGCCAGGCGCGCGGGCCTACCCTGGTATTAGGGCCGCTGGCCTGCCCGGCCCGGCAACCCAATCCCGGAGGATCGCGTCATGGATAAAAGCAACGAAGGCATGGAGCGCCGCCAGTTCATAAAAACCGCCGCCCTGGGCGCGGCCGCGCTGAGCCTGGGGGCCCTGCCCAAGACCGCCCAAGCCGGCCAGATCGTGCGCCCGCCCTTGCCCTATGCCGAGGACGCCCTGGCTCCCTACATCAGCGCCCGCACCATTTCCTTCCATTACGGCAAGCACCATCTGGGCTACGTGAAAAAGACCAACGCCTACATCAAGGGCACCCCTTGGGCCAAGAAGAGCCTGGGGCAGATCGTGCTGGGCTCCTACGGCAAGGACGAATATTTGTTCAACAACGCGGCCCAGGTCTGGAACCACAATTTCTATTGGCAGAGCATGAAGCCCGGCGGGGGCGGCGCGCCCGGGGCCGAGCTGGCCGCTAAGATGAAGGCCGACTTCGGGTCCGTGGACGCGGCCAAAAAGGCCTTGGTAAAGGCGGCGGCCACCCGCTTCGGCTCGGGCTGGGGCTGGCTGGCCCTCAAGGACGGCAAGTTGGTGGCGGTGAGCAGCTCCAACGCCCTGAACCCCATGGTGGACGGCATGAAGCCCATCATCACCATCGACGTGTGGGAGCACGCCTATTATCTGGACTACCAGAACCGGCGGGGCGACTACATCAAGGGGATCATGGACCACCTGATCAACTGGGACTTCGCGGCCAAGAATTTGGGCTCTTAGAAACCGGCTTCGCCAGCCACCGCCATACAGCGATGAACTAGTAAGGAGCCCCCGCGTGGGGCTCCTATTCTTTTGCCGCGCGCGGCCTAGCCGCCGAAGATGCCCCGGATGCCCATGAGCACCAGGATGGCCGCCGGGGCGATGATGTCGTTGAGCCACAGGAACACGCCCGAGTTACCCGGCGCCTTATTGGCCTCGCGCTTTTGCTGGTCAAAGTGGCCCCGGGCCGCGCCCAGCACGAACACGCTGAACACCACCCCCACCCCGGCCTGGAAGCCGGGGCCCATCCACAGGCACATGACCCCGCCCACCCCCAAGGCCAGGTTGGCCATGGCCACCTCGAACTGGAAGGGGCTGCCCGGCTGCCAGCCGATGTAGGCGGCGGTCTTGTCGGCCCGCGCGGTGTGGGCATAGGCGGCCAAGAGGCCCCCCACCCCGGGGAAGGCGAACAGGAGCCATTTGATCATGATGCCCACCCCGGTCATGAAGGGCACCGGCGGGGCGATGAGCCAAAGGTTGAGCCAGGCCCCGGCGATGAACACGGCCAGATACAGCAGGGCGATCATATTCGTCTCCTCGGTGGTTTGTTCCCATGATGGGGGCTGGCCCACCACCGGCGCAACCCCGGATCGCTTGCATTGTCCCCCCGCCTTGGGGCTATCTTAGATACATGAGCGCTGAGCACTTCCCCTTCGGGCCCCACGCCCTGCCGGTCTTGGAACGGCGCTACCTGGTGCGCGACGAAGCGGGCCGGGTGTGCGAGAGCCCGGAGCAGATGCTGGGACGGGTGGCTGCGGCCGTGGCCCGGGGCGAGGAGTCCTTTGGCGGGGCCAACGCCTGCCGGGAGATGCGCCGCGCCTTTTTGCGCCTCATGGCTGACGGGCTTTTTTTGCCCAACAGCCCCACCCTGATGAACGCGGGACGCGCCCTGGGCCAGCTCAGCGCCTGCTTTGTCATCCCCATACAGGACAGCCTGGAGAGCATCTTCGAGGCGGTGAAAGAGACCGCCCTGATCCACAAGTCCGGCGGGGGCACGGGGTTTTCCTTCAGCCGCCTGCGCCCGGCGGGCGACGTGGTGGCCTCCACCCACGGCATCAGCTCCGGGCCCCTGAGCTTCATGCAGGTGTTCGACACCGCCACCGAGGCGGTGAAGCAGGGGGGCACCCGCCGGGGGGCCAACATGGGCCTGCTCGGCGTGGGGCACCCGGACATCGAACAGTTCATAATGGCCAAGCGAACCCCGGGCCGCTTGGAAAACTTCAACATCTCGGTGATGATCAGCGACGCCTTCATGGACGCGGTCAGGGCCGGGGCGGGCTGGGAGCTGATCAACCCGCGCGGCGGCGAGGTGGTGCGCACCGTGGAGGCGGGGGCGCTCCTGGAGTTGATGGTGAGCGCGGCCCACGCCAGCGGCGAGCCGGGCCTGGCCTTTTACGAGGCCATCAACCAAGGCAACCTGACCCCGGAGCTGGGGCCCCTGGAGGCCACCAACCCCTGCGGGGAGCAGCCGCTGTTGCCCCATGAGTCCTGCAACCTGGGCTCGCTGGTGCTGCCCCGTTTTCTGCGCCACGGCGCGGTGGACTACGCCGCCCTGGAGGACGCCGTTGCCTTGGCGGTGCGCTTTTTGGACGACGTGGTGACGGTGAACCGCTTCCCTTTGCTTTCGGTGGCCCGGGCTACCTCGGCCACCCGCAAGATCGGCCTGGGGGTCATGGGCCTGGCCGATCTGCTGGTGGACCTGGGCCTGCCCTACGGCTCGCCCGAGGCGGCGGCCCTGGGGCGCGAGGTCATGGCCCGCATCCACGCCGCCGCCCGCCAGGCCAGCGCGGAGCTGGGCAAGAAGCGGGGCAGCTTCCCGGCCTTCAAGGCCAGTCGCCTGGCCACCCAATACCAGCACATGCGCAACGCCACCGTCACCACCGTGGCCCCCACCGGCACCCTGAGCCTGCTCATGGGCTGCTCCTCTGGCATCGAGCCCTACTTCGCCCTGGCCTACACCCGGCGGGTGCTGGAGGGTGAGCACCTGGTGGAGTACAACCCGCGCTTCCTGGCCCGCCTGGCCGAGCTGGGCCTGGACGGTCCCGAGAGCCTGAGCGCCCTGGCCGCCTCGGGTCAGGCGGGGGCGGTGCCCGGCCTGCCCCCCGAGGTGGCCGCCCTGTTCCCCACCGCGCACGAGGTGGCTCCGGCGGCCCACCTGGCCATGCAGGCGGCTTTTCAGGAGCACACGGACAACGGGGTCTCCAAGACGGTGAACCTGCCCGCCTCGGCCGGGCCCGAAGCGGTGCGCGAGGTGTTTCTGAGCGCCCACCAGCTGGGGCTCAAGGGGGTGACGGTGTTCCGCTCCGGCAGCCGGGGCCGCCAGGTGCTGGAGCTGTTGCCCCTGCCCGGCCGCGAGGCCCCGCCCCGGGTGCACCTGTCCGGGCATTGCCCCCGCTGCGGCGGGCTGCTCAAGACCGACGGCGGTTGTCTGGCCTGCTCCTTCTGCGGCGCCTCGGGCTGCGAATAGACCGGCGCGGGAGGGTGCGCTTTTGTCCTTGTCTGGGTGGCCCGGCGGGCAGATACTTTCCTTATAAGCAGGGAATTTTTAGCCGGAGGCCAAGGTATGCCCACCGTAAAGCAACTACAGGAACGGGCCCGCAAGCTGAAGATGAAGAACTATTCCAAGCTCAACAAGAACGCGTTGAGCCTGGCCATTCTGCTGCACGAGACCGCCCGCAAGCTGAAGCTGAAGGAGTACTCCAAGCTGGATCAGGCCGAGCTGATCCGGGCCATCCAGGTGGCCGAGGGCAACCAGCCCTGCTACGGGCAGATCCACGATTGTCGCCAGGACGACTGCGCCTGGCTGACCCCCTGCCAAGGCCGGGCGGCTAGCTGAGCCCCAGTTCGCCGCGCAGCCAGTCCTTTAGCTCGGGGGACAGGGGTAGCTGCCCCCGGGGCATGTCCTGCCCTTGGCCCTCGGAGGCCGCCCGCTCCATCAGCTCCGCAGGGGCGGGAGCCTCGGCGATGTCCTCGCTGTGGGTGTAGGTGCGCTTGATCAACAGCACCCGCCGCTCGCCGCGCCACACCGACAGATAGAAGTAGTACGCCTGTCCCAGGCCCCGGTGGCGGTGGGCCTCGGCCGACTTTATCTGAAAGGCCTCGAAGGCCTGGGCCGGGGTGATCTCCCAATCGATCTTGCCCAGGATGTCCGGGCGGGCCTTTAGCTCGTCCCAGCTCAGCTCCGGGCTCATGGCGCGCCCCAGATCTGGCGGCTCTGGTCGTCGAAGAGCCACATCACCGGCTTGTCCTTCTGGCCCAGGGCCAGGAACAGGCGGTTGTGCCCCAGGGGGTCCTTGAAGGCCAGGTTGGGGTGGCCCCGCTGGCTCACCATGAGATCCAGGGCGAAGCGGCGCGGCTGGCCCGGCCGGGTGATGGAGACCTGGGCGGTGCCGTTCTGCTCCATCATGGCCGCCCGGAGCTTGCCCCTGGCGTCGTTGACCACCACCCCGGCCAGGCGCTTGCTGGTCACGGCCAGGCCGGTGCGGGGCACTCCGCGCTCGTCGGCCAAAAACACCCGGGAGTGGCCCAGGTGGTTGGCCGAGATGAGCACCCCGGGCCGCCCGTTGATCCAGTTCATGACTAGGGCCACCCCGCCGTTGGGGGTCACCTCCAAGACCGCCCGGGTGTCGCCGTCCGGGCCCAGGAGGCGGAACTCGTTGGCCGTGATCACCCGCTTTTTGCCCTGGGCCACGGCCAGGCCGCCGGCCAGGGAGCCGCCGACAAGCCCGGCCACCAGCGCCGCCGCGATTACCAGCCAGAGTTGAGCCTTGGTCATGGATGCCTCCTTGGTGCGCAGGGATGGGCCCGCTTCAGCAGTGTCGCGGGCGTATTTTTATGGTAGCGGGGCGGGGTGGCCGGGGCAAGGCGGGGGAAGTTAGAGCCTTTGGATCAGATAGATGTAGGCGGGCAGGCGGCTGGCCTCCTTAATCCGGAAGAACTCGGGCAGCAGCTCCGGCCTCCGGGTGCTGGCCAGCAGGGGCGAGAGATACACCGCGCCCTTGCGCCCGGGGGGCGGGTCCACCCCGGCCAACAGCTCGGCCAGGGAGCCGTAGTGCTCCGGACCGAACATCTCGCCCAGCAGGAAGTTGGCCGTGACCTCGATGTTTTCGTGGTCTCGGTTGATCTGCAACATGCGCTCAAAGGCCTCGCGCACCCGCGCGGCGCTCAGCGGCTTCTTGATGGCCTTGAGGGTGGCCGGGTCCACCGACTCCAGGCCCAGGTTGATGTACACTCCGCCCGCCAGCTGGCCGAGGCGGGTGAGCGAATCCTCGCCGCATTCCAGCAGGGAGTCCGCGCTGGCGAAGAGGAAAAGCTGGGCGTCCTCGAGGGCCAGGCCTTCGATGGCCGCCTCGGCCGCCCGCGCCAAAAGCTCCCCGCCCGCGCCCAGGGCGTCGTGATTGCCCAAGAACAGCGCCTTGTAGGAGCTCAGGTTGGGGCCGTAAAAGGCCCGGAGCCGCTCTATCTGGCCCGCGATGTCGTCCCAGGGGCGGGGGCGGTGGGCTTGGGGCGATTTCACGCAGCAGAAGCCGCAGTGATAGCGGCAGCCGTCGGCCACGGTCAGGGGGATCACCTCGTAGTCCACGTGGCAGGTGTCCGGCGGCAGCACCGAGACGCGTTCGCCCCCGATGGCTGTCAGCTCCCGGGCGCTGTTGAGCAGGGCGGTGTCGTGGTTGGCGGCCACCATCTCGCGGAAGGCGGCCAGGGGGCCGGGCAGCCCGGCGGCGGGCATCTCCACCAGGGTGGCCCAGGTCTGGGCCCAGGCCCCAAAGGCCTGCATGATGTTCATGTCCGTGAAGGGGTTGAACTCCCAGATGCTGTTGCTGGGGTAGGGCAGGCAGGGGAGGTAGTACTCGCCCAGGAGGTCCTTGATGCGCTCGCCCACCGAGCCCAGAGAGTAGTACACCCAGTCGTTGCCGTCGGTGCGTTTTAAGAGCTCGCCGGGGTGCCGCCAGCCCATGCCCAGGCCACGGATGAATTTGATCTCGCCTTTTTGGTTGAGATGGAACTCGTAGTCAGGGGTGCGTATCTCGGAGTACTTGCCAAAGCGGATGGGATAGGTGGCCTTGGCGTAACCGCCCGCCCCGTCCTTGTCGATGCTGATGGCCAGGTTTTTCACGCGATAGGAGGGCATGGTCTCACCATAGGGAGGGAGGGGCGCTCCTACGGGTATAAATCAGCCGTTCGGGCCTGTCCAGCCTTATCGCTTGAGCGCGTAGCGGCTGCGATACTTCAGCCAGAACAGGAGGTCCACCACCCCCACCGCCGCGCCCAGGGCGCCGATGACCATGATCTTGTCGGTCCAGCCCAGGGACACGATGAACATGCCCAGCGAGCCCAGGAGCATGAAGCTGAAGGCGATGAGCGAGGAGGCGCTGCCCGTGTCGGTGTCCACCTGCTCCAGGATGAGGTTGGTGGCCGGCGGGCGCGAGAGCCCCACGCAGAAGCCCAGCACCCAGTTGGGCAGGGCCAGGGACCAGGGGCCGGTGTGGGGGATGAGGCACATGGCCAGCCCGGCGGCCAGCATCCCCCCGAAGCACAGGGTGAGCAGGCTGCGCACCGAAACCAGCCGGGCCAGGCGCGAGAAAAGATACGACCCGCTCATCAGCGACAGGGCGTTGAAGGCGAAGAAGTAGCCGAAGGTGGTCTCGCTGAGGCCGAAGCGGGTGATGTAGATGTCGGCCGAGCCCGCGATGAAGGCAAAAAAGGGCAGGCTCAGGATGGCCGTGGCCAGGTTGAGCCCCATGAAGCGGCGGTTGGTGAGCAGGCGGGCGTAGGTGCGAAAAGAGCGGCGCAGCTTCTCGCCGGAGCGCTCGGTTAGCGGCTCGGGCATGAGCCACACCGCGACCAGCGCCACCGCGCCCACCGCGGCCTGGGCCACGAAGATGTAGTGCCAGGTGACCACGGCCATGATCCAGCCGCCCAGGATGGGGGCCAGCATGGGGGCCAGGGCCAGGATCACCGACACGTAGGCGATGACCTGGGCGCGCTGCTCGGCCTGGAACAGGTCCTTGGCAATGGCCAGGGCCAGGGCGGTGCCCGCTGCGGCCCCGGCGGCTTGCAAGGCCCGGAAGCCGACCATGGACCACACCCCGCCGGCCAGGGCGCAGGCCAGGCTGGCGGCCACGTAGAAGGAGATGCCCAGCATAAGGGGCCGCCGCCGCCCCACCCGGTCGGAGATGGGGCCATAGAACAACATGCCGAAGCAGTAGACGAACAGGAACGAGATAAGGGTGAGGTTCACCGTGGCCAGGGGCTGGTGCCAAAGCTGCTGGAGCTCGGGCAGAGCCGGGAGGTACATGTCCGTGCTCAGCGGGGGGAAGGCCGAAAGGATGGCTATGAGGATGACGTATTTGCGCACGGGGCCTCGGCTGAGGCGGGGCGGCGCCTGGGGCGGGGCGCAGGCCGCTTCAAATCAACGGGGCCGCCCCGAGGGACGGCCCCGATCCATTGCTTATGGTGGCGATGCAGGGACTTGAACCCCGGACACTGCGGATATGAGCCGCATGCTCTCACCATCTGAGCTACATCGCCAGAGTGAGCTAATATTTAGTGGGCAAAGGCCCTTCTGTCAAGGCTATACGTTGAAGCGGACGTGCATTATTTCGCCGTCCGAGACAATATAGTCCTTGCCCACCACCTTCAAGAGCCCCGCCTTCTTGATGGCGGCCTCGGATCCCTGCTCCATGAGGTCCTGGTAGCTCATCACCTCGGCCCGGATGAAGCCCCGCTCCAGGTCGGAGTGGATGGCCCCGGCCGCGTGCTGGGCGTCGGTGCCCTGGGTGATGGTCCAGGCGCGCACCTCGTCCTCGCCCACCGTGAAGAAGCTGATCAAACGGCTGGCGGCATAGGCCGCGGCGATGAGCCGGTCCAGGGCGCTCTCGGCAAGCCCCAGGTCGGCCATGAACTCGGCCGCCTCCTCGGGCTCCAGCTCGGCCAGCTCGGCCTCGATGGCCGCGCGCACCACCACCGGCGTGACGCCCTCGCCCAACTCCGGGGCCTCGGGGTCGTCCTCCGCGTTGTTGACCACCACGATGCGCGGCTTGGCGGTGAGCAGGCCGAAGCCCCTGAGCTTGGGATGGCCCGGGATCTCCTCGTCCTCGCCAAGCAGGCGCTCGGCGTTGAGCAGCTCCTGGGCCCGCTCCAGCAGGGCGATCTCCTCTTTGTCCGTCTCGCGGCCGCGCTGGCGCTCGCCCGCGATGCGCTCCAGGCGGCGCTCCACGCTGATGAGGTCGTGCAGGAGCATCTCGTCCACAAAGGCGCGGTACTCCCCGGCCGGGTCGGGCGCGCCCAGGCCGCCGTCGAAGTTCCTGACCACCTGCAAGAGCCCCTCGCACTGGCGCAGCTCGGGGGGCATCTTGGCGGTGGGGTCCTCGGGCTTTGCCGGGGGCGGGGGCGGGTCCACGAAGCTTATCTGGGCAAAGGTGGTCTTCTTGGGCTTGAACAGATCGCTCAGGTCGTCCACCCGCTGGTCGGGCACGTTGAGTAGGGCCAGGTTGGACTCGGCGCGCCCGCCCGTGGCCGCCCGGCGTCCGGCCAGGGCCGCGAACAGGGTGGATTTGCCCGCCGAGGGCATGCCGCACAGGGCCAGGCGCATGGTTAGCGCCTCCCCAGCAAGGCGGCGGCGTCCTTGGCGAAATAGGTCAGGATGAAGTCCGCGCCCGCCCGCTTGATGCAGGTCAGGCTCTCCATCATCACCCGCTCTTCGTCGATCCAGCCGCGCTCGCCAGCGGCCTTGATCATGGCGTACTCGCCGGAGACCTGATAAGCGCCCAGGGGATGGTCGAACTCCTGGCGCACCGCGCTGAGCACGTCCAGATAGGGCAGGGCGGGCTTGACCATGAGCATGTCCGCGCCCTCCTCCACGTCCAGGGCCACCTCGCGCAGGGCCTCGCGGAAGTTGGGCGGGTCCATCTGGTAGCCCCGGCGGTCGCCCTCTTGGGGCGCGCTGTCGGCCGCCTCGCGGAAGGGGCCGTAGAAGGCGGAGGCATACTTGGCCGCGTAGGACATGATGGGCGTGTCCTCCAGGCCTGCCTCGTCCAGGCCCTCGCGGATGGCCCACACCCGGCCGTCCATCATGTCGCTGGGGGCCACGATGTCCGCCCCGGCCTGGGCATAGGCCACCGAGGCCCGCGCCAAGAGCTCCAGGGTGGCGTCGTTGTGCACGTGGCCCTTGTCCAGCACCCCGCAGTGGCCGTGGCTGGTGTATTCGCACAGGCACACGTCGCACACCACCAGCAGGCCGGGGACTGCTTTCTTGATGGCCCGCACCGCGCGGGGCACGATGCCCTTGGGGCTGTAGCCCTCGGTGCCCAGGGCGTCCTTTTTCTCGGGGATGCCGAAGAGGATCACCGCCGGGACGCCCAGGTCGTAGACCGCCTTGCACTCCTCGGTGAGCGCGTCGATGGAAAAGCGGTTCACCCCGGGCATGGAGCCGATGCCCTGGCACTCGTTTTCGCCGGGGCACACGAACAGGGGGTAGATGAAGTCGGACGGGTTGAGCACGGTCTCGGCCACCATCCGGCGCATGGCCTCGGATTTGCGCAGGCGGCGCATCCGCACCAGGGGGAAGGACATGGGGTTGCCTCCACGGCAAACAGGGTTAAGTGACTGTGAGGACAGTATTACCGGAGGGGAGCGGGGGGGTCAACATACCTAAAAACTTCTTTTAAGATCAACGCGTGTATGGTATGTAGATACAAGAGGATCAGTGAATCGCAGGAGTTTTCTGTGATGACCGTTAAATAGAGTGCAAGGTCGGGGGGCCTTATGGTTGACAACTCCTTTTTTGAAGAACCGAAAGAGCAATCCAAAGTTAAATCAATAATAGTAGCCAAGTATTTCAAAGCTTGGTCGAGTGTTATGCTTGGAATGATTAAAAAGAATCCTGGCATAGGCAGAGGCAATCTTGCGTATGTAGATTTATACGCTGGGCCAGGAGTTTATAAAGATGGAACTATTTCAACTCCGATATTGATACTTGAACAGGCTGTTTGTGCGCCAGAGTTGATGAAAAGATTAAAAACCTTTTTCAATGATATCAATTCGGAGAATATTAACGATCTTGAGAGGGAAGTTGCAAAGATACCGAATATAAAATTGTTGCAAAATGAACCTCGATTCATGTCGGATGAAGTTGGTGAAGAATTAATTAAAATATTTGAAAATAATAAGTTGCCGCCCACTCTAAGTTTTTTAGACCCATGGGGTTATAAGGGGCTTACCTTGCCATTGATTAAGTCCCTGATTAAGGATTTTGGAAGCGACTGCATCTTCTTTTTTAATTATGCCAGGATTAACCGTTCGTTGGAGGTCGGTTCGTTCAAACAGCATCTGGATGATTTGTTTGGAGAGAGAAGGGCAGAATATCTGAGGAGTCGAATTGGTTGTATGGGGCCCGACGACCGCGAGGATGCTATTCTGTCGGCCATGACCGAGGCCTTGCGTATCGAATGCGGTGGCAAATTTGTTCTTAATTTTCGTTTTAAGGATGATCCCGGGATACGTACAAGCCATCACTTGTTTTTCGTAAGTAAACATTACAAAGGCTACGACATAATGAAGACAATTATGAGCGGAGAAAGTTCGAAAGAGTATCAAGGAGTGCCAAGTTTCGAATATGCTCCTGTCGATAATGAAAAGTTTCCATTGTTGGCTTATGGCTATAGGCCAATGCAAGATTTGCGCGATATGTTGTTAGAGGATTTTTCGGGAGAATCTTTGAGCGTCTTTGATATTTATATGAAACATAATTTTGGGAAGCCATATATTATTAAGCATTATAAGGATGCTTTAAAAAGGTTGGAGGCTGAAGGAAGATTAAAAATAAATCCACCGGCAGAAAAGAGAAGGAAAAACACATTGGCTGATAATGCTATAGTGACCTTTCCAGAGAAAGGCTCCTAACCATGTCTAGTTCCTCCAAAATAGAGTGGACCGAGGCGACCTGGAACCCGGTCACCGGCTGCACCAAGATCAGCGAGGGGTGCCGCTACTGCTACGCCGAGCGTCTGGCCAAGCGGCTCAAGGCCATGGGCAACCGTAACTATGCCCACGGTTTCAAGGTGACTCTCCAGCCCCACATGCTCAACGTGCCCCTGGGCTGGAAAAAGCACAAAATGATCTTCGTCAACTCAATGAGCGACCTCTTCCACCAGAGCGTGGACACCGATTATATAAAGAAGGTGTTTGCGGTAATGGTCGTGGGAGACCAGCACCATTACCAGGTACTCACCAAGCGGGGCGCTCGCCTTGCCGAGGTTGCCCCACACCTTCCATGGCCCGAACACATCTGGATGGGTGTGACCGTGGAAAACGCCGACCACGTTGACCGCATCGACTACCTGCGTGACACCCCGGCCAAGGTCAAGTTCCTGTCTCTGGAGCCCCTGCTCGGCCCCCTTCCAAACCTGAATTTAAAAGGTATCGATTGGGTTATCGTGGGCGGGGAGTCAGGCCCAGGGGCCCGGCCTATGCGCGAGGAATGGGTTCACCAGATTCAGGCGCGATGCCTGGCCGAGGGAGTGCCCTTCTTCTTCAAGCAGTGGGGCGGGGTCAACAAAAAAAAGGCCGGCCGCCTTTTGGACGGCCGGACCTGGGATGGTATGCCCGGCGAAAGCCCGAAGCTGGCCTATGCCTAAGCCGCTGGCTTGGCCACTTCGCGCAGCTTCTCAATATCCGCGCTGGTGATGGCGTCGATATTGGCCTCGATCTTCTCCACCGGCCAGTCCCACCAGCGGATCTCCAGCAAGGCCTGGATAGTCGCCTCGTCAAAGCGCTTTTTCAGCGGTTGGGCCGGGTTGCCGCCCACGATGGTGTAGGGCTCCACGTCCCTTGCCACCACCGCGCCCACGCTGATGATCGCGCCGTCGCCCACCGTGACCCCGGGCATGATCGTGGCGTTCATGCCCATCCACACGTCATTGCCGATCACCGTGTCGCCCTTGCGGCCGGGGACGTTGAACATGGCTCGTATATCATCCATGGTGGTATGGGGGGTCATGGTGAAGTTGTTAAAGGGAAAGGTGGAGAACCCGCTCATGTCGTGGTTGGCAGAGCTGGTGATGATGCGTACCCCGTGGGCTAACTGGCAGAACTTGCCGATCACCAGCTTTTCCGGGCTAAGGGGAAACAGGTAGGGCGCCAGGTACCCGGCGTAGTCCTCTAGCACCTCCAAATGCCCGAAGTAGCTGAAATCACCGATTTCCATGCGCGGGTGGTCGATCACCTGGTTCAGGTGCACCACGGTCTTGATGACCGTGCCGTCCGGCATGACCATGGGGTTTTTCTTGGTGGGATCGAGCAGAGGCATAGGGCCACGGCTTTCCGAGGGGAAAGTAAGTTGGCGAAAAGATAGCCGTTAATCCGGGTGATTACGCCTGGGCTATCTCCTCGTCGGTCAGATAGCAGGCCGGGTCGGGCGCCCAGAGATCGCCGGTGGCGGCCTCGGCGCGCACCCGGAAGTTGCCGCCGCAGATGTCCAGCCAACGGCAGGTGGCGCAGCGGCCGGTCACATGCGGCCGCTTGTCCTTGAGCTTGCCCAGGACGGGGTGGCTGGTGTCGCTCCATATCTCGCTGAAAGGCCGTTCGCGCACGTTGCCCAGGTCCAGGTGCCGCCAGAACTGATCCGGATGCACCTTGCCGTCCCAGGACACGCACCCGATGCCCCGCCCCGAAGAGTTGCCCTCGTTCCAGCTGAGCAGCTCCAGGACTTCCTTGGCCCGCTCCGGGTCTTCGCGCAAAAGCCTTAAGTATACGTAGGGGCCGTCCGCGTGGTTGTCCACGGTGAGCACCTCGGGGCAGATGCCCTTGTCGAACAGGGCCTTGGTGCGGTCCATCATCAGGTCCAGCAGCTCGCGGGTGCCCTGGTGGCCCAGGTCCTCGTCCATGAGCTTGCTGCCCCGCCCGGCGTAGACCAGGTGGTAGAAGCAAATGCGCGGGATGCCTTCTTTTTCGATGATGTCGAACAAGGCGGGCACCTCGGCGGCGTTGTGCTGAAACACCGTGAAGCGTAAGCCCACCTTGAGCCCGGCGGCCATGGAGTTGCGGATGCCTTCGAGCGCTTGCTCAAATGCGCCCGGCACCCCGCGGAACTTGTCGTGCACCGCGGGCATGCCGTCCAGGCTCACGCCCACGTAGCTCAGGCCAATGTCCTTGAGTTCCTTGGCCTTGTCCTTGGTAATCAGCGTGCCGTTGGTGCTGATCACCGCCCGCATGCCCTTGCCCGTGGCGTAGCGGGCCAGCTCGGGCAGGTCGGGGCGCATCAGGGGCTCGCCGCCGCTGAACAGGATCACCGGCGAGCCGAACATGGCCAGGTCGTCGATCATGGCCTTGGCCTCGGCGGTGGTCAGCTCGTCGCTGGCCGGCCCGGCCGTGGCGTGGGCATAGCAATGAACGCACTTCAGATTGCAGGCCTTGGTCATGTTCCAGACCACCACCGGCTTCTTGTCCTCGGCGAACTGAAGCAGATGGCTGGGCAAGTCCTTAGATTTGCGGCCGTAACGCAGCGCGTCGCTGGGTTCCACCGTCCCGCAGTAGAGCTTGGATATGCCGATCATGACGGGCCTTTCGCGTATTTCCGAAGGGGAAACTTTTTTGCAAAAAAGTTTCCCCTTCGGGCATCCCCTTCAAAAAACCTTCCTGAATATCGCTGGCGCGATATTCAGGTGGGTTTATATGGGCAACGTTCCGCCTGGACGAGCGGTCGATAAAGTTATAGTGGTTGCTTTAACTTTGCCTCGGCTCGCCCAGGGTCTGATTGTAGTGCTCCTCGAACAAGTGATGCAGGTAGCGGTCCGTGTCGTACACCGCGTCCTCGGGCAGCAGGAACTCGGAGCGTCCGGTGCGGTCCTTGACCAGCCGAAGCCCCGGCTCCAGCACCTGGCTGAGACGCTGGCAATACAGCTGGACCCCGCAGCTTTCAGCCGCGGCCCCGGCCAATATGGCCACCTCGGCCGGCTCGGAGAACTTGATCTTTATACCATAGCGGTCAAAGAAGGCGACCTCGAACTCCTTTACCTGGCGCAGGCGGTCAATGACCCGGTCGTAGGCCGCGCCCAGGCTCATGCCCGCGCGGTAATACTCGTCCGCGATCAGGTCCATGCGCGCCGGGGTCAGCTCGGCCTCCAGGCGCTCGGCGTAGAGCGCCTCGCGCTTGGCGATCATCTTCAACAGCTCCATGCGCTCGGCCCGGCCGGCCAGCTCGAAGCGCTCCAGGTCGGCCTCGGCCTCCTCGCCGGCCATGATGCGCTCCAGCTCGGCGTTGGGGTCGGCCACCAGCTCGGGAGTGACCAGCAGATGCTTGATCTCCGTGCTGGGCAAGACCCGCTCAAAGGGCAACAGCGCCTTTTCCACCACCGTGACCAGGGCGCGGGCGCCGGTCTTGATCTCCGCCGCCTTTTCGGCCAAGGCCCGCAAGGCCTCGTCCTCCAGGCGCAGGTCGATGCCGTACGCCGCGAAGTCCCTCTTTTTACTGATGATCACCGGGTTGTTCGGGTTGCGCAGTATCTGGTGCAAGTCCTCGGCGCTCAGCTCCTCCAGGACCACGCTCACCGGCAGACGGCCCACGAACTCGTTCTCAAAGCCGTATTCCACCAGGTCCTGGGGAGTAATCTCCTGGAAGTACTCCTGGTCCGCCGCCGGGTCGACCACCTTGGCCCCGAAGCCCAGCTCCTTCTTGTTCATCCGTCGCTTGACCACCTCGGGCAAGTCACCGAAAGCCCCCGACATCACGAATAAAATATGCCGGGTGTTCACGGTGCGCTTCTCGCGCTTGCCGGTCTTGCGATAGCTCTCGATGGCCTGGATCTGGCTGATGGGGTCGTGGGCCACCTTGAGGTCGACCTCGGTCTCCTCCATGGGCTTGAGCAGGGCGCGCTGCACCCCGGTGCGGCTCACGTCCGGGCCGATGAGGTTGTGGCTGGCCGCGATCTTGTCGATCTCGTCCACATACACGATGCCATACTGGGCCAGCTCCAGGTCCTCGCCCGCCTCGTGCACCAGGTCGCGGATCAAATCTTCAACGTCGCCGCCCACATAGCCGGTTTCGCTGAACTTGGTGGCGTCGCCCTTGACGAAAGGCACGCCCAGCTTGGCCGCGATGAGCTTGACCAGGTAGGTCTTGCCCACCCCGGTGGGGCCGATCAAAAGCACGTTGTTCTTGATGAGGCCCACCCCGTCCGCGGGGTCGTCGCTAGCGTGCTTGCTAAGGTATTTCGCTCGGTTGAAGTGGGTGCATATCTTGGTGGCCAGCACGGCCTTGGCCTCGTCCTGGCGCACGATGTACTGGTCCAGATAGGCCACCAGCTCCTCGGGGCGCATGTCGAAGTTGATGCGGCTCCACACCCCGTCCTCGTCCTCGCTGTCCAGGCCGGGCAAGGCGCAGAACTCGGGCGCGGCCTGGCGGGCCTTGGAAGCGTACTTCTTGGCCACGTATTCGCTGAGCTGCCGTTCCAGGCGCTCGTGGTCCGAGGAGCCGCGCTTGGTCTTTTCGCCGCTGGGGGCGTTATTTTTTTCTTGGCTCATGGGTTGATCCTGCCTTATACAAAGGTGGCGAGTCGCTCCTGTCCCTCCTGGGGGCCGGAGCCGGACTCCATATATCCAATATAAGAAGGCTGGGGGGTCATCGCAAGGCGGCGGCTTGCGTATGTTTTTTTGGGGTCGCCGCTATTGCAAAATCGTGAGGTGTGGTGTAATAATTCGTTGATTAGCCACCCGGTCCCATCCGGAGGGAACGTTGCGTTGTGCGCCAGTGGTTGCCTCTGGACGAAGGGTGGGGTATATTTCTGCGCACTTGAAACGCTGGCGTAGCTCAACTGGCAGAGCATCTGATTTGTAATCAGAAGGTTGCGGGTTCAAGTCCCATCGCCAGCTCCAGCCGAAACGGCTGCGCGGGCGCGATCAGGACGGCGACCGGCGGGTTGCCAGAGAGCTTACAAGGGGCCACGGGCGGCCCGGGCATCCGGGACGATGTTGGCTTCACGGGCTTTGCCGCTTGGCGGCCGCGAGCCTGGATACATAAGAAGAACCTGGTGAGGTTCCCGAGTGGCCAAAGGGAGCAGACTGTAAATCTGCCGGCAACGCCTTCGGAGGTTCGAATCCTCCCCTCACCACCAAGGAAATAGGCCCCGCCCCCGGGCGACCGGCGCGGCGGAGAGTGCATACATAAGGATTGGTTTCAGCCCACGTAGCTCAGCAGGTAGAGCACTTCCTTGGTAAGGAAGAGGTTCATCGGTTCAAGCCCGATCGTGGGCTCCAAAAGTTTAAAGTGGCAGCGGGCGCGAAAGGCATAGGTTGCCCGCCAACCCCAACTCCCTAAGGAGTGTCGTCATGGCCAAGGCAAAGTTTGAGCGGAAGAAGCCGCATTGTAACGTGGGCACGATCGGTCACATTGACCACGGCAAGACGACGTTGACGGCCGCGATCACCAAGTGCCTTGCCTCCAAGGGCGCGGCGCAGTTCGTCGCCTTTGACGAGATCGACAAGGCCCCGGAAGAGCGTGAGCGCGGCATCACCATCGCGACGGCGCACGTGGAGTACGAGACCGCCAATCGTCACTACGCTCACGTGGACTGCCCGGGTCACGCGGACTATATCAAGAACATGATCACCGGCGCGGCCCAGATGGACGGCGCGATCCTGGTGGTTGGCGCGGACGACGGCCCCATGCCTCAGACCCGCGAGCACATCCTCCTGGCCCGCCAGGTGGGCGTGCCGGCCATCGTGGTCTTCCTGAACAAGGTTGACATGGTGGACGACGAGGAGCTGATCGAGCTGGTGGAGCTGGAGCTTCGCGAGCTTCTTGACAAGTACGAGTTCCCGGGCGACGACACCCCCATCGTCAAGGGCAGCGCCTTGAAGGCCCTGAACTGCGGCTGCGGCAACGCCGACTGCCCCGACTGCGGCCCGATCCTGGAGCTGATGGAGGCGGTGGACACCTTCGTGCCCCAGCCCGAGCGGGACATCGACCTTCCCTTCCTGATGCCCATCGAGGACGTGTTCAGCATCTCCGGCCGCGGCACCGTGGTGACCGGCCGTATCGAGCGCGGCAAGATCAAGATCGGCGACGAGATCGAGATCGTGGGTATCAAGGAGACCACCAAGTCGGTGTGCACCGGCGTGGAGATGTTCCGTAAGATCCTGGACAGCGGCGAGGCCGGCGACAACATCGGCGCCCTGCTGCGCGGCGTGAAGCGCGACGACGTGGAGCGCGGCCAGGTTCTGGCCAAGCCGGGTTCGATCACCCCGCATACCAAGTTCAAGGCCGAGGTGTACGTGCTGAGCAAGGAGGAGGGTGGCCGCCACACTCCGTTCTTCAACGGCTATCGTCCCCAGTTCTACTTCCGGACCACCGACGTGACCGGCGTGGTCACGCTGCCCGAGGGCGTTGAGATGGTGATGCCGGGCGACAACGTGTCCATCGAGGGCACTCTGATCACTCCCATCGCGATGGAGAAGGAACTTCGGTTCGCCATCCGCGAGGGCGGGCGCACCGTTGGCGCCGGCGTGGTCGCGGAAATCATTGAGTAAGGGCGGCAAAACATGCCCAGAGAAATAATCCAACTGGTGTGCACCCAGTGCAAGCGCAAGAACTACAGCACGACCAAGAACAAACGGCGCACACCGGACAAGCTTGAGTTCAAGAAATACTGCCGCTTCTGCGGGAGCCATACGGCTCACCGCGAGGGTAAGTAAACAGCTTTGCTGGATTGCAGGCCTGTAGCTCAACTAGGCTAGAGCGTCGGACTCCAAATCCGAAGGCTGGGGGTTCGATTCCCTCCAGGCCTGCCACAGATTCGACACAGGGCGGGGCGGCTGCTCCGAAGCAGGAGCGGTCGGCGGCCCACGCCAGGAGCGGTGCAAAAGGGTCCAGAGGGCGGCGGAGCGCTTTAGCGACAATCTGTAAGGAGTGGCCTTGGGCGGCCCACCCCGGGCAATCGGGGGCAGGCGCGGCTCGGAGCCTCTTAGTGCTTGTGGCCGGGGCGGCGCAAAAACCGGCCCGCCGAGGATGGTAGATGGCCAAGAAAAAGAAAACTCAGGGCGTGGACAAGGCCGCGGCCATCGAGCGCAAGCTCAACAAGATGACCAAGCGCCCGGACAAGAGCAAGAAGGCCCAGCTTTCCAAGGCCGCCGCCGCCAGCCAGGGCAACCTGTGGGACCGCTCCCTGCGCTTTTTGCGCGAAGTGGTGCAGGAGCTCAAGCGGGTAACCTGGCCCACGCGCAAGCAGACCTTGTCCACCACCGGCGTGGTGGTGGCCCTGGTAATCCTGGTCTCGGTCTTTTTGGGCATGGTGGATTTCGTGCTCTCGCGGCTCATCCGCCTGCTCATCGGATAGGACGAAAGGCTTTAAGGGGGAAACGTGGCCAAGAATTGGTACATCGTTCACACCTACTCGGGCTTTGAGAACAAGGTGCGCGACGCTCTGAACGAGCGCATCCAGAGCCACGGGCTCGGCGACTACTTCGGTCAGGTGCTGGTGCCCATGGAGAAGGTGGTGGAGATGGTCAAGGGCCAGCGCCGCGAGTCGCAGCGCAAGTTCTACCCCGGCTATATCGTGGTGGAGATGGAGATGAACGACGAGACCTGGCACCTGGTCAAGGATACGGCCAAGGTGACCGGCTTCGTCGGGGGCAACGAAACCAACCCCACTCCCATCACCGAGGAAGAGGTGGCCCGTCTGATGAGTCAGATGGCCGAAGGCGCCAAGCAGCCCAAGCCCAAGTACAGCTTCCGCGAGGGCGACGAGGTGCGGGTCATCGACGGCCCCTTCAACAACTTCAACGGCACCGTGGAGGAGGTCTTCCCCGAGAAGGGCAAGCTGAGGGTGCTCATCAGCATCTTCGGCCGGGCCACCCCCGTGGAGCTGGAGTTCGTGCAGGTCTCCAAGCAATAGCGCCCCGGCGCGAAGGCGCCGGTTACAACGAGGTGAGTTCATGGCTAAAAAAGTCATCGCCAACATCAAGCTGCAGATCCCGGCCGGCAAGGCCAACCCCAGCCCGCCGGTGGGCCCGGCGCTGAGCCCGCATGGGGCCAACATCATGGAGTTCTGCAAGGCATTCAACGCCCGCACCCAGTCCGAGGGCGACACCATCATCCCGGTGGTGATCACGGTGTATGCGGACCGCAGCTTCTCCTTCATCACCAAGACCCCCCCGGCCGCGGTGCTGCTGCGTAAAGCCGCCGGCATCCCCAAGGGCTCCGGCGAGCCCAACACCGTCAAGGTGGGCAAGATCTCCATGGATCAGGTGAAGGAGATCGCCGAGCTGAAGATGAAAGATCTGAACACCCGGGACGTCAAGCAGGCCATGAACACCATCATGGGCACCGCTCGCTCCATGGGTCTGGAGGTGGTCCGCTAGGGCGGGCCGTCATATCTGTTTATTAGAGCCCGTGGAGGCCTGGCCGGCCGCAAGCACACGGCGCTCCGCAACTTGTACGACGGAGAGAGAAAATGGCTAAGCACGGCAAGAACTTCGCCGGCGCGCGCGAGAAAATCGACCGCGAGACCCGCTACAGCTTCGCCGAGGGCCTGGAAAAGACCCTGGAAGCCAAGTTCGCCAAGTTCGACGAGACGGTGGACGTGGCCGTCCGCCTGGGCGTCGACCCCCGCCACGCGGACCAGATGGTGCGCGGCACGGTGGTGTTGCCCCACGGCACCGGCAAGAGCGTGACCGTCCTGGTCTTCGCCAAGGGCGAAAAAGAGAAGGAGGCCAGCGAGGCCGGGGCCGACTACGTGGGCAGCGACGACCTGGTGGAAAAGATCCAGGGCGGCTGGACCGACTTCGACCGCGCCATCGCCACTCCGGACATGATGGCCACCGTGGGCAAGCTGGGCAAGATCCTGGGGCCCCGCGGCCTCATGCCCAACACCAAGAGCGGCAGCGTGACCTTCGACCTGGCCAAGGCCGTCTCCGAGGTCAAGGCCGGCAAGATCGAGTTCCGCGTGGACAAGGGCGGCGTGGTGCACGCGCCCGTCGGCAAGAGCTCCTTCGGCGCCGAGAAGCTCTTGGAGAACTTGAACGCCCTGGTGGAAAAACTCCTCCGCATGAAGCCCGTGAGCAGCAAGGGCACCTACATCAAGGGCATCACCGTCTCCACCACCATGGGCCCGGGCATCAAGCTGGACACGGCCGACGCCAAGGCCCTGGGGACCAAATAAGTTTTTTATCTCCGGCGGTTTGCCGCCGGAGTTTGGTGTTCGTAACAACCGACTGGACCTGTCCGAAGATCAGAGATAGCAGGTGGCCCCCGGGGGGGGCCCTAAGGCTCCGCCAGGAGCGCCCGCCGAGACCGGGTTTGACAGGTGACGCGAGAAGCAAGACGCAGTTAGCGCCACCACGGCTCTGATGCCGAGGTTGGTCCAGGCAAAACCCGAGAAGGAGGTGTAATCACGTGAACCGCGAGCAGAAACAAGCCGTGGTCAACGATGTGACCGAGCGGCTGTCCCGCGCGCGGGCCGTGGTCTTGACCGACTTCCGGGGCCTTAAAGTGGAGCAAATGACCGAACTTCGGCAGCAGCTCCGCGAAAAGGGCCTGGAGTACATGGTGGTCAAGAACACGCTTCTGCGGCTGGCCGCCCAAGGCACAGGCACCGAGCCCATGCTGGAAGGCCTGGAAGGCCCCAACGGCATGGCCCTGGGCTATGACGATCCGGTGGACTTGGCCAAGATCCTCATGGACTTTGCCAAGGACAACCCCAAGCTGGAGGTCAAGAACGGCTTCCTCGAGGGGCAGATCATCTCCGCCGAGCAGGTCAAGGCCCTGTCCAAGCTGCCCTCCCGCGAGGTTCTCCTGGCCCAGGTGCTGGGAACCATGAACGCGGTGCCGCGCGGCTTGGTCACGGTTATGGCCGGGGTCATCCGGAGCATGCTCAACGTGCTCAAGGCCATCGAGGAGCAGAAGGCCGGCGAAGCGGCCTAACCTAGTTAACTAGCGTTTGCAAAAACTTGCGTTGGCCGGCCGCTATGCCGGCTCTGGAAAGGATACAAATATCATGGCTGATATCACCAAAGACCAGGTCATCGACTTCATCAAGAACATGTCCGTGCTCGAGCTGAGCGAGCTGGTCAGCGAAATGGAAGAGATCTTCGGCGTGAGCGCGGCGGCCCCCATGGCCGTGGCGGCCATGCCCGCAGGCGGCGGCGAGGCCGCGGCTGCCGAGGAGCAGACCGAGTTCGACGTCATCCTCGAGTCGGCCGGCGACAAGAAGATCCAGGTGATCAAGGTCGTGCGGGCCATCACCGGCCTGGGCCTCAAGGAGGCCAAGGAGCTGGTGGACAGCGCCCCCAAGGCCGTCAAGGAAGCGGTGGAGAAGGACGAAGCCGAGAACATCAAGGGCCAGCTGGAAGAGGCCGGCGCCTCGGTGGCGATCAAGTAACCCCACGTTTCCTGTTAGTAAACCACCCCTGTTCCGCCGTGGCCGGAGCCCTTTGGGGCTCCGGGGCGGAGCGGGTGACATAGGGCAAATCCCGGTGGTTCCGGGCCGCTAAGGCTTTCTGGCGGTTCCGGAGCTGCCGTGCGTCCGTGCCCCCAGCCCCGGGCGCGGCAGCGGTAGAGGCTCTTTTTTACCAGGCTTCGGGCACTGCCCGCCAAGGAGATTTCATGAGCCAGGCGACCTACGGCAACTACCCGGTCCGCAAGAACTTCGGCAAGATCTCCAAGATCATTGACATCCCCAACCTGATCGACATGCAGAAGCAATCCTACGAGCGCTTCCTGCAGAAGGATACTCCCATCGATCAGCGCCGCGAGGTGGGTCTCCAGGGGGTGTTCAAGAGCGTGTTCCCCATCCGCGACTTCTCGGGAACGTCCTCGCTGGAGTATGTAAGCTATGACTTCGGCGAGGTCAAGTACGATGTCGACGAATGTCTGGCCCGGGGCATGACCTTCGAGGCGCCCTTGAAGCTCACCGTGCGCCTGGTGGTCTACGACGTGGACAAGGAGACCGATACCCAGTCCATCCGTGACATCAAGGAGCAGGAGATCTTCTTCGGCACCCTGCCCCTGATGACCGCCCGCGGCACCTTCATCGTCAACGGCACCGAGCGCGTGGTGGTCAGCCAGCTGCACCGCAGCCCCGGCATCTTCTTCGACCACGACAAGGGCCGCACCCACTCCAGCGGCAAGCTGTTGTACTCGGCGCGCATCATCCCCTTGCGCGGCTCCTGGATCGACCTGGAGTTCGACCACAAGGACATTCTCTACGTGCGCATCGACCGGCGCCGCAAGTTCCCGGTCACCCTGCTGCTCAAGGCCCTGGGCTACGGCGCCCAGGAGCTTCTGGAGATGATGTATCCCCAGAACGTCTTCCAGTTCGAGGGCGACCAGGTCTTTTTGACCGTGCAGCCGGACCTGTTGGTGGGCCGCCAGGCCTCCAAGGAAATCAAGGACCCCGAGACCGGCAAGCCGCTGGTCAAGGAGGGCCGCAAGATCACGCGCCGGGCGGTCAAGCGCCTGGAAGATCTTAAGATTCCCCGCATCGAAGTTGCCGAGGGCGAGCTGATCGGCCGTTACGTGGCCAAGGATCTGGCCGACCCGGTGACCGGCGAGTTGATCGTGGGCATCAACCAGCCCCTGAGCGAGGATCTCATCAGCAAGCTCAGGGCCGCGGGCGTGTCCGAGGTGCCGGTGCTGTTCATCGACGGCCTCAGGTACTCCACCTGCTTCCGGGACACCCTGGAGCTGGACAAGGTGGAGGAGACCGACGAAGCCATCGTGGACATCTACCGCAAGCTCCGCCCCTCCAACCCGCCCACCCTGGAGGTGGCCCGCACCTTCTTCCACAATCTGTTCTTCAGCCCGGAGCACTACGACCTGAGCGCCGTGGGCCGGCTGAAGATGAACCTGCGCCTGGGCGTGGACGTGCCCGAACAGGAGCGCACCCTTCGCCGCGACGACATCATGGAAGCGGTCAAGGAGCTGATTCGCTTGAAGGATTCCGAAGGCCCCGTGGACGACATCGACCACCTGGGCAACCGCCGGGTGCGCTCGGTGGGCGAGCTTTTGGAAAACCAGTACCGCATCGGCCTGGTGCGCATGGAGCGGGCCATCAAGGAGCGCATGAGCCTTCAGGAGATCGAGGCGCTCATGCCCCACGACCTGATCAACTCCAAGCCGGTCAGCGCGGTGGTCAAGGAGTTCTTCGGCACCAGCCAGCTCAGCCAGTTCATGGACCAGACCAACCCGCTGAGCGAGGTGACCCACAAGCGCCGCCTCAGTGCCCTGGGACCCGGCGGCCTCACCCGTGAGCGCGCCGGCTTCGAGGTGCGCGACGTGCACAACACCCACTACGGCCGCATCTGCCCCATTGAGACCCCGGAAGGTCCCAACATCGGGCTGATCGTGAGCCTCAGCACCTACGCGCGGGTGAACGACTACGGCTTCATCGAGACCCCCTACCGCACCGCGGGCAGCGGCAAGGTGAACAAAGAGGTCAAGTTCCTCTCGGCTCTGGAAGAGGGCGATCACGCCATCGCCCAGGCCAACGCGCCCATCGACGCCAAGGGCAAGTTCCAGAACGACATCATCAGCGCCCGCCGCGAGGGCGAGTTCATGCTGGTGGGGCCCGAAGAGGTCGAGTACATGGACGTGAGCCCCAACCAGCTGGTTTCGGTGGCCGCCTCCCTGGTGCCCTTTTTGGAGAACGACGACGCCAACCGCGCGCTCATGGGCTCCAACATGCAGCGCCAGGCGGTGCCTCTGCTGCGCACCGACGCGCCCCTGGTGGGCACGGGCATGGAGCCGGTGGTGGCCCGCGACTCGGGCGTGTGCGTGGTGGCCGAGGCCGACGGGGTGATCAACGACGTGGACGCGGGGCGCATCGTGGTGCGCTATGACGAACCGCTGACCGCCGAGGCTCACAGCCAGGTCAAGATCTACAAACTGATCAAGTTCCGCCGCAGCAACCAGAACACCTGCACCAGCCAAAAGCCCATCGTCAACCGCGGCCAGCGCGTGGTCAAGGGCCAGATCCTGGCCGACGGCCCGGCGGTGGCCCAGGGCGAGCTGGCCCTGGGGCAGAACATCCTGGTGGCCTTCATGAGCTGGGGCGGCTACAACTACGAGGACTCCATCCTCATCTCCGAGCGCATCGTCAAGGACGACATCTTCACCTCCCTGCACATTGAGGAGTTCGAGACCGTCGCCCGCGACACCAAGCTGGGCAAGGAAGAGATCACCCGCGACATCCCCAACGTGGGCGAGGAAGCCCTGCGCAACCTCGACGAGAGCGGCATCATCCGCATCGGCGCCGAAATCAACGCAGGCGACATCCTGGTGGGCAAGATCACCCCCAAGGGCGAAACCCAGCTCAGCCCCGAGGAAAAACTGCTCCGGGCCATCTTCGGCGAGAAGGCCGGCGACGTTAAGGACACCAGCCTCCGGGTTCCCCCCGGGGTGGAAGGCATCGTCATCGACGCCCGCGTGTTCAGCCGCAAGGGCATCGAGAAGGACGAGCGCGCCCAGTCCATCGAGGACGAAGAGGTGGCCCGCCTGATCAAGGACCAGAACGACGAGGTCCACATCATCCACCGCAACGCCCTGGACGAGCTCCGGCGCCTGGTGAGCGGCAAATCCATCGCCGCGCCCATCAAGGACGACAAGGGCAAGGTGGTGCTCAAGAAGGGCCCCATCGAGGTGGACGACCTCAAGGGCGTGCCGCTGAAGTACCTGCGCGACCTGGAGCTGGCCGGGGCCAGCGAGAAGGTGCAGCGCGAGCTGGAGAGGGTCATCGAGGGCTACCTGGAGCAGGTGGACATGATCCGCGCGGCCGCCGAAGAAAAGATCGGCCGCCTCAAGAAGGGCGACGAGCTGCCTCCGGGCGTGATCAAGATGGTCAAGGTCTATGTGGCCATGAAGCGCAAGCTCTCGGTGGGCGACAAGATGGCCGGCCGCCACGGCAACAAGGGCGTGGTCAGCCGCATCCTGCCCGTGGAGGACATGCCCCACTTCGCCGACGGCACCCCGGTGGACCTGGTTCTGAACCCCCTGGGCGTGCCTTCGCGCATGAACGTGGGCCAGGTTCTGGAAACCCACCTGGGCTGGGCCTCCAAGTCCCTGGGCCGCAAGGTGGCCGAGATCGTCGAGTCCCTGGGCGACGCCAAGGAAAAGGCCAAGAAGGTCCGGGTGAAGGAGCTCAAGGAGCTCTTGACCAAGACCTACTCCAAGAAGGAGTACGCCGAGCTGACCACCGGCCTGGACGACGACGAGCTCCTGGCCCTGGGCAAGCGCCTGAGCAAGGGCGTGCCCATGGCTACCCCGGTGTTCGACGGGGCCAGCGAGGACGAGATCGGCCAGCTATTGAAGCTGGCCGACGTGGGCGTCACCGGCCAGTCGCGCCTGGTGGACGGCCGCACCGGCGACACCTTCGACCGCGAGGTCACGGTGGGCGTCATGTACATGCTCAAACTCCACCACCTGGTGGACGACAAGATACACGCGCGCTCCATCGGCCCCTACTCCCTGGTTACCCAGCAGCCCCTGGGCGGCAAGGCCCAGTTCGGCGGCCAGCGCTTGGGCGAGATGGAGGTCTGGGCCATGGAAGCCTACGGCGCGGCCTACTCCCTGCAGGAGTTCCTCACCGTCAAGAGTGACGACGTGGCGGGCCGCACCCGCATGTATGAAAAGATAGTCAAGGGCGAGAACAATCTGGAGGCCGGGCTTCCCGAAAGCTTCAACGTTCTGGTCAAGGAGCTGCAGGCCCTTTGCCTGGACATGGAGCTGATCGAGAAGAAGGAACTCACCGCGGCCTTAGACTAAAGGAGAACTCCCTTGGAAGATCTCTACAGCTACTTCGCCAAGCCCAAGGACCCCCTAAGCTTCGACGCCGTCCAGATTTCACTGGCGAGCCCGGAGAAGATCAGGGCCTGGTCCTTCGGCGAGGTCAAAAAGCCCGAGACCATCAATTACCGCACCTTCAAGCCGGAGCGGGACGGGCTGTTCTGCGCCAAGATCTTCGGCCCCACCAAGGACTACGAGTGCAACTGCGGCAAGTACAAGCGCATGAAGCACCGCGGCGTGGTCTGCGAAAAGTGCGGGGTCGAGGTCATCCAGTCCAAGGTGCGCCGCGAGCGCATGGGACACATCGACCTGGCCAGCTCCGTGGCCCACATCTGGTTCCTCAAGAGCCTCCCCTCCAAGGTGGGTAACCTCCTGGACCTGACGCTCAAGGAGCTGGAGAAGGTCCTGTACTTCGAGTCCTACATTATGCTCGAAGAGGGCGAGAGCGGCGTGGCCAAGGGCACCATGTTGCCCGAGGACAAGTACCGCCAGCTCGTCATGGAGTTCGGCAGCCGCTTTAGGGCGGGCATCGGGGCCGAGGCGGTCAAGGAGATGCTCTCCGAGCTCAACCTGGACAAGCTCTGGGACGAACTGCGCGTGGAGATGATGGAGACGGCCTCCGAGGCCAAGCGCAAGAAGCTCTCCAAGCGCCTCAAGGTCATCGACGCCTTCAAGAACAGCATCAACAGCCCCGAGTGGATGATCATGGACATCATCCCGGTGCTGCCCCCGGATCTGCGCCCGTTGGTTCCCCTGGACGGCGGCCGTTTCGCCACCAGCGACTTAAACGACCTCTATCGCCGGGTGATCAACCGCAACAACCGCCTGCGCCGGCTCAACGAGCTGACCGCGCCGGACATCATCATCCGCAACGAGAAGCGCATGCTTCAAGAGGCGGTGGACGTGTTGTTCGACAACGGCCGCCGGGGCAAGACCATCACCGGCCCCAACAAGCGCCCCTTGAAGAGCCTGAGCGACATGCTCAAGGGCAAGCAGGGCCGCTTCCGCCAGAACCTCTTGGGCAAGCGCGTGGACTACTCCGGCCGCTCGGTCATCGTGATCGGCCCGGATCTGCGCCTGCACCAGTGCGGCCTGCCCAAGAAGATGGCCCTGGAGCTGTTCAAGCCCTTTATCTACAACCGTTTGGAGGCCAAGGGCCTGGTCACCACCATCAAGGGCGCCAAGAAGATGGTGGAGCGCGAGACCGAGGAGGTGTGGGACACCCTCTCCGAGGTGGTGCGCGAGTACCCGGTGCTGTTGAACCGCGCCCCCACCCTGCACCGCCTGGGCATCCAGGCCTTCGAGCCCCTGCTGGTGGAAGGCAAGGCCATCCAGCTGCACCCCCTGGTCTGCCAGGCCTACAACGCCGACTTCGACGGCGACCAGATGGCGGTGCACATCCCTCTGAGCATCGAGGCCCAGATCGAGGCCCGCGTGCTGATGATGTCCACCAACAACATCCTCAGCCCGGCCAACGGCCAGCCCATCATCGTGCCCAACCAGGACATCGTCCTGGGCCTGTACTACATGACCCGCGAGCGGCCCCTGGCCCGTGGCGAGGGCAAGATCTTCTCCGACGTGGCCGAAGTGATCATGGCCTACGACTCGGACGCGGTGGATCTGCACGCGGCCATCGAGGTACGCATCGACGGCCAGCGCATCCGCACCACCGTGGGCCGCGTGCTGCTCAGCCAGGTGCTGCCCAAGGAGCTGGGCTTCGAGGCGGTGAACCTGGTCATGGACAAAAAGGCGCTCAAGGAGCTGGTGGGCCAGTGCTACCGCACCGCGGGCACCAAGGCCACGGTCATCCTCTCGGACCGCCTCAAGGACATGGGCTACAAGAACGCCACCAAGAGCGGCCTGAGCATCTGCGTCAGCGACATGGTGATCCCGCACCGCAAGCAGGAGATCATCGACGTGGCCATGGCCGCGGTGCAGGAGATCGAGAAGCAGTACAAGGACGGCATCATCACCGACGGTGAGAAGTACAACAAGGCCGTGGACATCTGGGCCAAGGCCACCGAGGACGTGGCCGGCGAGATGATGGAGGAGATCTCCACCGAGGTCATCTCCTCGCCCGACGGCCAGGAAGTCACCACCGACAGCTTCAACCCGATCTACATGATGGCCGACTCCGGGGCCCGAGGCTCCAAGGACCAGATGAAGCAGCTGGCCGGCATGCGCGGCCTGATGGCCAAGCCCTCCGGCGAGATCATCGAGACTCCCATCACCGCCAACTTCCGCGAGGGACTGACGGTGTTGCAGTACTTCATCTCCACCCACGGCGCGCGCAAGGGCCTGGCCGACACGGCGCTGAAGACCGCCAACTCCGGCTACCTCACCCGCCGCCTGGTGGACGTGAGCCAGGACGCCATCGTCACCGACCCCGACTGCGGCACCATCGACGGCATCGAGGTGGAGGCCCTGCGCGAAGGCGGCGAGGTCATCCAGCGGGTGGGCGAGCGCGTCCTGGGCCGCACGGCTCTCAAGGACGTCACCGACCCGCTCACCGACGAGGTCCTGGTCAAGGCCGGCGAGGAGATCGACGAGGAAGGCGTGGCCATCCTCGAGGAAGCCGGCGTGGAGCGGGTGGAGATCCGCTCGGTGCTCACCTGCGAATCCCGCCGGGGCGTGTGCTCCAAGTGCTACGGCCGCGACCTGGCCCACTCCAAGCCGGTGGACGCCGGCGAGGCGGTGGGCATCATCGCCGCCCAGAGCATCGGCGAGCCCGGCACCCAGCTGACCATGCGCACCTTCCACATCGGCGGCGCCGCGGCCAAGGCCGTGGAGCAGTCGCGGGTGGAGGCCCGCTTCCCGGGCACCGTGAAGTTCGTCAACCTGCACACCGTGGACAGCAACGACGGCAACCGGGTGGTGATGAACCGCAACGGCGAGCTGGCGGTCATGGGCGAGGGCGGCCGTGAGCGCGAGCGCTACAAGGTGCCCTACGGCGCGCGGGTGATGTACGCCGAGAACGAGCGGGTGGCCGCCGGCGAGGTGGTGGCCCAGTGGGACCCCTACACCAGCCCCATCCTCACCGACGTGGACGGCGTGGTGAAGTTCGGCGACATCATCGAGAACGTCACCATGACCGAGCGCTTCGACCCGGTCACCGGACGTTCCACCAAGGTCACCGTGGAGTCCAAGAACCCGGATATGAGGCCCCGCATCTCCATCAAGGTGCCGGGCACCGCCAAGACCACCGACCTGGGTAAGGGCCGCGGCGACGCGCGCTACCTCTTGCCGGTGGGGGCCATCATCATGGTGTCCGAGGGCGCGGACGTGAAGGCCGGCGACGTGTTGGCCCGCATCCCGCGCGAGACCACCAAGACCAAGGACATCACCGGTGGTCTGCCCCGGGTGGCCGAGCTGTTCGAGGTGCGCAAACCCAAGGAGTGCGCGGTCATCACCGAGATCGACGGCGTGGTGGGCTTCGGCAAGCAGACCAAGGGCAAGCGCAAAATCTCCGTGTCCCCGGACGTGGGCGAGGAGCGCGAGTACCTGATCCCCAAGGGCAAGCACGTTACGGTGCACGAAGGCGACTACGTGCGCGCCGGCGAGCCCCTGATGGACGGCTCCATCAACCCCCACGACATCCTCCGGGCCCGCGACGTGAAGGCCCTGGCCCGCTACCTGGTGGACGAGGTGCAAGAGGTCTACCGCCTACAGGGCGTGAAGATCAACGACAAGCACATCGAGGTGATCGTGCGCCAGATGCTCCGCCGCGTGCGGGTCACCGACCCCGGCGAGTCCAACTTCCTGTTGGGTGAGCAGGTGGAGAAGTGGCGCTTCGAGGACGAGAACCAGCGGCTCATCGGCGAGAAGCTCCGGCCCGCCCTGGCCGAGCCTATGCTCTTGGGCATCACCAAGGCCAGCCTGTCCACCGACAGCTTCATCAGCGCGGCCTCCTTCCAGGAGACCACCAAGGTGCTCACCGAGGCGGCCATCGCCGGCAAGGTGGACGAGCTTAAGGGCCTGAAGGAAAACGTGATCATGGGCCGTCTGGTGCCCGCGGGCACCGGCATGGTGCGCTACCGCGACATTCATATCCCCCATGCCGAGGCGCCGCCGGTGGAGATGGGCATGACCCGTTTCAGTGACGCCGAAGTGCTGGATTCGCTCAGCGAGGAAAGCGGCGGCACCGGGGTGGAGAGCAAGCTGGTGCCCCGCGAGACCGCCGAGAACGAGGCGGTCAGCTAGCGCCCCCAAAATCAGCCGATCCGGGCCGGACGGCGCGCGCCGTCCGGCCCCTTTCCCTTCTCGGCTAAAGTTACGGTTTCGGGGCACAACCCCTTGACAGAAGCACTCTGCCAAGGTAGATATAGCAATTCCATTGTTTGGCTCCCTACTTCGTTGCCCTCGCACGGGGCAAAAAGGGGGCGAACGTGCTTTGAACGGGGTCCGGCCGACCCCAGGGTGTTTAGGCTAAGTTGTTGTTAGCCGGGGCCTAACGGCCCGTAAGTTACTAGCTGATTTGGAGGCGAGGCTTTGCCGACCATCAACCAGCTCGTGCGCAAGGGCCGCGAGCAGCAGCGCAAGAAGAAAACCACTCCTGCGTTGCAGAATTGCCCCCAGAAGCGCGGCGTTTGCATCCGCGTGTACACCACCACCCCCAAGAAGCCCAACTCGGCGCTTCGTAAGGTGGCCAGGGTGAGGCTGACCAATGGCATCGAGGTGTCCAGCTATATCCCGGGTGAAGGGCACAACCTGCAAGAGCACTCGGTGGTTCTTATTCGGGGCGGTCGTGTGAAGGACTTGCCTGGCGTTCGTTATCACGTCATCCGCGGCACCTTGGATGCCGTGGGCGTGGCCGACCGCCGACAGGGCCGGTCCAAATACGGCGCTAAACGCCCGAAGTAAGAAGCTGTTGCACCCCCCGCACCGCGGGACCGGCGATGCCCCTTGGTACTCGAAAAAGGGGCATCTGTCGTGAGGGCCGAAGATAAAAGGATAATGCCGGTAGGAGACCATGCCTAGGAGACGCGAAGTTCCCAAACGGGTGATCATCCCAGACTCCCGTTATGGCAGCCAAAAGCTGGCCCGTTTCATTAACAAGCTCATGCTCAAGGGCAAGAAGTCCACGGCGGAGCGGATAATGTACGGGGCCATGGATTTAATCTCCGAACGGACCAGCGAGGATCCGCTGAAGCTGTTCGAGAAGGCGTTGGACAACGCCCGGCCCATGATCGAGGTGAAGTCCCGCCGCGTGGGCGGCTCCACCTATCAGGTCCCGGTGGAGATCCGGCCCGAGCGCCGTCAGGCCCTGGCCATGCGCTGGCTCATCGGTTTCAGCCGCTCCCGCGGCGAGAAGACCATGGCCGAGCGCCTGGCCAACGAGCTGATGGACGCGGCCGCCGGACGCGGCACCACGGTCAAGAAGAAGGAAGACACCCACCGCATGGCCGAGGCCAACAAGGCCTTTGCCCACTACCGTTGGTAGGCGGCGGAATCTAAGGAAGGTTAATGGTGGGACGCACCACTCCCATAGCCCGGCAGCGCAACTTGGGCCTCATGGCCCACATCGACGCGGGCAAGACCACTACCACCGAGCGAATCCTGTTTTATACCGGGGTTAGCCATCGGCTGGGAGAGGTCCATGATGGGCAGGCGGTGATGGACTGGATGGCCCAAGAGCAAGAGCGGGGCATCACCATCACCAGCGCGGCCACCACTTGCTTCTGGAAAGACTACCGCTTCAATATCATCGACACTCCGGGCCACGTGGACTTCACCATCGAGGTGGAGCGCAGCCTGCGGGTGCTCGACGGCGTGGTCGCGGTGTTCTGCGCGGTGGGCGGGGTGCAGCCCCAGTCCGAGACGGTGTGGCGTCAGGCCGACCGTTACGGCGTGCCCCGCATTGCCTTCATTAATAAGATGGACCGGGTCGGGGCCGACTGGCGCCGTTGCCGGGACATGATCTCCACCCGTCTGGGCGCCCGCCCCATCGCCCTGCAGATTGCAATGGGCGAGGGCGAGGACTTCACCGGCGTGGTGGACCTCCTTTCCATGCAGGCGCTCACCTGGGACGAAAGCAACCAGGGCATGAGCATGATCGAGGGCCCGGTGCCCGCCGAGCTGGCCGACGAGGCCGCCGAGGCGCGCCAAGAGCTCATCGAGACCGCCTGCGAGTTCGACGACGAGCTGATGGAGCGCTACCTGGAAGGCGAAGAGCTTCCCCCGGCCGAGATCAGCGCGGCGCTGCGCAAGGGCGTGCTGGCCAACGAAGTGGTGCCGGTGATGATGGGTTCGGCCTTCAAGAACAAGGGCATCCAGCCCCTGTTGGACGCGGTGGTGTCGTATCTGCCCTCCCCCCTGGAGGTCAAAGCCATCACCGGCCTGAACGACGACGGCGAGGAAACCACCCGCCCGGCCGACGACGACGCTCCCCTGGCCGCCCTGGCCTTCAAGCTCATGAGCGACCCCTACGTGGGGCACCTCACCTTCCTGAGAATTTATTCCGGCCGCCTGCACAGCGGCGACACGCTCTACAACGCCGCCAAAGGCAAAAAAGAGCGCGTGGGCCGTCTGCTCAAGATGCACGCCAACCAGCGTGAAGAGATCGACGAGGTGGGCGCGGGCGACATCGTGGCAGCGGTGGGGCTCAAGAACGTCTCCACCGGCGACACCATGTGCGCCGTCGACGCTCCGGTGGTCCTGGAGAGCCTGTTCGTGCCCGAGCCGGTGGTGGCCGTGGCCATCAAACCCGCTTCCCAGCCCATGGTGGAGAAGCTGGGCATGGCCCTCAAGCGCCTGTCCGACGAGGACCCCAGCTTCCGGGTGGAGTTGGACCCCGAGACCAACCAGACCGTGATCCGGGGCATGGGCGAGCTGCATCTGGAGATCATCGTCGACCGCCTGCTCCGGGAGTTCAAGGTGTCGGCCGAGGTGGGCGCGCCCCAGGTGGCCTACCGCGAGTCCATCACCCGCGAGTCCGAGTCCGAGGGCCGCTACGTGAAGCAGAGCGGCGGCCGCGGCCAGTACGGCCACGTGAAGCTGCGCCTCAAACCCGCCGAGGCGGGCAGCGGCGTGATCTTCACCGAGAAGATCGTGGGCGGCTCGGTGCCCAAGGAATATTTCACGGCCATCGAGCGCGGCATCCGCGAGGCTTGCTCGCGCGGCGTGCTGGCCGGTTTCCCCCTGGAAGACGTCGAGGTGGAGCTCTATGACGGCTCCTACCACGAGGTCGACTCCAACGAGCGCGCCTTCATGATCGCCGCTTCCATGGGCCTCAAGGATGCCGCTTCCCGGGCCGGGGCTCAGCTCAAGGAGCCCATCATGAAGCTGGAGATCACCAGCCCCGAGGAGTACCTCGGCGATGTGATGGGCGATCTCAGCTCCCGGCGCGGCCGGGTGGCCTCCATGGAGAGCCGCCCCGGGGTGCAGGTGGTCAGCGCCACCGCCCCGCTGGCCGAGATGTTCGGCTATGCCGGCGACCTGCGTTCGGCCACTCAGGGCCGGGCCACCTTTAGTATGGAATTTTCCCATTACGACCCCGTTCCCGCTTCCCTGGCCCCCGAGGTCATCGAGCGGGCGCGCGAAGAGCGCCAGGCCGGTCAACGCGGCATGGCGGCTTGAAGAGATAATTAGGAGGACGAGGGATCATGGCCAAGGCAAAGTTTGAGCGGAAGAAGCCGCATTGTAACGTGGGCACGATCGGTCACATTGACCACGGCAAGACGACGTTGACGGCCGCGATCACCAAGTGCCTTGCCTCCAAGGGCGCGGCGCAGTTCGTCGCCTTTGACGAGATCGACAAGGCCCCGGAAGAGCGTGAGCGCGGCATCACCATCGCGACGGCGCACGTGGAGTACGAGACCGCCAATCGTCACTACGCTCACGTGGACTGCCCGGGTCACGCGGACTATATCAAGAACATGATCACCGGCGCGGCCCAGATGGACGGCGCGATCCTGGTGGTTGGCGCGGACGACGGCCCCATGCCTCAGACCCGCGAGCACATCCTCCTGGCCCGCCAGGTGGGCGTGCCGGCCATCGTGGTCTTCCTGAACAAGGTTGACATGGTGGACGACGAGGAGCTGATCGAGCTGGTGGAGCTGGAGCTTCGCGAGCTTCTTGACAAGTACGAGTTCCCGGGCGACGACACCCCCATCGTCAAGGGCAGCGCCTTGAAGGCCCTGAACTGCGGCTGCGGCAACGCCGACTGCCCCGACTGCGGCCCGATCCTGGAGCTGATGGAGGCGGTGGACACCTTCGTGCCCCAGCCCGAGCGGGACATCGACCTTCCCTTCCTGATGCCCATCGAGGACGTGTTCAGCATCTCCGGCCGCGGCACCGTGGTGACCGGCCGTATCGAGCGCGGCAAGATCAAGATCGGCGACGAGATCGAGATCGTGGGTATCAAGGAGACCACCAAGTCGGTGTGCACCGGCGTGGAGATGTTCCGTAAGATCCTGGACAGCGGCGAGGCCGGCGACAACATCGGCGCCCTGCTGCGCGGCGTGAAGCGCGACGACGTGGAGCGCGGCCAGGTTCTGGCCAAGCCGGGTTCGATCACCCCGCATACCAAGTTCAAGGCCGAGGTGTACGTGCTGAGCAAGGAGGAGGGTGGCCGCCACACTCCGTTCTTCAACGGCTATCGTCCCCAGTTCTACTTCCGGACCACCGACGTGACCGGCGTGGTCACGCTGCCCGAGGGCGTTGAGATGGTGATGCCGGGCGACAACGTGTCCATCGAGGGCACTCTGATCACTCCCATCGCGATGGAGAAGGAACTTCGGTTCGCCATCCGCGAGGGCGGGCGCACCGTTGGCGCCGGCGTGGTCGCTGAAATCATCGAGTAAGGGCGGCGTAACTTTTCGCAGGATTTGGCGCGAAGCCAAGTGAGCTAGCCTTAGGAGTTGGCCTCATGATCCAGAACCAAAAGATCCGCATCAGGCTCAAGGCCTACGATCACAAGCTGCTGGACCAGTCCGCGGCCGAGATCGTGGAGACCGCGCGCCGCACCGGGGCCAAGGTGGCCGGGCCCATCCCGCTGCCCACGGTGATAAACAAATTCTGCGTGCTGCGTTCCCCGCACATCGACAAGAAAAGCCGGGAGCAGTTCGAGATTCGCACCCACAAGCGCCTGCTCGACATCCTGGAGCCCACCCAGCAAACGGTGGACGCCCTGATGAAGCTGGACCTCAGCGCGGGTGTCGACGTAGAGATCAAGCTGTAACCCCGCGAGGCATTAAGATGCTTAAGGGACTCATAGGTAAAAAGATCGGGATGACCCGCCTGTTCCTGGACGAGGGCCGCGCCGTGCCGGTGACCGTCCTCCAGGTGGGGCCCTGCACCGTGGTGCAGGTGAAAACCCCGGACAAAGAACAGTACAGCGCGCTGCAGCTTGGTTTCGGCGACAAGAAGGCCAGCCGGGTTAACAAGCCCATGACCGGCCATTTCGCCAAGGCCGGGGCCGAGCCCAAGGCCGTGCTCAAGGAGTTCAAGGTGGCCGACACCTCGGAGTTCGAGGTGGGCCAGCAGATAACCGCCGAGATGTTCGCCACCGGCGAAAAGGTGAACGTCACCGGGCGTACCAAGGGCCGCGGCTTCTCCGGCGTGGTCAAGCGCCACGGCTTCGGCGGCGGCCGCAAGACCCACGGCTGCACCACCCACGACGCCCCGGGATCCATCGGCATGAGCGCCGATCCCTCGCGGGTGCTCCGGGGCAAGCGCATGCCCGGCCGCTACGGTAACGACCGCAGCCAGGCGCGCGGCCTCAAGGTGGTGGACGTTCGCCCCGAGGACAACTTGGTCTTGGTAAAGGGCGCCGTGCCCGGTGCCAAGGGCAGCATCGTCTTCATCGAGAAGGCTTAAGCACACTTAGGTGATTTAAGATGCCTACGTTGGATGTAATAGACCGCAACAATCAGAAGGTCGGCTCGCTGGAGCTGTCCGAGGCCGTCTTCGGCGCCGAGGTCAAGCCCCACCTGCTGCACGAAGTGGTGGTTTGGCAGCTGGCCAAACGCCGCTCCGGCACCGCCTGCACCAAGGGCCGCAGCGAACTTCGCGGCGGCGGCAAGAAGCCTTGGCGCCAAAAGGGCACCGGCCGGGCCCGCGTGGGCTCCCGGCGCAGCCCCCTGTGGCGGGGCGGCGGCACCGTCTTCGGCCCCAAGCCGCGCGACTACTCCTACACCCTGCCCAAGAAGGTCAAGAAGGCCGCTCTGCGCAGCGCCCTGTCTTCCAAGCTAGGTGAGGAGAAGCTCACGGTGCTCTCCGGGTTCGACCTGGAAGCCATCAAGACCAAGGACTTCATGTCCGTGCTGGGCGCCATCGACGCGGCCAACTGCCTGGTGATCACTCCCGGCGCCGACGATGTCTTGGAGAAGAGCTCGCGCAACGTGCCCCGGGTGAAGGTGCTCCGGGCCGAGGGGCTCAACGTCTACGACATCCTCAAGTACGACCGCCTGGTCCTCTTGCAGGACGCCGTGGCCGGGATCGAGGAGGCGCTGTCGTGAAAGACCTGAGAGAAGTCATCCTGCGCCCCCTGGTGACCGAGAAGAGCACCCTGGCCAAGGAACTGAACAACCAGCTGGTGTTCGAAGTGGACAAGCGGGCCACCAAGGTGGAGATCCGCCAGGCCGTGGAGAAGCTGTTCACCGTGAAGGTGCTCAAGGTTTCCACCGCCAGTTTTACGGGCAAGAAGAAGCGTCAGGGCCGCATCCTGGGCCGGCGCAGCGACTGGAAGAAGGCCTACGTGACCCTGGCCCCCGGCCACAACGTGGATTTCTTCGAGGGCGCCTAGGCGGCTAGCCCGTAAGATCTCAGAGAGGACCCAGAGCAATGGCCATCAAGAAATACAAACCGACTTCGCCGGGCCGGCGTTTCATGACCTACATGGAGCGCGAGGAAATCACCAAGAGCGAGCCGGAAAAAAGCCTGCTGGAGCCGCTGCCCAAAAAGGGCGGTCGCAACAACTACGGCCGCGTCACCGCCCGTCACCGGGGCGGAGGCCACAAGCGCCGTTACCGCCGCATCGACTTCCGGCGGGACAAGTTTGAAGTGCCGGGCAAGGTCGCGGCTATCGAGTACGACCCCAACCGCTCGGCCAACATCGCCCTGCTGCATTACGTGGACGGCGAGAAGCGCTACATCCTGGCCCCCAAGGGCCTGACCGTGGGCGCTCAGGTGGTCAGCGCGGCCGAAAAGGCCGACATCATGCCGGGCAACGCCATGCCCCTGGCCAACATCCCTCTGGGTACCCACGTGCACAACGTGGAGCTCAAGATCGGGGGCGGCGGTCAGATCGTCCGCTCGGCCGGCACCTACGCCCAGCTGATGGCCAAGGAAGGCAGCTACGCCACCTTGAAGCTGCCCTCCGGCGAGATGCGGCGGGTGCATTCCTCCTGCCGGGCCACTATCGGCGAGGTGGGCAACGAGCAGCATGAGAACGTTTCCTGGGGCAAGGCCGGCCGCACCCGCTGGTCCGGCAAGCGGCCCAAGGTTCGCGGCGTGGCCATGAACCCGGTGGACCATCCCATGGGCGGCGGCGAGGGCCGCAGCAGCGGTGGCCGCCACCCCTGCAGCCCCTGGGGTCAGCCCTCCAAGGGTTACCGCACCCGCAAGAAGAAGCCTTCGGACAACTTTATCGTCCGCCGGCGCTACCAGTAGGAGCCAGCGATGTCGCGCAGCCTTAAAAAAGGTCCCTTCGTGGACGAGCATCTGTCTAAGAAGGTGGACGAGGCCTCGGCCTCGAGCAGCCGCAAGGTCATCAAGACCTGGAGCCGTCGCTCCACAATTATGCCCGATTTCGTGGGCTTGACCTTCGCGGTGCACAACGGCAAAAAGTTCATCCCGGTGTTCGTGACCGAGAACATGGTGGGGCACAAGTTGGGCGAGTTCAGCCCTACCCGTACCTACTATGGTCACGCGGCGGACAAGAAGGGTAAGAAGAGGTAGGCCCATGGAATCGGTGGCCAAAGCCAAATTCGTACGCATTTCCCCCCGCAAGGCCCGTTTGGTGGCCGACGCGGTTCGGGGCATGAAGGTGGGCGAGGCGTTGAACAAGCTTAAGTTCACGCCCAAGAAGGCTGCCGGGCTGGTGGCCAAGGTCATCAATTCCGCGGTGGCCAACGCCACCACCGACAGCAACGTTGATGTGGACCAGCTCTACGTCAAGAAGGCCTTTGTGGACGGCGGGCCCACCCTGAAGCGTTGGCGCCCCCGGGCCATGGGTCGGGCCTACATCATTCGCAAGCGGACCAGCCACATCACCGTGGTGGTGGACGAGCGCTAGGCAAGGAGAGACGGGTTTGGGTCAGAAGGTACATCCCGTAGGGTTCAGGCTGGGTGTCATCCGCACCTGGGATTCCCGCTGGTTCGCGGGCAAGGACTACGCAGCCCTGGTCTACGAGGACTACAAGATCCGCGAGTTCGTGAAAAAGAAGCTGGCTCACGCCGGCATCTCGCGGGTAGAGATCGAGCGCGCCGCCGATAAGGCCAAGGTTCGCATCCACACCGCCCGGCCGGGCATCGTTATCGGCAAAAAGGGCGCGGAGATCGAGAACCTGAAGCGCCAGCTGGAAAAGGTCATCAAGCGCGAGGTCATGGTGGACATCCACGAGGTGCGCAAGCCCGAAGTGGACGCCCAGCTGGTGGCCGAGAACGTGGCCGGCCAGTTGCTTCGCCGCATCGCCTTTAGGCGGGCCATGAAGCGGGCCGTGTCCAGCGCCATGAAGTTCGGCGCCCAGGGCATCCGCATCCACTGCGGCGGCCGCCTGGGCGGCGCCGAGATGGCGCGGCGCGAGTGGTACCGCGAGGGCCGCGTGCCCCTGCACACCCTCCGGGCCGACATCGACGTGGGTTTCGCCGAGGCCAAGACCACTTACGGCATCATTGGCGTGCAGGTCTTGATCTTCAAGGGCGAGGTTTTGGACGAGAAGGAAAACGAGCTGAACGCGTAAAGCGTGCGAGCCCGCCAACTTTTAGGAAAGGCATAGCTAACCATGCTAGCGCCCAAGAGAGTACGACATCGCAAGGTCCAAAAGGGCCGTATGCGGGGCATGGCCCAGAAGGGCAACCGGGTGAGCTTCGGCCAGTTCGGCTTGCAGGCCCTGGGCCGCGGTTGGATGACCAACCAGCAGATCGAGGCCAGCCGTATCGCCATCACCCGCCACATCAAGCGCGGCGGGCAGGTGTTCATCCGGGTGTTCCCGGACAAGCCCTACACCTCCAAGCCGGCGGAAACCCGCATGGGCAAGGGCAAGGGCGCACCCGAGGGTTGGGTGGCCGTGGTTCGCCCCGGCCGGATGATCTTCGAGATCGACGGCGTGGGCCGCGAGACCGCATTGGAAGCCCTGCGTTTGGCCGGACACAAGCTGCCGTTCAAAACGCGCATCGTGGAGAGGAGCTGAAGCCATGAAGGCCACTGAGCTCAGAGAACTCTCGCCAGAAGAGTTGGCCCAGAAGTTGGAAGACCTCCGTCAGGAGCTGTTCAACCTGAACTTCCAGCACGCCACCGGGCAGCTGGAGAATCCCATGCGGATTGGCCAGACCAAAAAAGACATCGCGCGGGTGCTGACGGTTATCGGTCAGCAAACGGCCGAAGCGGTTTAGGGAGTAGGATTCCATGGCCGACAAGGAACGCGGGAACGCCAAGGCCCTGGCCGGGTTGGTGGTCAGCGACAAGATGGACAAGACGGTGGTGGTCCTGGTGGAGCGCCTGGTCAAGCACCCCGTCTACAAGAAGTACGTGCGCCGGCGGGCCAAGTTTATGGCCCACGACGAGACCAACGACTGCCGCGTGGGCGACACCGTGCTCATCCGCCAGAGCCGCCCCCTGAGCCGTCACAAGCGCTGGCGTGTAAGCAAAGTGCTGGAGCGGGTGGCCTAGCGGCCGCCGAGTAGGAGCAGTAAGGCCATGATCCAGCCGGAAACCAATCTTGTTGCCGCCGACAACAGCGGTGCCAAGAGACTCTATTGCATTAAGGTGTTGGGCGGCTCCAAGCGGCGCTACGCCTCGGTGGGCGACATCATTGTGGTGTCGGTCAAGGAAGCCCTGCCCAACAGCAAGGTGAAAAAGGGTGACGTGATGAAGGCGGTGGTGGTGCGTACGGCCAAGGAAGTGGCCCGCCCCGACGGCACCTTTATCAAGTTCGACGAGAACTCCGCGGTCCTGATCAACCAGGCGCGCGAGCCCATCGGCACCCGCATCTTCGGCCCCGTGGCGCGCGAGCTTCGGGCCAAGAACTTCATGAAGATCGTTTCGCTGGCCCCCGAGGTCCTGTAGGTGAAGCCGTGAGTAGCAAGCTGAACATAAAAAAGGACGACAAGGTCCTGGTGCGGTCAGGCCGCGAAAAGGGCAAGGTCGGCAAGGTCCTGAAAGTGGACCCGGCCAAAGAGCGGGCGTTGGTGGAAAAGATCAATATGATCAAACGCCACACCCGGGCGGGCCAGACCGGCCAGGGCGGCATCGTGGAGCGCGAGGCCGCATTGGCCATCAGCAACCTCCAGCTGCTGTGCCCCAAGTGCAACCAGCCGGTGCGGGTGGGCCGCAAGACGCTGGAAAACGGGAAAACCGCCCGCTTCTGCCCGAAGTGCGGCGAGTACATGGATAACTAGCCCGGCGCTGCGCGTGCAGCGCCCGGCCAGGGTCCCTGGGACGAGCCGGAGACAAACGGCCGGCTTCAACAGAGAGGCTTAGAAAGCACATGAGCGATAAAAAGGTGCCGAGGCTTCGCGCTTTCTATGAGCAGGAGGTAGTCCCCCAGCTCACCGAAGCTTTCGGGTACAAAAACGTGATGCAGGTCCCCCGCGTGGTCAAGAGCGTCTTGAACATGGGCGTGGGCGAGGCCATCCAGAACGTGAAGCTTCTGGACGCGGCCGCCGACGAGCTGAGCCTCATCGCGGGCCAGCGGGCCATGATCAACCGGGCCAAGCGCTCCATCGCTTCGTTCAAGTTGCGCGAGGGGATGCCCGTGGGCACCTCGGTGACGCTCCGGGACGAGCGTATGTGGCTGTTCTTGGACAAGCTGATGCACGTGTCCCTGCCCCGGGTTCGCGACTTTCGCGGCATAAGCGCCAAGGCCTTTGACGGCCGGGGCAACTACACCCTGGGCATCAAGGAACACATCATCTTCCCCGAGATCGACTACGACAAGATCGACAAGGTCAAGGGGATGAACATTACCATCGTAACCACCGCCCCTACCGATGAGGAGGGCCGGGCCCTGCTTAAGTTGCTGGGCATGCCCTTTAAGGCTTAAGAAGCGGGAGGCGATAGAAGTTGGCCAAGACGGCTCTTAGAAACAAGGCCAAGGCGAAGCCCAAATACGGGGTGCGTGCTTACAACCGCTGCCCCATCTGCGGGCGTCCGCGGGCATTCATCCGCAAGTTCGGCATTTGCCGCATCTGCTTCCGCAACATGGCGCTCCGGGGCGAGATTCCCGGCGTGATCAAGTCGAGCTGGTAGGAGAAGCATTATGTCTATGCAAGATCCCGTAGCCGACCTGCTCACTCGCGTGCGCAACGGCCTGATGGCCCGCCATGACGAGGTGGTCATCCCCTCCTCGCGCCTCAAGGCCGCCGTGGCCCGGGTGCTCATGGAAGAGGGCTATGTGGCCGATTACTCGGTGCAGGAAGACGACAAGCAGGGGCTATTGACCATCAAGCTCCGCTACGTTGCCGGCAAGCCGGTCATCGACGGCATCAAGCGGGTGTCCAAGCCCAGCCGCCGGGTGTACGTGGGCTTTGACAAGATTCCCCAGGTGCGCAGCGGCCTGGGGGTGAACATTCTCTCCACCCCCAAGGGCGTGTTGAGCGACAGGGCTGCCCGCAAGGCTAAGGTGGGCGGCGAAATCCTCTGCGCCGTTTGGTAGGGGGCTGGGAGCGTTTATCATGAGTCGCGTGGGTAAACAGCCGGTGATCATCCCCTCCGGGGTCACGGTCACCATGGATGACACGAAGATCGAGATCAAGGGCCCCAAGGGCGTTTTGAGCCGTGAGTTGCATCCCCAGGTGAAGGTCACCGAGGAAGACGGTAAGCTCTTGGTTACTCCGGTCGACGATAGCCTGAAGGCCCGCGGCCTGTGGGGCCTGTTCCGCAGCCTGATCGCCAATATGGTGCAGGGCGTGAGCCAGGGTTACACCAAGGTGCTGGAGATCAACGGCGTGGGATACCGCGCCGAGGCCGCCGGCAACACCCTGAAGCTCGCTTTGGGCTTCAGCCACCCGGTGGATTTCGCCCTGCCCGACGGCGTCAGCGCCTCGGTGGAAAAGAACACCATCGTCACCCTGAGCTGCATCGACAAGGAGCTCTTGGGTCAGACCGCGGCCACCATCCGCGCCTTCCGGCCTCCGGAGCCCTACAAGGGCAAGGGCGTCAAGTACGCCGAGGAGACCATCCGGCGCAAGGTTGGCAAGGCCGGCGTCAAGTAAAGCGGGACACGAGGCACAGTCATGGCAAAGACCAACAAGCAAAAGGTTGCCTGGGCCAAACGCCAGGTGCGGGTGCGCCGCAAGGTGCGCGGCACCGCCGAGCGTCCCCGGCTTTGCGTGTACCGCTCCTTGAGCAACATGTACGCGCAGATAATAGACGACGTTAGCGGCACCACCCTGGTGGCCGCCTCCAGTCTCCCCCAGGATCTGGGCGAGGTGGAAGGCCACTGCGGCAACATCGCCACCGCCAAGAAGGTGGGAGCGGCCGTGGCCGCCAAGGCGCAAGCCAAGGGCATCAAGCAGGTGGTATTCGACCGCAATGGGTTTTTGTATCACGGCCGGGTTAAGGCCTTGGCCGAGGCGGCCCGCGAAGCGGGTTTGGACTTTTAGGGCGCGAATTAACGCGCCTGGCATGTGAGGGATAGGCCTTGCTGGACAAACGGAACAGACCGGATCGACGCAGACCCCGGCCGGTGGCTGAGGAAGAATTTCAGCTCATCGACAAGGTGGTGCACATAAACCGCGTGGCCAAGGTGGTCAAGGGCGGACGCCGCTTCTCCTTCGCGGCCGTGGTCGTGGTGGGAGACGGCGAGGGCAGTGTGGGCTTCGGCCTGGGCAAGGCCAACGAGGTCCCCGAGGCCATCCGCAAAGGCGTGGAAAAGGCCAAGCGGGACATGGCGCCCATCCCCTTGAAAGAGGGCACCATTCCCCACGAGATCGTTGGGCGCTTTGGGGCCGGCAAGGTCCTGTTGAAGCCGGCCCGCCCGGGTACGGGCGTCATCGCCGGCGGCGCGGTGCGCGCGGTCTTGGAGGCTGCCGGGGTCACCGACATCCTCACCAAGGTGTTGGGCACCCACAACCCCCACAACGTCATTCGGGCCACCCTGGAGGGACTCCGCTCCCTCAAGAGCCCCGAGCAGCTGGCCAAGCGCCGCGGCGTTCCGGTGGAACAGGTGACGGCCTAGGGCCGGGAAGGTGCATCATGGCTGAGGCGAATGACAAGACCTTCCGGGTCAAACAGGTAAAAAGCTACATCGGCCGTCCCGAGCGTCAGCGCAAGACCCTCAAGGGCCTGGGGCTGACCAGGATGAACAAGGTCGTGACCCTCAAGGACACCCCGGCCATCCGGGGCATGGTCAAGAAGGTCGAGCACCTCGTGACGGTGCTCCCGGACGAGGATTAGAGGACCATCATGAAGCTCAATGAACTCAAGCCCCCCGCCGGGGCCAAAAAGGCCCGCAAGCGCATCGGGCGCGGCCAGGCCTCGGGCCAAGGCGGCACCGCGGGCAAGGGCCACAAGGGCCAGAACAGCCGCAGCGGCGGCGGTGTGCGCCCCGGCTTCGAGGGCGGCCAGATGCCCCTGCAGCGGCGCCTGCCCAAGCGTGGATTCAGCAACTACCCCTTTGGCAAGAAGATCGCCGAAGTCAACCTGCGCGACCTGGCCAGCTTCGAGGCCGGCAGCGTGGTGGACGCCCAGGCTCTGGCCGAGGCCGGCCTGATCAAGGGCTGCTTCGATGCCATCAAGGTGCTGGGCCAGGGCGAGGTCAAAGTGGCTCTGACCGTTAAGGTGGACCAGATTAGCGCGGGCGCCAAGACCAAGGTCGAGGCAGCCGGCGGAACGGTGGAGTTGGTATAAGGTGGCTGTCTCTGGCGTCGGCAATATGCTCAAGATCCCGGAGCTTAAGCGCCGGATTCTGTTCACGCTCGTCATGCTGGCCGTGTACCGGGTGGGTTGCGCCATCCCCACGCCCGGCATCGACGCTGACGCCCTGAGCGCCTTCTTCGCCCGTTACCAGGGCACCCTGCTGGGCCTGTTCGACATGTTCAGCGGCGGCGCCCTGGAGCGCATGAGCATCTTCGCCCTGGGCATTATGCCCTACATCAGCGCCAGCATCATCCTGGAGCTCCTCACGGTGGTCATCCCCCACCTGGCCCAGCTCAAGAAAGAGGGCGAGGAGGGGCGCAAGAAGATCACCCAGTACGCGCGCTACGGCACCGTGGCCCTGGCCATGGTGCAGGGCTTCATGATCGCCATCGGCCTGGAGTCCATGACCAGCCCCGGCGGCGCCATGGTGGTGCCCAACCCCGGCTGGGCCTTCCGGCTCATGACCATGATCACCCTGGCGGCGGGCACCAGCTTCATCATGTGGCTGGGCGAGCAGATCACCGAACGCGGCATCGGCAACGGCATCAGCCTGATCATCTTCGCGGGCATCGTGGCCCGTATGCCCTCGGCGATCCACAGCACCTTCCGCATGGTGAGCCTGGGCGAGATGAGCATCTTCATGCTGGTGATCATCCTGGTCATGATGATCGCGGTGATCGCGGCCATCGTGTTCGTGGAGCAGGGCCAGCGGCGGCTGCCGGTGCAGTACGCCAAACGGGTGGTGGGCCGGCGCATGTACGGCGGGCAGACCACCCACCTGCCCCTGAAGATAAACACCTCCGGCGTGATTCCGCCCATCTTCGCCAGCAGCATTATCATGTTCCCGGCGACCATCGCCCAGCTCATCCAGGTGGAATGGGTGCAGGCGGCGGCCAGCGCAATCACCCCGGGCGGCTGGATTTACAGCCTGCTCTACGTGATCCTGATATTCTTCTTCTGCTACTTCTACACCGCGGTGACCTTCAACCCGGACGACGTGGCGGACAACATGAAAAAGTACGGCGGCTTCATTCCGGGCATCCGCCCCGGCAAGCGCACCGCCGAGTACATCGACCGGGTCCTGACCCGCCTCACCCTGGGTGGCGCGGTGTATGTCAGCGCGGTCTGTGTGTTGCCCACCATCCTGATCGGGCAGTTCAACGTGCCGTTCTATTTCGGCGGCACGGCGCTGTTGATCGTGGTGGGCGTGGCCATGGACACCATGGCCCAGATCGAAAGCCACCTGCTGCAACGCAACTATGAGGGGTTCATGAAAAAGGGCGTTGTGCGGGGGCGCTAGCGATTTGATCGTGGGAGGCTTCTCGCGTTAGAGAAGATTCGGGGAAATTTCGGAAGAGAGGGAGCGAGACATGAACCTGATTTTGTTAGGCCCTCCGGGGGCGGGCAAAGGCACGCAGGCCAAAATGCTCATCGATGCCTATGGCATCCCGCAGATCTCCACCGGCGACATGCTGCGCGAGGCTGTGAAGAACCAGACCGAGCTGGGCCTGGAGGCCAAGAAATACATGGACTCCGGTCAGCTGGTGCCCGATGAGGTGGTGATCGGCCTGGCCAAGGACCGCATCGCCCAGGACGACTGCGCCAAGGGCTTCATGCTCGACGGTTTCCCCCGCACCGTGCCCCAGGCCGAGGCTCTGGACAAGGTGTTGGAGGGCATGGGTAAGAAAATCGACCACGTGATCAGCATCGAGGTGCCCAACAGCGAGCTGATGGGCCGCCTGACCGGCCGCCGCACCTGCAAGGCCTGCGGCCAGGGCTTCCACGTGATGTTCGATCCGCCCAAGGTCGAGGGCGTGTGCGACAAGTGCGGCGGCGAGCTGTACCAGCGCGACGACGACAACGAGACCACGGTGGGCAACCGGCTGAAGGTCTACGAGGACCAGACCGCCCCGCTCATCGACTACTATAAGACCAAGGGCCTGCTCCGTCCCATCGACGGCGTGGGCGCCATGGGCGAGATCCTGGACCGCATCAAGGCGGTGCTGGGCTAAGGCACTCGGAGGCGGCTGGGCCAAACGGCATGATCGTCCTTAAGACTCCGGCCGAGATAGAGGCCATGGCGCGGGCCAACCAAGTTGTGGCCCGGGTGCTGGCAACGGTGAAGGCCGAGGTCAAGCCAGGGGTCCGAACCCTGGACCTGGACGCGATGGCCGAGGAAATGGCCCGCCAATCCGGGGCCACCCCGAGCTTCAAAGGCTATCACGGCTATCCTTATAGCCTCTGCTGCTCGGTAAATAGCGAAGTGGTGCACGGCTTCCCGCGCCGCGAACCCCTGAAGGAGGGAGATATTCTCTCCATGGACTTCGGGGTGGTGCTGGACGGCTTCAACGGCGACTCGGCCACCACGGTGGCCGTGGGCCGGGTGAGCGACCAGGCCAAGGCCTTGATGCAGGCCACCGAGAGCTCCCTGGCCGCGGGCATCGAGCAGATGCGGCCCGGCAACCGGCTGGGCGATGTCTCCTCGGCGGTGCAAAAGGTGGCCGAGGGCGCGGGCTACAGCGTGGTCCGGCAGTTCGTGGGCCACGGCATCGGGCGCAGCCTGCACGAGGACCCGCAGGTGCCCAACTTCGGCTCGCCGGGCCGGGGCGTGGAGCTGAAACCGGGGTTGGTCCTGGCCATAGAGCCGATGGTCAACGCCGGGCGCCACGAAGTAAAGATATTGGCCGATGGCTGGACGGCGGTCACCGCTGACGGTAAACTTTCGGCCCACTTTGAACACACCGTGGCCGTCACGGATGACGGGCCACGCATACTAAGCCTGCTCGTTTAGAGCGGGGATTAACGAAGGCCGGCCGGCCCCAAAGGCCGCAACCGGCAACGCTTGCAAAGAGAGACGGTCCCATGAAGGTTCGGGCATCGGTCAAGCGCATGTGCAAGGACTGCAAGATAATCAAGCGCGGTGGCGTGGTTCGGGTGATTTGCAAAAAGAACCCGCGCCACAAGCAGCGGCAAGGTTAAGGGAGAAGAGGCGTGGCCAGAATCTCAGGCATAGACCTCCCGCGCAACAAGCGCATTGAGATCGCGCTGACCTACATCTATGGCATCGGTCATACCTCGGCGGGCAAGATCTGCTCGGCCAGTGGGGTTGACCCGGCCACCAAGGCCGGCGATCTGACCGACGAGGAGATCAACAACATCCGCCAGGTGATCGACACCACCTTCAAGGTGGAGGGCGATCTCAGGCGCGAGATCTCCATGAACATCAAGCGCCTGATGGACCTGGGCTGCTACCGCGGCCTGCGGCATCGCCGCGGTCTGCCGGTCAACGGCCAGCGCACCCGCACCAATGCGCGCACCCGCAAGGGTCCCCGCCGCGCGGTCGTGGGCAAGAGGAAGAAGTAAATGGCCAAAGCGGTGAAAAAAGGCGTTCGCAAACGCAAGGAAAAGAAGAATATCCCCAACGGGGTGGTGCACATTGCCAGCACCTTCAACAACACGGTGATCACCATCACCGACCCCCAAGGGAACACCGTGAGCTGGTCCAGCTCGGGCGTGCAGGGCTTCAAGGGCTCGCGCAAGTCCACCCCCTTCGCGGCCCAGCTTGCCGCCGAGGACGCGGCCAAGAAGGCCATGGACCACGGCATGCGCACGGTCGAGGTGAACGTCAAGGGACCCGGTTCCGGCCGCGAGGCCGCGCTTCGGGCCCTGGGCAATGTCGGCTTCACCGTCACCGTCATCCGCGACGTAACCCCCGTGCCCCACAACGGTTGCCGCCCCCCCAAGCGGCGCCGGGTGTGATCCGGGGCCACCGCTAGTCGAACGGAGGAGCTGTTTTGGCTCGATATAGAGGTTCCGTGTGCCGGCTTTGCCGGCGCGAGGTGCAGAAACTTTACCTCAAGGGTGACCGCTGCTTTTCTGACAAGTGCGCCGTGGAGCGCCGCGCCTTCCCTCCGGGGCAGCACGGCCAGCGGCGGACCAAGGTCAGCGATTATGGCCTCCAGCTTCGCGAGAAGCAGAAGGTCAAGCGCATGTACGGCCTGGCCGAGAAGCAGTTCAACCTGACCTACAAGCGCGCCGCCCGCATGCGCGGGGTGACCGGCCACAACCTGCTGATGCTCTTGGAGACGAGGCTGGACAACGTGGTCTATCGCCTGGGCTTCGCGGGCAGCCGGGCCCAGGCCCGCCATTGGGTGCGCCACGGCCACGTGACCATCAACGGGCGCCGGGTGGACATCCCCTCGGCCCGCGTGAAGATCGGCGACGTGGTGGCGGTCAAGGACAAGAGCCGCGAGATTCCCCAGCTCAAGGAGTCTCTGGAGGCGATTGCCCGGCGCACCGTGCCCGAGTGGCTGGAGCTGGAGGCCGATAAGTTCCGCGGAACCATCAAGGCCCAGCCCACCCGCGAGGAGCTGACCATCCCCATGCAGGAGCAGCTCATCGTTGAGCTTTACTCCCGCTAGCGATTAGAGAGAGGTCATGGAGAGAAACTGGAGAGAACTCATCAGGCCGTCGCGCCTGGAGGTGGACGAGGAGTCGCACACCCAGTACTACGGCAAGTTCTCCTGCGAGCCGCTGGAGCGGGGCTTCGGCCACACCATCGGCAACGCCCTCAGGCGCATCCTGATCTCCTCCTTGCAGGGGGCGGCCATCACCAACGTTCGCATGGATGGAGTCTTGCACGAGTTCTCCACCATCAACGGTGTGATGGAGGACGTAAGCGACATCATCCTCAACCTGAAGGGCGTGCGTCTGAAGTACCTGGGCCACGACCCCGCGGTGATGAGCATCGATGCCAACGGCGAGGGCGTGGTCACCGCCGGCGACATCAACGTGCCCCCGGACGTGCAGATACTCAATCCCGAGCACGCCATCGCCACCCTGGGCCCCGAGGGCAGCCTCCGGGCCGAGCTGACGGTGAAGACCGGCAAGAGCTACGTTACCGCCGATCGCAACAAGAACGAGGAAGACCCCATTGGGGTGGTGGCCCTGGATGCCGCCTTCAGCCCCATCATCAAGGTCAACTACGTGGTCACCCAGGCTCGCGTGGGCCAGATTACCGACTACGACAAGCTGACCCTGGAGGTCTTCACCAACGGCGCGGTGCGGCCCGAGGACGCGGTGGCCTATGCGGCCAAGATCCTCAAGGAACAGCTGTCGATCTTCATCAACTTCCAGGAGGAGCCCGAGCCCGATCAGGAGGAGAGCGTCGAGGAGCCCAGCCTCAACGAAAACCTCTTCCGCACCGTGGACGAGCTGGAGCTCAGCGTGCGCAGCGCCAACTGCCTGAAGAACGCCGACATCAAGTACATCGGCGAGTTGGTGCAAAAGAGCGAGTCGGAGATGCTCAAAACCAAGAACTTCGGCCGCAAGTCCTTGAACGAAATTAAGGAAATGCTCACCGAAATGGGCCTGACCCTGGGCATGGGTTTGGACGACTTCCCCACCCGGGAAGAGCTGGAAGCCAGGACGAAGGAAAAATGAGACACCGCAAGGACAACCGCCGGCTTAGCCGCACCACCCCGCACCGCCGGGCCATGCTTCGCAACATGGTGACCTCGCTGTTCGAGCACGACCAGATCGAGACCACCGAGGCCAAGGCCAAGGAGCTCAAGCGGGTGGCCGAAAAGATGATCACTCTGGCCAAGCGGGGCGACCTTCATGCCCGCCGTCAGGCCGAGTCCTATATGCGCAGCCACAAGGTCTGCGGCAAACTCTTCGACGATGCCAAGACCCGTTACGGCGGCCGCCAAGGCGGCTACGTGCGGGTGTTGCCCACCCGGGTCCGCCGCGGCGATGCCGCGCCCATGGCCATCGTGTCCCTGGTGGACGAGGCCGCCGGCAAGTAATATTGCCCGCGCCAAAGACGGTTCGCAACGAGCGGGGTTCCTTCGGGAGCCCCGCTCTTCTTGTGGGCCACCGGCTTCGCCAGGCGGCGGGAAACTGCGTTGCGGGCGGCGCTGGTTTCCTCGGCGTGCCCGCGGAGCTCACTTGCCCGCGCCTTGCCTCCCAGCTACGGGAGCGCGTCGGTCATAATTGTTACCGAAAAAATTAGTAGAGAAAGACTCGCCTGAGCACCAGCTTAACCGGCGGCTCGCCGGGCGGGTTCTTGTAAAGGTAGCGCAGACGCACGCTGGTAAGGCGCTCCACCCGGCGGCCCAGGTAGAGGCCGGTCAGATAGCTGTGTGCCCGGAAAGACTCGCCGGTGGCGGTGTAGATGAGCCAGGTGGAGGCCAGACGGGCCGGGCGGTGTCGGGCTTCCAGGCTCAGTTCGCGCTGATCCAGGGCCCATTCCGCCGTGTCGATGCCCGCCCGCAGCTGGTAAACGTGAGGCAGGTCCTGCTCGTCGGTGGCGATGAGCTGGGCTATCGTCTCGCCCTGCTTCACCTTGGCTCCGTTGCTCAGATAGCTGATTACGAACACCCGGCTCAGGCCGGTGAGCCAGGTGGGCGGCTTTAGCTCCACCTCGCGCTTGTCAGGGCCCAGCACCGTTTCGGGCTCCAGGAGCACGGCGCGGGCGCCCTCGGCGAAGTAGGGCGGCAGTGCCGCGCCCGCCGGCGGCTGCATGAGCAAAAAGGGACTCATGGCGGCCAGGAAGGCCAGCACCGAGCAGAAGATGCCCACCACCTTGCGCTCCGGCCCCAGGGGCACGCCCTCGCTACGTCCCAGTAGGGGCAGGGCGTACTCGCCCAGGAGCCCCACGCAGGTGACCACGAAGGCGCCCATGGCCACGGCGCGCAGCCAGTCCGCCTCCAGGAACATGGCCCCCACCCGGGGATACCACCAGGCCGCGGCCAGGGTGACCGCCGCGCCCACGCCCCACCAGATGAGCATCAACGACCGCAGCAGCCAGTAAAAGGACAGGGGCTGGGCCGGGCCGCCTTCGCCGGTCACGCCGGGAGTAGTCCCACGCATCATGATCAGGCGCAGAGCGGCCAGCCCGGCCATGATGGCGCAGCCCAGGCCCAGGGGAATAAGCGGCAGCCAGCTCACCGCCAGGGCCGGGCCGGGCCCCAGGCCCACGGCCAGATAGACCATCCAGGAGAGGCGGCGCCCGCCGCCCAGCAAACGCACCACCAGAAGGCTGGACCCGGCCACGCCCCCCCACAGCGCCGCCGCGGCCAGGGGCTGCCACATCTCGCCGGCGGGCGGGGGCCACAGGGCGGTGAGGTCGGGCCGCACCCAGGGCAGGATGAGCAGGCAGGCCATGAAGGCGATGGCCGCCCCGGCCAGGGCGGAGAAGGCCTCCTGCCTGGGCTTGGCGGCCAGGCGGGAGCGCAGGCGCAGCGTCAGGCTGGCCAGGCTCAGGGTCACGCCGCCCAGATAGACCACGCCCAGCCAGAGTTTGTAGTTGCCCAGGGATTCGGCCCCTACCAAGAGGGCCACGAAGACCACGGCCAACAGCAGCGCGCCATAGGAGCAGGTGCCCGCCCGCAGCAGATGGTGGGCCTCGTCGCCCTTGGGCTGGGGCCACAAGGCCCGCCAGGCCGCGCCCAGCCCCAGGGCCACCAGCCAGCCCAGGGAGAACCATATCTTCTCCTGGCCCATGCTGGGCAGGGCGAGCCGGGACCACAGCCACCACACCGACAGGGCGATGACCACGGCCAGGGCGCTCTCCAGCACCCATCCGGCCACACGGCTGCGGGCTTCAGTTTGCAGCGCGCACCTCCTCGTACAGGGCCAGGGTGTCGCGGGCGGCCCGCTCCCAGGAAAACTCCCGCGCGCGGGCCAGTCCCTTGGCTTTCACCTCGCCGGCCCTCTCCGGGTTACCCGCCAGGCTGGCCAGGGCCTCGGCCAGGGCCGCGTCGTCTCCGGGCGGGAAGAGCAGCCCCGCCTCGCCCACCACCTCGGGCACCGCCGCCGCGCGGGCGACCACCACCGGCGCGCCGCAGGCCATAGCCTCCAGGGGCGGCAGGCCGAAGCCCTCGTAGCGCGAGGGGAAGGCAAAGGCGGCAGCGCCGGAGTAGAGCGCGGGCAGATCGGCCTCGGCCACGAACCCCAGGAGCTTCACCGCCTCGCCCAGGCGCAGGTCGCGCAAAGCCGTGGCCAGGGCGGGGTAGTGCTTGTCTTCTTGCACCGGTCCGGCCAGGGCCAGCACCAGGGGGCTGCCCGCCTCACGCAATCTTAGCAGGGCCCGGAGCAGGGTGGGTAGGTCCTTGCGCGGATCGATGCCGCCCAAATAAAAGACGTAACCCCCGCGCGCCAGGCCGTGGCGGCTCAGTACCTCATCCAGTACGGCAGGGTCGCTCACCGGGGCCAGGCCTGGGTCGGCCGCCTCGGGGATCACCCGGATGCGCTCCCCGGGCACACCGTAAAGCTCTGCCACGTCGCGGGCGGTGCACTGGCTCACCGCGATGATCATGGCCGCGCGCGGCAGGCAACGCGTTTCCAGCCAACGGGCCGCCCGGAAGGGCAGCTTGCTCTTGCCCTCGGTGTAAATCGCCTCCATGCGCTGGTAGATCAGGTCGTGGCAGGTGATCACGGTGCGCGGGCCCGGGCAGGCCGGGGCGTCGCCGTGGCTGAGGATGTGCACCACGCGCCCGGAGCGCCAGGCCGGGGCCAGGGCGCGGGAAAGGGTGCGGTGCTGGCCGATGATCCGCTCGCCCAAGGGCAGCCAGGTGGGGCCGGGCCCCACGGCCAGGCGCGGAGCGGCCTGCCCCAAGGGCGGATCGGGCAGGTCGGAGCGCACCATGAGCTCCAAGCCCTGCTCACCCACCTGGGCCAGCATGGCGCCCAGCAGGTTCTTGGCGTAGCGCCCGATGCCCCGCTGGGCGTGTTGCTTGTAGCCCGGCTGCAAGGGCCGCGCGTCCACGAGAGGCCGGGCGCTCATGGGTTGAGCTCCAGGCCCAGGCGCTCGGTGAGCACCTCGCGCAAGTCGCGAGCCACCCGCTGGGGCGCGAAGCGCTGCAAGCGAGCCCGCCCGGCCAGGCGCAGAGCCTCGGCCAGAGGCGCGTCGCTCAGCACCCGGGCCACCGCCTCGGCCACCCGCTGGGGCTCCTTGCTGTCCAGGAGCAGGCCGCCCTGGCCTAGGGTGCCCGGCACCCCGGCGGCGGCGTGGGCCACGATGGGGATGCCGAAGTGCATGGACTCCACCAGAGGCACGCAGAAGCCTTCGTGCTCGGAGAGGCAGAGGTAGCAGTTCGCCCGGCGGTAATAGGCCATGAGCCCGGCCAGGGAGACATGCCCCGAGAAGTGCACCCCCGGCACGGCCAGGCGGTCCACCAGTTCGCGCAGGCTTTCGGCGTAGGATTCGCAGCCCACTTCCGAGCCCACGATCATGAGCCGCGTGCCCGGCACCAGGCGCGAGAGCCAGTACTGGGCCCGGATCAAATCCTCGATGGCCTTGTTGGGCACCAAGCGGCCCACGTGCAGCACCGCCGGGCGCTCGTCGTCAAAGCGGTGGGCCACAAAGGCGTCGGGCGCGGTGTCCAAGACCGAGGTGTCGATCACGATGGGCACCGTGGCCGTGGCCGGGCAGCCCGCTTGGCCCAGTTCCAGACAGTTGTAGTCGCTAACCCCCATGCCCAGCTCCACCGCCGGGGCGATGCGCCCCAGCTGCTCGCGGCCCAGGCGGGCGCGGGCGGCGCTCTCGGGGTTGCAGCGGTCCAGATACTCGGCCGGGGTGATGTTGTGGTACCGGAGCACCCGGCGGCCGGGCAGGCCGGGCAGCAGCTCGGCGGCCTCGTGGCCGATGGAGAAATGGAAAAGCAGCACGTCCTCGGGCCGGGCCTGCTTGGCATACTCGGCAATGGGCCGCGCCTTGTCGGCCAGGCGGGGGTGGATGCTGTGCGCGAAGATGTCCGAGTTCAGGCCCCAGGAGCGCAGGGTCTTTTGGATGGCCAGGGCGTCGTTGCCGATGGCGTCACCGTAGCTGAAGTCCGGCACCATCTGGTGCACCGCCGGGCCGCTGGCCCGCGCCTTGGGCTTGGGGGCCAGGGCCTTGTCCGCGCTGGTGGGGGCGGGCATCGGCTCGGCGCTTACCCGCTCGATGACCTTGAGGTAGTTGTCCACCACCACCGGCCAGGCAAAGTTGCCCTGCACATAGGCCGCGCCCGCCCGGCCCATCTCGGCCCGCAGCTCGGGGCGCGCCAGCAGATAGTCCAGGCACTCGGCGAAGTGGGGGTAGTCGCCAAAGGCCAGGCCGCCGCCGCTGATCAGGGCGTGGTCGCGGGTCACCGGGCAGTCGGCGTGCACCATCACCGGCGAGCCCGCCAGCCAGGCCTCCATGATCACCCGCGAGAAGCTCTCCATGAGCGAGGGCTGCACGAACACCTCGCAGGCCGCATAGGCGTCGTGCTTCTGCTGAATCTCCACGAAGCCCAGGTCCAGGACATGCGCCTCGCCGCCAGGCGGGATCTCGGCCGGCAGGTTGCCGATCAAGACCAGCTTGAGCCCTTGGGGCCCGCGCCCCTCGGCCTTGTAGCGCAGGAAGTAATGGACCAGCAGCGGGGTGTTCTTGCCCGGGTCCTTGCGCCCCGCGTAGAGGATGAAGGGCTCCTCCAAGCCGAAGTCGCGCCGGAAGCGCGCCGCGTCGTGGGTCCAGTGGGTGTCCATGCCCTCGCCCACGATGATGGGCTCGGTGCGCCCCAGGTCGTAGAGCCGGGCGGCCAGGTCGCGCTCCGCCGGGACGTGGAAGCACACCGCCCGGGCGCTCTCCATGGCCCGTTTGACCCCGGCCATGCGGGCGTAGCCCTCGTCGTGCAGGCAGGGGATGATCAGGCTCTTGCTGGGGTGGATCAGCGGCCCCCAGGCCGAGGAGGTCCATAGATAGGGAATGAAAAAGAAGGGGCCTTCCTCGGGGTGGGCCGCGATGTGCTCCAGCAGCTCGGGGCTGTAGACCATGTTGGCGTAAAAGGCACGCTCTTCCTCGGGCGAAAGGGTGGCCCCGGCCAGCACCCGCATATTCAGGCCGTCGAAGCGGGCAGCGTCGCGCGGGGCGATGGGGAAGCGCCGCACGGTGACGCCGTTCTCCATGGTCTCGCCCGCGGGCAGGGCCTCGCCGTCCCAGTCCGAGCCCAGGCCGCTCAGGGTGGTGGCCAGGGCCTGCACCCGCACCCCGGCCCGTGCCAGGTTCTCGGCCGTCAGCCGGGCCTCGGCCTCGGCCCCGCCGGGGACCTGCTCCCCATACCAGGGAAGCACAAAGGTGCAGCGGAGCTCGCCGGGCGCGGCCATGGCCTACTTGCGCCCCACCACCGCGTAGTCCTGATAAGAATAGAGCAGGTCGTTGAGCTGCTTGACCGCCTGGTTCATGGCTTGGGCCGTGGGGGTTTGTTCCGGCGAGGCGGGCAAGCGGTACTGCTCGGGGTAGGGCGAGAGATAGAGCACCTCTATGTCCCGCAGCCCGGCCCACTTCCACAGGAAGCGCGCCGCCTCGGGGTGGATGGGCTTGTTGTGGGTCAGGTCCAGATAAAAAGCCCCGGCCAGGGTGCTCAGGCAGGCGGGGTTCACCGTCTCGGCGATGAGCCAGCCGCCCTCGGCCAGCTTGGCCACGGCCAGGCTCACCGCCTCGCTGAGCTCGTCGTAGCTCAGGTGCTCGATGAGCTGGGCCATGAGGATGCCGCCCAGGCTGCCGTCGGGCAGGCTGCGCAGATGCTCGATGATGTCGCCTTCGGCGATATCCAGGCCGCGCCCGCGCCCCAGGGCCACCATCTCGGGGTTGAGCTCCAGGCCCTTGGCCGCGAGCCCAGCCTCTTTGGCCGCCTCCAGAAACTCGCCCCGGCCGCAGCCGATGTCCAGCAGGGGCGCCTGCGGGGTCACGCTCTTGGCGAAGATGGGCAGATAAACGCTCTGGCGCTCTTTGATCAGCTCGCGCTCGCCCCGGTGCTGGTTCTCGAAATCCAGGTAGGCCGCGCCCCGGCTCTGGAAGCGGGCCCGGCGCACCTCGGCGGCGGCGCCGGGAGCGGCCTCGCCCTTGGCCTCCTGGGCCGCGACCACCTCCTCCAAACGGGCCAGCAGAGCCTCCACGCGCGGGGCGGTGCGGGCCAGGGCCAGCTCCATCTGATCCAGGCGCTTCTCGGCCTGGGGCAAACGGGAGCGCACATTGGCTATGAGCGGCAGGAGCACGGTGATCAAATGCACCGTCTCGTCGTTGAAGCGGGCCTGGCGGGCCAGCCATACGCTCATGGGAAAGCGGCTCAGCTTGTAGATGAGCTTCTTGAGCCCCAGGATCAGCTTGCCCTTGGCCCCGGCGCGGTGGGTGGAAACCCCCCAGCCGGTGGGCTCCCACAGCTCCTTGAGCTTGGCGTGGTGCAGCTTCATCAGGTTGCCCGGCTCGTCGTCTAGGCTGCGCGCGGCCAGGGCCGCCTCCTCCACCCGCCGAAGCTCGGCCGGGTCGTAATAGCCGGAGGCCTTCTTTTCCTCCACCGCCGCGTCCACCTCGGCCAGGATGGCCTCCAGGTCCACGCCGGGTTTGCTCGTCTCGCCGCTCATGCGCTCTCTCCCCGGGCCGCCAGGCTCCAGGCGTGCGGGGGCCGCCACACCCCCTCGTCGCCCGGCCCGCCCCGCACCTCGAAGGCGGCCACCTGGGTCAGATAGTCATAGGCCCGACCGTCGGCCGCATGGGCGGCCACGTCCAGCAAATAGCTGCCCTGCACCAGGTCCAGGCGCTCCAGCTCCAGGCGCACCGTGCCCACGGGCGGCGGATCGCCCAGGGCGGCCTGGTCGATGGCCGTGTTGGACCCGTAGCAGAGCACCCCGGCGCTGTTGTGCACCGCCACCCCGAAGACCAGGTCGCTGACCTCCTGGCGCATGGCGTAGTCGATCTCCAGGCTCAGGGGCTTGCCGCTGGTGAACACCGCATGGGCTTGGCCGCCATCGTCCAGCAGGCGCACCCCGGTTATCTCCACCTCGCCCTGGCCCCAGCGCCGCTTGGGGTCCAGGCCGCTCCTGGCCTTGGCCCGTTCGCGCCCGGCCTGGTCCTCGCGCCGGGCCACTCCCTGGCGGTAGGCGTCGATGACCATGGCCGGCTCGCCCTGGGCGGCCACCTTGCCGTTGTCCAGCCACACCACCTCGTCGGCGAACTTCTTCACCGCGATGAGGTCGTGGCTCACCAGCACGATGGTCTTGCCGGCGGCGCGGAACTGGTTCAGCTTGGTCTCGCACTTGTGGGCGAAAGCCTCGTCGCCCACGGCCAGCACCTCGTCAACCAAGAGCACGTCCGGGTCAACGTTCACCGCCACGGCGAAGCCCAGGCGCACGTACATGCCCGAGCTGTAGGTCCTCACCGGGGCCTCGATAAAATCGCCCAGGCCCGAGTACTCCACGATGTCCTCGAAGCGGGCCTGGATCTCCTTCTTGCTCAGCCCCAGGATGGTGCCGTTAAGGAAGATATTCTCCCGGCCGCTGAACTCGGGATGGAAGCCCGCGCCCAGCTCGATGAGGCTACTCACCCGGCCGCGCACCTCCACCGTGCCCTGGTCGGCCTTGTAGATGCCGGCCAGAATCTTGAGCATGGTGGACTTGCCCGAGCCGTTCTCGCCGATGATGGCCAGGGTCCGCCCCGGCGACACGCTCAGGTCCACCCCGTCCAGCACGGTGAGATAGTCGTCCGGCCCCCGCTTCTGGAAGGGGCGCAGCAAAAGGGTCTTCCAGGTGGTGTAATCGCGCTTGAGCATCTCGCGGCGAAAGCGCTTCACCAGGCCCTTTACTTCTATGGCAGCCGGGTCGCTCATATCTTCTCGGCGAAGTACTCCTTGTGGTTTTCGAAGATTACCACGGCCACGAACAACAGAACCAGGCTGAGCGCCGCCACTCCGGCCAGCGGGCCCCAGGCGGGCCAGCGCCCCCAGAAGAACACGTCGTGATAGGCCAGGGTGATCACCGCCGCTGGGTTCAGGTAGACCAGGGGCCTAAAGGCCTGGGGCACCTGGGCCAGGGGGTAGAGGATGGGGGTGAGGAAGAACCACAGGGTCAGGAGGTTGCCGATGATGTGTTTGGTGTCCCTGAGAAACACGTTGGCCGCCGAAAGCAGCACGGCCAGGGCGTAGGTGAACGCCAGGTGCACCGTGGCCACGATAAGGAAGCCGAACATGGTCCAGTGAAAGGCCACGCCGTCGGCGATGAAAAAGGCGAAGAGGATGGGCAGGCTCAAGAGGTAGTTCACGAAGTTGGCCGCCACCTTGACCGCGGGCAGTATCTGCAATGGGAACAGCACTTTCGTGACCAGGCTGCCGCCATCGGTGATGGCCCCGGCCCCCTCGTTGAGGCTCTGGGAGAAGAACACCCAGGGCAACAGGCCGGTGAACATGAACACCGCGTAGTGGTCCATCTGCACCCGGAAGTACACCGAGAAGACCAGGGCGTAGACCCCCAGGAGCATCAGCGGGTTCAGGAAGGTCCACAGGAAACCGAACAGCGAGCCCCGGTAGCGGCCCTTGAGCTCGCGGGTGGTCAGGGCCCAAAGGAGCCCTTTGTTGTGGGCGAGTTCGGCTAAATGGGACGTGAAGCGCATCGAATCGCCACTCTAGTAGGCATGGGGGCTGATCAGGCCCCGGAAGGGGGTGAGCAGCATGATCTTGAGGTCGAACCACAGCGACCAGTTTTCAATATAGTACAGGTCGTGCTCGATGCGCTTGTTCAGGTCGGTGTTGCCCCGCCAGCCGTTTATCTGGGCCCAGCCGGTGATGCCCGCCTTGACCATATGCCTAAGCATGTAGCCCGGAATCTGGCTGCGGAACTCCTGGATCAGCTCCGGCCGCTCGGGGCGGGGGCCCACCAGGCTCATCTCGCCTTTGAGGGCATTGAAGAACTGGGGCAGCTCGTCCAGGGAGGTCTTGCGCAGTATCTTGCCCAGGGGGGTGCGGCGGGGGTCGTCGGGCGAGGCCCACACCGCCCCGGTCTCGGCCTCGGCCTTGGGGCGCATGGAGCGGAACTTGAGCATCATGAACTCCACCCCGTCCAGGCCCATGCGCCGCTGGCGGTAGAGCACCGGGCCCCGCGAAGTGAGCTTAACCAATATGGCGATGAGCACCATCAGGGGGCTGAACAGGGTGATCAGGGCCAGGGAGCCCACCACGTCCACCGCGCGCTTGAACACCCGGGGCCAGCCCTCCAGGCGGCTGCCCCGGAGGCCGATGATGGGCATCCCCTCGAAGGACTCCACCGTGCTTCCCAAGCTCATGAAACGGTAGAGGTCGGGCACGATGCGCACGTCCACCATCTCCTGGGAGAGCCCCTCCAGGATAACCGGCAGGTCCTCGTGGGCCTCCAGGGGCAGGGCGATGATCACCACCTGGACGTGGTGGGAAGCCGCGATGTCCCCGGTCTGGCTGAAGTGGCCCAATATGGGCAGGCCCTCGATCTCCCGGCCTACCTTGCCCCGGTCGCGGGTGAGGAAGCCCGCCAGGCTCAGGCCCAGCACCGGGTTGGCCCGGACGTTGGCCGCCACCTGCCGGGCCAGATCGCCCGCGCCCACGATCAACACGCGCTCCCCCGCGTTCTCGGGGTAGGCCCGCCGCCAGAAGTGGCGCAGCACCGGGCGGTATATGAGCAGGGCCAGGCAGGTGAACACGAAAAATTGCAAAAACACCAGGCGGCTGAAGTCGTAGGGCCTGAGGAACCAGGTGAGGGTGATGGCCACCACCACGCCCACCAAGACGGCCCGGAGCACCGGCCACAGGGCATGGCCCGTGCCCGCCCAGGGGCGCTTGTATAGCCCGCTGACCGGCAGCACCACCGCGAAATCGATGAGCACCACCAGAAAGAGCATTATGTAGAGGCTAAGAGCGGGGACGCCCTTGGTGACGGGCACGATGGGCAGATAGAAGCGCACGAAGTAGGCGCCGAACCAACAGAGCGCCACCAGGGCGAGATCGCCCATGTAGAGGATGGAGCGGAAGAACTTGAGCCGCTGCTGAAACATCGCTTGGATCAGCCCCCGCTTTCCTGGTGGCCGCCCCTCCGGCCCGCGGTGGGCGCAGTGCTAGAGGCCGCGGGCTCTTTCGTTGGCCTCTTGGCGCTTCTTGCAGTCGATGCAGAGGGTGGTGACCGGCCGCGCCTTGAGGCGCTTTTCGCTGATATCCTCGCCGCAGGATTCGCAGATGCCGTAGGAGCCGTCCTCGATGCGCTCCAGCGCCTCGCGGATCTTGCTGATGAGCTTGCGCTCCCGGTCGCGGATCCTGAGCAAGAAGTTGCGGTCCGACTCCATGGCCGCCCGGTCGGTGGGGTCGGGGAAATTTTCTTTGCTATCGGTCATGCCCGCCACGGTGCGCTCGGCTTCTTTGAGCAGCTCATCCAGCTTTTCCTCCAAAAGGCGGCGGAAAGACTCGAGCTTTTTCTGGTTCATGTCGTCACTCCGTAGCTAGCGGAACCAAAACGATAGCGGGTAAATCTAGCATGTGGGCCTCTGGCTGTAAAGAGGCGGCAGGACTAATCTTCCCGGCGCCAGAGACCGCTCTTGCCCCCTTCCTTGAGTAGCAACTGCACCCTCCCCAGCCGGGCTCCCCGATCCACGCCCTTTACCATGTCGTACAGGGCCAGGGCGGCCACGGCCGCGGCGGTCATGGCCTCCATCTCCACCCCGGTGTTGGCGTTGGTGGAGGCGGTGGCTTGGATGAGCACCCCGCCCTCTTGAGGGGTCAGCTCCAGGCTGACGCCGTTCAGGGGCAGGGGATGGCACAAGGGGATGAGGTCGGGGGTCTTCTTGGCAGCCATGATGCCGGCCAGGCGGGCCACGGCCAGGGCGTCGCCCTTGGGCAGGCCGTCCTGGGCGATCAGCTCCAGGGTGGCGGGAGCCAGCTCCACCCAGGCCTCGGCCACGGCCCGGCGCGTGGTTATGGGCTTGGCGCCCACGTCCACCATGCGGGCGGCGCCCTTGTCGTCGAGATGACTAAGGCCCATGTTTCGCCTCCTAGTCCCGGGAGAACAGGCCGCGCTTTTTCTTTCTCTTCTTGCCCTTGCCCTTGGGCTCCTCGGCGCTTTCCTCGCCGCCGTTTTCGCCCAGCAGGGGAGCGGCCTCCTGGTCTCCCAGGGCCATGGCCTGCTCCATGAGCTCGCGCTGGGCCTTGCTCAGCTTGCGCGGGGTGCGCACGACGAGCTGCACGTACATGTCGCCCCGGCGGCCGGAGCGCAGCTTGGGCATGCCCAGGCCCTTTATGCGCAGCATCTCGCCGGTGTCGGCCCCGGCGGGAATCTCCAGGGGCACCTCGCCGTCGATGAGGCTGGCCACCCCCACCTCCTGGCCCAGGGCGGCCTGGAACATGCTCACCTCCAGGCGGCGGTAGAGGTCGTTGCCCTGGCGCTCGAACACCGGGTGCTGCATCTGATGCAGCACCACGTAGAGGTCGCCGTGGGGGCCGCCGGCGTAGCCGCCCTCGCCCTCACTACGCATGCGCAGGCGCTGGCCGTGCTCGATGCCCGCGGGCACCTGCACGGTGAGTTCCTTTTGCTCGCGCACCCGGCCCCGGCCTCGGCACTCGGGGCAGGGGTCGGTGACCACCCGGCCTTCGCCCCGGCACTGGGGGCAGGTGGTGACCACCCGGAACAGGCCCTGGGCCCGAGCCACCTGGCCCTGGCCGCCGCACACCGAGCAGACCTGGGGCTCCTCGCCCCCGGCCTGGCCGCTGCCGCCGCATTCGCCGCAGGCGGTCTCGCGGTGCACCTGGATGTTGGCGGTGTGGCCGCTGGCCATCTCCTCCAGGCTCAGCTCCATGTCGTAGCGCAGGTCGCGGCCGGGATGGGGCCCGCCGGGGTCGCGGGTGGGCCCGCCGAAACCGAACAACCCTTCGAAGATGTCTCCGAAGGCGCTGAAGATGTCGCCCATGCCGTTGAAGCCCTGGTAGCCGGTGGACTTCAGCCCGTCGTGACCATAGGTGTCGTAGAGCTGGCGCTTCTCCGGGTCGCTCAGGACCTGGTAGGCCTCGGAGGCCTCCTTGAAGCGGTTTTCGGCCTCGGGGTCGTCCGGGTTGCGGTCCGGATGACACTCCATGGCCATGCGGCGATAGGCCTTCTTGATGGTCTCGTGGTCGGCGGTGCGCTCGACCTCCAAGATCTCGTAATAGCAGCGTTTACTCATTGATGCGGACATGGTGCCAATGCAGGGCTATTTGTCTTCGTCTTTCAGCTCTTCCACGGCCTCTTCCAGGGCCTCGCCGGCCTCCTGGGCCGCTTCCAGGGCCTGCTGGGCCTGAGCCAGGCGGTCGCGCTCGCGGGCCTCGGCCTCGGCGCGTTCCTTCTCGGCCTCGGCGGCGCTCACAGGGTATACGTCGCCAGCGGCGATCTCCCTGAGGGCCACCACGATCTCCTTGTTCTTCACCTGGATCATGGGCGGCGCGCCCTCCCGGAGCTGGCGCACCCGCTTGGCGGCCAAATGCACCAGGGAGAAGCGGTTGGGCACCTCGCGCAGGCAGTCTTCCACCGTTACTCGAGCCATCTGATCAATCCTTTATTTCTGGCCCTTGGGGGCCGTTTTTTCCGCCTGGGCGGCGGGCAGGTTGTCCGCGAAGTCGGCGGCCAGGCCGAACACGCGCTCATCCCCCCCGATTTGGGCGGCCAACAGGCCGCTGGCCTTGTCCACCCGTCCCAGGGAAAGGGTCTTCACTTGCACCGTGGGCGCCTCGCCGTCCTTGGCCGGAGCCTCTAGGGTCAATTTAATCACCGCGCTGGGATTGTCCAGCCCCAAAAGCCCTCCGGTGCCCAGGACCTTCTGCCATTTAAGATTACCCAAATCCCATACCAGAAGGCTGGCAGCTTCGCCGCTTTTTTCGTCGCCCGGCGGTTGGGTGCGCACCCAAACCCCGCCTTGTTTGGCGTACTTGAGCTCATCCTTGCCGCGCGTGACGCTCAGGGCCACCGCCGCGTCGCGCTCGAAGCGCATCAGCCGCCGCTGGCTCAGGGAGAAGCGGTTGGCCTTGTAGAGGCGGTCCAGGGCAGCCTGCTTGAGCACCATCACCGGCCCGCCGGACAGGCGGCGAACGTAGCGCTCCTCGCGGCCGGTCACCTTGCCGCCCACCAATAGGCCCTTCTTGCTCCCGTCCTCCATGTCCAGCACCACCCCGGCCTGGGGCGGCTCGAAGCCCATCTTCTTCAGATGGATGCCCTGATCCAAAAAGTCCAGGGCCATGAGGCCGTGCACCATGAACAACAGGTCTTCCACCGCCGAGGGGTCGGCCTCGCCGCCGTCCGCGAACTGCCAGCGGGGGGCCGCGCCGCCTTGCAGGCGCTTTACCTTGATCTCTTCCTTGCCGGTGTTCAGCTCCAGGCGCGTGACGTTGCTCACCACGAAGTCCATGACCGCCTTGTCCCGCAGCTCAAAGACGCTGCGGTTGACCGCCCCGCGCAGGGTGGGCTCCACCATCCACACCTCTTTGCCCCCGGGCGCGGCGGCATAGGCGAATTCCTTGGTGGGGCTGAGGCTGCCCAGGAGCAACACCGCCTGGCCGCCCTTGCGGTCGGTCAGGGTCAGCTTGAGCGCGGCCGGGTCCAGGCCGAAGTCCTTCAGGTTGCCCGGGTTCTCGATGCGCCCCTTCACCTGGCCCTCCAGCACGGTGGAGAGCAGGCGGCCCACCTGCATCCCGTCGGCCTGGGACTTCACCGGGGCCACCATGTCCCAGCGGTGCTCCTTGTCGCGCCGCTCGATGCGGATGGCCTTGGGCATCTGTTGGCCCTCGATGTCCAGGCTGGCCACGTTGAGGGGATCGGAAAGGGTGACTATTCGGTTAGTCTCGCGCTCTTGCTCCTGGGAACGGCGGTCCACCGCGTCGGACAGGAAATAGAGCGCCGCGGCCACGGCCAGGAACAGCACCCATATGATGATCTTCTTGGGGGTCATCGGCCGCGCCGCCTCCGCAGGATCATCACCGCGCCGATCACCGCCACCACCAGGGGCCACACCACCAGGGGTATCCAGAAGAGCAGACGCTCCTGGGCGGGCTGGAGCAACAGCGGCTGGCTGGTTTTCTTCTTGGCCCGGATGGATACCAGGTCATCGTCCTTGGCCAGCCAGGAGACGCTGTTCATCACCAGGTCGTGGTTGCCGCCCAGGTCCAGGAACTCGTTGTTCACGAAGTCCGCGTCGCCGAAGACCACCAGGCGGGCCGGGGAGGGTGCCTTGCCCTGGTCCGGGGCCTTGCCCTCGATGCTCACGGCCACGCCCAGGCTGATGGGCCCCTTGGTGTCCTTGGGCCCGGGCTTAAGCTCGATGGACTTCTGCTGCTCCTGGTTCTGCTTGATCTTGTCCACCTGGGCCTGGTACCAGGCCAGGAATTCCTTGTAGTTGGTGGCCCAGGAGGCGGGGCTGGACTTGACCAGCTCCTCGCCCTTGACCCCGGCCGGGGGCTTGGGGCTCATCCGCACCGAGCGGGCCTGGGGGAAGAAGCAGATGGTGCCGGAGAGCACCTTGGTTATCTCGTGGAAGCCGTACTCGCTGATCACCGGCACCAGGGGGCTCAGGCCGGCCAGGCGGGCCGCCTGGTCGATGATAATGTCCTGGCCGATGACCACGCCGCGCTTGTCCAGCCAGGAGGCCAGGCCCGCGTCGCTGTCCGGGTCCAGGAGCAAGAGCACCGCGCCGCCCTTGGCCTGGTAGGCGGCCAGGCGCAGGGTCTCCTGGGGCCTGAGCGTCTGCTCCGGCCCGGCCACGATAACCACCGCCGCGTCCGGGGGCACCTGGCTGGAGGTCACCAGCATCAGGCTCTTGACCTCGTAGTTGCTGGCCTCCAGGGCCTTCCGGAAGCTGCTCAGGTCTTCCTTGCCCACCCCGTCCAGGGAAGGCTCGCCGTGGCCGGTGAGGAAGTAGACCTTCTTTTTCTCGGTGCGGCCCAGGCGGATCAGGGCGTTGGTCAGCTCCTGCTCCTCGGGCAGCTGCACCCGCTCGTCCTTGCCCCCGCTCACCAAAACCACGGTGCCGTAGTTGCGCACCCCCAGGCTCTTGGCCAGGGTGGGCTGGTGGTCCGGGTTCACCATCTGATAAGTGAACTGGCGGCTGACGTAGGCGTACTTCTCCAGCTCCTCGGCGGCCTGGGCCCGTCCGGCCTGGGCGTCCTTGAAAAAGGCGTAGGCCTTCACCGGCTTCTTGAGGCCCTTCAACACCTGAACGGTCTGAGCCGAGAGGGTGTAGGAGGAGCCCTGGCTGAAGTCCCAGCGCAGGTGATGGCGGGTGGCCAGGGCGCCCAGGAAGAGCACCAGGGCCAAGACCGCCAGGATGGCCACACCGCTGCCCAGGCCCAAACGGGCCGAGCGCCGCGCGAAGAAGGCCCCAACCGCCTCGCGGGCCATCAGGGCGGCGACGAGCACCAATAGCAGGCCCACCCCGGCGGCGATGGCGCCGTAGAGGTCGTGCCGGATGCTCAGGGCATAGAACAGGCCGCCGCAGGCCATGACGATCAGGCCAACGAGGGCCAGCCACTTGGCTGTCGGGTTGTGTCTCATGCCTTCCACCGCTTAGCCTCCAGGGTGCGAATGCTAAGGAACAGGAACAGCCCTATGAACAGTACGAAGTAGGCCAGGTCGGTGGTGTCCACCAGGCCCTTGGGGAAGTTTTCGAAGTGGCTGCCCAGGCTCAGGCCCTTGAGGAGCTCGCCCAGGGAGGGCTGCACCAGGGGCGCGGCCCAGCCCACCGCCCACAACAAGAGCAAGGCCAGGAAACCCAGGAAGGCGGCCACCAGCTGGCTCTCGGTGAGGGAGCTGGTCCACAGGCTGAAGGCCACCATGGCTCCGGACAATAGGAGCAGCCCGCCGTAGGAGACCATGATGGGCCGCCAGGGCAGATCGGCCATGGGGGCCAAGAGGGCCAGCTGCACCCAGGTGGCGATCACCAGGATGGCGGTCACGCTCCAGGCCGCGAAGAACTTGCCCAGCACCACGCTGGCGTCGCTCAGGGGATAAGAGAGCAGCAGCTCGATGGTGCCGCTCTTCTTTTCCTCGGCCAACAGGCGCATGGTCAACAGCGGGGTGCCGAACAGAAGGATCACCGCCCCGCTGGATACCATCTGGGCGATGAGGTGGGTTTGCAGGTTCAGCTCCATCATCATGGGGTTCTGCATCACCTGCAAGCTGGCCAGGGAGTAGAAGCTCACCCCGGCGTAGAAGAAGTAGCCGCTGATGGCCAGGAAGCAGACCAGCACCACGTAGGCCACGGGCGAGTGGAAGTAGGCTTTCAACTCGCGTTTGTAGATGGCCAGAAATGCCCTCATGCCGCTTCCTCCCCTCCGCTAGCCTCGCTGGTGGTCAGCTGCATGAACACCTCTTCCAGGCTGGCGGTGACCGGGCTCAGCTCGTGCAGGGCGTGCCCCGCCTCCACCACCGCCCGGGCCACCCGGGAGGCCACCTCGTCGTCGGCCCCGGTTTCCACCATGAACCAGCAACCGCCGCCCGGCGCGCTCTCCAGGGAGCAGGCCACCGACTCCACCCCCGGCACCCGCTCCAGAAGCCCGGCGAGCTCCTCGGCGGGGCCGCCGATCCGAACCTTGAGGCTGGAGCCGTCGCCGCGCCCGGAGCGCAGAAGCTCGGGCGGGCCCTCGGCCACCAGGCGGCCCTGGTTGATGATCACCACCTTGGAGCAGGTGGCGGCCACCTCGGGCAGGATGTGGCTGGATAGCACCACGGTCTTGGAGCCCGCGAAGCCCCGGATGAGGCTGCGGATCTCCACGATCTGCCCGGGGTCCAGGCCGATGGTGGGCTCGTCCAGGATCAGCACCGGCGGATCGCCCATGAGCGCCTGGGCCAGGCCCACCCGCTGACGGTAGCCCTTGGAAAGCTGCTTGATGAGCTGGCGGGCCCGCTTTTGCACTCCCACCGCGCTCATGCAGCGCCCGGCCTCGCGCTTGGCCTCGGCCGGGGCCAGGCCCTTGGCCTCGCCCACGAAGCGCAGGTATTCCTCCACCCGCATGTCCACGTAGAGCGGCACGCTCTCGGGCAGATAGCCCACCGCCCGGCGGGCGGGCATGGGCTCCTCCACCACGTCATGGCCGTTGATAAAGGCCTGACCGGCGGTGGGGGGGTAGAAGCCGGTGAGAATGCGCATGGTGGTGGTTTTGCCCGCCCCGTTGGGGCCCAGGAATCCCAGGATCTCGCCCTGGTCCAGGCTGAAATTCAGGCGGTCCACCGCCACCGTGGCCCCGAAGCGCTTGGTCAGATCACGAACTTCGATCATCTGAGCTCCCTGGGGTCGTTGAGAAGGGGATTTTCGGGCCGGGAATGCAGGAGTCACCCCCGGCTGAGCACATAAACCTACCAGCCCGCGCAGGTTATGTAAAGGGTTGTATTCTTATGAACAAGAGGCGTTTTGCCGCGTCGGCTAAGCCCCGCCCTTCACCGGCCCGGCGGCCAACAGGTACAGGGGCTCGGCGCCGGGGGGCAACAGGGCGGCTCCGGCCATCTCGGCGTCGTAAAAGGCACCCACCCCGCAGCAGCCCAGGCCCAGGGCCTGCGCGGCCAGATAGAGCCGCTGCCCGGCCCGCCCCGCGGCCAGCATGGCGTGGCGGTAGCCCCGCTCCCCGGCGGTCTTTTGCAAACGGGCGGGGTCGGCCCACAGCACCAGATTAAGCGCGGCCTGGCCCACCCACATCTGCCCCAGGCTGGCCGCGGCCGCGGCCCGGCGCTGATCCACCCGGCCCAGGCGCTCCAGGGCCTTGGCCCCGGCGTGCCAGACGTAGGCCCCCACGGGGTGCTCGCCCCCCGGCCCCAGGAGCACCGTGGCCCCCAGGGGGCTCTCGGCGGGCAGGGCCGCGTTCAGCAGCAGGGTGAGCTGCCCCGGCCCCAATGGCTCGGCCAAAAAGTTGCGCCGCGAGCGGCGGCTGATGATGGTCCGCGCCAGCTCCGGGCCGGGCTCGGGCGGCGCGGGCTTCAGGCGGGGCGCCTCCTCGGGGGCCTCGTCCTCCGGCCAGTTCGGGGCCTCCCGCGCCTCGGCCAGGCCGCCCAAGGTGGCAGCCTCGGCGATCACCGCGTCGCGCCCCTCGCGAGGCGAATGCGGCTCCTCGGGTGGATGCACCCAGCCCCCTTCCAGGGGCGGACCGGCCGCCACCTCGCCCCCGGCGGCCACCCCGGCCACCAGGGCCTCGCGCTGCGGGTCCAGGCCCAGGAGCGTCTGGGCCGGGGCCTCGGCAAAGTCCAGGCACAAACGCTGCCCCAGACCATAGGCGGCCAGCACCAGCTCCAGGTTGGCCAACAGATGTCCGCCGTCCAAGAGGCAGTAGCGCCAGGCCCGGGTCTTGTACTTCCAGGCGCTCTTCCAGAACACCCCGCTGATCAGAAAGCTCAGCTCCCGCGCCGGTCCGCCCAGGGCGGCGGCCGCTCCGGCGCTGAGGTCTCCCGCGCGCAGCAGGCGGGGGCCGCCCTGGTCCGGGGCGTAGTGCCATAGGCCGTCGGGCAGGCCCTCCAGGCCCTGGGCGCAGAAATACAGCTCCGCCGGGTACAGGGCCCCCGCGCTGGCCGGGGCGCGCAGATACACCCCGCCCTGGCTCTGGGCGGTTAGCCCGGCGGCCAAGGCCAGCAGGCCCGAGACGCGGGCCGGGTTCAGCTTGGCCTCGCCTCGCTGGGGCAGGGGCCATTGCAAGGCCAGGGGCCAGAAGGCGGCCTTGGGCAACTCGGGTTGGGGCAGCTCGCGGGGTGGGGTGCCCGGATAGCGCTTGAAGGGCCAGGGCTGGTTGGCCCAGTCCATATACCCGCCGCTCATGCTCTCGCGGCTATAGGCGGTGTGCTGGTGATACTCCAGGCTCATGACGCCTCCCGGTCCAGGCAGGCCAAATATTGCGGACCCGCCTCGCGGGCCAGGTCCAGGATCAGTTCCACCAGGCCCGCGCCCAGGGCCAGGGCCTCGTGGTCCGATGCCCGTTCCCGGCAGGCGGCCAACAGGGCGGCCAGCTCGGCCGGGGAGGGCGGCTGGCCCCCCTGGGCGGCGGCGCGGGCGGCCTCCACCCGGCGGGCCAGCTCGGCGATGCTGTCGGGATTTTCGCGAGGCATGGCTGCTCCCCCCAAGGCTTTTCTCTGGTTCCAAGGGCGCTTTACGCTATTATACAGGGCAGGGGCCGCTGCCTGGTCCCCGGCAAGACCCAAGGGGAGCTATGAGCCGATTCTTCTGCATTCACGGGCACTTCTACCAACCACCCCGGGAGAACCCCTGGCTGGAAGCGGTGGAGGTGCAAGACAGCGCCGCGCCTTTCCACGATTGGAACCAGCGGGTCACCGCTGAGTGCTACGCGCCCAACGCGGCCGCGCGCATGCTCTGCCCCAAGGGCACCATCGAGAACATCGTCAACAACTACCAGCTCATCTCCTTCAACTTCGGGCCCACCCTGCTCTGGTGGATGGACTCCGAGGCCCCGGAGGTGGTTCAGGCCCTCAAGGAAGCCGACCGCATCAGCCAAGAGCGCTGGGGCCACGGCAACGCCCTGGCCCAGGTCTACAACCATCTGATCATGCCCCTGGCCTCCCGCCACGACAAGCTCACCCAGATCCGCTGGGGCATCGAGGATTTTCAGCACCATTTCGGCCGCGCACCCGAAGGCATGTGGCTGGCCGAGACCGCGGTGGATTTGGAGAGCCTGGAGCTCATGGCCGGGGAGGGCATCAAGTTCACCATCCTGGCCCCCCACCAGGCCAAAGCCGTGCGCCCCGAGGGCGAGGACTGGCAAACCGTGGGCTCGGAGGGGGTGGACTTCCGGCGGCCTTACCGGGTGAGCACCCGGGCGGGCGACATCGCGGTGTTTTTCTATCAGGGCCCCCTGAGCCGGGGGGTGGCCTTCGAGGGCCTGTTGGACGACGGGGCCCGCTTTGCCGAGCGCATCAAAGAGAGCCTGCCCCCCGAGGGCGGCGAGGACAGCATCCTGGCCATGGCCACGGACGGCGAGTCTTACGGCCATCATCACCGCTTCGGCGAGATGGCCTTGGCCTTTGCCCTGAACCAGCTGGACCAGGACCCGTCCGTGGAGCTGACCAACCTGGCCGCCTATCTGGCCGCCCACCCCCCCGCCTGGGAGGCCCAGATCGCGGAGAACACCTCCTGGTCCTGCGTGCACGGGGTGGAGCGCTGGCGCTCGGACTGCGGCTGCGCGGTCAACCCGGGGGTGGGCAACCAGGCCTGGCGCGGCCCCCTGCGCCGGGCGGTGGACGGCCTCCTGGCCCGGCTCACCGGCCTGCTGGACATGGTGGGCTCCGAGTTCTTCAGCGACCCCTGGGCCGCGCGCGACGACTACATCGGGCTGATCCTGGACGAGAGCCAGGACAAGCGCGACGAGTTTTTCAGGGCCCACCAGTCCCACGAGCTGAGCGAGGATGAGCGCATCAAGGCGCTCAAGCTTTTGGAGAGCCAACGCTGGGGCCTGTTCGCGGCCACCAGCTGCGCCTGGTTCTTCGACGACCTGGCGGGCATCGAGGCGGTGCAGAACCTGCGCTTCGCGGCGCGGGCCCTGCAACTGGCCGGCGAGCTTAACGGCGGCGGCTGGGAAGAGGATATGATCGACATCCTGGCTGCGGCTATGAGCAACGACCCCGGCGAGGGCAACGGGGCCGACATCTGGCGCCGCCGGGTGGCCCCGGCCCGGGTGGGGCCCCGCCGGGTGGCGGCCCACGCGGCCATCAGCGGGGTGTTGGGCTCCGAGCCTCCGCCCGAGGAATTGTTCATCTACGATCTGACCCCCAGCGGCCACCGCCACCGCTCCAACCTGGGCATGGAGCTGTCCTGGGGCCGGGTCAGCGTCACCCACCGCCGTTTGGGCCAGGCGCACCGGCTGATCTACGCGGCCCTGCACCCCGGCGGCCACGAGTTCATCGCCCGGGTGGCCCATGACCAGGGCTCCTGGGATCCGTCCTCCCTGGAGGCCCCGGTGGAGCCCCTGCTGCGCATGTTGGACCGCCGGGGGCTGGCCGACCTGCTGCAAAAGAGCCTGGGCGGCGAGACCTTCGCCCTGGGCGACCTCTTTTTGGAGGGCCGCCGCTCCCTGGCCCAGGAGATGCTGGAGCGCACCCTCAAGAGCGAGTTCGACCTGGCCAGCAACCTCTACGACACTCACCGCGACACCATGGCCTTTTTGCGCGAGATCAACGTGCCCCGGCCCAAGCTCTTCGAGGCCCTGGCCCAGGCGGTGTTGGCCGGCGAGCTGATCCGCTTGCTCTACGGCGACCGCCGCTCCCTGAGCCCCGAGCGCCTTGGCGAGCTGGTGGGCCAGGCCCGCGAGCTGGACCTGGACCTCAAGGGGCCCCGGGTGCGCCGCGCGGTGGAAGAGGCCCTGACCCGCGAGGTGGGCGCTCTGGCAAACGACCCCGGCGACGCCGAAACCCTGGGCCGGGCGGTGAGCATTTTGGACCTGTCGGACGCCCTGAACCTGGAGCCCAACCTGTGGGAGGCCCAGAACATCTTCTTCGGCCTGGGCCAAAAGGCCGGGGCCGGGCAACTCGGCGAAGGCCTGATGGACCTGGGCCGCCGCCTCAACCTGGAAACGCCAGCCAAATGAGCTCAAGCCCGCCCGCCGCCAACGGCAAGATGAACCTCCTGATGGTCCTGCACGCCCACCAGCCGGTGGGCAATTTCCCGGCGGTGTTCGCCCGGGCGGTGGAGGAATGCTACCGCCCGGTGGTGCTGGCCCTGGAGGCCTATCCCGAGATCCGCTGCGGCCTGCATTTTTCCGGGCCGCTGCTGGACTACCTCAGGGCCCACGACCAGGAGCTGATCGCCAGCATTGCCGGGCTGGCCGCGCGGGGCCAGGTGGAGATGCTCTCCGGCGGCTACTACGAGCCGCTCTTGGCCTCCATCCCGGCCCGGGACTCCGCCGCCCAGATGGAGATGATGAACCAGGCCACCCGCCGCCTCTACGGCAGCGAGCCCAAGGGCTTCTGGCTGGCCGAGCGCATCTGGGAGCCATCGCTCCCGGCCAAGCTGGCCCCGGCCGGGCTGGCCTACACCCTGGTGGACGACACCCACTTCTACTACGCGGGCCTGGGCGCGGGGGCCATGTTCGGCTACCACCTCACCGAGCGCGAGGGCCACACCCTGGCCCTGTTCCCCACCCACAAGCGCCTGCGCTACACCATCCCCTTTCAAGAGCCCGCCAAGACGGTGGAGTTCCTGCGCGCCTCTTTCGAGGAGCAAGGCCCCACCTCGGCCACCTATGGCGACGATATGGAGAAGTTCGGCCTGTGGCCCGACACCTGGGAGTGGGTCTTTGGCCAGGGATGGCTGCTCAGGTTCTTCGACGCGCTCCTGGCCGAGAGCGATTGGCTGGCCACCAGCACCCCGGGCGAGTTCCTGGCCGCCAACCCGCCCCAGGGCCGGGTCTACCCGCCCACGGCGTCTTACGAGGAGATGCTCACCTGGGCCCTGCCTGCCGAGGCCAGCGCCGAGCTGGAGCACCTGATCCACGAGCTGGAAGAGGAAGGCCGTTTCGAGCGGATGCGCCGCTTCTTGCGCGGTGGGCAGTGGGACAACTTCCTGATCAAGTACCGCGAGTCCAACCTCATGCACAAGCGCATGCTCTGGGTGGGCGACAAGCTGGAGCGGCGCGGCGAGCGCGGCCCGGCCTACGACCACCTCTTGCAGGCCCAGTGCAACTGCGCCTATTGGCACGGCCTGTTCGGCGGGCTCTATCTGGGCCATCTGCGCCAGGCGATCCACGAGCACCTGATCCGGGCCGAGGCCCTGAGCGACGCGGAGGCTCACGGCGAGGGGCCCTGGGCCGCCTGCGCGGTCAACGACCTGGACCGCGACGGCAACGACGAGGTGATCCTGGCCTCGCCGCTTCTGGACACCGTGGCCCACCCGGCCTACGGCGGCTCGCTGAGCGTCTTGAACCTGCGGCCCCAGGCCATGAACCTGGCCGACACCCTCACCCGGCGCTTCGAGGCCTATCACAAGCAGTTCGAGCAGGAAGAGGCCGAGCTCAAGCAGAGCGAGGGCGAGGTGGCCTCCATCCACGACCGGGTGGTGTTCAAGGAAGAGAACCTGGAGCAGTACCTGATCTACGACTGGTACGACCGGGCCTGCTTCCAGGACCACCTGTTGGCCCCGGGCGCGGACCTGGCCAAGTATGCCAAGCCGGACTACGGCGAGTGGGGCGATCTGGTCACCGGGCGCTACAAGGTCGTGGACCACGGCGTGGCCGGGGCCCAGGCCTGGTGCGCCCTGGAACGGGCCAGCTTCCTCTACGCGCCGGGCGGGCCCTTCCCTCTCACCATGCAAAAGCGCTTCGCCCTGGAGGGCGGCCGCCTGCGGGCGGACTACGCCCTGACCCTCAGCGACCCCAACACCCCGGCCTTCCGGCTGGCCGTGGAGCTGAACCTGACCCTCTTGGCCGCCTCCGACCCGGCCAAGCACCTGGAGTTCGCGGGCCGGGCCATGGCCCTGGATGAGCCTTTCGAGCTGCCCGACATCGAGCTGATCAGTCTCAACGATCAGCACGACGGCTTCGGCCTGAAAATGACCCCCACTAGCCCGGCCGGGCTGTGGCACTTCCCGGTGGAGACGGTCTCCAACTCCGAGTCCGGCCTGGAGCGCACCTACCAGGGATCGAGCCTGAGCTTTATCTGGCCGGTGCCCGGCGGGGCGGGCTCCTGGCGCTTCGGCCTGGAGCTGGAGCTGGTTTGAGCCGCCCGGCCCCCCGCCTGGCCTCGGTGCGCCTGCCCTTCCCAGAGCCCCTGGTCCCCGGTCGCCTGATCCGGCGCTACAAGCGCTTTCTGGCCGACGTGCGCCTGGAGAACGGCGAGAAGGTCCTGGCCCACTGCCCCAACTCCGGCTCCATGCTGGGCTGTTTGGGCGACGACGCGCCGGTGTACCTGAGCCGGGCCAACAACCCGGCCCGCCGCACCCCCTACACCTGGGAGATGATCTATCTCAACGGCGGCTGGATCGGCATCAACACCATGCTGCCCAACCGCCTGGCCGAGGCCTGCGCCCAGGCCCGGGCCATCCGGCTCTTCGCCGGGACGCGCTCGGTGCGCCGCGAGGTGGTGGTGGGGCCGCACACCCGGCTGGACATGGTGGTGGAGCGCAAAAAGGGGCCGCTGTACGTGGAGGTGAAGAACGTCACCCTGGTGCAAAAGGGGGTGGCCCGCTTCCCGGACTCGGTGACCACGCGGGGGGCCAAGCACTTTGAGACGCTCATGGAGCTCAAGCGCTCGGGCGCGGACGCGGCCATGTTCTATCTGGTGCAGCGCTCCGACGCGCGGGCCATGGGCCCGGCCAAGGAGATAGACCCCACCTACGCCGAGCTGTTCCACCAGGCCAAGGCCGCGGGGGTGGAGCTGGTGGCGGTGGAGGCCTTGGTTACGCCCCAGGCCATCAGCCTGGTGCGCCGCCTGCCCATCGTCGATTAGGCGGCCGCAGCCGCTAATGCGCCAAAACTAATCTGTTGCGCCCCTGCGACTTGGCCCGGTGACACGCCTTGTCCGCCTGGCCCACGAACTCCTCGGCGCTCAGGTGCGTCTCGCCGCGAAACACCGCCGCGCCCACGCTCACCGTGACGACGCAGTTGCCGGTGCGGGTGAGCACCGCGGCCTCCATGTTGCGGCGGATGCGCTCGCCCATCAGGGCTATGCCCTTGAGCCCCGCCCCCATGGCCAGCACCACGAACTCCTCCCCGCCGTAGCGGGCGGCCAGGTCGCCCTCGCGCACCCAGGTGCACAGGCGGCGGGAAAAGACCTGCAACACCTGGTTGCCGGTCAGATGCCCCTGGCTGTCGTTGATCTCATGCAAGCGGTCCAAATCAATGAACAGCAGGCCCAGGGGCGTTTCGGCGGCCCGGGCCCGGTTCATCTCCCGGGGCAGCATCTCCATGAAGGCGCGCTGCTGATATAGGCCGGTGAGGGGGTCGCGCCGGGCCGAATGCAGACGCTGCCGGCCGGTGCGGTACTGGATCAGGGACTTGCGCACCCGGAGCACCAGCTCCCGTTCGCTGAAGGGGGTGTTCAGGAAGTCGACGGTCTCCTCGGCCAAAAGGCCCTGCAAGGAGTGCAGGTCCGGCTCGCGGCACACCACGACCACAGGCAGGGAGGCGAGCAGATGAGGCTGGGCCAGGTAGTGCATCAACCCCTGGCCGACGGGGTCGGAGGCGGCCCGGTTGCTGATGATCAGCTCCAGCTCGCTTCTTTCCTCGATGATTCTCAGGGCCTGCATCCAGTCGGCCGCCCGGATGAGGTAGTGACCCGCCTGGGCCAGGGCCAGGTACATGTTCTGGTGGGGGAACAGGTCTTGCCCCACCAGCAGGATATGGGCGGGCGCCTCGTGCTCGTGCAAGGCGAACTCCGCCACCACAGGAGACTGGCCCCCCGGTTTCCCGGAGGCGTCCCTGCGCTCAGGGATATGACTCATGAAATGCGGACTCCCCGGGACAGGCAAGCCGGACTCTATCGCGAAAAAATTGACTTGGAATTTAGATGCCGCCGGGGTGGCTTGTCAATGCTTTAGGGCTCAGGGCGCCAAGACCATCCGGTTGCGCCCCTGCCTTTTGGCCCGGTAGCAGGCCTCGTCGGCCATCTCCAGGAACTCCTCCGGCTTCAGGTCGTCCTGGCCTTCGTATACCGCCGCGCCCAGGCTCACGGTAACCGTGAACTCGGCCGCGCGGGTGGTGATGGGCCGCTCCATGGCCTCGCGGATGCGCTCGCCAAGGATGCTCACTCCCTGGCGGCCGGCCCCGGGGGCCAGGATCACGAACTCCTCGCCGCCGTAGCGCGCCACCAGGTCGCCCTCGCGCACCCACATGCACAGCCGCCTGGCAAAGACCTGCAAGGTCTGGTCGCCGGACAGATGGCCGTGGTTGTCGTTTATCTGCTTAAAATGGTCCAGGTCGGCGAACAGCAGGCCCAGGGGCACGTTTTCGCGCCGGGAACGGCTCATCTCGCGGGGCATCAGCTCGTTGAACACCCGCTTGTTGTAGAGCCCGGTGAGGGGGTCGCGGTGGGCGGCCCTCAGGTACAGGCGCATGGTGCGGGCCTGGATGATGGAGCGCATCACCCTGACCGCCAGCTCCTGGGGGTTTATGGGGTGGCTCAGGAAGTCCACCGCCCCGTTGGCCAGCAGGCCCATCATGGGCCCCAGATCGGTTTCCTGGCAGGCAATCAGCACCGGCAGGGATGCGAGCAAATGCGGCTCGGACAGGTAGTGCTCCAGGCCCAGCCCGGACCGGCCGGGGGAGTCGTGGGCGCAGATGACCAGCTCGAACTCGGGATCGTCATCCAGGCAGCGCAGCGCCTCCTCCCAGTCGGCCACGGTGCTCACCCGGTGCCTCAGCTTTTGGAGGATATCCATGATCGCGGAGGCGTCCTCGGAACCGGAACCCACCACCAAAATGTGCGCGGGAGTCTCATGGTCCACGGACCTCAGGTCCGGAACCTCCAGCCAGCAATGGCTGGCCGGCGTGGGTTTCACTTCTTGGTGGGCGGGCTTGTCTGTCATACGCCTAAGGCTCCATCCCGGGGCAGGGCGGGGCTATAGCTAATGATCCCATGGCATTTGGTAATAATAAGTTTGGCGGGGGGGCATGTCAATGCACCCACATGTGAATGAATATTATTCAACCCCCGGAGCCCTTGGCCCGGCCCCCGCTCCGCCGGGACGGCCCCCGGGCAATGGCCGTTTGCCGGAGTAAAAGCGCCGCTGCATTTGACCGGTAAAAAATAATACTACAAGTGACGAGGTATTGATTTTGCGAGTATGTTAAAATTTATAATAACATGCATTTAGTAAGGTTTAAAAAACCGGCATTTATTATGCTGATTCCAGAGAAAGCACAGCGGAAAAAGGCCAGAGGGCAAATCGTGAAATTTTGTTGATTGAGAATAAGTTATGCCTTGACTTGCCGGGCCGGCGCCCCATAACATTGTGAAACTTATTGCGTGGGTAGGGTTTGCCGATAGTTTAGGGAACCAAAGTGCTCGGGGTGAGCAAATAAGCGGTTCAGCGGACTCGGGGAGGAAAGTATTGCGCCATGGCAATGGATAAGCTCTACGAGTTTCTTATAGGTCCGGCGCTTTGGGTGGCGGTGATAGTCTTCGTGGGCGGCCTGGCCGTCCGGCTGGCCTGGCTCTATGGTCTCAGCCGTGAGCGCGACAAGCCCTGGCATGACTTCGAGGACCCCAAGTGGGCCTGGCGCTCCATCATCCACTGGGTGCTGCCCTGGCTCAGCGTGTCCAGCCGCCGCCAGCCCGTGTTCACCGGCGCGGTCTGGGTCTTCCACATCCTCTGGATCGGGGTGCCCCTGTTCCTGGAGGCCCACAACCTGCTCTTCGAGGAGGCCTGGGGCTGGAGCCTGCCCAGCCTGCCCGCCGGGCTGGCCGACTGGCTCACCCTGGTGGTCATCGCCTGCGTGCTCTTTTTCCTGGTGCGCCGCCTGACCCGGCCCGAGGTGCGCGTCCTCACCAGCGCCTGGGACTACTTCCTGATCCTCCTGGCCCTGTCGCCCTTTGCCACCGGCTGGCTGGCCTATCACCAGGTCGGCCCCTACGGCCTGATGCTCAACCTGCACATCTTCCTGGCCGAGGTGCTCCTGGTGATCATCCCCTTCTCCAAGCTGGGGCACCTGGTTCTGTTCTTCGTCAGCCGGGCCAGCATCGGATACGACTTCGGCACCCGCCGCGGCGCCAGGGTCTGGTAGGGCAAACGAGCTACGACCCCATCTTCATGGGAGCGAGATAAATGAGTGATCAGAGCCAAAACGCCGGGCAGGAAGCAACCCCCGCCGCGGCACCCCCCGCTCCGGCCGAGGCCCCCGAGGCCCCCAAGCCGGTGGACGTGGGCAAGATAAAGGCCATCCTGGAGGCCAACGACAGCGCCCGCATGCGCATGTGGCTGAGCATCTGCTCCCGCTGCGGGCTCTGCGCCGAGAGCTGCTTCTTCTACCTGGCCAACAACAAGGACCCCAAGCTGAGCCCGGCCTACAAGGCCATCAACAGCATCGGCAAGCTCTACCGCGCCAAGGGCGAGGTGAGCCGCGAGTTTTTGGAGAGCCTGGAGGACGTGATCTGGGGCCAGTGCACCACCTGCAAGCGCTGCTCCATGTACTGCCCTTTCGGCATCGACATCGCCTCCATGATCGCGGTGGCCCGGGCGGTGTGCTACTCCCAGGGCATCGTGCCCGACGGCCTGGCCCGCACCACGGACAACATCCTGCGCACCGGCAACCAAATGGAGATGCCCGACGAGGAATGGATCGAGACCTGCAACTGGATGGCCGAGGAGTACGGCGAGGAGATCTACGGCCTGGAGATTCCGGTGGACAAACAGGGGGCCGACTACATGTACACGGTCAACCCCCGCGAGCCCATGTACTATCCCCAGGACGTGGGCATGGCCGCCGAAATCTTCCACCTCGCGGGCCTCGACTGGACCGTGCCTTCCACCGGCTGGGACGCCACCAACCTGGCCATGTTCGCGGGCAACAAGGCGGTTGCCGCCATCCCGGTGAAGAACATGTACGACGCGGCGGTGAAGCTGGGGGTGGGCGCCATCGTCATCACCGAGTGCGGCCACGCCTTCCGCTCGGCCAAGTTCGAGGGGCCTTATTTCCTGGGCATCCCCGGGGGCAAGCCGCCGGTGCCGGTGATCCACTCGGTGGAGCTGTTCCGCGACATCATGCGTGACGGTAAGATCAAGCTGAAGCACAAGTTCAAGCACAAGGTGACCTACCAGGACCCCTGCAACGTCAGCCGCAACGGCGGCCTCTGGGACGTGGGGCGCGAGCTGGTCAACCTGCTCTGCGAGGACTTCGTGGACATGAGCCCCAACCGCGAGCTGAACCACTGCTGCGGCGGGGGCGGCGGCTACATCCCCATGGGCCCGCCCTTCAAGAAACGCCGCATGATCTCGGGCAAGGTGAAGGCCGACCAGATCAAGGCCACCGGCGCCGATTACGTAATCGTTCCCTGCCACAACTGCTTCGACCAGATCAACGACCTGAACAAGGAATACGAACTGGGAGTGAAGGTAGTGTCGTTCAAGGAAATCATAACCGAGCTCATGGTCATCCCCGAGAGCATGATTCCGCCCGAGGAGGACGAGGAAGAGGCCCTGGCCCAGGAAGAGGCCATGGAAGAGGTCTCCGAGGAGGCCAACAAGGAGGCCAGCGAGGTCGAAGGCAACTAGCCCGGCCCCGGCCATCCCAACCCGAGCCCGCGACCCCGGGAGTGGTCCCATGAAATATGTGATGCTAATTTGCGCCCTTTTGCTGGTCATGGCCCTGGCCGTGCCGGCCGTGGGCCAGGACGACACCATGATGCTCTCCAGCGCCGAGCAGGGCCTGACCCAGCGCCCGGCGGTGGCGTTCAGCCACGCCAAGCACTCCGAGCTCTACGAGTGCACCGCCTGCCACCACGAGTACGACGAGTACTTCAACAACACCGGCGGCGATGGGGGCAAGTGCGCCGACTGCCACCAGGTCTCGGCCACGGCCAAGAACCCCACCACCCTCACCCAGGCCTTCCACCAGCAGTGCAAGCGCTGCCACGCCAATCTTCTGGAGTTGAAGGCCCCCAAGACCGGGCCCATCATGTGCGGCGACTGCCACAAGCGCGGCGCCAAGCTGGCGGCCAAAAAGTAGCCGCCTCCCGCTAGCCAGCCAGCGCCCCGCCCGGACTCCGGGCGGGGCGATTTTGTGGGCTCGATCCAACCGGAGTGCTACTCTTTAAAAAAGCGACACTTTTCATCCCTGTCACCCGGGAGAAACCCATGCGCGGATCAGGCAGCCTCCGGAAACTCATCGTGGCCTTCGCGGCCCTGGCCCTGCTCCTGGCCTGGTCCCTGCCCTCCCTGGCCGGTGGCGACCCCCTGACCCCGGCCCAGCGCGCCTGGGTGAAAAAGCACGGGCCCATCAAGGTGGGCGCGTTCAAGGATTACCCGCCCTTCGGCTTCGTGGACGGCCAGGGCAAGGTGCGGGGCATGTCCATCGACTTCTGGCGCAAGCTTTCTGAAAAGATATTCGTGCCGGTGAGCTTCGAGTGCGTGGGCTTCGCCGAGCAGCTCAAGGGCCTCAAATCCGGCCGCTTCGACTCCCTGGCCGGCATCTTCGACCTGCCTTCCCGGCGCAAGACCTTCGATTTCACCAAGCCCTACTACGCCATCAACACCTACATCTGGGTGGGCCCCGGCCAGCCCGAGGTGCAGGGCTGGGCCGGGCTCAAGGAGCTCAAGGTCGGGGTGGTGGAGGGCGACTCGGGCCAGGTCTTGGCCCAGCGCAACGGCCTTAGCCCCAAGGCCTTTGCCAACTATCCCGAGGTGGTGGACGCGCTGGCCAAGGACCAGGTGCAGGCCATGGTCATGGACGAGCTGGTGGCCGCCTATTACCTGAAGCAGCGCAACCTGGAGGGCATGGTGCGCCACAGCGGCGCGGCGGTGGACGGCGGCCGTATGTGCCTGCCCGTGCAAAAGGGCAACGCCATGCTCCTGGATATCCTGAATCAGGGCGTGGCCGCCATCAGCCCGGCGGAGATCAAGGCCATCCAGAAGCGCTGGCTGGGGCGCTAGGGGCCTAGTAGTCCCGGCCCTTGCCCGAGTCGCTGATCTCGCTGAGCTCCGGGGGATAGGGCGCGAAGAAGCTCTGCCCGGCCAGGTAGTCTTGGCCGAAGCGGGCGATCCAGGAGCGCAGCAGGGTTAGCAGGGCCGAAAGGGGCAGCTTCCTGGCCCGGTACTCCTCCAGGCTCTCGCTGAACAGCTTCTTCTCCCGCGGGTTGAGTTGCTTCTTGAAATAGCCCTCCGCGTGCATGAGCACGTTGATCACCGCCCCGGCCGAGGGCGAGCGGGCCAGGGCCAGGCCCAGCTCCTGGCCGTAGGCGGCCCACACCTGTGCCGCCGGGCGCTGGTCCGGGTTGGCCACCATGGGCCCCATGAGGCGCAAGCGGCGCTGGTTGTAGGCCATCAATAAGAGCTTGTGGCGGCTGTGAAAGGCCACCAGGGGCCCCAGGCCCCGGTTCCGGGGCAGGGCGCGGAACTCGGCCAGGGTGAACAGCCGGGTCAGCCAGCGTTCGCGCAAGATGAAGTTGTTCAGCCGCCCTTCGTGCTCCACGGCCAGGCCGGGGAAGCGCTCGGCCACCGCCCCGCCGAAGAACCCGCCCCCCCGCCGGGAGGAGGCCCCGGGCTTGGGGCTGGAGTATATCTTCACGTCCAGAGGCCCGCAGGAGGGCGAGCGGCTTTTCAGGAGGAACCCGTCCACCGGGGGCAGGGCGTCCAGATAGCCCCGCACAAAGGCCTCCATCTCCGGGGTGCAGTCGCGGCCCGTGGCCGGCTGCACCAGGCGGGCGCAGCCCTTAGCTTCCACCACCCGCACCGGATCGCGCGGCACCCCCAGGCCGATCTCCACCTCCGGGCACACCGGGCGCCAGGTGACAAAGGGGCCCAGCTTGTCCACGAATTCCTCGTGCACCGCCTCGCCGTTCCAGCGGCAGGGCGCAAAACCCAGGCAGCGGCTGGCCACCACCAGGGGACGGGCAAATTCCCCCATAAACACCTCCCTTTGTGTCATTTTCCCGGGATGCCTTTCCCGGTGTCAACGCCCTTGCCTGGGGGCGCCCGCCTGTCATAAGCTTGGGCCCATTGGAGGAAGCTGTGCCCGTAAAGAGTGTGCGCATCAGAGCGGTCAACGACCGCCCAGTTAATTCAGCAGGCAACTATGTCCTCTATTGGATGATCGCCACCCGCCGGACCAACTACAACTATGCCCTGGAGCGCGCGGCCGCCGAGTCCCGCCGCCTGGGCAAGCCGTTGGTGGTGCTGGAGGCCCTGCGCTGCGACTACCCCTATGCCAGCGACCGGCTGCACGCCTTTGTGCTGCAAGGCATGGCCGCCAACCAGAAGGCCTTCAAGGCCAAGGGGGTGCGCTACCACCCCTACGTGGAGCGGGCCAAGGGCCAGGGCAAGGGGCTGTTGGCCGCTATGGCCGCCAAGGCCTGCCTGGTGGTCACCGATGATTTCCCCTCGTTCTTTTTGCCCCGCATGGTGGCGGCCGCCGGGGCCAAGCTCAAGGTGCGCCTGGAGGCGGTGGACTCTTGCGGCCTGTTGCCCCTGTGCGCGGCGGGCGGGGACCACGCCACGGCCCGCGCCTTTCGCAGCCTGTTGCAGCGCCTGCTGCCGGTGCACCTGGCCGAGCCGCCCCAGGCCGACCCCCTGGCCGGGGAGCTGCCCGGCGCGGGCCGCCTGGCCGGGGAGATAAGCAAGAAGTGGCCCGCGGCCACCGCCGCCCTGCTGGCGGCCAAGCCCGAGGCCCTGGCCCGCCTGCCCATCGACCATGGCGTGCCCCCGGCCCCGGCCAAGGGTGGCCATCCCCAGGCCCTGCGCCATTTGAAGCGCTTCGTGGCCGAGGGCCTGGCCGACTACCCCGAGGAATGCCGCCAGCCCGACTCCTTCCACGGCACCAGCCACCTGAGCCCTTATCTGCACTTCGGCCACATCTCGGCCCACGAAATTTTCCTGGCCGTGGCCGAGCATGAAGAGTGGTCGCCCGCCCGCCTGGGCAAGGGCGCGGGAGGCCGCCGCGAAGGCTGGTGGGGCATGAGCCCTGGGGCCGAGGCCTTTCTGGACCAGCTCATCACCTGGCGGGAGCTGTGCTACACCTTCTGCCGCTTCCGCTCGGACTACGACCAGTACGAGTCCTTGCCCGATTGGGCCCGCGAAACCCTGGCCGAGCACGCCGAGGACGAGCGCGCCTACGTCTACGGCCGCGACTGGCTGCGCCGGGCCGAGACCCACGACACCCTGTGGAACGCCTCGCAGCGTCAGCTTCTCACCGAGGGCGCCATTCACAACTACCTGCGCATGCTCTGGGGCAAGAACATCCTGGCCTGGAGCTCCTCGGCCAAGCAGGCCCTGGGAGCCATGCTGGAGCTGAACGACCGCTACGCCCTGGACGGCCGCGACCCCAACAGCATCGGCGGCATCTTCTGGGTGCTGGGCCGCTTCGACCATCCCTGGCCCCAGCGGCCGGTGTTCGGCAAGGTGCGCTGCATGACCAGCCGCAGCGCCCGCGCCAAGCTCAGGCTCAAGGAATACATGGCCCGCTACAACGGGAAGCGCGGCGCATGAGCGAGCTGCCCAGCCGGCAAACGGCCCTGCCTTTCATCACCCCGGAGCTGCCCGGCACCGGCGGCGCGCTCAAGGCCTCGCCCGACCATTTCGTGGTGGAGGAGATTCCCCTGTATCTGCCCGAGGGCGTGGGCGGGCATCTCTATTTGCGCCTGGCCCGCGAGGGCATGACCACCCGCCAGGTGGCCGACGGTTTGGCCCGCCTCTTCGGCCTGCAGCGCGGCGAGGTGGGCTTTGCCGGGCTCAAGGACAAGCAGGCCCGCGCGGTGCAGTATTTCTCCCTGCCGCTCACCGGCATCGCGCCGGATGAGGCGGCCAAACGGGTGAGCGGCGAGCTGGGCCTGGAGGTGTTGGAGGCCGCGCCACACCCCAACAAGCTCAAGACCGGCCATTTGCTGGGCAACCGCTTCACCCTGCTACTCAGCGGGGTGGAACCAACGGCCCTGGAGCCCGCCCAGGCGGTGGCCGCCGCCTTGGCCGAGCGCGGGGTGGCCAACTTCTACGGCGCGCAGCGCTTCGGCATGGACGGCGACAATGCCATCCAGGGCCGGGCGGCCCTGCTGGGCCGGGGCCCGCGCGACAAGTGGCTGCGCAAGCTGCTCTTGAGCGCCTGGCAATCGGCCCTGTTCAACGCCTGGCTCACCCGCCGCCTGGTGCGCGGTGAGTTCGCCAAGCTCATCAAGGGCGACCTGGCCAAGAAGACCGACACCGGCGGCATGTTCACCGCCGAGGATCTGGCCGTGGAGCAGCCCCGCCTGGACGCGGGGGCCATCACCTACACCGGACCCATGTTCGGCAAGAAGATGCGCTGGCCCAACGAGCCGGCCGCTTCTTATGAACGGGAGGTCCTGGCCGACGAGGAGGTGAGCGAGGGGGATCTGAAAAAAGCGCGGCTCATGGGCTCGCGCCGCGTGGCCCGCCTGCTGCTGGAAGACCTGGCCATCGAGCCCGCGCCCCAGGGCCTAAGCTTCTCCTTCAGCCTGCCCAAGGGCTCTTACGCCACGGTGGTGATGCGCGAGTTCATGAAGAACGAGGCCGCCCTGCCGGGCGAGGACTAGCGCTCCAGCCGCGCGGCCACCATCTCCATGGCCGCCAGCACCCCCAAGGAAGGCAGCACCCCGCAGCCCGGCGCGGGGCGCAGGATGTGGCCGCCTTCGCTGGGCAAGAGCTCCAGATAAAAGGCCTGCTCCAGGCCGTCTTCCAAGACCACCATGCGCAGCATGCCCCGGCCCGAGGCCGCGTCGAAGAGCACGTCCTTGCACAGCACCGGGGTCTCTCCCCAGTGCTCGAAGGTCTCCAGGCGCGCTGGGTCCAGCTTGGCGATCAGGGGGTAGTGCAACTCGGGCTCCTCGGGCACGGGCCAGGCCACGTGCTCCCGTTTGACCAGGGTGAGCTCATAGAATACCTCCTGCCCTTCGCCCTGCCACTTGCGCTCGTACTTGCTGTCCAGGCCGGGCGGCCGCTCCTGCCAGCTCGCGGCCAGGCCGGTGTCTTTGGCCTGGGCCAGGGACCACTCCAGATAGGGCCGGTGGTCGGTGACCATGGTGCAGGCCGCGCCCAGGGCCAGGCGGCTGCAAAGCAGGCGCAAGAAGCGGCGCGAGAGCAGACGGCGCGGCTCGTGGCGGGGCTTGGGCCAGGGCCGGGGGAAAAAGCACCAGGCCCGAGAGAGGCAGTTCTCCACGAACAGCCGCTCCAGGCCCAGGCGGGCCTCGGTCTGCAAGATGCGCGCGTTGAGCACCCCGGCCAGGTTGATGCGCCGTAGCGCCCGCCGGGCCGAGGGCCAGTCGTGGTCCAGGCCCACCAGGTTCACCCCCGGCTTAGCCAGGGCGCGGCGCACCAAGACCTCGCCGTTGCCGCAGCCGATCTCCAGCTCCAGGGGCGCCTCCCGCCCAAAGAGCCCGGTCCAATCCAGGGGGCGGGGCAGCTGCTTCCAGGGCACCAAGGGGGCCAGCGATAGGTAGGGCGCGGTCATGGCCGCAACTCTAACACACGAGCCTCAGGCCGGCTGGCGGCCATGGCGGCGGAGATATAGCTTCATGAGGGCCAGGAAGGCCAGCATGAACACCACCGCCACCACGCTGGGCGCGGCCACCCGCGCCCCGGCCAGGCTGAGGGCCAGGCCGCCGGCCAGGCCGGTGTTCTTGCAGGTGGCCAGCAGGGTGCGCACCGCAACGCGCGCCGGTCCGGCCCCCATCTTGCGGTTAAGCAGGAACACCGTCCCGCCCAGGCCCAGGAAACAGCCCGTGGCCAATAGGGCCGAACGCCACAACAGGAGTAGCTCGTGGAGCAGCACTCCCCGGTTCACCCCAGCCAGGATGAAAAACACCAAAAAGAACAGCCATTTTATGGCCTTGCCCTTGATGGGGTCCAGCCGGGCCTGCCAGCCCAGGCCATGGGCCGCCCGCGAGGCGGCCAGGGGCAACAGGATCACCAGGGCCACCCGCCCGAACACCGCCAGGGGCTCCAGGGCCAAACGCTGGTCCAGGAAAAACAGAATCAGCAGGGGGGTGATGATCAGGGAAGCCAGATAAGCCCCCAGCACCGCGCGCAGGGCGTGGTCCGCCTCTCTCCTGAGGGAGTAGGTGACCGCGAAGACCGCGCTGGCCGGGGGCGCGGCGGCCAAAAAGACGTACCCGGTGCGAAAGTGGGGATCGCTGAACAGAAGCTGGCTCAGGCCCAGGATGCACCCGCCCAATAGCACGAAGCTCAGCAACACCGCCTGGAGCCCCGCGTGCAAGAGCAGGCGGGGCCGGGTGAAGATGTCCCCGGGCGCGGCCAAAAACGAAAAGAAAAGGATGCCGCCCAGGGCGGGCAGCATGACCGTGCGCAGCAGTTCGGCGGGCTGGGGCAGGGCGAGGCCCAGGGCCACGGCGCAGGCCAGAAGAAACTCCTGGCTGCGCTGCAACCGCTGGGGGATGGGCAGAGGCAAGACGGTCCGGCCCAGCCTAGAACGCCGCGATGAAGGCCTTCATAAAGGCGGGCAGGTCGTCCGGAGTGCGGCTGGTTATCAAGTTGCCGTCCACCACCACCTCGGCGTCTTCCCAGTCGGCCCCGGCGTGGATCAGGTCGTCCTTGATGCCGAAGAAGCTGGTGCAGCGCTTGCCGCTCACCACCTCGGCCGAGGCCAGCATCCAGCCCGCGTGGCAGATGGTGCCCACCGGCTTGCCCGCGCCGAAGATGTCCTTGACCAGCTGCACCGTGGCCGTATGGCGGCGCATGAAGTCCGGGGCGTAGCCGCCAGGGATCACCAGGCCGTCGAACTCGGCCGCGCTCACCTCGCCGATGCCCTTGTGGCTGGCAAAGCCCAGGCCGCTCTTGGCGTGATAGGTGTGCTGCCCCTGGGTGCCCACCACCGTGACTTTGGCCCCGGCCTCCTGCAGGCGGTAGAAGGGGTAGATTAGCTCGAATTCATTGAACAAATCCTCGATAAGCACCGCGATGCTTTTGCCGTCAAGAGGCATTTCTCTCTCCTCATGGTCGTGGAAAATGAAAAGGGGCGGCCTTTTGTTCCATTAAAAAGGCAGCCGCCGCCCCAGTCAAGCTGCCGGGGCTTGTCTGGTTGTGCGTTCGTGATATATTAAAACCTAGCGGCGCGGTGGTGTATGTGGCCCCGCGCCGTCCCCGATGGCCAGGCCGCCCCGTGGGGCACCAGCCACCCAGTTCGGCACGGAGTAAGCATTCGGATGTTGTTCACCTGGAGCCTTCACCTCTCCTTGGCCGCCCTGCTGCTGGGCCTGGCCTACAAACTCTGGTCCTGGCCGCGCATCGACATCGGGCCCGCCTGCCGGGACATTCCGCCCCTGCGCCGCCTGCGGGCCGGAGCCGGGGGATTCGGCCGCGCCCTGCTCAGCCGCCGGGGCGGGGCCATGCTCTGGGCCCTGGTCAGGGACGGCCTGTTCCAGGCCCGCTCCCGGACCCACAGCCCCCTGGCCTGGATCGCCCACTTGCTCATGTTCTGGGGCATGATGGGCCTGATCTTTTTGCACGCCCTGGGCCCCGTGCTCATCCCCGACTTCACCGCCACCCTGAACCCCTGGCTGTTCCTGCGCGACCTGGGTGGGCTCATGCTCCTGGCCGGGGTGGCCCTGGTGATCTTCCGCCGCCGCAAGCTGCCCCTGTTGGGGCGGGTCACCCGCTGGCCGGACCGCCTGGCCCTGGGGCTGTTGGCCTTGCTGGTGCTCTCCGGCTTTGGCCTGCAAGGGCTGAAGATCACCTCGGCGGCCAGCTACCAGCGCATGGTGGAGGAATACGGCCTGCTGGATGAGGCCCCGGACCGCCGGGCCCTGGCCGTCTATTGGCAAGAGCATTACGGCGTGGTCTTCCCCTCCGGCCAGGCGGCGCCCACCCCGGAGCTGATGGCGCGGGGCGAGGAGCTCAACGCCGAGAGCTGCCTGGATTGCCACGCCCGGCCCCAATGGGCCTTTGCGTCCTGGCCCCTGTCGCGGGCCTTGGCCCCCCTGGCCCGCCTGGGTGGCGGCGCCTTGGCCGAGCAGGCGCTGTGGCACCTGCACTATCTGGCCGCCTTCTTGGCCCTGGCTCTGTTGCCTTTTACCAAGTTTTTGCACCTGTTCACCGGGCCCCTGCTGCTCATGGCCCGGGCGGGCCGGCCCCGCGAGTCCCTGAGCCCCGCCTCCCTGGCCCTGCTCCGGGCCTTGGAGCTGGACGTGTGCACCCGTTGCGGGGCTTGCTCGGCCCATTGCTCGGTGGCCCCGGCCCTGCGCCACGTGCCCAACCTGGCCCTGCTGCCCTCGGAAAAGCTGGCCGCCCTCAAAGCCCTGGTCCAAAGGCCGCGCCCCGAGTCCGAGGCGGCCCAGGCCACGCGCCAGGGGGCCTACATCTGCACCAGCTGCCTGCGCTGCACCCGCCTGTGCCCGGTGGGCATCGATCTGCAAGACCTCTGGCTGGCCCTCAAGGAGGAGCTAGCCGCCCTGGGCCTGGGCCCCACCACCCTGGCGGTGGGCAGCCAGGCCCACGCCCAGGCCGAGGCCCAGCGAAGCCAAGAGCCCGTGGTGCCCAAGGCCAACGGCTTTCAGCAGGGGCTGTTGCATTCGGCCCAGGCCGACACCTTCCGCGCCTGCTACTGCTGCACCACTTGCAGCGTGGCCTGCCCGGTGGTGGCCCAGCACGAGGAGCCCATGAAGGCCCTGGACCTCTTGCCCCACCAGATCATGCACAGCCTGGGCCTTGGCATGGCCCAGGAGGCCATGGGCGCGCGCATGACCTGGCATTGCCTCACCTGCTACCGCTGCCAGGAGGCCTGCCCCATGGGAGTCCGAGTGACCGACATTCTTTATGAGCTGAGGAACCTGGCCGCCCGGGATCAGGGGCAGGGGGAGGCGGTGTGATGCGTTTTGCGCTGTTTTTGGGCTGTAAGATTCCCGCCTACGTGCCGCATTACGAGATTGCCACCCGCCGGGTGATGGCCGAGCTGGGGGTGGAGCTGGTGGACGTGGAGTTCCCCTGCTGCGGCTACCCCCTGCGCCACCTCTACTTCCGCTCCTATCTGCTCGCCGGGGCCCGCGCCATGGCCCTGAGCGAGGCCCGGGGCCTGGACCTGGTGACGCCCTGCAAGTGCTGCTTCGGCAGCCTCCAGCGGGTGCGGGCCTTTTTGGAAGAGCGTCCGGAGCTGCGGGAGGAGATCAACCAAGAGCTGGCCGAAGAGGGGCTGGCCTACACCGGCGCGGCGAGGGTGCTGCATATTTTGCAGGTGCTGCACGATGAGCTGGGAGCCCCGGCCCTGCGCGAGCGGGTGGTGCGGCCCTTCGAGGGCCTCGACGCGGCGGTGCTCTACGGCTGCCATCTGGTGCGGCCCAGCAAGATAACCCGCTTCGACGACCCGGCCCGGCCCCATATCATCGACCAGCTGGTGAGCCTCACCGGGGCGCGGCCGGTGCCCTATGCCGGACGGCTCAACTGCTGTGGCGCGCCGGTGCGCGAGCGCAACGAGGAGCTGTCCCTGGCCATGATCCGGGACCGCCTGAGCGAGGCCCGCGACGCCGGGGCCCATATCTTGGTCATCGCCTGCCCCTACTCCCAGATGCAGGCCGAGTGGGCCTACACCCTGGCCGGGCCCGAGCCCCAGCGGGAGTTGATCCAGGGGCCGGTGCTCTATCCCCAGCTATTGGGCCTGAGCATGGGCCTGGGCCCGGATGAGCTGGCCCTGACCCAAAACATCCCCAGTGCGGAATATCTTCTGAGCTTCCTGCCCCGGCCCTAGGGCATTATCTCGATCAGGCGCAGATTGCCGGTGACCAAATCCGGGGCGGCCACCAAGAAGCCCTTGTCCCGGGGCACCAGGGCGAAGTCGGCCGGACCGCCGAAGCCGCCGGCCAGTTGCACCGGGGCGGCCTCGCCCTGCAAAAGGAACAGGCCGCCCTTGGCCCAGTCGGTGTAGAGGATGGCCCCATCGGGCAACAGGGCCACGCCGTCCAGCCGCCCCATACCGCCCCGTATCTGCTGCATCTGGCCCACGTCGCGGGCCTTGAACAGGCCGCCCGGGCCCTTCATATCGCTGCGCGCGGCGATGATCACCCCGCCGCCGGGCTGGGGCCACAGGCCGTTGGGGTGGAAGCCCGGCGGGCTCAGCATCACCCGCACCGCGGGCTCGGCCTTCAGGAAGTCGGCCGGGGCGATGAGGAAAATCTTGCCCGCGGCGGTGTCGCTCACGTAGAGCTTGCCCTCGCCCACGCACAGGTCATTAAGGAACTTGGCCCCGGGCAGGACCAGGCGCTTGCCCTGCTTGCTGGCCAGGTCGAAGCACCACACCGCGTCGATGTCCGTGACCCACAGGCGGCCGTTCTCCACCCACATTCCCTTGGGCTTGTTCAGTTTCTGGCCCGGCCCGGGCAAATAATGCTTGTCCAGCACCTTGCCGCTGAGGTCCAGCTTGCTGATGAAGCCCTCCCCGTCGGCCAGGGCGGGCTTGAAGGCGTCGCCGAAGTTGCTGGCGTAGAGCACCTTGCCGGCGGCATCGTAGGCCACGGATTCGGGGTGGCCTTGGAGCGTCAGCTGCTTGTCGGACACCACGTGCCAGGCGGCCAGCGCCGGCGCGGCGGACAGAAGCGTCAGGGCCATCAACAGGGCAATCAGGTATTTCATCATTCGCCTCCCGCGCGCGTGTCCCGGCCGGGGCCGGGGTTGTGCTTTTCTTGCTCGCCCCTATTTTCCCACGCCCGCGCCTTTTGTGCCACGTCCGCCGCCACAGGGCCTTCAAAGGCCGGGCTTGGTTGGGCCACCGCCCCTTTGCTACCATGAAAGCACCATGTGCGCGGATCGCCCACGCCGGGCGGGCCGCCTTGCTTGTTTACGGCAGGAAGAGGGGAACTCATGTCCCGTGACAGCCTTAACATCATGATCGGCGGCGAGGCCGGCCAAGGCCTGGTCACCATCGGCCAGGTCCTGAGCAAGTGCCTCATAAAAAGCGGCTACCACATCCTGGTCACCCAGGACTACATGTCCCGCGTGCGGGGAGGGCACAACACCTTCACCATCCGCGCTGCGGCCCGCGAGCTGGACAGCCCCACCGAGGGAGTGGATCTCTTGGTGGCCCTGAACCAAGAGACCCTGGACCTGCACGGCAAGGAGCTCAATTCCGGCGCGGTGGTGGTGGCCGGCCAGGATCTGACCTGCGCCGGGGCCCGCTGCCTGGGCGTGCCCTACAAAGAGCTGGCCGAGGGACGCCACGTGAACACCATCGCCCTGGGGGTGACCGCCGGGCTGCTGGGGCTGGACCAGGAGCTGGTGGCCGACACCCTGACCACCGCCCTGGGCAAAAAGAAAGACGACAAGGTGGTGGCCGCCAACCGCGAGGGCCTGGCCGCCAGCTTTGACTGGCTGGCCAAGCAGGAGGCGGACTGCGGGGTGCTGCCCAAGCCCCAGGAGGCGCCGCCCCGCATGATGCTGGGCGGCAACCAGGCCATTGCCCTGGGGGCCCTGGCCGCGGGGCTCAAGTTCCTGGCCTTCTACCCCATGACCCCCTCCACCTCCATCGCGCTCACCATCATCGCCCACGCCGACGAACTGGGCGTGGTCTACGAGCAGGCCGAGGACGAGATCGCGGCCATCAACATGGCCCTGGGCGCGTCCTATGCCGGGGCCCCGGCCCTGGTCTGCACCAGCGGCGGGGGCTATGCCCTGATGACCGAGGGCCTCTCCCTGGCGGGCATGACCGAGACCCCCATCGTCATCGCCATCGCCATGCGCCCCGGCCCGGCCACCGGCCTGCCCACCCGCACCGAGCAGGGCGACCTCTTGTTCGCCCTGCACGGCGGCCACGGCGAGTTCCCCCGGGCCATCCTGGCTCCGGGCGACGTGAAGCAGTGCTTCGAGGCGGGCTACCGCGCCCTGCATTTGGCCGAGAAATACCAGGGTCCGGTGTTTATCCTCACCGATCAGTTCCTGGCCGACAGCCTCAGGGCCTTGGAGCCCTTCGGCCTGGAGGGCCGCGAGGCGGTGCGCCCAGGAGGACAGGGGAAAGAGGGCGCGGACTACCGGCGCTACGAAATCACCCCCGACGGCATCTCCCCCCGCCGTTTGCCGGGCATGGGCCCGGAGCTGGTGGTGGCCGACAGCGACGAGCACACCCAACAGGGCCACATCACCGAGGACCTGGAGCTCCGGGTGCGCATGCAGCACAAGCGCATGCTCAAGGAAAAGGGTCTCAAGGCCGAGACTATCCCGCCCAGCTTCGCCGGTCCCGAGGAGCCCGAGACGCTTTTGGTGAGCTGGGGCAGCAGCCAGGGGCCGGTGGCCGCGGCGGCCCGCCGTTTGCGCGACGAGGGCCAGTCCGTGGGCACCTGCCATTTCAGCCAGGTCTGGCCGCTGGACCCGGAGCAGTTCGCCCCGCGCATGGCCCGGGCGGGCTCGGTGGTGGTCATCGAAGGCAACGCCACCGGCCAGTTCGCGGGCCTGCTCAAGAAAGAGGCGGGCATCATCGCCCAGCGCTTCATCGGGCGCTTCGACGGACTGAACCTCACCCCGGAATACATCCTGCGCCAACTGGCCAACTAGGAGGGCCGTCATGGTCAAGATAGAAGATTACGGCGAGATCGAAACCGCCTGGTGCCCCGGCTGCGGCAACTTCGGCATCAGGAACGCCCTGATCCGGGCCCTGGTGGACAAGGGCCTGGCGCCCCAGGACATCCTGCTGGTCAGCGGCATCGGCCAGGCGGCCAAGACCCCGCACTACATCCCCTGCAACGCCTTCAACGGCCTGCACGGCCGGGGCCTGCCCGCGGCCACCGGCGCGGCCCTGGCCCATCCCGGGCTCAAGGTGATCCTCACCAGCGGCGACGGCTGCAACTACGGCGAGGGCGGCAACCATTTCCTGGGTGGGCTCAGGCGCAACGTGGACCTGACCATGCTGGTGCACGACAACCAGATCTACGGCCTGACCAAGGGCCAGGCCAGCCCCACCAGCCTGGAAGGCATGCACACCAAGGCCCAGCCCCACGGGGTGCACCTGGTGCCCTTCAATCCGGTGGCCGTGGCGGTCAGCCTGCACGTGGGCTTCGTGGCCCGGGGGTTCGCCGGAGAGCTGGAGCATTTGGCCGGGCTCATCGCCCAGGCCCTGGAGCACAAGGGCCTGGCCCTGGTGGATATTCTGCAACCCTGCGTTTCCTTCAACAAACTCAACACCTATGAGTGGTATAAACAGAGGGTGCGCAAGCTGGAAAAAGGCGAGCACGACCCCACCGACTGGGAGGCGGCCATCAAGCTCAGCTACGAGTTCGGCGACAGCATCCCCCTGGGGGTCATCTACGAGAATCAGCGCGCCTCGTTCCAGGAGTTCTTCCCGGTGCTCAAAGACGGCCCCCTGGCGGGACAGGGCACCGATTACGGCAAGCTCAAGGGAATCTTGGAGAGCTACGCTTGATAAAAAAACCCGGCCCCATCACCCGGACAGCCTGCCTGCTGGTCCTTTTGCTCCTGGCCGCGGCCTGTGGCCAGATAGACGCCCAGGACCCGCTGAGCCACAAGGAACGCTCCTGGTTGGAGGAGCACGGTCCGGTGAGCGTGGCCACCGATTTCTCCTACCACCCCTTCTCCTTCGTGAGCAACACGGGCCAGCCCGAGGGCATCTGCGTGGACATGTGGAAGGTCATGGCCGAGAAGCTGCGCTTCCAGGTCAAGTTTCTGACCATGGCCGACTCCAAGGAGATCGCCGATCTGCGCCAGGGCACCCTGGACTCCAGCACCGGCATGTTCCCCCTGCCCGAGCGCCGGCTGTACCTGGATTTCTCCAACCCCTTCTACCCGGTGACCACCGCCATCTTTTTGAACATCGGCAGCCGGCCGGCGAGCGGGCTGGACGGCCTGCACGGGGTGCCCACCGGCGCGGTCAAGGGCGACTCCGGCGCGGCCGCGCTGATCAAGGCGGGCATCAAGCCGATCCTCTACGACACTTACGAGGCCTGCGTGCAGGCCTTGGGCGCGAACCGGGTGGAGGCGGCGGTCATGGACGATCCGGTGATGCTCTACTGGCGCGACCGCCTCAAGCTGGGCGACCGCATCTCCTGGGCCCCGGGCAACGCGGTGGTGGAGCGCAGCGACCTGGCCCTGCCGGTGAAAAAAGGCAACGAGGTGCTCCTGTCCATCCTCAACAAGGGCCTGGCCCTGGTCTCGGGCGCGGAGATCCAGCGCATCCGGGAGCGCTATATTCGCTGAAGCGTAGGCGTGGGGGAATCATTTCCCACTAAAATAGTTACATTTGTGTGGCATCGGCCACGGAGAGTTTGCAGGACCTCCAAAGCTGATTATCATTATTAGTAAGCATCCGTGCTGGATTAGAGTTGCCGGAGAGGAAATCCGGCAGTATCCTGATATAGATAGACGATTGACAGCTTCGACCCTTGGCACCCTGACTTGATGCGCTAACCGAGTTTCCCCGGAATCCCGCCCCCCGGCCGCGCAAAGTTGGGACTGGCATTCATGCCGGGAGAACTTTAGCCGTGGCACCATCACGCCCTAGCGACAACAAGCCCGAAGGCGCCCTCAACTGGGAAGACTGCGACCTGACCCCCAGCCAGCGGGAGGCTCTGGCCACGCTCATCGTGTCCGCCGAGCGCAGCGAGGGCTGGGCCATGGTGGTGGGGCAGGCGGGCAGCGGCAAGGGCGAGCTGATCGACTGCCTCAAGGCCGCCCTGGGCCCGCAGTACCTCACCGTGGTGGTCACCGCCCAGAAGGTGCACTCGCCCATGGACCTTTGCCGCGAATTGGGCCCCAGCCTGGACATCCCGGAGTGCAACTACAAGGCCCGCTTCCTCCTGGACCTCCGGGCCCAGATCGAGACCTGCCACCGCGACTGCCGCAAGATTCTGCTCCTGGTCAAGGACGCCCACCTGCTCAGCGAGGAGATGCTCCAGGAGCTGGAGCTGTTGGGCAACACCGACCAGTTCTCCCCCCGGGTGCTCAACTTGTTCCTCTTCGCCCGGCCCCAGATTCTGCCGGTGCTGGAGCGCATGGGCGCCACCAACCTCAAGCACAACCTGCGCCGCTTCCGGCGCCTGGAGCCCAAGGAGCCGGTGCCCCAGGCCAAGGGCGAACGCCGCCGGCGGCCCCGCCATTTGCAGGGCATCGACTACTCCCTGGGCCGGGGCAAGCTGCCGCCGAGCAAGGCCAGCATCTCCTACGACACGCCCCACGAGCCGGCCAAGGCCGCCGGGCGCGCCGAGAGCAAGGATCTGCTGGAAAAAGCCTTCGGCGCCACCCTGCGGCCCAAGACCCTGCCGGTCCTGGATTAGCTTCGAGCCTTACTCCTGTTCCAGGGGTTGCTGCTTGGGCAGCTCCACGCTGAAAACCGAGCCCTTCCCCGGCTCGCTGGTCACCAACACCCGTCCGCCGTGGCCCCGCGCTATGGCCTCCACTCCGGCCAGGCCCAGGCCGTGGCCCGCCTTCTTGCCCTGACTTTCCGAGCGGTAGAACATGTCGAAGATGTAGGGCAGGTCCGCCGGGGGGATGCCCGCCCCCTGGTCGCGCACCCTGAGGGTCACCTTGGGCCCTTCGTCCTGGAACTCGATGCTCACCGTGCCGCCCTGGTCCGAATACTTGAGCGCGTTGTCCAAGAGGTTGCCCAGGGCCCGGCGCAGGTGCACCGGGTCGGCCTCGATCACCGGCAGCTTCTCCCCGCTGGTCAGCACCAGCTCCAGGCCCTTCTGGGCGTAGCGGGGCGAGAAGTCCTCCATCAGCTCGGTGACCTCCTTTTCCAGGTCCACCGCGCTGAAGTTCAGCTTGAGCCGCCCGGTCTCCAGGCGCGCGAAATCCAAAAAGTCGTTGATGATCTTTTCCAGCTGCTCGGCCTGGCGGCGGATCACCTCCAGATACTGCCGCTGCTTGGCGGGCTCGGTCTGCTCACCCCGCTTGATTAGGCGCAGGGCAAAGCCCTGGATGCCCACCAGGGGGGTCTTCATGTCGTGGGCGAACATGGACACCAGGTTGGCCCGCTCCCGCTCCAGGGCCTTGAGCTGGCTCACGTCCTGGAACACCTCCACCCCGCCCACCAGCTCGCCCGCCGCGTTGTAGAGCCCCGAGGCGCTCAGGCGCACCGCCTTGCGCACTCCGTGCTTGCTCACGAAGCTGGTGTCCACCGGCCCGGTGGGCAGGCGGCTCAGCAGGGACTGGCGGATGGGGCAGGTGCCGTGGCAGGCCTCGGAGCGCAGCACCTCGCCGCAGGGGAGGCCCAACACCTCCTCCGGGCCGTAGCCCAGGATGGCCAGACCCTGGGGGTTTATCTCGGTGATGTGGAAATCCGGGTCCACCGAGATCACCCCCACCGGCAGGCTGTTGACCAGGGCCAGGTGGTGCGCGGCCGACTCGCGCAGGGCCTCTTCCATGTCGCGGCGGGTAGTGATGTCGCGCACCGTCTCGATGGCCCCCGCCACCTGTCCCTGGCTGTCGAACAGGGCCGAGGCCTTGCCCCAGAGGTAGGCCCCGTCGGGCGGGATGCCCGGCGCGAAGGCCTCGGTGAGCAGGGTGTGGCCCTGGCGGCTCACAAAGGGGTAGCGGTCCTCGTAGCTCTGGTCCCACTCCATGGCCAGGTCGGCCAGGATGGGCCGCCGCTCGCCCCAGAAGGGCAGGGCGTACTCGTAGTCGCCCTTGCCCACGATGTCCTCGGCCGCAATGCCGGTGAGCTCCTCGACGGCCCGGTTCCACACGATCACCTGGCCCGCACGGTTAATGGCAAAGGTGGGGTCGGGCAAAAAGTTGATGATGTCGGCCAGGCGCTTTTGCGACTCCTGCAAGGACTCCTGGGCCTGCTTGTGCTCGGTGATGTCGGTGGCCGTGCCGATGATGGCCGGCCGCCCCTGGTGCTCGAAGTGGGCGGCGGTCAGCTCGGCCCACAGCTCGCGGCCGTCCTTGGCGAGGATCCTGATCTGGTAATGAGCGGGGACCTGGCGGCCCTCAAGCAAGTCTCTGGCGTAGCGGCCGGTCAGCTCGCGGTGCTCCGGGTGCACGATGGCCAGGGAGTCCATGGCCCCCAGCTCGTCCATGCCGTAGCCGCCCAGCTTCTGCCCGGCCGGGTTCATGTACACGAAGCGGCCGTCCTGGATGATGAAGATGGCCGAGGCCGCGGTCTCGGTGAGGGCCCGGAACTTGGCCTCGCTCTGCTCCAGGCGGCTGGCGATGCCGTCGCCGCGCAGCTCGCGCAGGCGGCTCTCCAGGGCCTCGATCTCCTGCTGCGCCTGGCTCGGCGGGGGATGCTTCGGCACCATGGCGCGCCTCCTTTCCCTGGCCCGGACGGCGGGCTGGGCGGAGCCACCTGCGGCTCCACCAGGCAGACATCCCTATAGTTTCATTATAAGGCAGCTCCCGGCCGGGTTCAGCCGGGAACCACCCCCGTCCCTATTGTCCGCCCACCTTGCGTTCCAGGGTGGTGCTGCTTCCGGGCGCCAGATCCAGCTCGATGGTCTGTTGCAGGGCGGTGAGCACCTTGGGCCCGGAGTGCTCCCCCCGCTGGCGGATGGCGTAGCCGTACACCTCCAGCAGGTACTTGTGCTTGCCCGGCGGGGCCAGGAAGGTCACGTCGCGCACCAGGGGGTTGGTGTTGGGGATGGTGTAGAAGTCCTGCTTGGTGGTGGGCGGCAGCATGGGGTAGGGCCCTTGGGGCGCCACCAGCCTGAGGCTCCAGTCCCAGTAGATCCACTCGCCCGGGGTCTGTTTCAGGCTGGCCGGCACCATGGCCCACAGCTTCACCCGGATGCGCGCCGGGTTGGGGCCGGGGTCCAGGTAATACTCGCCGCAGGCCGCGGCCCCCAGCAGGATCAGACCGGCCAGCAGCAGGGCCATGCCCCGCGCCCGCTTGCTCTTCGTCAAGGCCATACGCTCTCCCCAATGGTTGAATGCTCTCCCGCGATCCTCCTGCTCTAATTTTACCGCCGGGCCGGGCGGCGGGCCAAGCCCGGGCGCGCCTTGACTGGCCCGGGGAGGCTCGGATATTCTGGGCCCCTACAGCCGAATGCTATCGAGGGGCGTTGAGCGGCGGGGCGAGGGCCTGTCGCGGCAAGGGGTGGTCATGGCGCGGGGGACGGTGCTGGAGAGCACACCGGAGCAGCGCAGGGAGCTGTTCGGGCGGGCCATGGGCTTCGAGGGCCTGGGGCCGGAGCAGATCGCGGCGATCGCCGAGATGTCCTTTTACGCCCACTACGCCAAGGGCGCGCCGGTGTTCTTGCAGGAGGACCCCTGCGAGTTCTTCTACCTGGTGGCCGAGGGCCTGGTGAAGGTCTTCATCTCCTCCTCCAGCGGCATCTGCGTCACCTACCTTCTGGCCAAGCGCGGCGAGCCCCTCAACCTCATCGGTCCCTTCACCGGCAGCCCCCGCATCCTCTCGGCCGAGGCCATGCAGGAAAGCGTGGTGGCCTGCATCCCCAGCACCGAGTTCGTGGCCTTCGCCCTGGCCAACCCCCTGCTCCTGGCCAACATCATGACCATCCTGGGCAAGGCCATCGACAGCGCCAACAGCCGCATCGTGGACATGGTGGAAAAGCGGGTGGAGCAGCGCCTGGTCCGGGTGCTCACCACCCTTTTCGATAAGTTCGGCTCCGAGATAAAGCTGACCAGCGGCGAGCTGGCCGAGCTGGCCGGCACCACCACCGAATCCACCCTGCGCACCATGGGCCGCCTCAGGAGCCTGGGCATCGTGGAGAGCCGCCGGGGCCAGGTGCGCATCATCTCCCCCACCTCGCTCAAAAATCTGGAAGACGACCCCCTCTGGGTTTAGCTCGGCGTCGCCGGGCGCCGGCATACGGCGTTGCCAAGGGCCCTTTGCGGCCCCAGCGGGAAAAATGCGCTACATGACCGCCGTCATGGTTTGGCGCGAGGCCGGGTCTCTATGATCGGCTCATGATCATCCCCGCGAACCACACCTCCGAGAAAAGCACCTGCTCCGGCCGGACGTACGGCGCGCCCCACGGCCCAGCGGCCCCTGGGGGCGGTTTCGCCGCCCGGCAAGACGCCATCCCCCTCGGGACCTGATAATAATCGCGGCCTCGGGGGGCAGGCCGCGTTTGCAACCGCGTACGCGCGTATATTATCCTTCTCGCAGATTCGCAACCTTGCTTGAACATCTGAAGGATGTCCGGCTGCGGCTGGAAACAAGGTTACTTGCGCGGCCTTTGGGCAGGCCGCCGCACACGGGAGGGAATCATGTCCAAAAAGTTCATGGTGCTAGTTCTGGCAGCAGCGTTGATGGCGGCATTCACCATCACTGCCCTGCCGGCGGCCGCGGCGGAGGAGATCAAGCTTACCTACTCTTGCTTCTTCCCGCCCAGCCACATCCAGTCCAAATTGGCCGACGCCTGGTGCAAAGAGGTCGAGAAGCGCACCAAGGGCAAGGTGAAGGTGCAATACTTCCCCGGCCAGACCCTTACCAAGGCCAAGCAGGTCTATGACGGCACGGTCCAGGGCATGAGCGACCTGGGCTTCTGCCTGTTCGCCTACAACCGGGGCCGCTTCCCCCTGATGGAGGTGGTGGACCTGCCCCTGGGCTACAAGAGCGGCAAGGCGGCCACCCAGGTGGCCAACGCGGTCTATGAGAAGTTCAAGCCCAAGGAGCTGGACGACGTCCAGGTGATGTACCTCCACGCTCATGGGCCAGGACTGCTGCACACCAAGGACAAGCCGGTCACCAAGATGGAGGACCTTAAGGGCCTCAAGATCCGCTCCCACGGCACCACCGCCAAGGTGGTCGAGGCCCTGGGCGGCACCCCGGTGGCCATGCCCATGCCCGAGCTCTACCAGGCCCTGCAACGCGGCGTGGTGGACGGCGGCATGTACCCGGTGGAGACCAACAAGGGCTGGCGCATGGCCGAGGTGGTCAAGTACTGCACCCAGAACTACGCCAACGCCTACACCACCACCTTCTACGTAGTGATGAACAAGGACAAGTGGAACTCCCTGCCCAAGGACGTGCAGGAGACCATCATCCAGATCAACAAGGAATGGATCCCCAAGCACGGCGCGGCCTGGGACAAGTCCGACCAAGTTGGTCGCGAGTTCATGCTCAAGAAGGGACGCAAGTTCCTGTCGCTGACCCCCGAAGAGGCGGCTCGCTGGAAAAAGGCCACCGACCCGGTGCTGGGCGAGTACGTCAAGCAGACCAGCGCCAAGGGCGTTCCCGCCAAGGAGGCCCTGGAGTACACCCAGAAGAAGCTGGCCGAAGTCAACAAGTAGTCATCCATCCGGAGGGCGGCCCGCGCGGCCGCCCTCCCTCAATTCTTGGGGAGGGGTCGGGAGTCAACCATGGACAAGGCTGTGGATCAGCTAATCAACCTGCTTAAACGCATCGGGGGCATCGCCCTCACGGGGATGATGGTCATCACCTGTGTGGACGTCATCTTCCGCGCCTTCGATCACCCCATCTTCGGGGCGGTGGAGATCGTGAGCTTCATGGCCACCCTGGTGCTGGCCTGCGCCATGCCGCTTACCGACCACGAGCACGGCCACGTGGGCGTGGACCTGTTCGTCAGGAAGTTCAAACCGCGCACCCAGGCCTGGTACAGCGGCATCGGCAACCTGGTGGCCGGCACCCTGTTCGGCCTGGTTTGCTGGCAGATGTTCCTCTACGGCAACACGGTCAAGGATTCCGGCGAGGTCTCCATGAGCCTCCAGTTCCCGGACTACGTCCTCATCTACGCGGTGGCGGTGGCCTTCGGGGTGCTCAGCCTGGTCATTTTCAACGACAGCGTGAACTACCTGAAAAAGGCGGCCGGCAAATGAGCCCCACCGTAATCGGCGTCATCGGCATCCTGGTCCTGATCGTGGTCATCTTCTCCCGCATGCCCGTGGCCTACGTCATGACCCTGGTGGGCTTCGTGGGCTTCGCGGTGCAGGTGAACCCCGAGGCGGCCCTCAAGCTCCTGGCCCGCGACTTTTACAGCGTCTACAGTTCCTACGGGCTGACCATCATTCCCCTGTTCATCTTCATGGGCCAGATCGCCTTCAACGCGGGCATCAGCCGGCGCTTGTACGATTCGGCCTATAAGATGGTGGGCTGCTACCGGGGCGGCCTGGCCACGGCCACGGTCTGCGCCTGCACCGCCTTCGGCGCGGTGTGCGGCTCCTCGCCGGCCACCGCCGCCACCATGGCCACGGTGGGCCTGCCCGAGATGAAGCGCTACGGCTACGGCGACGAGCTGGCCACCGGCTCGGTGGCCTCGGGCGGCGGGCTGGGCATGCTCATGCCCCCCAGCGTGGTGCTCATCGTCTACGGCATCCTCACCGAGCAGTCCATCGGCAAGCTGTTCGTGGCCGGCATCATGCCCGCCGTGTTCATCACCTTCATGTTCGCGGTGGCGGTGTGGGTCTACTGCTACTTCGCGCCCCAGCAGGGCCCGGCCTGCTCTGCCTTCACCTGGCGCGAGCGCCTGCTCTCGCTGAGCGAGACCGGCGAGACCATGCTGGTGTTCCTGCTGGTCATGGGCGGTCTCTTCGCCGGGGTCTTCACCCCCACCGAGGCCGGCGCGGTGGGCGCGGCGGCGGTGTGCCTGGTGGCCCTGGTGCGGCGCCAGCTCACCTGGGCGGGCTTCAAGAAGAGCATCTACGAGACGCTGCGCACCTCGTGCATGGTGCTGCTCTTGGTGGCCGGGGCCACGGTCTTCGGCCACTTCCTGGCGGTCACCCGCATCACCTTCGACGTGGCCGAATGGGTGGCCGCGCTGAACATGCCCGACTTCATGGTGGTGGCCATGATCGTGCTGGTCTACCTGATCGGCGGCTGTTTCATCGACGCCCTGGCCCTGATCATGCTGACCATCCCCATCTTCTATCCCATCATCATGGACCTGGGCTACGACCCGGTCTGGTTCGGGGTGATCATCGTGCTGGTCACCCAGATGGGGGTCATCACCCCTCCGGTGGGCATTAACGTCTACGTGGTCAACGGCATCGCCCAGGACGTTCCCCTGGAGAAGATTTTCAAGGGCGCGCTGCCCTTCCTGCTGGCCCTCATCGTGGGCACCGGCTTCATCGTGTTGTTCCCACAGATCGCCCTGTGGCTACCCAACTTAATGTATTGACCCCGGGAGCGGCCATGCCTGACCAGAGCCCCTATTGGAATCCGTACCTGGAGACCATGCCCCTGGAGCTTCTCCGGGCGGCTCAGCTCGCCCGCTTCAAGAAGCTGGTCGCCTGGGCCTGGAACAACTCCTCCTGGTACCGCGAATTCTACGCCCAAGCCGGCCTGGAGCCGGGAGACATAAAGACCTGGGACGACGTGCGCCGGGTGCCCCAGGTGGACAAGGCTTCGCTAAAGGGCGCCCAGGAGCAGGAGCCCTTCCCCTACGGCAGCCGCCTGTGCGTGCCCTTGGAGCAAGTTGCCGAGTTCCGCCAGACCTCGGGCACCACCGGCACCCCGGTGTACCAGGCCGACACCTGGCAGGACTGGGAGTGGTGGGCCGAGGCCTGGAGCTACATTCTCTGGTCCCAGGGCTACCGCCCCCACGACCGGGTGTTCATCCCCTTTGGCTACAACATCTTCGTTGCCTTCTGGGCGGGCCACTACGCCTGCGAGAAGATCGGCTGCGAGGTGGTGCCCGGCGGGGTGTTGGACACGGCCTCCCGGGTGCTCAAGGTTCAGGAGCTTAAGGCCACGGCCATGATGGGCACGCCCACCTACATGCTCAACATGGCCGACGTGGCCAAGAACAAGCTGGGCCTGGAGCCCGCCGAGATGAGCATCCAGCGCATCACCTGCGCGGGGGAGCCGGGGGCCAGCATCCCCAGCACCAAGCAGCGCATCGAAAACGTGTGGGGAGCCAAGCTCTTCGACCACGCCGGGGCCACCGAGATAGGGGCCTGGAGCTTCGAGTGCGCCGAGCAGCCCGGCGGCATGCATGTGAACGAGGCGCTGTTCCTGGTGGAGATTGAGGACCCGGTGACCGGCGAGCTCATCGAGGAGCCGGGCAAAAAGGGCAAGATGATCATCACCGCCCTGGACCGCCAGGCCCAGCCCTGCATCCGTTTCGACTCCAAGGACATCATCGAGTGGGACCCCGATCCCTGTCCCTGCGGCCGGACCTTCCGGCTGATCAAGGGCGGGGTGCAGGGCCGGGCGGACGACATCACCAAGGTCAAGGGGGTGCTTCTTTCGCCCTCGGCCATCGAGGAGGTGGTGCGCGGCTTCGACGCCTTGGCCGACGAGTACGAGGTGGTGGTGGAGCGCCTGGGCGACAGCGAGCGCCTCACCCTGAAGATCGAGTTCGCCGACCCGGCCGCCGGCGGCCAGGAGGAGACCCTGGCCTCGCTCAAAAACGAGCTTCGCCTCAAGACCAACCTGGGATACGCTATAGAGGTGCACCCCCTGGGCAGCCTGACGCGTTACGAAGTCAAGGCGCGGCGCTTCAAGGACCTGCGTCCCAAGCACTAGACCCGAAGGGGGATGAGCATGGACAACAAGACTCTCAACGCCCTCCAAGACCGGGCCCGCCGTTTGGGGCGGGAGCTGGAGGCTCTGAGCCGCGAGGCCGGCGATTTTCCGGCCATGACCCGCAACACCGAGCGCATCCGGGCCAGCCTGGCCATGATCTGCATGGGCCTGGGGCTCACCGCCTCGGGAGAGCCGGTCGAGACGCAGCCGGAGGATTAGCAGCCGCGCGGCCCGGGCGGGAGGGGCAAGGATGGCCCGGCCATGTGGCATCGTTCGGTTTGTTGCAAGGATTGCCCCGACTCCTGCGGCCTGTTGGCCAAGGTTGAGCACGGCCGCATAACCGCGGTCAAGGGCGACCCGGAGCACCCTTACACCCAAGGCTTTCTCTGCCGCAAGGCGGGGCACTTCCCCGCCCATGTGCACAACCCCGGACGCATAACCACCCCCCTCAAGCGCAGCGGGCCCAAGGGTTCGGGGCAGTTCCAGCCCATCTCCTGGGACGAGGCCCTGGGCGAGGTGGCCGCCCGCCTGGGCGACATCGCCGCCCAACACGGCTCCGAGGCCATCCTGCCTTATTCCTACGCGGGCAGCATGGGCCTGGTGCAGCGCCACGCGGGCCACGCCCTGTTCCACAAGATGGGGGCCAGCCGCCTGCTCTACACCATTTGCAGCCCGGCGGCCTCGGCGGGCGTCAGCGCGGGGCTGGGCTCCGGCCCCAGCACGGACCTCGAATACGCCGCGTTTTCGGACTACATCCTCATCTGGGGCTCCAACACCCTCACCACCAATTTGCACGCCTGGCCCTGGTTCCAAAAAGCCAAGAAGGCCGGGGCCAAGATCGTGGTGATCGACCCCTACCGCAACCGCACCGCGCAAGAAGCGGACCAGCACCTCATGCTCAAGACGGGCTCGGACGCGGCCTTGGCTCTGGGGATGATGCAGGTGCTGATCAGCGAGGGGCTCGTCGACCGCGCATACGTCGATGAGCACACCGTGGGCTTCGAGGCCCTGGCCGCCCGCGCGGCGGAGTACCCGCCCTCGCGCGCGGCCGAGCTCACCGGCCTGAGCGAGGAGGTCATCACCCAGGTGGCCCGGGAATACGGCAAGGCCCGCGCGCCCTACATCCGCACCGGCTGCGGCCCGGCCCGCCAGCTGGCCGGAGGCATGGCCATGCGGGCCATCGCGCTCTTGCCCGCGTTGGTGGGGGCCTTTGCCAAAAAGGGTGGCGGCCTCACCCGCTCCCTGGGCGGTTCGCCCGCCAACCTGAACGCCCTGCTGCGGCCCGACCTCTGCCCGCCCGGCCTCCGTTCGGTGAACATGGTGCGCCTGGGCGAGGCGCTCACCAGCCTGGAAGACCCGCCCATCAAGGCGCTCTACGTGTACCTGTGCAACCCGGCGGCGGTGGCTCCCCAGTCGCGCGCGGTGATGGCCGGCCTGGCCCGCGAGGACCTGTTCACCGTGGTGCACGAGATGTTTCTCACCGACAGCGCCCGCATGGCCGACATCATCCTGCCCGGGGCCAGCTCCTTCGAGGTCACGGACCTGTACCGCGCCTATGGCCACAACTACCTGCAAATCGCCCGGCCGGTGATTCCGCCGGTGGGCGACAGCCGCCCCATGCTGGGCATCTTCCAGGAGCTGGCCCAGCGCCTGGGCTTTACGGACGAGGTGTTCAGCCACGACGAGGACTGGTTCATGCGAGCCTTCCTGGCCGAGCCTGAGCCAGGCCTGGAGGGGGTGGACATGGACGCCCTGTGGCGGGGAGAGCCGGTGCGCCTGAACATCCCGGCCAACCCCTACGCCGAGGGCTTCAAGACCCCCTCGGGCAAGGTGGAGCTTTACAGCCAAACCCTGGCCGAGCAGGGGCTGGACCCCCTGCCCAGCGGCGAGATGGTGCGCGATCCCGGCGGCGCGGACTACCCCCTGGAGCTGATCACCCCTCCCCATCACCTGATGCTCAATTCGGCCTTCAACGAGATCGAGGCCCTGCGCACCGAAGCCGGGCGGCCGGTGGTGATGATCCACCCCAGCGCCGCCGCCCCTCGCGGCATCCGCGACGGCCAGGAGGTGGTGGTGTTCAACCAGCGGGGCGAGTGCCGCCTGTGGGCCCAAATCACCGAGGACACCCGCCCCGAGCTGCTGGTTCTGGAGGGCATCCACTGGCCCCGGTTCTTCGCCGCCGGCGGAGCCAACCAGCTCACCAGCCAGCGCCTGACCGACATGGGCAATACCTGCGCCTTCCATTGCAACGCGGTGGAGATCAGCCCGGCCTAAATCCCACGGCCGTGATAAAGTGTTCCTCTGTTTTTAATAGGAGCACCGCATGAACTATCCCAGCATGATCCCTCTGCGCAGCCGCCGCATTGCTCCCCAGGTGGAGGAGGTTCCCGCCGAGGTGGAGCGCGGCCTGAGCGCCCTGGACCTGGGCGCCAAGATAAAGCCCGGAGCCCGCATCGCCATCACCGCGGGCAGCCGGGGCGTGCGCGACATGGTCCCGGCCATCGCGGCGGTGGCCGCCCACCTCAAGGCCCTGGGGGCCGAGCCCTACGTGGCCCCGGCCATGGGCAGCCACGGCGGGGGCAGCGCCGAGGGCCAGAAGGCCATGCTGGCCGAGCTGGGCATCACCCTGGATACGGTGGGTGCGCCCATCCAGGCCTCCATGGAGGTGGAGGAGCTGGGCCTCAACCGCATGGGCCGTCCGGTCTTGATCGGCACGGACTTCACCTCGGCCGACGGCGTGGTGGTGGTCAACCGGGTGAAGCCGCACACCAGCTTTCGGGGCAAGGTGGAGAGCGGGCTGTGCAAGATGCTCACCATCGGGGCGGGCAAGCACGCCGGGGCCAAGATGGCCCACGCCCAGTTCTACCGCTTCGGTTTCGAGGCGGTGATCATGGCCATCATCGAGGTGATCCTGGAGCGCCTGCCGCTCTTGGCCGGGGTGGGCCTGGTGGAGAACCACCAGGAGCGCACCGCCGAGGTGCGGGTCTGCGCGCCCGAGCGTTTTATCGAAAGCGACGCCGAGCTGCTTATCCGCGCCCGCGAGCTCATGGGCCGGGTGCCCTTCAGCGACGTGGATCTCTTGATCGTGGACGAGATGGGCAAGAACATCAGCGGGGCGGGCATGGACTCCAACGTAGTCGGCCGGGTGATGAACCAGGTGAGTCCCGAGCCCGACGAGATCCAGTTCCGGCGCATCTACGTGCGCGACCTCACCGACCAGAGCCTGGGCAACGCGGTGGGGGTGGGCGCGGCCGACTTCGTGCACCAGCGCCTGGCCGCCAAGATCGACTCCCACAAGACCCGGGTGAACTGCCTGACCGCCGCGGTGCCCGAAAAGGGCCGGGTGCCCTTCACCTACGACCGCGACGACGAGGCCATCGCCGACGCCCTGAACAGCGTGGGCCTGGAGGACACCGCCCAGGCGCGGGTGGTGTGGATCAAGAACACCCTGGAGCTGGAGCGCATGTTCATCTCCCCGGCCCTGGCCGCCGAGGCCGCCGAGCTGGGCGAGCTGGCCGGCGAGGGCCCGGAGCAGGCCATGCCCTTTGACGAGCGGGGCAACCTGCCTTTCGGGCTCCTGGAGCCCTAGAACCAATTCGTCTGATTGTCACCGGCCGGGCTTGAAGCGCGGCGGCCAGGATGTATTATTGAAACTGAACGCGGCGCCCGGTATCCGGGAGCCGCGTCTTTGACCCATACCTCAGGCGATTCGGGCGTGTTGTTCATGGCTGGCTCCCGCATACAAATACCGGAAAAGGCGCGGCTGCTGGGCCTTCTGCGCTCAACTCGCTTCAACGTGCCGCCTTTTCTCTACATGCCGGCCGAGGATTTCGAGAACGAGACCTTCGAGGCCTTGGAGAAGTTCCTGGGCCAGCACTGCCCGGACTACAAGGTCATCGCCCGCTCCTGCCACCCCCAGGAGGCCAATTACAAGGGCGGCACCTTCGAGTCCCTGGAGACCTACGCCGACGTGGGCGGGGTGCTCTACGCCCGCAAGCGCATCATCAAGGCCGCCGGCACCGCCAAGCGCCTGAGCATCATGCGCCAGCAAAAGTTCCAGCACTCCCCGGAGCTGGACATGGACGAGCTGGGGCTGATCGTGATGCCCTTCATCGAGGGCACCAACGTAATGGCCAAGATGCTGGGCGACCAGTGGGAGTTCGGCTACTGCCGCAACCGGGCGCAGCGGGTGCAGAGCGAGCCCTACATCACCAAGACCCCCCACGACCGCAAGCTGCTCAAGCTCTCCGAGGCCATCCAGCAGCAGCTCGGCTTCGCCTGCGAGATCGAGTACGTCATCGGCCCGGACGGGGTGATCCACGTGGTGCAGGCCACCGACATCTCCAAGCTGGACACCCTGGAGTTCAAGGAGCGGGAGCGGTCCGTGGTCCTGGACGGGCTGGACCGCATCCGGCGGCGGCGCAACTACCGCGAGCGCCCCATCTACCTCATGGACAGCCAGGAACGCTACCTCCGGATCATCGGCCGCTGCGAGGACATGATCCACGGCGAGGGCGCCACCCCCGAGGGCGTGGAGGAGGTGGTGGGCATGGTGCGCTCCTTTAAGCGCGAGATGGAGCGCTTCGCCCTGAGCTACGAGCGTTTCGGGGTGCTGGGCCTGTCCATCGAGGTGCCCGAGGAGCTCTACCAGGTGGCCAACCACTACCTGGACGACACCCCGGAGCTGCAAGCCAAGCTGAGCCGGGCGCTCTACGCCAACCTTTACGAGGTGGACCAGTTCCTCTCCGAGGCCGACACCCTCATCTGCCAGGGCCGCTTCCACCGCAACCTGTGCAGCCACGACGCCTACGGGGTATCCACGGTGCGCAACCCCCTGTGGACCGCCTATTGGAGCGCCGCGCGCAACGCCGAGGTGGTGGCCGCCTTCCGCGACTTCGGCTATTCCACCGGCGACTACGTGGGCATCGAGGTGGACGAGCAGAACGTGCCCACGGTCTTCCACCTCTAGACCCGCTTCCACCAAAAAAAGAAGGCCTCATCCTTTCCCGCTTGGGGCGTTTTTGTGACATACTTAGCCAGACTATTCACCATGGCTGAGGGCATCCGAGGCTGGGGCCGCCCTTCCGGGGCGGCGGTCGCGCGGCGGCCGGGCTCCCGGGCCTTCCGGCGGGCGGGGGAGAGACATTCTCGATGAGCGACAACCACGACGAGCTGCGGCGCCTGTCCCTGGACTTCCTGGCCCAGGTGACCGCCAACGCCACCCATGAGATAAAAAACGAGCTGGCGGTGATGAACGAGCAGAGCCATCTGCTCCAGGAGTTCCTGGTCATGGCCGATAAGGGCAGGCCGGTGGACCCGGCCCGCCTGCACACCCTGGTGGAGCGCATCATCGCGCGGGTGGGCCAGGCCGACGAGGTGGTCAAGCGGCTCAACGCCTTTGCCCACTCGGCCGACCTGAAGCCCGGCGCCCTGCGCGCCGAGGGGCTTTTGCCCCTGACCCTGGAGATGTTCGCCCGCCGGGCCGCCCTCAAGGGCATCACGGTGGAAACGGGCTCGGACAACATCGACCTGCCGCCCTGGGCGGACATGTTCCTCCTGGAAGCGGCCATGTGGTACTGCCTGGTGAGCGCCTCCGAGGCGGCGGACAAGGGAGCGGTGCTCCGGGCGGGCCTGGAAAGGAACGACGAGGGCCTGGTGTTTTGGCTGCGCGGCGAGTTCAACCGCGAGCCCGAACCGCCTCAGGCGGCCATTCTTGAGGCCATGGGCGCGGCCTTCAGCGCGGACCGGCAAGAACTGCGCCTTAGCCTGCTCAAGTAAAAAAGGTTATAATCGGAAGAAAACGGGGTGCCGGGGGACCGCCCCAGAGCCAGCGAGGAGATGAAATGCTGCAGCCTAACGTGTTGATCGTGGATGATGAGCCCGAATTCCTGGAGACCGTGGCCGAGCGGCTGGCCAACCGTGGTTTCAGCGTGGAGACCGCCCAAAACGGGGCCGCGGCTCTGGAAAAGATCAGCAATCAGATCTTCGACGCCATCGTGCTGGACCTGATGATGCCCGAGATCGACGGCATGGAAACCCTCAAGCGGGCCCTGACCAAGAAACCCGATTTGCAGATCATCCTGCTCACCGGCCACGCCACCCTGCAAACCGGCATCGAGGCCATCAAGCTGGGCGCCCTGGATTTCATGGAAAAACCGGCTGATATCGACGCCCTGGCCGCCAAGATCAACGAGGGCCGCGAGCGGCGCATAGAGATGGACGAGCAGGTCAGGGAAAACGCGGTGCGCGCCGCCCTGCAAAAGTACGGCTGGTAGCGGCTTAGTTCAATTAATACGATAGCTTGGTTGGGCCCTCCGTCCCCGGGACGGCGGGCTCCAACTCTTTGGTGACCGCCTGGGCCCCATCCGGTAAGATGTCCTGGCCTTCTCTTGATGCCCGGCGCAGGTTCCCCGGCGCGGCGTTTCCCGCCCCGCGCCCGCGCCGCAACCGCCACAATCTCACCCGGCCGTCCCGCCCGGCGGGCCCGGCTTTTTGGCAGGCGCTTTGTACAAAAGGCGTAAGTTCTCGACCCAGGTGTCGCCCTACGGCTGTTTTCCCACCGCGGTGGTCAATGCTTTCCACTACATGGAGCTGACCCCGCCGGACCCGGAGCAGTTGGTGGCCCGCAGCCAGTGCGAGGTGCTCCGGGGCCGCATTGACAAGGTCAAGCTCCTGAGGAGCGTCCGGGGCCTGCACTTCCGCCGGGCCGAGGCCAAGGAAGTGCTAAAGGGCGCGGGCATCATCACCTATTGCACCCGGCGCTACACCAACCATTCCGCCTTTTTTTTCCGCGGCAACGGCCATGCCTACGCGGTCAACTCCAATATGGAGACCTCGGCCCTGGTGGAGGTGGTGACCATCCGCCGCTTCCTGGAGGAATACGCCACCGACCTGGCCAAGTACCAGCACTGGAAGCTGGTATAGCGAGCTTGAATTGCTGCGTAATCAACCCATAGCCCCCGCCCGGGCCCGCCGCGCCGCCGCTGCCCGGGCCCTGTGGGAAGAGCACCGGGCCGCCCTGGCCGGGGAGCCGGATATCGCCCGCCTGTTGGGCGAGTATCACCAGGCCATCCTGCGCTCTCAGGGCCTGATGCGCTCGGAGAATGCCTTCGAGGCCTGCGCCATCTGCGCCGGGGAGGACGGCGGGGCCTCCTGCTGCTTTGCCGGGGCCGAGGAATGGTACGGCGAACTGCTGCTTCTGATCAACCTGATGCTGGGGGCCGAGTTCCCCGGCGAGGACGACGGGGGCCAGGACTGCTTTTTCAACAGCCCCGCCGGCTGCCGCCTCACCGCCCACTTCGCCATCTGCCTGAACTTCTTTTGCCCCGAGCTCTGCGAGCGCCTGGGCGAGGAGCGCCTGGCCGAGCTGCGCCGAGTCATCGGCCGGGAGCTGAACGCCGGGGAGGCCCTGGAAGGGGCCCTGTTGCGCTGGTTCCGGGCGCGGGGAACGGCCGTCTCCCTCTAGCCCTTCGCCCCCCATCTTGTTCCCTCGTGCCCGCATGTGCTACAAAGAGGCGTCACCGGCTCGCGCCGAACAGCTTTCGCGCGGGCCAAGCGGCGCGGCAGAGATTATCAGCCTGATCTCCCATCCCCAGGCCGCGCCGTAAAGTTTTCCCGGCGGATTCGCATACCTGCCATCGATCGTGCTCCATCCTCCGTCCGCCCGCGGGCGGTCCGCCGGAGCCCCAGCCCCATCCGTGCCTTTTTTGCAGCAGGGAGCGAGGCTCATGCGATCCACGGCTGCCAGACCCGGACCGACCCCGGAGGGGCGCCATGCCTGATTCGGGCGCGCCGGTCCCCACCGCGATCACGGCCCTGGCGCCCTGGCCGGAGGCCTATCCCTTCACCCCCTACGGCCGCTTTTTGGCCTGGCTCAAGAACAACCAGGACGAGATCATCGACGAGTGGGTGGAGCGCCTGGGCCAGCTTTCCCCCGCCTATCGCCGCCGCCCCACCGCCGAACTCTACGGCACGGTGATCAATGCCTTCCGGGCCAACGCCCTGGCCCTGGAAAACGGCGACCTGGGCCAGATCGAGCGCTTCATCGACTACATCACCCAAAAGCGCCTGCAAGCCGGCTTCCCCCTGTCCGACGTGCAGCGGGCTTTCGAGCTTTTCCGCGAGATCGTGGTGGCCCGGCTGTGCGCCCCGGCCCTCAGCGACCTGCTGGCCGAGAGCGTGCCCCAGATCAACGCCTGCCTGGCCTACACCATCCACCGCTTCTCCGACTACTTCCAGAAGATGCACGAGCGCTCCCTGCGCCGCCACGCGGCCAACCTGGAGCGCAAGGTGCGCACCCGCACCGCGGAGTTGGCCGAGAGCGAGAAGCGCTACAAGACCCTGGTCAACGAGATCAACGACGGCTACTTCGTGGTGCAGGGCGAGCGCATCGTTTTCGCCAACCGCGCCTTCTGCGCCATGCACGGGGCCAGCGAGGAAGGGGTGCTGGGCCGCCCCTTCTTCCATTTCGTGGCCCCGGCCGACCGCCAGCGGGTCATGGAGGCGCTGTGGGAGGCCCTGGCCAAGCGCGCGCCCGAGGGCCAGCTGGAATACTCCCGCTCCGGCCGCTCCCCGGAGGAGGCGGTCACCGAGATCCGCTACAAGGTGGTGGACCTGGGGCAGGGGCCGGTGACCATCGGCATCTGCCGCGACATCAGCCAGCGGGTGGCCATGGAGGCCACCATCCGTGAGCACGAGCGCATGGCCTACGTGGGCCATGTGGCCGCCAGCCTGTCGCACGAGATAAGAAACCCCCTGTCCACCTGCACCCTGAACATGATGATCTTGAACGACAAGCTGGACCTGAGCGGTTTCGACCGCCGCCGCCTGGAGATCACCGTCCGCGAGCTCACCCGACTGGAGGAGATCCTCAAGCAGCTGTTGGACCTGGCCCGGCCCTTGAGCCTGGAGACCGAGGCGGTGGGCCTGGGCGCGGTGGCCGAGGACTGCGTGGACCTGTTGGCCGGCAAGGTGGCCGAAAAGGGCATAAGCCTGCGCCAGCGCCATGCCCCGGACATGCCCCCGGTCATGGGCGACGCGGCCCGCATCGAGCAGGCGCTACTCAACCTGCTGCTCAACGCCATCGAGTCGGTGGACGCGGGCGGACGCATCATGGTCTGGACCCGCCGGTTCCAAGACCAGCAGGGCGCCTGGGCCGAGCTGGGGGTGCACGACAACGGGCCGGGCATCTCCCCCAAGGTGCGGGCCGGGCTCTTCGCGCCATTCGCCACCAACAAGGCCCAGGGCACCGGCCTGGGACTGAGCAACGTAAAGCGGGTGGTGGAGGCCCATGACGGCCGGGTGGTGGTCAAGAGCCGCCCCGGCCTGGGGGCCACCTTCGCCCTGAGGCTGCCATGCCGGCAATGACCGAGATACTGCTCATCGAGGACGACGACTCCCTGCGCGAGTCCCTGGAAATGTTTCTCCAGGAGCGGGGCCAGGCGGTGAAAAGCGCGCCCACCGGCCAAAAGGGCCTGTCCCTGTGGCGCGAGCTGAACCCCCAGGTGATTATCCTGGACGTGAACCTGCCCGATGTCTCGGGCCTGGAGCTCCTGCCCCGCATCACCCGCCAGGACCCCGAGGTCAAGGTGATCGTGATCACCGCCTTCCACGACATGGAGACCACCATCGAGGCCATGCGCCTGGGGGCCTACGACTATATCAGGAAGCCCCTCAAGGCCGGGGACCTGGGCCGCGCGGTGGACAAGGCCCTGCACATCGCGGCGGCCACCCGCCAGAGCCAGCCGGTGGTGGACGACGGCCACAAGCCGGACCCGCGCAACCGCATCATCGGCGATACCCCCCAGATGCACGCCATCTTCAAGACCATCGGCCTGCTTTCGCGCAACCAGGCCTCGGTCTTGGTCCAGGGCGAGACCGGCTGCGGCAAGGAGCTCATCGCCCGGGTGATCCACGACTCCTCGCCCAACCGGGACCAGCCCTTTGTCACCGTGGACTGCACCACCCTGGTGGAGAACCTCTTGGAGTCCGAGCTCTTCGGCCACGAGCGCGGCGCCTTCACCGGCGCGGTGGAGAGCAAGAAGGGCCGCCTGGAGCTGGCCGGCCGGGGCACCATCTTCTTCGACGAGATCGGCGATTTGCCGCTCAACCTCCAGGCCAAGCTCTTGCGCTTTCTGGAGTACCGCGAGTTCATCCCCGTGGGCGGCACCACCCCCCGCCGCTCCCAGGCCCGCATCATCGCGGCCACCAACCAGGACCTGGAGGCCATGGCCGCGTCCAAGCGCTTTCGGCAAGACCTCTTGTTCCGGCTCAAGGTGGTGGGCATCGCGGTGCCGCCTTTGCGCCATCGTTTGGCCGACCTGCCGGACCTGGTGCAGTTCTTTCTGTTCTCCATCAACCAGGACCTGAACCTCAACGTGACCCGGGTGGAGGAGGCGGCCCTGGAGCGGCTCAAGGCCCACCCTTGGCCGGGCAACGTCCGCGAGCTGAGAAACGTGCTCACCAAGGCGGCCATGGAATCCCGCGGCGCGGTGCTCCTGGCCGAGGCGGTGGAGGCGGCCCTGGACGACGCGGGCGGCGCGGCCCCCGGGCCGGGCGGAATGCGCACCCTGGACGAGATGGAAAAAGAGCACATCCTCACCACCCTCAACCAGACCGACTGGAACATCTCGGCCACGGCCCGCGCCCTGGGGGTTTCGCGCCCCACCCTGCGCAAGCGCATGGCCCGCTACTCTTTCAAGCGCCCGGTGTAGCCCCGGGGGCTGGAAACATCCTTGGCACGCCCCTGGTAAATAGCTTTCTGGCGCCTGGGCCTCCCGGCCATGCCCCGCTCGGGGCCCATCTTGAATTTGTCAGCGATTAAAGCGAATTAGGCCGGAGAGCCCCGCCGGGAAGGCCCTGGTATGGTGCTTGCAGCGTATCCACTGGGACCGCTTTAGCTCCAGCCTGTGAGTGGCCATGGATCGCGTCGGCACTTTGCATCAAGCCCGCAGAGAATACATCCAAAAGGTGTTGGCCCATACCAAGGGCGACCTGGAACAGGCGAGCCGCATCCTGGGCATTACCCCGGCGACTTTGCGCGGCATCTTGCGAGAACAACCTGCCTCGCCGGACACGGAACTTAACCAGACCGAGTCGACACTCAAAGAGGGGTATGAGCATGACCAGAAAAGTTAGGTTGTTCGTGGTGGCGCTTTCCCTGCTGGCGCTGTTGCTGCCGGCGGGAGGCGCCTTGGCGGCCAAGCCGATCGTGATCGGCGCGCCCTTGTCTACCGCCTTCCTCTACGGCTGGGACGCGGAGCGGGCCATGAAGCTGGCCGTGGAGGAGATCAACGCGGCCGGCGGCGTGAAGGTGGGCGGCGAAATGCGTCCCTTCGAGCTGGACGTGATCGACACCCGCGACCTGGAGCCCGGGGTGCCGGTGAGCGAGGCGCTCCTGGCGGTGGAAAAGCTGATCCTGGAAAAGCACGCCGACTTCATCGTGGGCGGACCGGTGCGCTCCGAGGCGGCCCTGGCGGCCATGGCCCTGCTGAGCAAGCACAAGAAGATTTCCATCCTCACCACCGGGTCCCTGACCCCCAAGTATCACGCCGTGGTGGGCAAGAACCCCGAGAAGTTCAAGTATCTCTTCCGCATCTCCGGCGAGGCCAAGTGGATGGTGCTGGGTGAGCTGGTGCCCTGCCTCATGGACATCGGCAAGCAGTTCAAGCTGGACAAGCTCTACATCATGGTGCAGGACGTGGCCCACGCCCGCACCGGCGGCAAGATTCTGAAAAAGGTGATGGGCAAGAAGGGTTGGAAGGTTCTGGCCGACCCGGTGGTCTACCCCACCGGCTCCACCGATTTCTCCATGGGCCTGTTGGACGCCAAAAAGAAGGGCGCCCAGGTCATCATCATCTGGATGGACATGCCCGAGAGCGCCATCCTGCTCAAGCAGTGGTATGACATGAAGGTGCCCGCGCTGCCCTTCGGCACCATCATCGCCGCCGCCGAGCAGCCCGGCTTCTGGAAGGCCACCGACGGCAAGGGCGAGTACTGCCTGGCCAACGTGGTCAACGCGGGCAACGCTCCCTCCGACGCCACTCCCTGGACCATGAAGTTCGTCAAGGCCTACCAGAAGAAGTACGGCATGGAGCCCGAGGGCTACGGCACCTCCAGCTCCTACATGGCGGTGTACGTGCTCAAAAACGCCATCGAGCGCGCCGGCAGCCTGGACCCGGACAAGGTGGTGGCCGCGTTGAAGGCCACCGACATGATGGGCGTGTACGGCCGCATCCGCTTCGATCCCAAGACCAACCAGATCATCCCCAGCCTGGACCCCAAGGAAGGCGCGGTGGGCACCGTGTTCCAGTGGCAGAAGGGCAAGCGCGTGGTGGTGTTCCCGCCCAAGATCGCCACCGGCAAGATCCTGCTGCCTCCCTGGATGAAGGCCGGCAAGTAGGCGTAGTCCGAATCCATTCCGACCTGGCGGACCGGCCGGGCAGCTCCCTGTTCCGGCCGGTCCGCCCCCTCACCACGGACTACGAGGCTTAAGCGATGGACATAATTATCTACGGCATCATCAACAGCGCCACCCTGGCCCTGATGGCCCTGGGCTTCACCCTGGTCTACGGGGTCAGCCGCCTGCCCAACTTCGCCCATGGCGCGCTCTACGTTCTGGCCGGGTACATCTGTTGGATACTTCTGCACAAGCTGGGCCTGCCCTACGTGCTGGCCATAGCCTTGTCCCTGGCCTTTTTGGCCGTGGTGGGCGGGGCCATGTACTCCTTCATCCTGGTGCGCATCCGGGGCATGTCCATCAGCGAGATCATCGCCTCCTACGCCATCGGCCTGGCCATTCTGGAAGGCCTGCGCTGGGGCGGCCTCAAGGGCGGCACCTTCACCCTGGACTCCTTCGTGGAAGGCAGCGTGGACATCTTCGGGGTGACGGTGGACTACCAGCGCCTATTGGTGGTCGGCCTGGGGGCGGTGCTGGTGGGGCTCTTGTACTTTTTCGTCAATCGCACCCGCCTGGGCCTGGCTTTGAAGGGCATGGCCCAGGACGAGCGCGCCGCCCTTACCCTGGGCATAGACTCCGACCGCATGGCCATCGCCTCCATGGCCCTGGGCTCGCTGAGCGCGGCGGTGGCCGCCATCATTCTGCTGCCCCTGGGGAGCATCGTGGTGGAGGCGGGCTATCACGTGTTGATCATGGCCGTGGCGGTGTGCATCGTCGGCGGCCTGGGCTCCTGGACCGGAGCCATCCTGGCCGCGTTCGTCATCGGCTTCGCCCAGATCCTCACCACCGTCTATCTGGGGGCGCACTTCTCGGTGGTGGTGGCCCTGGTGGCCATCATCCTCACCCTGATCATCAAGCCCTCGGGGTTGTTCGGCAAACAAAAAGAACTGGAAGAGAGGGTCTAGCCCATGGCCAAGCAACATGAGCAAAGGCGCCGGGAACGGCTGGACCGCGGCATCAAGGTGCGCTCCGACGGGGTCTACGCGGTGGGCTCCTGGCGGGAGATGATGTTCCTCTTGGGCCCGCGCCTGCTGTTGATCGTGGGTCTGTTGGCCATGCCCCTGATCCTGGGCGGCGTGCCCTACTGGCAGAAGGTGCTCACCATCATCTGCATCTACGCCCTGCTGGCCATCGGCTTCGACTTCCTGGCCCATTACGTGGGCCTGGTCAGCCTGGGCGGGGCGCTCTACATCGGGGTGGGGGCCTATGTCTCGGCCCTTTTGAACACCGAGTTCGGCCTGCCCATCTGGGTCACCATCCCCGCGGCCACGGTCTTGGGCGGGGCGCTGTGCACCCTGCTGCTCTGGCCCTGCCTGCCGCTTCGGGGGGTGTACTTCGCCATCGTCAGCCTGATGTTTCCCCTGCTGGCCGCGCGGGTCATCGAGGCCCTGGACGTCTTCGGCGGCACCGACGGCGTCATGGGCCTGGACGGCTTCCCCAACAAGTGGGTCGAGATGTACGTGGTGATCATCTGCATGCTCTTGGCCTTGTTCGCCCTCAGGCGCCTGGTCAACGCGGACATGGGCCTGGTCTTCAGGGGGGTCAAGGACAACGACCAGGCGGTGAAGGCCTCGGGCATCAACATCACCTACTACAAGGCCATCGGGGTGTTCATCGCCGCCTCCCTGGGCTGCCTGGGCGGGGCGGTGTTGGCCCACATCTACATGTGGGCGGGCATCAGCCAGTTCGCCCTGGACTTTTCCATCATCCCCATCGCGGCCACGGTGGTGGGCGGCGGCGGCACCCTGGCCGGGCCGGTTATCGGCTGCCTGATCCTGGTGCCGGTCAGCGAATTGCTCCGGGACTTCGGAACCCTGCGCATCGCGGTCTACGCCCTCATCCTCATGGCCTTCATCGTGTTCAAGAGCGAGGGGCTGATGAGCTACGGGTCGCGCAAGTACAACCAGTTCGAACATTGGGTGGAGATATAGCGCCGTGGCCGAGTCAATCCTATCCGTACGCGACGTGAACAAGACCTTCGGCGGGGTCAAGGCGCTCACCGAAGTCAGCTTCGATCTGGCCCCGGGAGACATCCTGGGGGTGATCGGGCCCAACGGCAGCGGCAAGACCACCCTGGTCAACGCCATCAGCGGGTTCGTGAAGGCCGACAGCGGCGAGGTCATCTACAAGGGCAAGAACATCATGGGCCTGGCCCCGCACAAGATCGCCGACCGGGGCCTGACCCGCACCTTCCAGGTGATGCGCCCCTACTACAGCCTGCCCGCCTACAAGAACCTCATCGTGCCCATGTTCAGCCGGCGGGCCCGGCGTACCGGGGGCTGGCGGGGTGGCGGGCGCATGGGATCGCGCGACACGGTGGCCGTGGACATCCTGGAGGAGATCGGCTTTGAGCGCGAGTCCTACGTGCCTTACAAGACGGCCTCCAGCCTGCCCACCGGCTACTTGAAGCGCCTGGAGCTGGCCCGCTGCCTGGCCCTCCGGCCCGAGATCATCATCTGCGACGAGGTCTTCTCCGGCCTGTCCATGAGCGAGATGGCCTCCATGGTGCCCTTGATGGAAAAGCTCCAGATGGAGGGCATCACCCTGATCATGGTGGAGCACCGCCTGCGCGAGCTGTTCCGCCTGGCCAACCGGGTCATGGTGCTCAACTTCGGGGCCAAGATCTGCGAGGGCACGGCCGACGAGGTGATGGCCAACAAGGAGGTCAAGGAGGCCTACTTCGGCTCCGAGGAGGTATACAGCTATGTTTGAAGCCTTGGGGCTAATGGTCTTCTACGAGAACATGCTGGCGCTCAACAACGTCAGCCTGACCTGCGGAGACAACCAGATCGTCGGGGTCTTCGGGGCCAACAGCGCGGGCAAGTCCACCCTGATGTACACCCTGAGCGGCATCATGGAGGACATCGCCAAGAAGGAGCGCATGGCCGGGGGAGAGCGCATCACCATCCGGGGCGACATCAACTATCTGGGCAAGGACATCAGCCACGCCAAGCCCGCCGCCCGGGCCAAGGCGGGCATCATCCTCTGCCCCGAGCGGCGGCGCATCTTCCCGGAAAGCTCGGTCATGGAAAACCTGCGCATCGCGGGCTACCTGGCCACCTCGGCCCAGGCCGAGGAGACCCTGGAGTACGTGTTCAAGACCTTCCCGCCGCTGACCAAGATCATCCACCGCCTGGGCGGCTTCCTCTCCGGCGGCGAGCAGCAGATGCTGGCCATCGGCCGGGCGCTCATGGCCCAGCCCAAGCTGCTCCTCTTGGACGAGCCGCTCTTGGGCCTGTCGCCGGCCATCCAATACTGGCTGGCCAAGAGCATCAAGGAGATCGCCGAGGAAAGGGGGGTGGCCATCATCGTGGCCGAGCAGTACGCCCGGCCCATCATGCCCATCATCGACTACGGCTACATCCTGGAGAACGGCTCGGCGGTGATCGAGGGAGGCAAGGACGAGCTGATGAACAACCCCGACGTCAAGTCGGCCTACTTCGGAGCGTGAGCCCATGGCCGACTATCGCAGCGAACTGAGCTTCACCCGCTTCGAGGAAGCGGCGGCCAAGTATCCCGCCAATACGGCCATCCTGTTCCTGGGCCAGCGCATCAGCTACGCCAAGCTCAAGGATATGGTGGACCGCTTCGCCACGGGGCTTACCCAACGGGGCATCGCCAAGGGCGACCGGGTGCTGTTGTATCTGTCCAACAGCCCCCAGCTGGTCATCGCCTGGCTGGGTTGCCAAAAGATCGGCGCGGTGGTGGTGTTGGTCTCGCCGATCTACACCAGCCACGAGATCGCCTACATGGTCGAGGACTCGGATGCCCGGGCCATCGTGTGCCACGACACCAACTACGGCTATGTCAGCGAGATCCTGGAGGGCAGCAGCCTGGAGCTGGTCATCGTCACCAGCCTGTTGGACCTGGTCTCGCCCTTAAAGCGGGTGGTGGCGGCCATGTTCGACAAGGCGCCCACCGGCACGGTGAAGGGCGGCGAGGAAACGGTGTGGTTCAAGAAGATCCTCTCCGCCCCGCCCGACCCGCCCCAGGTGGATCTGGACCCGGTGGAGGACCTCTCCTACATCCTCTACACCGGCGGCACCACCGGCTTCCCCAAGGGCGTGCCGGGCAACCACTGGGGCCACTGCTCCTACGTGGCCGACGTGATGGACCAGGTGCTGGCCGGGCACGTGTTGCCGGGCAAGGACTCCTACATCGCCATCAACCCCCTGTTCCACATCATGGCCCTGGGCCTATTCATGGCCGTGGGGCTCAACCTGGGCAACACCACGGTCTTGATGCCCCAGCCCCAGGTGGACGCCATCCTGGACAGCATCCAGCGCTACAAGGTGCGATGGATGCTGGGAGTGCCCGCGCTATACCGCATGATCCTGGAGAACGACCGCCAGCACTTCTACGACCTCAGTTCGCTGAAGTACTGCTACTGCGGCGGCGATGTGCTGCCCCGGGAGGTGTTGGCCCGCTGGAAAGAGCGGGTGGGGGTGCCCATCTACCAGGTCTACGGCTCCACCGAGGCGGGTCACGTGAGTTACAGCCGCATCGACGCGGGCGAGCCCGAGCCCATGAGCATCGGCGAGCCCCTGGCCAGCCGCGAGGTCAAGCTGGTGGACCCCGAATCCTTGCAAGCATCGCCGGTGGGCGAGCTGGGCGAGCTGCTGGTGACCAGCGCCTTCGCGGTGAAGAACTACCTGAACAAGCCCGAGGAGACCGCCGCCGCCTTCGTGGAGATCGAGGGCGTCGTCTACTACCGCACCGGCGACTACCTTAAGATGAATGAGAGCGGCCAGCTGTTCTATGTGGAGCGCTCGGCTGATATCCTGAAGCACAAGGGCTATAGGGTCAGCGCCTCGGAGATCGAGGCGGTGTTGCAAGATCACCCCATCGTGGTGGGGGCCTGCGTGGTGGGCGTGCCGGATAAGAAAGTCGGCGAGCGCATCAAGGCCATCGTGGTGATGAAGGAGGACGCCAAGGGAGTGGGGGCCACCGAGCTCATCCGCTTCTGCCGCGACCGCCTGGCGCCTTACAAGGTGCCGTCCTATATCGAGTTCCGGGACATGCTGCCCAAGTCCAAGGTGGGCAAGCTCCTCAGGCGCGAGATCCGCGACGAGGAGCGCCGCCGTTTAGAAAAAGAGAAGCGGGCCAGTTAACCCAGGGAGGGACGAGCGTGGAATTTCAAGATGTGCTTCAAGGGCGGCGCAGCGTGCGCGCCTTCAGCGAGGCCCCGGTGAGCGACGAGACAGTGGCCGAGCTGATCCAGGCCGCCACCTGGGCCCCCAGCCCGCTGCATTTGCAGCCCTGGTCCTTTGTGGTGGTGCGCGGGGCCGAGGCCAAGGGCAAGATCAAGTCGGTGTGCGAGGCGGCCAAACAGGCGGTGATCGACGCCGAAGGGCCGGACTGGGTGAATAAGTACGGCTTCGGTTTTCTGGACCAGGCCCCGGTGATCGTGGTGGTCTTCGCCGATCCCAAAAAGGGCGGCCTGGGCGGCTACTTCAACCAGCCCCTGGGCGCCTTGCAGGGCGCTTCGGCCGCAGTGCAGAACCTCATGCTGGCCGCGGCCGAAAAGGGCCTGGGCAGCCTGTGGCTCACCTTCTTCGACCCCGACGCCCTGGCCAGCGCACTGGGGGCGCCCCAAGGCCTGCAAGTGGCCGGGGTGATTCCCTTGGGCGTGCCCGCCGGCGAGGTGAAGGCCCCGCCCCGCAAGGCGCCCAAGGTGTTCTCGGAGGCTTACGACCAGTAAGCAACCCGGGTCCGCCCCGGTGGATTTTCTGGGCCTGCCCCCAGGGGCGGGCCCTTTCTTTTGGCGCGCATGGTGTTATGCTGAGGCCTGGCCGCCGTCCCTCAACATAAGGAGTAGCCATGTCCCAGGAAAAGCGCGCCCTGTGGGTCGAGTTCGCGCCCGACACCCTGCCGTCCACCGATCAGATGCGGGCCCTGTTCTTGGCCTCCTATCCGGTGTTCAACGACATGGACCCGGTGGAGTACAAGTGCTGGTGGGTGGAGCAGGAGGCGGGCCGCTGGGGCGCGCTCTACGTGTTCCGCTCCGTGGCCGAGCTGGATGAATACCTCGCCTCGGACCGCTGGAACAAGGTGATCCCCGAGAAGTACGGCTGCGTGCCCACCTGGCGAGTCATGGAGGTGGGGTGCATCGTGTCCAAGGCGCTTATTCGCCAGGGCGAGGGCTCCTGGCTCAGCGACTAGGCCGTGCCGGTGCTAACAATGCGCCGGGCTTTGTTATAAAATAAGGCAGGTCCGCGTTTGACAGCGGGCCATAGCCGCGCCCGGAGCCCGGCAGCCCCTCGGAGCGAAGGCGAGCCATGATCGAGCAATTTACCAGCGACCCCAAACTGAGCCGGTACGTCGTTTCCTTCCACCAAGGGCAGACCCTGTTCCTGGAAGGCGAGGACTCGCAGAACCTCTATATCCTGCTGGAGGGCAAGCTGGACGTGCTCAAGGGCCAGCAGGTGATCAGCGCCATCCAGGAGCCCGGCGCGGTCTTCGGCGAGATGTCCTTCCTCCTGGGCTCGCGGCGCACCGCCACGGTAAAGGCCACCCAAGAGGGCCGGGCGGTCTCCATCCCTCGCGAGGAGATCAACGACTTCCTGGAGCAGTTCCCGGACCTGGCCCGCCAGATGACCCGCCTGTTGGCCCACCGCCTGGACGACGCCAGCCAGGTGCTCTTCGGGCTCAAGGAATTCTCGGACATGCTGCCCGACGCGGTGGTGCTCACCGACGTCAATTGCAAGATCGTGGCCTTCAACCAGGCGGCCACCGGCTTGTTCGGGCGGCAGTGGCGCCAGGTGGGCCAGCGCCCTCTGGAGGGCCTGTTCGAAAAGGGGGAGGAGGTGCGCGCCCTGGCCCGCGCCGCCGCCTCGGGCCAGAACACCCAGGAAAAGACGGTGGCCATCGAGCACCCGGTCAACGGCAAGCGTTACGTGGCCCTGAGCGTCAGCGGGCTCTACGACGCCCGCCAGGAGTTCAAGGGCCTGCTGGTGGTGGGGCGCGACGAAACCAACACCCACCGCCTCAAGCGCCGCTTCACCCATTTGCGCCGCTGGCTCATCGCGGCCAGCCTGGGGCTCTTGATCTGCGCGGCAGCCCTGGTGTTCTATCCCCAGCTCAGCAGCCAGATGACCGGCGGCGGCGAAAACCTGGAAAAGGTGCGCACCCAGCTCATCAGCGACCGCATGTTGCTCACCTCGCTCCTGGCCGAGCCGGTGGCCGAAGGGCGCATCGAGCGCAGCCACGAGGTGCTCACCCGCTTTTTCAAGATGCCCCAGGCCAAGAGCCTGCCCTACACCGGCCTGGTGATCCTGGGCCCGGATAAGCGGGTGCTGGAGGCCTACTCCCCGTTCAACGACATGGTGACCCAGGGGGTGGGCACCAGCTTCGGACACATCACCTTCCTGCGCACCGGACAGGGCGACCACGCGGTGCTCAACTATTTCCAGCAGGACCGCAGCCAAGGGGGCAGCCGCCCGGTGACCGCCCTGGCTTATCGCCTGGAAAACAACGGCAAGCCCATCGGCTGGCTGCTGGTCAAGCTGGACCCCGAGCGCCTGAAAAAGAGCTACGGCGTGGCCCGCGATCAACTGGCCACCATGGACCTGGCCGCGCCCCAGCCCTAGGGCTCCCGCCGTCATGAAGGGAATCTGCGTCGCCGGCGTCTCCAGCGGGGTGGGCAAGACCAGCGTGACCCTGGCTCTGTTGGCCGCGCTCAAGCGCCGGGGCATGGACGCCCGGCCCTTTAAGGCGGGCCCGGACTTCATCGACCCCGGCCACCACGCCCTGGCCTGCGGCCGCCCCTCGCACAACCTGGACACCTGGATGCTCTCGCCCACGGAGAACCGCGCCGTTTTCGCCCGCCACGCCGCCGGCGGCGAGGTGGCGGTGCTGGAGGGGGCCATGGGCCTGTTCGACGGCAGCGGCCCGGCCACGGAACAGGGCTCCAGCGCCCAGCTGGCCAAGCTGCTGGGCTTGCCAATCCTCTTGGTGGCCGACGCCTCGGCCATGGCCCGCAGCATCGCGGCCCTGGCCCTGGGTTTCGCCCGCTTCGATCCCGGCCTCGGCTTTGCCGGGCTCCTGGCCAACAACCTGGCCGGACCGGGCCACCGCGAGCTGGCCCGCGCCGCCTTGGAGGCCGCGCCCTCGCTGCCCTGGGCCGGGGGCCTGCTGCGCCGCGCGGAGGGCGGCCTGCCCGAGCGCCATCTGGGCCTGGTCACCGCGGAGGAGCACGGCTTGGGGCCAAGCGAGCTGGACGCCCTGGCCGACTGGCTGGAGGAGGGCCTGGACCTCACGGCGCTCATCCACGGCTTGCCCGAGCTGGCCCTGACGCCGCCCATGCCCGAGCCCGCCCCCGCCGGGCCGCCGGTGCGCCTGGGGGTGGCCCGCGACCGCGCTTTCTGTTTTTATTACCCCGAGAACCTGCGCCGCCTGGAGGCGGCCGGGGCGGAGCTGGTTTTCTTCTCGCCGCTGGGCGACGCGGCCCTGCCGCCCAACCTGGGCGGGCTCTATCTGGGCGGGGGCTATCCCGAGCTGGCCGCCGAGGCCCTGGCGGCCAACCGCTCCCTGGCCATGGAGATCGCCGAGGCCGGGCGGGCGGGCCTGCCCATCTACGCCGAGTGCGGAGGCATGATGTATCTGGGGCAAGAGCTGGAGGATCTTCAGGGACGCGCCTGGCCCATGGCCGGGCTGCTGCCCATCCGCACCCGCATGTTGCCCCGCCTGGCCTCCCTGGGCTACCGCGCCCTGCGCTTCAAGCAAGACACCGTCCTGGGCCCGGCCGGAAGCGAGGCCCGGGGCCACGAGTTCCACTACTCTGAGATCATCTCCGGCGCGGAGGCCCTGGCCGACTCCTACGCCGTGGAGAGCCCGGGGCACGGCGCGGGCCAGCCTTGGGGCCTGACGCAAGGCAACGTCCTGGCCTCTTACCTGCACCTGCACTTCGGCTCCAACCCCGCCCTGGCCCCGGCCCTGGTGGCTCAGGCCCGGGAGTATGCCGCATGAACCAGCGCCCCCTCTACCGCCCCATCATGGTGGCCGGCACCGGCAGCCACGTGGGCAAGAGCGTCATCACCATGGGCATCTGCCGCTGGCTCAAGCAACGCGGCGTGGACGTGGCTCCTTTCAAGGCTCAGAACATGGCCCTGAACTCGGGCATCACCCCCGAGGGGCTGGAGATCGGCCGGGCCCAGGTGGCCCAGGCCCAGGCGGCCGGGCTGGCCCCCTCGGTGGACATGAACCCCATCCTGCTCAAGCCGGGCGGCCAGACCAACTCCCAGGTGGTGCTCATGGGCAAGCCCATGGGCAACTACGCGGGCAAGGCCTACTACGCCCTCAAGCCCCAACTGCTCAACACGGTGACGCAGGCCTTCGATCGCCTGAGCGCGGCCCACCAGGTGGTGGTCATGGAGGGGGCGGGCTCCTGCGCCGAGGTGAACCTGAAGAAAAGCGACCTGGTCAACCTGCCCCTGGCCGAGCGGGTGGGGGCCAGGGTGATCCTGGTGGCGGACATCGACACCGGCGGGGTCTTCGCCCAGGTGCTGGGCACCCTGGACCTGATGACCCCGGCCGAGCGTTCCCTGGTGGGCGGGGTGATCATCAACAAGTTCCGGGGAGACCCCGAGCTTTTCCGCGAGGGAATGGACTACATCGCCCAAAAGGGCAAGGTGCCGGTGTTGGGCCTGGTGCCGCGCTTCGAGCACATCCTCTTGCCCCAGGAGGACGGCGTGGCCCTGGAGCGCGGCGAGCTGGCCGCGCGGGCCGGGGCGGTCCGGGTGGGGGTGGTGCGGCTCAGCCACATAAGCAACTACACCGACTTCGACGCCTTGGCCGCCACCGAAGGGGTGGAGCTCTCCTGGCTGGAGCGGCCCGAGGAGCTGGCCGGGCTGGACCTGCTCATACTCCCCGGCACCAAAAACACCCTGGCCGCCCTGGCCAAGCTGCGCTCTTGCGGCCTGGACCAGGCGGTGAAGGCCTTCCATTCCCTGGGGGGCAAGGTGTTGGGCCTGTGCGGGGGCTACCAGCTCCTGGGCGAGAGCATCGCCGACCCGGACGGGGTGGAGGGCCCGCCCGGCGATGAGCCCGGCCTGGGCCTGCTGCCCGTGGCCACCACCATGGCCGGCGACAAAACCACCACCCGGGTGCTGGCCCGCTGCGCCGACGGCCTGCCCTTTGCCGCGCCCGGCGAGATGCGGGGCTACGAGATCCACATGGGCCTCACCCGTGCCCTGGCCGCGCCGCGTCCCGCCTTCCGCCTGGCCAGCGTGCTGGGCAATGCCGTGGACCAGGACGAGGGCTCGGTGAGCCCCGAGGGCCGGGTGGTGGGCACCTACCTTCACGGCATCCTGGACAACGACGCCCTGCGCGCCGCGCTCCTGGCCTGGGCCCGGGGCGGGGACGCGCCCCTGTCCGGCGACTACGCCGCCTTCCGCGAGAGGCAGTTCGACCTCTTGGCCGACCATTTGGAGGCCCATCTGAATCTGGACGGCCTCCTGGAGCCCCGCGCCTAATCATATAGGGCTTGACTCCATTTGCCGGTTGGGATAGGAAGGAGGCTACATATGCGGAGCCGGTGCCACTGTGGCTTAATATGGGAAGACGGTGCGAAACCGTCGCGGTCCCGCCGCTGTGACCGGGGACAAAGGCTGCACTAAAGCCACTGCCGCGCCTAAGCGCGGTGGGAAGGCGCGGCCAGAGGATGAACCGGGAGCCAGAAGACCTGCCGACTCCGCCCGGAGCTTAATCACCGGCCTGTGACCGGTGGCGGCCGCCCTTCGCGGACCGGAGTTCCGAAGGGGAGACCAAGAAAGCTGGGTGCAATCCCCCCGTCCATGATTGGACGGGGGTTTTTTATTTTCGGGCCCGCCCCGGCGTGGGCTCCAATCCAAAAAGGAGGCGCGAGCCTCGTACAACCCAGGTGGGATGTCACAGGAAGTGGCGTGAGATTCGCCCGCTGCCCCGCAGCCGTGAGGGGAACGAAAGCCCATTAGCAAGCCACTGCCGTCCCGGCGGACGGTGGGAAGGCGGGCCGGTAGGATGCCCCGAGCCGGAAGACCCATCCCGCCCGTGAACTTCGCGGGAAGGACATAACCATGCGTAAGATTCTGGTTCCCATTTTGGCGGGCCTCATGTGTGTGGCCCCCGCCCTGGCCGGGGCGGAAGACAAGGCCAAGAAAAAGACGGTGCACCAAAGCGATGTGGTGGTCACCGCCACCATGACCGAGGAGGAGATGAACCAGGTCCCCTCCACCACCTTCGTGGTCAGCGACCAGGAGATCAAGGAAAAGGCCCAGTTCAACCTGGCCGACGCCCTGCGCGACGTGCCCGGCGTGTACATTCGCAGTAACGGCCCCTTTGGCGGCACCACCAGCCTGACCATGCGGGGCACCCAGTCCGGGCAGACCATGCTCATGTTGGACGGGGTGCGCATGGCCGACCCCATCTCCACCAACGGCGCCTTTGACATCGCCAACCTGCTCACCGGCGGCATCGGCCAGGTGGAGGTGGTGCAGGGGCCCCAGTCCACCCTTTACGGCTCCGACGCCATGGCCGGCGTGGTGAACATCATCACCAAGCGCGGCCAGGGCGACCCCACCGGCTGGGCCACGGTAGGCTACGGCTCGCACAACACCTTCCAGGGCAACGCGGGCGCCCAGGGCCAGATCGACCGCTTCAACTTCATGGTGGCCGGCACCGGCATAAACACCGATGGAATCTCCAAGATCAAGGCGGGCAGCGAGGACGACGCCTACCACTCCTACCAGTTCAACGGCCGGGTGGGCTTCGACATCAACGACAACACCGAGATCTACTTCATCGGCTATTACAACCAGGCCAAGAGCGACTACGACGGCTATGTGAACGGCAAGCAGGGCGACACCAACGACAACGTGAAGACCACCTCCTACACCAGCATCCTGGGCGTGACCAACGCGCCCTTCTCCTGGTGGAACCAAAAGTTCACCGTGTCCTACGGCTCGGTGGCCAACGATTACCAGGACGGCTCGGACTACAACTCCTACCTGACCACCGCCGAGTGGCGGCACAACCTGCTCTACAAGGACATCAACACGGTGACCGTGGGGGCGCAGTGGCAGCAGGAGCAGGGCGACTACACCACCACCTATGACTCGGTGGGCAAGAAGACCGCGGACACCATGAGCCTGTACTTGCAGGATCAGCTCAAGATCCTGGACGGGCTCTACCTGCTGGGCGGGGTGCGCAACGACAACAACGACGACTATGACGCCCAGGTGACCTGGCGGGCGGGGGCCTCCTACACCATCGCGGCCAGCGGCACCACCTTCAAAGGCACCTACGGCACCGGCTTCAAGGCGCCCAGCCTCTACCAGCGCTACAGCCCCTACGGCAGCCAAAAACTGGAGCCCGAGAAGAGCAAGGGCTGGGATCTGGGCGTTACCCAGACCTTGTGGAACCAGCGCGTCAAGCTGGGGCTGACCTATTTCAACATCCAGACCGACAACCTGATCAACTTCGATATGAACACCTGGAAGTACGAGAACCTGGACGAGGTGAAGAGCCAGGGCCTGGAGTTCTTCGCCTCGGCCATGATCTGCTCCTGGCTGGAGGTGAACGGCTCCTGGACCTACACCGACGCCCAGGATGAGAGCACCGACAAGGAGCTGGCCTACAACCCCCGCGACAAGGGCACCCTGGGCGTGCGCCTGCCCCTGATGAACGACAGGCTCAACATACGGGTCTGGGCCTTGTACGTGGGCGACCGCTACACCGACGCTGCCAACACCAGCCAGGTGGACTCCTACATCACGGTGAACGCCACGGCCACCTACAAGCTCACCAAGTGGCTGAGCGTCTACGGCAACGTCATCAATCTCTTCGACGAGGACTACGTGGAGATACAGGGCTACAACACTTTGGGTCTGTCCGGCTTCTTGGGCCTCAGGGCAGAGTTCTAGGTATTGTAAGGCTCCACGGCAACCCCAGGCGGGCCCCTTAGGGGGCCCGCCGCTTTTTTGGGGCGGGGTGGGGGTCAGTCGCGGGGAGAGGCGCCGAAGACCACGCCGTAGCCCTGGGTGCCGCTGGGGGCGGCGCCGTAGGCCATGGTGCCGTCGGGCTGGATCCACAGGCCCTGGGGCGCGCGGGCGGTGGCCTTGGGCTGGGCCACGGCCGGCCGGCCGGAGCGCACGCCCTGGTCCGGGGCCGTGGGCTTGGCCTTGGCCTCTTCCTCGGCCTTGGCCTTGGCCGCCGCTTCCGCCTTGGCCTTAGCTTGGGCCTGGGCCTTGGCTCGGGCCTCGGCCGCCGCCTTGGCCTTGGCTTTGGCTTCCGCCTGGGCCTGGGCCTTGTCGCGGGCGATGCGCTGCTCCTTGGTCAGGGGCGCGGGCTTGGGAACGGGCGCGGGCTTGGCGCCAGAAACCGCGGGGGCGGGGGCTGCCGCGGCCTGGGGAGCGCCATTGGCCTGCTTGACCGGAGCGGGCTTGACCGGGGACTTGGCCACGGGCTTGGGAGCGGGCTTGGCCGGGGCGGTGGCCTTGGCCACGGTCTTGGACTTGGGCTTGGCGGCCGCGCGGCGCTTGGGCTTGGCCGCCTTGGGCTTGGCCGAGGCGCGGGCCTTATAGCTGCTCCGGCCGGCCAGGGGCACCATGGGCCGGGCGCTCATGCGGCTGGGCGGGGATTCGGGACGCTCACCCAGCTGGTCCAGATGGCGCGCGGCCATGGGGTAGTAGCGGGGCAGGGCCTGCAAGGCGGCCTTGAACTGGTGCTGGGCCTGCATGGGCTCTCCCCGCCAGGCCAGGAGCACGCCCATGTTGTTGTGGGCCTGGGCCACGCCCTCGGCCGAGGCGAAGGTCTGGAAGGCCTCCTGGTTGCGCCCCATGCTCACCAGCAAGAGCCCCAGGTTGTTGGCCGCCTTCTTGTGCTCGGGGTTCAGGGACAGGGCCCGGCGCAGGCTGGCCTCGGCGCCCTGATAGTCCCCCAGCATGATCTGGGAAAGGGCCAGGTTGTTGAACAGGGCCGGGTTACCCGGCTTGCTGACCAGGGCGGCCCGGAAGGCGGCCTCGGCCTTCTTGGGCTGCTTGGCCTGGTTGTAGATCACGCCCAGGAGGTTCTGGGCCCGCCACAGGGAGGGGTCCAGGTTCACCGCGCGGGTGAGGGAGGCCTCGGCCGCGGGCATTTCCTTGAGCCCGATCTGGGCCAGGCCCAGCCCCTGCCAGAACACCGCCTGGCCGGGATGCGCCTTGGTCAGCTTGGCAAAGCCGTCGCGGGCCACCTCGAAGCGCCCGGTGCGCAGGTCCAGACCCGCGATCTTGCCTTCCAGGCGGGTCTTGCTCTTGCCCTTGGCTTCCCGGAGGGCCAGGCGGTACTGGTTCATGGCGGTCCAGGGCGCGCCCTGGGAGGCCATCACGTCGCCCTGGGCCTCCATGGCGCTTGCCTCCATGGGTACCTTGTCCGGGTCGGGGTCGATCTCGGCCCGGGCCGCCTGGGCGGCCAGGAGCTGCTCGGCCTCGCCGCGTTGCAGCCAGCGGGCCGCGCCCGGGTCCTTGGTGGAGGCGCAACCCGTGGCCAGCATCAGGGCTCCCGCGGCCAGGGCCGCGCCGAGGAACAGTATCGGCTTGTTCTTGGGCATGACCGCCCTCCTTAATTCAGCAGGTTCTGGCTTACGCGGATAACCGCCGGACCCGCCATAACCACCATGATTGCCGGGAAGATCATGAAAAGCACCGGGAACAGCAGCTTGAGAGGAATCTTGGCCGCGGCCTCCTCCATCTGCTGGCGGCGCTTGGTGCGCACCGTGTCCGAATGCACCCGGAGCGAGCGCCCCACGCTCACCCCGAAGCGGTCGGCCTGGATGAGCATGGCCACCAGGCTGCTCACTTCCTCCACCCCGCAGCGCTGGGCCAGGTTCCGAAGCGCCATCGGGCGGGGGATGCCGGCGCGCATCTCCAGGGAGACCAGGTTGAACTCCGAGCCCAGGGTGGGGCTGGACACCGAGACCTCGTCGGCCACCCGCCGGATGGCCTGGTCCAGGCCCAGGCCCGCCTCCACCGCGATGACCAGCAGGTCCAGGACATCGGGCAGCTCGCGGGTGACGGCCTTGCGCCGGGAGCGGATGCGGCTTTCCAGCATGAACTGGGGCAGGAAAAAGCCCAGGCAAGCCGCGCCCACCACCGAGAGCATGAGTTGCAGGTTGCCCACCTTGCCCGTGATGGGGCTGATGAGCACCGCCAGGGGGAAGACGATCAACAGGGCCACCTTGAAGCCCAGGAAGGTGTTCACCGCATTGGGGGCCTGAAAGCCGGCCTGCAACAGCTTGGTGCGGATCTGGTTGGCCTGCCAGTCCTGGCGGGGCCGGGCCGGCTTGGCCAGGCGGCCCAGCAGGCCCATGATCACCTGCTTGAGCTGGCGCTTGGCCGGGGAGTTCTTGGGCTTGGGCTCGCTGCCCAGCATGCCGCGCAGGCGGCGCTGGGTGGGCTCTTCGCGGCGCATGACCACCGAGCCCACCGCGGCCAGCACCAGCAGCACGGCCAGGCCGAAGCCCAGGCCGATGACGATGGCCAGGGTATTGCCGCTCAGGTTGCTTGCCTGTTCCATGCTCACACCTTCAGGTTGATGAGTTTCTTGATCACCAGGATGCCCATGCCCTGGAACACGCCGCCGGTGATGAGCAGGGTCTTGCCCATGGGATGCTCGAACAACAGGCTCAGGTAGTTGGGGCTCAAAAACCACAAGGCCCCCAGCAGGCCGGGGGCCATGAGGCACAGGATGATCGCGCTGATGCGGCCCTCGGCCGACAGCGCCTTCACCTGGCGCTTGAGCGCGAAGCGGCCCCGCACGATATGGCCGATGTTGTCCAGGATCTCGGTGAGGTTGCCGCCGATCTCGCGTTGCAGGGCCACCGCGGTGGCGAAGAACTTCACGTCTTGCAGGCCCACCCGCTTCACCAGGTCGCTCAGCGCGTCCTCCATGCCCTTGCCGAAGGAGTAGTCCTCAAAGGTGCGGGCCAGCTCCTCGGCCACCGGGTTCTCCATCTCCTGAGAGGCCATCTTGAGCCCCGAGCCGAAGGAGTGGCCGGCGCGAAGGGCCCGGGCCATCAAGTCCACCGCCTCGGAGAACTGCTCCTCAAAGGCGGCCAGGCGACGCTTGCGCAGAAAACGCAGCCACAACACCGGCAGCAGACCCCCGCCCACGGCCAAGAGCAGGCCCATGCCCAGGGAGCCGTCCATAAGCCCCAGCAGCAGGCCGATGCTGAACAGCACCCCGCTGACCAGCACCAGGGTGCCCAGGTTGCAGGGTGTGCCCGCCTGGTGGAGCAGCAGCTGGAGGTCGCTCACGTTGGGCAGGCTGGCCAGCAGCCGGTCCAGGTAGGGGATGGTGCTGTAGGCGGTGTCGCGGAAATAGACCCGGGCCGCGGCGGTGGCGGCGGTCTCGTCGGTCTCCAGGGCGGCCAGGCGGCGGCGGAAGGCCTCCTCGCGCCCGGTCTTGCCCGCGTAGACCAGGTTGAACACCGCCCAGGCCGCGCCCAAGAGGCTCAGGAAAATCAGGGCGGTGAATCCCCAGATCATGCCGCGCCTCGCGGTTCCTCGCCGAAGAGCTCGGCGTCCAGGCCGATGCCGAAGCTGGCGATGCGGTCGCTCCAGCGGGGGCGGATGCCGGTGGGGCCGAAGTATCCGGTCACCCGGCCGCGCTCGTCGATGCCGGTCTGGTTGAAGCGGAAGATCTCCTGCATGGTCAGGGTGTCGGCCTCCATGCCGGTGACCTCCTGCACGCTGGTGACGCGGCGGGAGCCGTCGGCCAGGCGGCTTACCTGGATGACGATCTGGATGGCGCTGGCGACCTGCTGGCGGATGGCCTTGTCCGGGATGTCCAGGCCGGCCATGGAGATCATGGTCTCCAGGCGGCTGATGGCGTCGCGGGCGCTGTTGGCGTGCACCGTGGTCAGGCTGCCGTCGTGGCCGGTGTTCATGGCCTGCATCATGTCCAGGGCCTCGCCGCCGCGCACCTCGCCCACCACGATGCGGTCGGGGCGCATACGCAGGCTGTTCTTGACCAGGTCGCGCATGGCCACCTCGCCCATGCCCTCGATGTTGGGCGGGCGGGTCTCCAGGCGCACCACGTGCTCCTGCTGCAACTGCAACTCGGCCGAGTCCTCGATGGTCACGATGCGCTCGTGGTGCGGGATGAAGGAGCTGAGCACGTTGAGCAAGGTGGTCTTGCCGGTGCCGGTGCCGCCGGAGATGAGCATGTTCAGCCGCGCCTTGACCGAGGCCTCCAGGAACTTGGCGGTCTGGGCGCTGAAGGAGCCCAGGCGCACCAGGTCGTCCACCTTGAGAGGGTCGCGGGCAAACTTACGAATGCTCAGCGCCGGGCCGTCCAGGGCCAGGGGCGGGATGATGGCATTGACGCGGGAGCCGTCGGCCAGGCGGGCGTCCACCATGGGGCTGGACTCGTCGATGCGCCGGCCCACCGCGCTGGCGATCTTGTCGATGATCTTGAGCAGGTGCTCGTTGTCCCGGAAGCGGATGGGTATCTGCTCCAGGCGGCCGCCCCGCTCCACGAACACGTGGTCGAAGCTGTTGACCAGAACCTCGGTGATGCTGTCGTCGGCCAACAGCGGCTCCAAGGGGCCCAGGCCCATGACCTCGTGCTTGATCTCGCGGGCCAACAGCTCCCGCTCCACCTCGCTCATGGGGTCGGGTTCGCCGGCCACTACCAGGCGAATGGCTTCTTCCAGGTCCGCCTCGGCTTGCAGGTCGTCGGTGTTGGTGAGGATGGACAGGTCCAGGGACTCGATGACCTTGTAGTGGATGCGGGCCTTCAGCTCCTGGAGGGCCGATTCGCGGGCATAGTCCCGCTGGCGCTCCTGGCCGCCGGAGCTCATGGCCGCCACTCCCAGTCTGGCGCGCAGGCTCATTGCTCATCTCCGTTGCCGCTGAACAGGTCCGTGACCATGGCGGACACCGCCTTGGACCACTTGGCCCGGGGCCAGTGGCGGGCGGCCGGGCGGCCGGAGTTGGCCGCTTCCAACAGGACCGGGGTCTCGTTGGGCAGCACGGCCAGGGGCTTCACCTTGAGCACGTGCTCCACTTCCTTGGCCGACACGCTCTGCTTGGAACCGGCCCGGTTGATCACCAGGCCCAGGCTGTCGTCCTCGCGGCCCAGGCTGCGGCACAGCTCCAGGGCGCGCTTGGCCGCCCGCAAGCCCAGGATGGTGGGCTCGGTGACCAACAGCAGCAGCTTGGCCCGGTCCAGGGCGGCCAGGCAGGCCTCATCCACCCGGGGGGGCAGGTCGGCCACCACCAGGGAGTGGTCGGCCAGGAGGAAGCCCAGGGCGCGCTCCACGTGGCTGCCCTTGACCTCCTCGGCGGTCACCGCGTCGCCCGGCGCGGCCAGCAGGCGCAGCCCCGGGGCCACCTCGGCCAGGAAGCTGTCCATCAACAGGCTGTCCAGGCGCTCGTACTCCTCGGCCACGTGCAGCATGGTGCGGGTGGGTTCCAGGTCCACCAGGGCGGCCAGGTCGCCGCTGGCCAGGTCCAGGTCCACCAGGGCCACCCGGGCGCTGGTGCTCTGGCTGGCCACCCAGGCCAGGCTTAGGGCCAGGGAGCTGGTGCCCACGCCGCCCTTGACGCCCATTACCCCCAGCAGATGGCCCTGGGCCTGCTCACCGGCGCCTTGGCTGGCCATGAGCCGCTGCACCGCCTCGGCCAGGGACGAGCCGTCCGCCTCGGTGGGCAGGTATTCGCGCACACCCAGGCGCATGGCCAACAGGATCGCCTCCGGGGCCAGGGTCTGGGCCCAGGCCACCACCGACCCCCGGGGCACGTGGCGCCGGAGCCGGGTGAGCATCTCGCTCATGCCCGCCTCGTCGGGATTGAACTCCACCAGCATCACTTCGGGCTGAAGCTGAACCGCCTTGCGCTCGAATTCCTCGGCGGCGGACTCCAGGCCGAGCAGGTTGCCCAGGCTGGCGCCTTGGACCATGGCCCGCAGGCGCTCGCCCCCGGGCTTGCTGAGGTGGAGGGCCAGTATTTGCGGATCTTGACTGGACACTTGGCTCCTCCTACTGAATTAAGCTGGGCAGGGTGGCCCGGGTGCCGTAGTTGTCGCCCCCGCTGGTGCTGCCCACGATGGCCCGGTCGCATTGCAGGGAAAAGTTCACGTGGGCCCCGTCGGCCTCGGTGAGCACCAGGGTGGCGAAGCCGGTGACCGTGGAGACGGTGGAGCTGGCCCCCGGGGTGACCACGGGCACCACCACCTCCCAGGAGTCGGCGATGCCGTCGCCGCTGGTGTCGCTGCCCTCGGCCTGGAAACGACCGGCCAGGGCCTCCATGGTGGCTACGCTGAGATTGCCGTTGATTACGTTGATGGTGTCGCCCACCTGCATGGCCGGGGTCTGGTCGGCTCCGTCCAAATAGTCGCGCACCGTGTTGTCGTTGGTGGGCCAGGTGAAGAAGGTGGTCCACTCGGCGGTCTCGCTGGCCTCGTTGTTGAAGGTGAGCGGGATTCCGCAATTGGGGCTGCCCGCGTTTTGCAGGGCCGAGGCGTGGATGGCCAGGGGCAGGTCCACCGAGGAGGGGTCCACCCTCCCGGTCCAGCCCAGATAGGCGGTGGAGGTGGCGCTCAAGTCCACGGAGCTTAGGCCCACGATGCCCGCGAAATAGGTGCCCAGGGGGCCGTTGGCCAGGGCGTCGCGCCGGAGGACGGCCCGGAAGCCGGTGATGTCGTCCGGGTCGCTGCTGCCGCTCTTGGAAGCGTCGAAGGTGTCGGTGTCCTTGTCCCAGTAGCCCACGGTTATGTCCTCGGTCCTCAGGGCCAGGTTCACTCCGGCGGCGGAGTTGGCCAGGGCCACCTGCTGGGCCGAGGTGATGCCGGTGGTGGTCTGGGCGCTTATCTGGCTGCCGTCGTCGGCAAAGGCGAGCATGGTGCCCGCTCCGGCCAGGGCGGCGGCGTCGGCGGCGTTTTGCAGCTCGTTGTGGGTGCTGGCTATGAGCCCCACGTCCACCGCCGCTCCGGTCAGGCCCACCGCGGCGGTGAGCATGAAGGCCGCGACGGAAGCTATGGCTCCGTGGTTCCCGCGCCAAAGGGCGCGCAGCCGGGAAGCGGCTCGGGGGGTATGGGGCAGGGCGGACCGCATTGTGGGGATATGACCTCTTTTCTTATTCGACCAGCACCGGGGTGGCCGCGCGGCTGCCGAAGTTGCCGCCGCCGGTCTTGCTCTCGGGCACCACCATGCCGCATTGCAGGCTGGCCACGATGTCCTTGTTGGGGGCGTCGCGCACTTCGTGGATAACCATGCTGGCAAAGCCCACGATCTCGGCGGTGCTGGCCCCGGAGCCGTCGTCGCCGATCACCGGCAAAAGCACCGGCCACCAGTCGGCGGTGCCGTCACCGTCGATGTCGGTGCCTTCAGCCTGGAAGCGGTCGGCCAGGGCGTCGAAGGTGTTGTTGCTCAGGTTGCCGTTGGTGACGCTGATCTGATCACCCACCTCCAGGGCGGGCACGTCTTCGCTGCCATCCACGTAGCCGCGCACCGCGGGGTCGTTGGTGGGGTAGGTGAAGAAGGTGGTCCACTCGCTGTTTTCGCTGCCCTCGTCGTGGAAGGTGATCTGCTGGCCGCAGATAAGGCCGCTGCCGGTGAGGGCCTCCTTCTTAACCGCGATGGGCAGGTCCACCTGGCCGCTGTTGACCGTGCCCGCCCAGCCCAGGTGGCCGGTGGACATGGCCGACACGTTGACCGTGTCGATGCCCAGGATGCCCAGGAAGATGGTGGGCACCGGGGTGTTGATGGTGATGTCGCGCCGGATGATGACCCGGCAGGCGCTCAGGTTGTTGGGGTCGCTGGTGGCCCCGATGTGGTCGGGGTCAAAGGCGTGGGCGTCCTCCTGCCACAAGCCCAGGGTGATGTCCTCCAGGGCCAGTTGCAGGTTGATGCCCTGCGAGGTGTTTTGATAGGCCATGGCCTGGGCCTCGGCCAAGGCCAATTCCGGCTGGGCCACCACGGAATTGTCCGCCGCGCTGCCGATGATGCTGGCGGCCCCGGCCAGGGCCGCGGCATCGGCCGCGTTTTGGAGCTCGGAGCGCACCGAGGCCATCATGCCGATGTCCACGGCCGCGCCGGTGAGAGCCACCATAGAGGTGAGCATGATGGCCGCCACGGCGGCGATGCCCGCCCGGTCCTGCTTGCAGAGCCTATGTAGCCTACCAAGCCAGGTCATGTCCGAAATGCCCCTCCAGTTCCTTGGGCGAGACCGGCGGACCCGTGGCGCGCGCCGGTGAAGGCACGGCCATCTTGCCAAGCATGAACAGGGAAAAATCATCAGGCTCGGTGAAGTGGGCGGCCGGGGCCGGTCCCACTCTCTCTTGCCCGGGTTGCACGATGCGCGGAGTCACTATGATCAGAAGCTCGGTCTTCTTCTTCTGGAACTCGGTGCTGCGGAACAGGGCCCCCAGGATGGGCAGGTCGCCCAGCACCGGGAACTTGGCCACCGACTGGGTGATGTCGTTGCGGAACAGGCCGGCCATGGCGAAGCTCTGGCCGTCGGCCATCTCCAGCTGGGTCTTGGCCCGGCGGGTGGTCAGGCCGGGCACAGTGTAGCCCTGCACCACCACCGCGGTGGTGAAGTCCAGCTCGCTCACCTCCGGGGCCACGGTCATGCGGATGCGGCGGCCGGGGCGTATCTCCGGCACGAAGTTGAGCTGCACGCCGTACTTCTTGAAGGTGATGGTGATGTTCTCGCGCTGGGGCACCGGGATGGGGAACTCGCCGCCGGCCAGGAACTCGGCCTTCTGGCCGCTAGAGGCCACCAGGTTGGGCTCGGCCAGGATCTTGGCCAGGCCGTTTTCCTTGAGGATGTCCAAAAAGCCCGAGATCTTGGTCTGGCCGGTGTGGAAGCCGCCCATGGCGTTCACCCGGTCCGAAAGGGTCAGGGAGCTGCCGCTGGTGCTGCTGGGCTTGATCAGCGCGCCCATCATGGTGAACAAAAAGTCGCCGGTCAGGGGGTTGACGATGGACAGGTTGATGTTCATGCGCTTGGTCACCTTGCGGCTGACCTCGGCGAAGCGCACCAGAATCTGCACCTGCTGGTTGCCCCCGATCTCGATGAGGCTGGCGGTCTTCTTGGGGGCATAGGCCTCGGCCAGGGCCTCGGCCCGCTTCTTGGCCTCGTCGCTGGACACCTGGCCCGAGAGCACCACCGAGGCGCCCAGGCCCCGCACCTCCACCGGCTCGCCGGGCAGCACCTTGTAGAGCTGCTCCTTGAGGGTGGTGAGGTCGCGGATCACCTGCACCTCGAACACCTCCATGAGCCGGTCCTTCTGGTCCCAGAGGCTCACGTTGGTGCTGCCCACCTGGCGGGCGTTGAGGTAGAGCTGGCGGGGGGTGACCATGACCACGTCGGCCACCTCGGAGCGGCCCACGCTGACCCGGCCGGCGGGTATGGGCAGCTTGAGCAGGCGGGAGTGGCCCAGGCGGATGACCTCGCGGCGCACTTCGGCCGCCGGGGCGGACGAAGCGGCCAGGCCCAGAGCCAAAAGCATGGCCAGGAAAAGATTTATAGCGCGGACCGGGGCAGGCACGGCGTATCTCCCTTAAAGTATCTGACGGCTCAGCTTTATTCCCTTTAGCACTTCGATAACGGTTCCCTGGGGCTGCTCCTTGCCGTCCTTGGCCGCGGGGGCCTTGGCTCCGGCCAGGGGCACCAGGCGCGACAGAGTGACCCCGTTGCCGGGGTTGGGGTCGTGGTCGGTCTGGTTCCTGAGCGCCAAGACCACCTTGCCCTGGTTGGAGGACAAGGCCAGGCGCTCGGCCTGCTCGGGCTTCAACTGCAAGGTAACCACCTTCACCTTGTTGGTGCGGCCCCGTAGCTTGCTGTCGCGCTGGACCTTCTCACCCACGGTGAGCACGTTGATGTCCTCCAGGGTGGTGCGCGCGATGGGGTCGTTGTTGAACCTGCCGCCGCTCAGGGTGACCAGCACGTCGACCCGGTCGCCGGGTTGCACGAAACCGCCCACTCCGATGACTTCATCCACCCGCACGGTCATGGCCCGGTATCCTGGGGGCACCACCGCCGAGAGGCCGCCGGCCGCGCCCTTGGGGGCCAGCTTGGCGGCCAGGATGGGCTCTCCCTTGACCATGGGGCCCTTGGTGACCCGGCCCACCACCGCCTTGGCGCTGGTGAAGCGGCCCTTGGGAAGGGCGCCCACCGGCCAGTTGATGATGGTCAGGTCGCCGGAAGCCAGGCTCTGGCCGGCGGGCAGAACCCGCGCGGCCACGATGACCGGGGCCAGCTGGAGCTTCTTGGCTCCGTCGCCGGCCCGGGCCTGGGCGTTGATCCACTTGTGGGCCCCCCAGGCGGCCGCCCCGGCCAGCATCAATGCCAGTGCCAGGAATATCAGGGGTGCCTTACGGTTCATGGTTCACCTCATTCGTGGCGCATCACCGTGGTGGCGCTCAAATTGACTGAGCTCAGGGAGCCGGGAGCCAGAGCCCCCAGCACCGGGAGCTGATAGGTGCTGTCGACCTGCACCGTGACCAGGTCCCCCGCGCCGCCGTCGGCGCCGGTGGCGGTCACCGATGCCGCGCCCGGGAAACCGGAGGTGGTCAGCAGGGTTTGCACGTGGGTTTCCACGTCGGTGTTGGTGATGTCTCCGGGGTTGAGCAGGCTGGCCATGCGCGCTCCGTCGCGGGAGGCATTGACCATGATCTGCTTGGCGTACCAAGCCGAGCCCAGCTCCACCACCGCGAAGATAAGCAGCAGGAACACCGGCAGAAAAAGAGCGAATTCCACCGCCACCGAGCCTCGCTCGGAGCGGCGCAGCTTGCGGACGATGGACATTTAGTAAGCCCCCTTGAGGACTGCCAGCCAGAGCGCCCCGGCACAGATGGCCAAACCGTAGGGTAGCTTGAGGCCGCGGGCAAAGACCCGCCAGCCCCGGATTCCGGCCAGGCCGTGGGCGGCAAAGAGGCGGACGATGGCCAAGGCCCCGCCCGCCAGGACAGTCAGGTAGAACAGCTCAACCGCGCCCCAGGGCCCCAGGAAGACGCCCAAGGCGCCCAGGGCCTTGACGTCGCCGGCGCCCACGGCGCCCAGAAAGAAGAAGATGGCCATGAGCCCGGCGGCCACTAGACCGCCCAGAAGGGCGTCGGGCGCGGCGGACCAGCCGCCCCGGCCAATGGCCAGGACCAAGCCGCACAGGGCGGCCAAGGCATTGAGCTGGTTGGGAATGCGGTAAGAGATGAGGTCGTAGCTGGCCATTAGCATGGCCATGAGCACCATGACCAAAAGGTTGCCCTGGTTGGCCCCCGCGTGTAGGGCCAACCAGGGCAAGAAAAGGCAGGCGGGGAGCAGGCCCCAGCTGGGTCCGCTCAACTGGGCAAGTGCACTGCTCTCCGCCCGCGCCAACATGGTTTCTGCCTCATCCCCACTTGAGTGAGTCCTACGAGCCGCCCGAGGTGTTCAAGGCGGTGGTGGCCGCGGTGATCTTGGAAGTCACCGTGGTGCCCAGGGTATAAGCGGCGGTGGCGATGGCCGCCCCGATCAGGGCCAGGAGCAGCGCGTACTCGACGGCGCTGATACCACTGTCATCCGTGATCAACCTCTTGATTGCCTGGCAGGCCTTCATGACTCTCCTCCTGGATTAGGGAATACGATTCGTTAAGGACCGTTTGAAATCTGTCGTTTGACCCAATACAGATACAGGAAGCGTGCCAGGAGGCCGCAAAGGGCAAAAAAAATTGTTTTGGACTGGATTGATGCTAAAAAAGACAATTAAAACAATACGATAAACTGAAAGGCCTGAAAAGGGCAGGCGATGGGCAAGACGATGCAAGAGGCCGCGATCAATTACGAAATTGATTACAATTACGGTATCGTAATTACGAAAGCGTAATTAGGGCGGAAATGCCCTAGCGGCGGCGGCGGGCTTCCAGCATGGGGTGGTTGATGTCCAACTTGTCTAATTTATAAGACAGCGCCCGGGGGGAGATGCCCAGAAGCTCGGCCGCCCGGCTCTGCACCCAGTCGCTTTGCTTAAGGGCCAGCTCCACCGCCAGGTGCTCCAGCTCCTTGAGCTCCAGGGTGGGCAGGCCGTTGCCGCTTTCCCTGCCCGACACGGTGGGGCTCAGGCCCAGGTCGCTGGGATCGATCTCGTCGCCCGAGGCGAAGAGCACCGCCCGCTCCACCGAGTTTCTCAGTTCGCGGATGTTGCCCGGCCACTGGTACTCCTGGATGGCCTCCATGGCCGCCGGGGAGAAGGGGCGGGCCTGGCAGCGGCTCTCCTGGCAGATCTTGTGGTGGAACATCTCGGCCAGGGGCACCACGTCCTCGGCGCGCTCCCTGAGCGGCGGGATGTGGATGGGCGCCACGGACAGGCGGTAGAAGAGGTCCTCGCGGAAGCGGGCCTGGCTCACCGCCTCGGCCAGGTCCACGTTGGTGGCCGCGATGATGCGCACGTCCACCTGGATGGTGCGGGACCCGCCGATGGGCTGGACCTCCTTGTCCTCGATGGCCCTCAGGGTCTTGGCCTGGGTGGCCGGGCTCATGTCGCCCACCTCGTCCAGGAACAGGGTGCCGCCGTGGGCCTGCTGGACGCGGCCCACCCGGGCCTTGTGGGCCCCGGTGAAAGCGCCCTTCTCGTGGCCGAACAGCTCGCTTTCCAAAAGGGTCTCGGCGAGGGCCGCGCAGTTGACCGTGACCAGGTTGGCCCCCTCGCGGGGGCTGTTGGCGTGGATGGCTCCGGCCAAGAGGCTCTTGCCGGTGCCGGTCTCGCCGGTTAGGAGCACGGTCACGTCGGTGGGGGCCACCCGGGTGATCTTGGCCAACACCTTCCGCATGGCCGGGCTCCGGGCCACCAGGGAATCCAGGCGGTAGATGTAGGGCTGCTCGTGGCGCAGATAGTCCACCGCGTGGTTGAGCTGGGCCTTGGCCAGGGCCCGCTTGGCGGTCAGGCGCAGATGCTCCAGGTTCAAGGGCTTTTGCTGGAAGTCGAAGGCTCCGCGCTTCATGGCTAGCACGGCCACGTCCACCGAGCCGTAGCCGGTGACCATGATCACCGGGGTGCCTGGCAGGTGCTCTTCCACGTAGTTCAAGAGCTCCTCGCCGCTGGCCCCGGGCATACGCAAATCGGTGATTATCAGATGGAAGCCGCGCTTTTCCAGCAAGGCGATGGCATCGTCGCCGCGCCCGGTTTCCACCACCTGGTGGCCGTCCAGGCTGAGCGCCTCGGCCACAATCTCGCGGGCGTCTTGGTCGTCGTCGACCAGCAGTATTTGGTTGGAGGGGGCCATGGGGCGGGCAACTCCTCAGGACTTGGCCAAAAAGCGTTCTAAAAAGGGCAAAACCTCGCGGGTGAACTTGAGGGGCTTCTCGAAATAGGGGGTGCGCCGGGCCACCAGCTCCCGCCGGGTCTCCTCTTCCCAGAAAAAGGCGGTGAGGAATATCACCTCGTGGAAATCGAAGTCCTTGGCCAGCCAGTCGGCCAGCTCGAAGCCGTTGGCCCCGGTCAGCTTGATATCGACCAGAGCGGCGTCGGGCACGCGGTCGGTCTGGCGGAACCAGGCCATGGCCTCCTCGGCGGAGCCCGCCGTGGCCACCTCGTAGCCTTCCCCGCCCAACCAGTCGCTGATGGTCTGGAGCACTCCGGGCTCGTCGTCGACGACCAAGATCAGGCTCAAGAGGTCCCCCCTTCGTCCTTTTGCGGATCGATCCGGTACATGCTCCGGTTGCCCAACTGCCCTTCGTGGAGCAGCTCGGTGTCGCCCTGGCTCAGGCGCTCCAGCTCACGCACCGTCACCTCGATATCCTGCACCGCGCGGTCGTAGTTGTCCACACGGGCTTGCTGGTCCTTGCCCCAGGACACCTTGACCTGGAGCATCTCCACCGCCCCGCTGAGCACCACCAGGGCGTTGCGCACCCGGTGGCTCACCGTGCCGGCGTAGCGCAGCAGGGTGGCTTTTTCCACCATGCGGCCTTCGCGCCGGAGGGCGGAGAATGTGTAGACCGCGCCGGCCGCGGCCAGGATGACCATGCTGAGCAGGGCGATGGCCCCGAATTTGTTCAGGGTGTCCTGGCCCACCGCGCCCAGGACGGCCTGGCTCTCCACCACCGCCAGGACGAAGCTGCCCTCCATGGTGCGCCAATTCAGCTGGGCCTCGCCCTGAGGCAGCGCCTGCATCTGGCTGCCTTGGGCCCCCATCTTGCCGGCGTCCACGGCTATCTTGCCTTGGTTAAGCGCCGCGGCCAGGGCCCCGGAGGCCGCGAAGGTCTCAGCCGAGCTTTGGGCCAGGGCGTCGGTGGCCACTCCCACCGTGCCCCCCGCGTCCACGATCCACAGGCTGGTGCCTTTGGCCCCGGGCAGGATGATGTCCCGGGCGAACTGTTTGATGTCCTGCTGCTGGACCACCGCTCCCAACAGCTTGCCGTCCTTGTCCTTCCAAGGCGCGGCCATCACATATACCAGGCGTCCCCGGTCCGGGATGAGGCGGGAAATGTAGAAGTCGCGCTCCGGGTCCTTTTGGAAGGCGTCGATAACAAAGGAATAGGAGAGCAGCCAGGGATCGTCCAGCCAGGGGCGGGTCTGTTTGAGCTCGTCCAAGCGCGCCTTGGGCAGGGGCTCGCCGGCGTCGTCGATCACCGCGGCGGCCTTGCTGGGGCGGGGGCGGCCGTCCAGGCCCACCACCGCGACGCCCTCGATAAAGGCGTGGCCGTCGGGATACACGTACCACACCAGGGTGTCGGCCATGAGCCGGGCCTCGTCGTAGGAGCCCAGGTGGAGGGTGTCGTCGCCGGCATCGGCCTGGGAGTCCCACTTGGCGTCGTAAAACTGCTCCTGCCACAGGTTGAGCCGGTTGTTCACCTGGCGCAGATGCTGCCGCAGGGCCTCGCCGCGCAGCTCGTTGCTGAGCCAATAATAGCCCAGGGCCAGAGGCAGAGCCGCCAGGATGGTGACCAAGGCGAAAAAGGCCCAGGCGCGGTGGCGGGGCCGCTCAGACACCCTCGGCCTCCGCCTCGCGGGGCAGGCGCACCGTGAACTCGGTGCCTTGGGGGTTGGAGTCTATCTGGTAGCGGGCTCCGTAGTAGCTGAGCAACTGGCGCACCGAATGCAGGCCCAGGCCCACCTGGTCCTCCGAGTGCTTGCCGTGGGAGAAGAAGGGCTCGAAGATGCGGGGCCGCACCTCGGGGGGAATGCCCTGGCCGTTGTCCGACACGCAGACCTCCACCCAGCCCTGGTTGCGGCAGGTGAGCACCCCCAGGCGGCGCTCCTTCTGGCCCAGGGTGGCCTCCACCGCGTTCAAGAGCACGTTGCGCAGGGCCTGGGAAAAGTCGGAGTAGAGCCCCTTGATCATGGGCAGGGCCGGGTCCAGGTTCACCTGGAACTCCACCCCGTGCTTGATGTTGAGGTCGTTGCGCAGAAAGGCCAGCTCGGTGCGCAGGATCTCGTTCAGGTCCAGGGACTGGTGCTGACGGCGGCTGTCGCCGCTGATCTTGGCCAAGAGGTCGCGGGTGGTTGCCGCGATCTGGTCCACCTGGGCGATGATCTTGTCGCCGCCCCGCCTGAGGGTGGGGGGCCAGTTGTTCATGCGCTCGGCCATCTCGGGCTCTTCCTCGGCCAGCCGGCCCAGGAGGGTGTTCATCATCTCCGCCGAGGAGCGGATGACGCTCAAGGGGCCGGCCAGGTTGTGCATCAGGCCGGCGGCCAGGGAGCCCAGCTCGGCCAGGGAGATGTACTCCCTAAAGACCCACATCTGACGCTGGTCCTCCAGGCCGAAGGCCAGGCCCTTGACCAGGACGCCGGGGCCGTCCGGGCGCATGATCCGGCCCAGGAAGGGCGACTCGTCGCCCTGCTCCAGGGGGGCCGGGGCGGGCTGGACCACTTGGGCGGGGGCCAGGCCGCAAAGGTCGGCGAATTCGCGGTCCATGAGGCGCTCGCCGGCCGGGTTGAGAAAGCTCAACCCCTCGGGGTCGAACACCGCCAGGGCGTCCTGACCCACCGAAGCGGCCAGAAGAAACCGGGTATGATAATCGGGCAAGCTCAAAGGCAGTTTCCTCTCGGGCGGCGGTCACGAATGGCAACCAATACCGTAACAATAGAACATGATACATCGTGAAGGCCAATAGTTAAACATGGTAAAAAATCACATGGTTTGCCCGCTCGGGGCCTTTTATGCCAAGATATCGCGCATGAATAGCCGATAATGCCCCACTGAGGAGCGATAATGCCCCGCCTGCTAGCTGTTTTGGCCCTTGTGTCGTTGTGGGCTTTGCCGGCCCTGGCCGCCGGAGAGCAGCCCTGGGTGGACGCCGAGCGCTTCCAGGCCCAGCAGCCCGCCCCGCCTCCGGCCGCCGCCCCGGCCCCCGCCGCACCAGCTGCGCCCCAGGCCCCGGCCGCGCCCCCCGCGCCCCCGGCCCAGGCGGCTCCCCCGGCGGCCAAGCCCGCCGCGCAGCCAGACTACGCCGACCAGCCCGAGATTCAGCGCCGCCGCAAGGCCCGCCTGGCCTACACCCAGGCCTTGGACGAGTTCAACGCGGGGCATTATCGCCAGGCCGCCAGGCTTTTCCAGCAGCATCTGGCGGTGTTTCCCGAAAACGGCCAGGCGCGCAAGTATCTGGCCATGTCACGGAAGCTGCAAAAGGCCCAAACCCACGGCACCCTGAAGGTGCTCAGCCGCCCCAAGGCCCAGGTGCAGCTCGACGGCCATCTACGGGGCGAGACCCCTCTCACCCTGGACGAGCTGCCGGTGGGTAGCCATTTCTTGCAGGTGCAGGCGGGCGGGGTGCGCCAGGGGCGGCCGGTGGAGATAAAGCCCATGACCACCACCACCGTGGAGTTCGACCTGACCCCGGTGGAGATACAGAGCACGGCCCAGCCCAGGGCCCCGGCGGGCAGCCGCGCCTTTGCGGCGGCCCGGGCCAGCCTGGTCCCGCCCCAGGGCTGGAAGCCAACGGAGGACGCGGCCAAGCGCCAGGTGAGCCTGTGGACTCCGGACAAGGAAGCCATGATCCAGGTTAACCTGGCCACGGCCGCGCCGGGCATGAGCCTGGAGAGTTTCGTGGCCGAGTTCGAGAAGGGGGCGGTGGGCCGGCCCGGCGGGGCCCTGCAACACAAGGCCAACGGCAAGAAGGGAAGCGTGGCCGGACGCCCGGCCTACCAGGCCCTGTACCAGGGCAAGGACGGTCAGGCCACGGTGGTGTTCCTGAGCGTGGGGGAGCGCGTCTACATCCTCAGCCTGATCTGCCCGCCCGCGCGCCAGGCCGAGCTGGAGCCCGCCTTCCGCGCGGTGCTGCAAAGCTTCGCGCCCCTGCCTTAGGGGCTGGGCCTAGGGAAAAGGGATGAGGCCGGGGCGTCCCCGCGCGGAGGCCGCCCCTGGTTATGCCGAGCTTACTTGAAGAACTCCAGCAGATGCTGGTGGCTGGCCCCGTTGCCCAGGGCCAGCATCAATAGCAGGCGGCTCTTGAAGCTATCCAGGTCGCGGGAGAGGATGCAGCCCGCCTTCTTGAGGGTGTAGCCGCCGCCCTGGTCGCCGTAGATGGGCCAGGCCCCGCCGTGCACCGGCCGGGTGGTGATCACCACCTCCACGCCCTTGCTCAGGGCGTACTTGATGGCTCCGTACACCTCGGCGTTCACGTTGCCCGAGCCCACGCCCTCCACCACCAGGCCCTTGGCGCCATGGTCCACCGCATAGCGGATCAGCGAGCCGTCGCTGCCCGCGTAGTCGGCCACGAAGGTCACCTTGGCCAGCTTGGCGGGCAGGGGCAGGGTCAGGCGGGGCGGGCGCGGGTGCCAGCGCTCCACCACTTTGCCCAGCACGTAGCCCAGGTAGCCCTTCTGGCCGGAGGTGAAGGTCTGCACGTTGGTGGTCTGGGTCTTCACCGCCCAGCGGGCCGCGTTGACGTAGTAGTTCAAACACACCACCACGCCCCAGCCCTTGGCCTCGGGCGAAAGCACCAGGGTCACCGCGTCCATGATGTTCACCGGCCCGTCGGGGCTCAGATCGCTGGCGTCGCGCATGGCCCCGGTGAAGACCACCGTCTTGGGGCTGGTGAGGGTGAGGTCCAAAAACCAGGCTCCCTCGGCCATGGTGTCGGTGCCGTGGGTGACCACCACGCCGGCCACCTCGGGCTTGGCCAGCTCGGCGGCCACGGTGCGGCTCAGCTTGGCCCAGATGGCCGGGGTCATCTGGGAGGAGTCGATGTTGACCAGGTTGACCACCCGGATGCGCGCCACCTTGGCCAGGCCGGGCACCGCGGCCACCAGGCTGTTGCCGCTCAGGGCGGGCTGGGCTCCGCCGCCGCCCCCGGTTTTCTCGGCGATGGTGCCGCCGGTGGCCACCACCACCACCAAGGGCAGCTTGTCCTTGGCCAGGGCCGGAAGCGCGGCCAGGATCAGCGCGGCGGCGCAAATGATAAGGCATATTTTCTTGAGCATGGCTGCTCCGTTTCCCTAGAGAAGTTGCAGAATGATGTAGCCGGCCACGGTGAGCAGGATGGTGCTCACCGCGTAGGGCACGGGATAGCCCAGGGCGGGCAGGGAGGACTTGGCCTCCTCGCTCACCGCCTTGAGCGCGGCGGTGATCACTCCGGCGCCGGTGCAGGCGCCGATGTTGATCACCGGGTTGAGCCGGAGGATGTACTTGCCCCACAGCCAGGGCAGGATGGCGGTGATCAAGGTGACCGCCAGGCCGGCCAGGAACACGTCGGCGCCCGAGGTCTTGAGCACCTTGATCACGCTGCTGCCCGCGCTCAGGCCCACCACCACGATGAAGATGGTGAGCCCGATGTCCTCCAGGATGGCCCGGGCCCCGCCGGGGATGTTGCCGAAGGTGGGGTGGCGCGAGCGCAGGAAGCTGATGACGATGCCCGCCAACAAGAGGCCGCCGGCCGAGCCCAGGCTCAGGGGCACGCCGAAGACCTTCACGGTGATGGCCCCGATGAGGCTGCCCACCACCATGCCCACCGCCAGGGTGAACAGGTCGGTGACCCCGGAGCGGCGCACCGGGTAGCCCAGCACCTTGGCCAGCTCGTCCACCCGCGAGCCGATGCCGCTGATGATGAGGATGTCGCCCTTTTGCAGCTTCTGGCCGTGGTGCACCTGCTGCTCCACCCCGCCGCGCATGAAGCCGGTGACGTAGCAGCCCCGGCCGTGGTTCTGGCCCACCTCCTGAAGGCTCTTGCCCGCCACCGCCTTGTTGGTCACCAGGATCTCCAGGTCCTCGGCCATAAGGTCCAGGATCTCCTTGTCCGGTTTCTCCGGGCCGATGACGCTGGCCGCCTGGGCCACGTCGTTGATGGAGCCGGACAGGGCGATGAGGTCGCCCTGGGCCAGTTTGAAATCAGGGCTGGGTTCGATGATCTTGTCGCCGCGCTTGATGCGCTCGATGGCCAGGTTCTCCGGGTGCTCCTGGGCCAGCTCGCTCAAGGGCTTGCCCTCGATCTCGGGGTTGGTCACCTCGAAGGAGCGCAGGTCCCAGATGTGGTACTCGGAGAAGTAGTCGCTGTTGGGGTCGTGGCCCGGCTCATCCTGGCTCATCTGGGCCTCAAGCTTCTTGGCCTCGGCCGCCAGGTCGTAGCCGAAGAAGCGGGGCAGCATCTTGAACAGCACGATGCGTCCCACCGTGCCGAAGAGGTAGGTGATGGCGTAGGCCACGGCCACCGAGCTCATGGCCATGTCCGCGGTGATGCCCGCGGGCGGCTTGGCCGCGCCCGAGGTTATGGCCTGTTCGGCCGCGCCCAGGGTGGGGGTGTTGGTCATGGCCCCGGAGAGGATGCCCGGCGCGATGCCCCAGTCGAAGCCCCGCCACTCCGAGATGATGTAGACCACCGCGAAGCCCGACAGACAGGCCACCAGGGACATGGTGACCAGCTTGAGGCCGTCCTTTTTCATGCCCGCGAAGAACTGGGGCCCCACGCGCAGGCCCACCGCGTAGATGAACACGCCGAAGCCCACGCTCTTGATGATGGGCGCGATGTTGTAGTCGGCGGTCAATCCGATAAGAAGGCCCACGATTAGCGAGCCGGCGATGGTGCCCAGGGAGAACCAGCCGATCTTGATGTGCCCCAGCATGTAGCCCAGGGCGATCACCAAAAACATCAGGACCACCTGGTTGTTCTTGAGAAACGCGATTACCTCGTGCATGAGTATCGACTCCCTCTCGCGCGGCCCTACTTCTTGGCCTTTTGGTACTCGCCGTAATACTCGGCCACCAGGCTCTTGACCTGCTTGCCGATCTTCACGTAGGCCTGGTCCGGAAGGTTGGCCAGGGACACCCGGATGGTCCAGTCCGGCGCGTCGAAGCCCGCCCCGGGCAGGAGCACCACCTCGCGCTCGGCCGCCAGGCGCAGGACGAAGTCCACCGGCTCGTAGCTCTTCATCATCCACTTGGCAAAGGCCTTGCCGTACTTGGCCTCGGCCATGTCGCCCACGTCGATGGTGGTGTAGTAGTGCGCGTCGTAGGGGCTGGAGCTATAGCCCAACTCCACGGCCTTGTACAGGTCGTCGAAGCGCTGGCTCACCACCGCCTGGGCCTGGGCCTTGTACTTGTAGCCCGCCTTGTAATCCAGCAGGCCCTGCAAGGCGAACAGGGCCATCTGCACCTGCTGGGGCGTGGAGAGCCCGGCGGTGTGGTTAAGGGCCACGGCCCGGCTGTCGGCCACCATGCGGTCGATGAGCTTCATGGAGGGCACGTCCAGGGTCACGCTGCCGTAGCGCTGGTTCAGGGCCTTCTTGTCCTTCTTGGACAGCCCGGCGATGGCCTGGTCGAAGACGTTGTTCTGGTGGATGGCGATGACCCCCAGGCGCCAGCCGGTGCAGCCGAAGTACTTGGAGAAGGAGTAGACGCAGATGGTGTTCTTGGGGCAGGTGGCCATGAGCGAGCGGAAGCCGTTGACAAAGGTGCCGTACACGTCGTCGGTGAGGATGATGAGGTCCTTGCGCTTGGTCTTGACCAGCTTGGCCAGGTAGGCGAGGTCCTTGGGGGCCATGCTCACCGAGGGCGGGTTGGAGGGGTTGACCAGGAAGAAGGCCTTGACCTTGGGGTCGGCCAGCTTTTCCAGCTCGCCCTCGGGCACCTGCCAGTCGTTGTGCTCGTCGCCCATGACCTCCACTTCCATCAACTCATAGTCGTTGAGGTGGGGGATCTCCAGATAGGGCGTGAATATGGGGGTTCCCAGGGCGATCTTGTCGCCCTTGTGCAACAGCTTGTTCTCGGCCAGGGAGTTGAAGATGTAGCACATGGCCGCGGTGCCGCCCTCGGTGGCGAACAGGTCGAACTTGCCCCGGGGCGGTTTGGCCGCGCACATCTCCAGGTCCAGATACTTGCGCACCACCACCTCGCACAGGGAGAGCATCCGGTCCGGGGTGGGGTAGTTGTCGCCCAGGATGCCGCCCACCAGCTCGGCCAACAGGTCGGCCCGCTTGAGGCCCATCTCCCGCTGGGCCAGGGAAAGGGCGGAGCGCAGGAAGGCCACGCCCTCCTGATCCTTATGCGCGGCGCACCACTTGTCGAAGCGGCTGATCATGCCGCGCACCACCGGGTGGCCGCCCATGGCCGGCAGGTCGAGGGCGCGCTCGGACTCCGAGGCCGCGAACTGCCCCAGGCTGAAAAAGGCCTGGCGCGGCTCAGTGGCGGTCCAGTTGGGGTTGCCCCGGCCCGCGTTGAGCATCATGCGCTCGTGGCTGGTGGTGGCCAGCTCGATGAGGCGGTTCTTGAGCTGGAAGGGGCTGAGCCTTTCCAGCTTGCGTTCTTGGGCGCGGGTGGAAGTCTTTTTCTTGGGCATGGTCCCCTCCCGGAAATGTAGCCTGAATATCCCGCCGGATGGATGCGTTCTGGATGGGAGATCGGGGCGGGCGTGGTTGGACCCATTCTAGCGCAATATCACTAGGAGATTAAAGACAATACAGCCTGGAGCGATTTGGCCGGGCCCCGATCGCTCCGGCCGGGCCTGCGGATGCTTGGCTTGCCGCCCCGGCCTCCGCGAAAGACCGCATGGGGCCTGGGCCCGATGCGGTTGGCCGTGTTGCGTGACCATCGCGTTAAACCAGAGCCCCCGGCCGGGACAGGGCTTGCCAGGCGTCGGGCAAGGGTGCTAACTTAGTGCGCAATTTGGCTTTTAGGTCCGTAACCTGGATGGGAGCAACCGTGACGCCTAGCCCGGAAATCATCAGCAGCTGGAGAGACAAACTGAGCGCCGTCCTGGAGCGGCTGGAGCTGGATCAGGCCCGCCGCCGCGAGCTGAGCCAGGTGGTGGAAAGCGGTTTGGAGGTGATGGAGCAGCTCGGGCGCGAGCTGGAGCATTGCCGCCACCACAGCCGCCTGCTGGAGCAGGTGCTGGAGAGCACCTCCGAAGGCATCGCGGTAACCGACGCCATGGGCCAGGTCCAGATGGTCAACGCGGCCTTCTGCCAGATCTGCGGGCACGAGGCCGGGCAGGCGAACGGCCAGTCCCTGGCCGGGCTGAACCAGCACCCCGACGCGGCCGGCGTCTATGCCGCGATCTTCGCGGCCCTGGAGGACGAGGGGGTGTGGGGCGGCGAGGTGGTGCACCAGCGCCCCGACGGCCACGAGTTTCACCAGTGGCTTTCCGTGGCCCGCATGGGCGGCGACCAAGGCCGCCTGGTGTGGGCGGTGCGCGACATCAGCGCCATCAAGAACTCCGAGGAGAAGATCACCTACCTGGCCTACCACGACGCGCTGACCGGGCTGCCCAACCGCCGCCTGTTCAACGACCGCCTGGAAAAGGCCATCGCCAGCTCGGCCCGCAAGGACCAGCGCCTGGCCCTGTTGTTTCTGGACCTGGACAATTTCAAGCACGTGAACGACGGCCTGGGCCACGCGGCGGGCGACGAGCTGTTGCGCGAGACCTCCGCCCGCCTGGCCGACACGGTGCGCGACGAGGACACCGTGGCCCGCCTGGGCGGCGACGAGTTTATCGTGCTCTTGATGGGCATCCGGGAGCCGGAGTACGCCGGGGTGGTGGCCCAGCGGGTGCTGGACGCCATGGCCAGGCCTTTTAGCCTGCGGGGCCGCGAGTTCTTCCTCTCGGCCAGCGTGGGCATCACCCTGTTCCCGGACGACGGCCGCGAGGCCGAGACCCTGATGGCCAACGCGGACATGGCCATGTACCGGGCCAAGGGAGCGGGCCGCAACAACTTCAAGCTGTTCACCCCGGAGCTAAACGACAAGGTGCAGCGGCGCATGGCCCTGGAGGGCGCGTTGCGCTCGGCCATCGACAACCAGGAGTTCCTGGTGCACTACCAGCCCAAGGTGGAGCTGAACCAGGGCAGCGTGGTGGGGGTGGAGGCCCTGGTGCGCTGGCAGCGCCCCGAGCAGGGGCTCATCAGCCCGGGCGAGTTCATTCCCCTGGCCGAGGACACCGGCCAGATCGTGCCCATCGGGCGCTGGGTGCTGGAGCAGGCCTGCCGCCAGACCAAGGCCTGGCACGACAAGGGACGGGAGGGCTTGGCGGTGTCGGTGAACCTCTCGCCGCGCCAGTTTCAGCAAAAGGACCTGGTGCCCATGGTGGCCGAGACCCTGGGGCGCACCGGCCTGGACCCGCGCTGCCTGGAGCTGGAGGTGACCGAGAGTATGGTCATGAACTCGGTGGACGAGGCCATCGTAACTCTGGAGGAGCTAAACCGCCTGGGGGTCCAGCTCTCCATGGACGACTTCGGCAAGGGCTACTCCAACCTCTACTATCTGAAGCGCTTCCCCATGAACACCCTGAAGATAGACCGCTCCTTTGTGCAGGACGTGGCGGTGAACAGCGACGACGCTTCCATCGTGGACACCATCATCAACATGAGCCGGGGCCTGCGGCTCAAGGTGATCGCCGAGGGGGTGGAGAACCGCGATCAGCTGAGCTTCCTGCGCGAGCGGCGCTGCGACCAGATCCAGGGCTTCCTGTTCAGCCGGCCCCTGCCCGAGACGGAGCTGTACGACCTGCTGGCCAGCGGTACGCGCCTGCACTAAAAGAGCCTTCCCCAAAAAACAACCAGGCCCCGCCGTGCGGCGGGGCCTTATTCATTTTATAGCGATGACTGCTTAGGTCTTGGCCAGGTTGAGATGGCGCAGGTTGTCCTTGCGGTGGCGGGGCAGCACGTCGTCGATGCGGCCCTCGCGCACCATGGTGACAAAGGCCTCCACCATTTTGCGGTCGAACTGGCTGCCCGCGCCGCGCTCCAACTCGTCCAGGGCGTCCCTGAGGCCCATGGCCTTGCGGTAGGGGCGGTCGCTAGTCATGGCGTCAAAGGCGTCGGCCACGCTGATCACCCGGGCGGGCAGGGGGATGGCCTCGGCGGCCAGGCCGTCGGGATAGCCCCGGCCGTCGTAGCGCTCGTGGTGGTGGCGCACGATGGCCATCTCGGCCTTGGTCAGCTTGAGGGGCCGGATGATGCTCTCGCCCCAGATGGGATGCTTGCGCACCATCTCCAGATCCTCGTCGGAGAGCTTGCCTTCCTTGTTCAGGATCTGGCGGTCCAGGGCGATCTTGCCCACGTCGTGGAGCATGCCCAGGCGCTTGAGCATCTCCACCTCTTCCTCGGGCAGGCCCACCCGGGTGGCCAGGCGCGCCGCGTAGGTGGTCACGCGCTCGGAGTGGCCGCGGGTGTAGGGGTCCTTGGCTTCCAGGGCCTGGGCCAGGGACTGCACCGTGGACAGGAAGGATTCCTTGAGGTCCCGGTACATGCGGGCGTTTTCGATGGCCAGGGCCACCTGGTTGGCGAACACCCCCAGATAGTCGCGGTCCATGCTGGTCACCGGGTCGTCGCCCTCGGGGCGGTCGGCGGCCAGGATGCCGATCACCCGGCCCTGGGCGGTCAGGGGCAGGATCACGATGGCCTGGGGCTGATACTTGCGGATGATGAGGTTTTTGGGGTTCAGGTTCAAACGGGCCGCGTCGTGGCTGATCAGGGGCTGGCCGCTCTGGGCCACGCGGGCCAGGAGGTTGCTGGAGCGGTCCATGGGCACCGAATAGCCGTCCATGGGGGCCAGGTCGCTGGGGTCCATGCCCACGCCCTCTTCGAAGCGCAGCATCTGCGCGCTCTCGTCCACCAGCATGATCATGGCCCGCTGGTAGCCGATGGTCCTGAGGAACAGGGAGAGGACGTTGGGAATCAGTCGGCCGTAGTCCAGCTCGGAGAGGATGGCTCCCGAGGCCTGCTGGATGGCCAGGATCTGCTCTATCTTGCGCATGAGCTGGCGGTTGAGCGCCTGCACCTCGGAGTACTTGTGCTCCAGAAGCTGCTTGTCGTGCTCGATCTCGGCCAGGCTCTCGCCCAGGAGGCTGCGCTGGTTGTGGATGAGCAGGCGGGCCCGCTGCACCAGGGAGGGGTTGCGCCAGCGGACGTCGAACTCGCAGTATTCGTCGCCCTCGAACTGGCACTTGGTCTCCTCCACCCGGGCCGGGGGCAGGCCCCAGATGGTGGGGATGGCCGAGTAGACCCCCTGGTTCATCAGGCAGAAGTCGTCGCTGACCTCGATGCCGGGCAGCCAGTGCAGGCGCACCAGGGCGTGGTCCGATTCCTGGGCGACCAGCTCCACTTCCTTGGTGCGGTTGAACTTGCGGTTGATGGTCTCCAGGCGCTTGACCGCCACGCGGGGCGAGGCCCAGGCTTTCAAAAGGATTTGCTGGATGTAACCCAGGCGCTGGTGGGTGACCGATTCGAAGCCGATCTGGAAGGCCACGCGGGGATCGCCGGTGAGCTCGCGGGCGTTGGCGTACATGCGGGCCAGAAGCCCGGCCGACACCCAGTTGTGGGCGTCGCGCAAAAAGGCCAGGGGCTCCTCGATCTCGCCGAGCTCATCCTCCAGCCCCTTGAGGAGCAAATGAGGCGAGCCGTAGTGCCGCTCGACATAGTCGATGATGGCCCGGCTATTGAGGCAGCTGTTGTGGCGTTCCACGGCCTGATCCATCCCGCAACCCCGGGGGGGCTGAAAAGTTTTAGCTTTTCCGCGAAGTTGCTTTGTAGATCATCAGTCGGAGCGCTCCGTTTGTCAAGAGCGTCCCTAAAAAAACAGAACCTTTATTGTGCAGTCAAATTAGGGCGATACAACATATAGTGGTCCTATAGGCGCTGAGCGGATCAGGCCGCCAGGGTGAAGCGCTCGCAACCCTCTAGGGCCGCGGGCAGCACCTCCACCCCCAGGCCCGGGCCGATGAGCGGCGGGGCCATGCCTCCCGGCCCGAAGGTCAGGTTTTGCCGGATCAGGTCTTGGTCCACGAAGAACCGGGTCAGGCTGCCCTCTTGGTAGACCAGCTCCGGGTGCATGCCCCCGAACTGGCGGCCCAGGGCCGAGAGGATGCCCAGCTCGCCCACCTGGCAGCCTAGCATGCACTTGAGCCCCGCCTCTTGGGCCAGCTTCATCAGCTCCAGGGTGCGCGACGGGCCGCCGCATTTGGATAGGCGCAAATTGAAGCAGCCCACCCCTCGGGCGGCGATGAGCCCTTCGGCGTCCGCGCGGGTGCACAGCGACTCGTCGGCGATGAGCATGGGCTCCACCGCCGCGTTGACCTCGGCCAGGGCTCGGGGCCCCAGCTCGGCGGGCACCGGCTGCTCCACCGCCTCCACTCCCAGCTCGGCCAGGGCCTTGATCTGATCAATCGCTTCGCCGGGGCTCCAGGCGCCGTTGGCGTCCACCCTCAGACGGGCCTCGAGGCCCAGGGCCTCGCGCACCTTGGCCACCAGCTCCACGCCGCCCTGGCGCTCCACCTTCACCTTGACCTGCTTCAGGCCCATGGCCTTTACCTGGCCCAGGATGGCGGGCAGGGCCGGGGGGGGTAAAAGAGGCACCACCGCGCTGTAGACCACCGGCGCGGGCGCGCCGGAGCCCAGGAAGCTGCTCAGCGAGCGCCGCGCGCGGCGTCCGGCCAGGTCGAGGAGGGCGGTCTCCAGGGCGCAGGCCGAGGCCGGAGCGGCGTCCAGGGCCTGGGCTCCGGCGATGCGCTCCAGCCAGCCCAGGGCCTGGCCGTCGGGTATCTCGGCGTCCAGGACCAGGGGCCCCAGGCCGCTTTTCAGGGCGGCCAGGGAGCTTTCCACCTCTTCTCCGGTCACATAGCTGCGAGGAACCCCCTCGCCGTAGCCGACTTGTCCCTGCCCGTCGGTCAGCGCCACCACGACGTTGGCCGTGGCCGTGTTGCTAGCCAGGCTGTGGGACACCGCCAGGCTGAAGGGCCAACGAATCAAATAGGCGCTCAGGCTTGTTATGTGCATTCACCGTGTCCACTTGAGCAGGCAGGAACTGGTTCAGTTTTTTCCACTCATACCACTGCTGGGGCTCTTTGAGAATATAATCGCTGAGCACCGACAGGCACTGGGCCGAGACCTGGGTCTGGCCATGGCCGGCGGGATGGGCGGAGGGGTCCAATAGCTCCAGTTCGTAGCGGCGGCCCCGGCGGTGCACCAGGCCCATGATCACCACGGCCTTGGACTTGCGGGCCAGAAGGTCCATGGAGCGGTCCAGGGGCACGGAGAGGCCCAGGAACTTGGTGGTCTTGTCCTTGTAGGGCTTCCACATGCTGATCTCGTCGCACTGGGTGATGAGCACCCGGCCCCGCTTGAGATGCTCCACCGCGGTGAAGAACACCTCGCCGGACTTGGGGTCCATCAGCTCGGTGCCCGCCCGGGACGAGCGCTCCTCCAGGATGGCCTTGAGACGCGGGGTCTTGCAGTGGACCATCACCGAAAGGGGATAGCCCCTAAAGGCCAAGGCGCCGGGCATGAACTCCAGGGCGCCGTAGTGGCCGGTGATCAAGAGCACGCCGCGCCCCTGGGCCACGGCCTGGTCCAGGACCTCCTGGTTGGTGATCTTCACTTTGCGCAGGCACTTGGCCCGGATGGTGGGGAAGCTCTTGAAGGCCAGGTAGAGCTTCTCATGGTAGTGGTCGATGATCCCGGCGCGGACCTTGGGCCAGACGCGGCCCAGCTTGGCGGCGGGCAGGCAATGGCTCAGGGCGCGCTTGATGGCTCCGGACTCCTTGCCGGCCACCTTGAAATACAGCCCCGCCAAGCTTCCAAGATACATCCGGCTCATCCAGGCCGGCAAGGCCCCGAAGATCCAGGTGTTCCAGGAGAGCTGCAAAAAGGAGCTCAGGTCCTTCAGTTGCAGCTTCTGTTTGGCCCAGGTCCACGTCCAGGCCTTGATCCTTTCCCCAAGGGATGGTTCCTTGGGGAAATCTTCGCCACGGTAGGTCCTTGGGTTGCCGACACCCGTGCGCTTCGCATGGTCGACGACCGGCATGCTCATGGCAGTGCTCCCCAGCGGCGGGGTGCAGCCGCAGGCGGCTTCCCCGCAGCCAAAATTTTGAGAGGGAGTAGCGGACGTGCCCGGCGGAATACACGACAGATGACCGGTAACAGCGTTGTTCGGGTCTGTCTAGGCCCAACTACACCGGGACATACCCCCCTATTGGGACAAGCTTTGGATATAGCCGTTGGACAAAGTAATATTACGCATTAAGCACGTGAACCTACAAGCATTTTTTTGACTCTCCCATGTTAAGCTTGGGTGAAGCCCGCCCCCGGCCCCAGGCCGCTTGACTGAACCGCCCGGTAATTTGCTATGGTGGGGAGCCGGGAGCGGCGAAATCATACCTTCAGCCGGGCCATTGAATGACCCCCCTAAAAAAGTTAACCCGCAGCTTATGGACCACCGAGCAGGGCACCCTCATGGTCCTGGGCGTGGCCGTGGGGATTCTGGGGGGCTATGGCGCGGTAGGCTTCCGCTATCTCATATCTTTCCTGCGCACCCTCTCCTACGGCAGCGACGCCAACCTATTGAGCGTGGTGGCCGGGCTGCCTTGGTGGTATCTGCTGGCCGTGCCCGTGGCGGGCGGGCTGGTGGTGGGGCCGCTCATCTACTTCGTGGCCCGCGAGGCCAAGGGCCACGGGGTGCCCGAGGTGATGGAGGCGGTTAGCCTCAAGGGCGGCTTCATCCGCATGCGGGTGGTGCTGGTCAAGTCCCTGGCCTCGGCCCTTTCCATTGCGGTGGGCGGCTCGGTGGGCCGGGAGGGGCCCATCGTGCAGATCGGCTCGGCCATCGGCAGCGGGGTGGGTCAGGTGTTCAAGGTGAGCGCCGGGCGCATGCGCATCCTGGTGGGCTGCGGCGCGGCGGCGGGCATCGCGGCCACCTTCAACGCCCCGGTGGCGGGCATGATGTTCGCCATGGAGATCGTGCTGGGCGACTTCGCGGTGGCCACCTTCAGCCCCATCGTGCTCTCGGCGGTGATGGCCACGGCGGTCAGCCGCTATTACCTGGGCGACTTCCCGGCCTTCATGGTGCCGGCCTATCATCTGGTTTCGGCCTGGGAGCTGGCCCTATACGCCGGCCTGGGCCTGGCCGCCGGCGCGGTGGGCGCGGGCTTTACGGCCACCCTGTACAAGGTCGAGGACTGGGTGGACGCCATCCGCATACCGGAATGGGCCAAGACGCCCTTGGCGGGCCTGGGCCTGGGGATCATGGGCCTGGGCTTCCCCTGGGTGCTGGGGGTGGGCTACGAGGGCATCGAGCTGGCCCTTAACCACCAGATGGTCTGGTGGCTCATGCTCATGGTCATGGTGGTCAAGATTTTCGCCACCAGCCTGACCATCGCCGGGGGCATGTCCGGGGGCATCTTCGCGCCCTCGCTGGTGATCGGGGCCATGCTGGGCGGGGCCTTCGGGGGCCTGGCCCATGAGCTGGCCCCGGGGCACACCGCCGGGGCCGGGGCCTATGCCATCGTGGGCATGGCCGCGGTGGTGGCCGGAGCCACCCACGGGCCCATCACCGCCTTCTTGATTCTGTTCGAGATGACCGGGGGCTACCAGATAATCCTGCCCCTGATGATCGGCTGCACCGTGGCCACCCTGGTGGCCCAGCACATCAACCCCGAATCCATCTACACCCTCAAGCTGATCCGGCGGGGGGTGGATATCCACGCGGGCAAGGACATGAACCTGTTGCGCTCGCTGAGCGTGGACCGGGCCATGCGGCCCTCGGTGGACAGCGTGCCCCAGAACATGACCCTGGGCCAGTTCCACCGCAAGGTCATGCTCTCCAAGTACGCCTCTTTCCCGGTGGTCAATGACCGGGGCGAGCTGGTGGGGATCATTAGCCACGCCGACTACGCGGCGCACCACGTGGACAAGGACCTGTGGGACCTGGTGGTGGTGGCCGAGCTGGCCACCCGCGAGGTGCAGACCGTGACCCCCTTGGACACCCTGGACGCGGCGCTACGCAAGATTTCGGCGAAGGACTACGCCACCCTGCCGGTGGTGGCCGGGCCGGACGACCGGCGGCTGGTGGGCATCCTCAGCCACCGCGACATCATCAGCGTCTACACCACCACCCAGCGCAAGAGCTCGCTGGATGGCGGCGAAGAAGCTTAGGCCTGCGCCTGTTTGGCCCCCGCGGCCAGCATGATCATGGCCCAGCCGCCGAAGATGAGGTCTATGCCCAGGAACAGGCCCAGCACCCACAGGGTGTCGCCGGGCCAGCCCGAGAGGATGATCAGGCCCAGCACCACGCCCATGATTCCGCTGAACAGAATCCACTTCCAGTTGGGGGCCGGCTTCACCTTGAAGGCCAGGCCCAGCTTGACCACGCCCTCCACCAGGAAGAAGATGGCCAGCACCAGGGTTATGGTGACCGCGCCCAGGAGCGGCCGGGCCAGGATGAGCCCGCCGGCGATGACATAGACGATGCCCACCAGCAGGTTCCAGGCAAAGGCGCTCCAGCCCTTGGACCGGAAGGAGTGGATGAGCTGGATCACGCCCTGCAGCAGGATCACCGCCCCGATGAGCAAGGTGACCGCCATGGTGGCGGCCAGGGGAGCCAGGATGGCCAGGCTGCCCAGGATAAGGGAGATGATGCCCGTGGCCATGAGGCCGCCGCGGTGCTGCTTGATCTCTTCAATGCTCCGGGGCAGAATGCCGCCGGTCTGGCTAGCACTGTCGCTCATTCTCTACAACCTCCTTACGCCCCGGCGCTTAGCGGCCGTAGGCTTTGCCCCATCATGAAAAGGTATATGCCCCCATGTCAAGCAATGCCTAACGCCTAGGCATTCATTGACAAGGCGGGCTTGGCTAGGTATACCCTGAGGGTCGTATACTGTATGCAGAAACCCCGGTTCCCCTCTGGGCCGGGCGGACTTTTTTCAGGCGAGGTTGGACGGGTTTGAGCTTCGGCGACCAGATAGCGCAGTACGTGGTCAGCGGGCTGACCACCGGGGCGGTGTACGCCCTGGTGGCCCTGGGCTTTTGCCTGATCTACAACGCCACCCGCATCGTCAACTTCGCCCAGGGCGACTTCCTCTCCCTGGGCGGCCTGATGACCTACACCTTCCTCACCGGGGTGGGCCTGCCCATGATCCTGGCCTTCCCCTGCGCGGTGGTCTCGGTGGCCCTGGTGGGAGCCATGATGGAGCGCCTGGCTATCCGCCCGGCCAAGAGCCGCCAGGTGATGGTGCTCATCTTCATCACCATCGCCGCGTCCATTCTGATGCGCGGCATCTTCAAGCACTTGTGGGGCAAGGACGCTCTGGCCCTGCCTCCGCTGAGCCCCGAGGTGCCGTTGCGCGTGTTGGGCGCCACCCTGACCCCGCAGAACCTGTGGGTCTTAGGCATGACCCTGGCAGCGATCGTGGCCCTGCTGTGGTTCTTCAACCGCACCCTCACCGGCAAGGCCATGCGGGCCACCTCCATCAACCCCTCGGCCGCCGCGCTCATGGGCATCGACGCCAACCGCATGACCATGTACTCCTTCGGCCTGGCCGGCGGCCTGGGCGCCCTGGCCGGGGTGCTCATCACCCCAATCACCAGCCTTTCTTATGAAGTGGGCGTGATTATGGGGCTCAAGGGCTTTGCTGCCGCGGTGCTGGGCGGCTACGGCAGCTTCGTGGGGGCCATCCTGGGCGGGCTGGTACTGGGGCTCATCGAAAGCCTCAGCGCCGGGCTCATCTCCAGCGTGTACAAGGACGCGGTGGCCTTTGTGGTGCTGCTCCTGGTCTTGTTCCTGCGCCCCGGCGGGCTCATGGGCGTCAAAAGCGGGGAGCGGGTATGAGCCGCTCGGGCAAACGCTTTTACGCCGGGCTGGGCGGGCTGGCCCTCTTGTTGGCCCTGCTGCCCCTGGCGGTGACCAACCCCTATTACCTCAACGTGCTCAACGTGGTGGCCCTCAACGTGCTGGTGGTCATCGGCCTGAATTTGCTCATCGGCTACGCGGGGCACATCAGCCTGGGCCACGCCGCCTTCTTCGGCCTGGGGGCCTACATCTCGGGCATCCTCACCGGCTCCTATGGCTGGGAGCCCTGGCTGACCCTGGTCTTTGCGGCGGCGGTGGTGGCGGTGGTGGCCACCATCATCGGGGTGCCCACCCTGCGCCTCAAGGGCAACTATCTGGTCATGGCCACCCTGGGCTTCAACCTCATCGTCAGCGTGCTCATGGTGCAGCTGGACGACATCACCGGCGGGCCCAGCGGGTACAGCGGCATTCCCTCGCTGAGCTTCTTCGGCCACGCCATCGTCACGGACCAGTCCTTTTATTGGCTGGTGTGGGGCGCGGTGCTGGTGGGGCTGGGCCTGGCCCGCAACCTGGTGCACTCCCGGGTGGGGCGGGGGCTCAAGGCTTTGCACGAATCGCCCCTGGCCGCGGCGGCCTCCGGCGTGCCCATCGAGGCCTACAAGGTCAAGGTCTTCGTGGTCAGCGCGGTGTACGCCTCGGTGGCCGGCAGCCTCTACGCCCACTACTACGGCATCATCACCCCCAAGACCTTCGACATCTTCAAGTCCGTCGAGCTGGTCACCATGTGCATCATCGGGGGCATGGGCAGCCTGTGGGGCGGCCTGTTCGGCGCCGGGCTCATCACCCCGCTGCCCCAGCTTTTGGCCGTGGTGGAGGAGTACAAGGACATCATCTTCGGCGGCATCCTCTTGGTGCTCCTGATCTTCCTGCCCCAGGGCGTGGTGGGTTGGCTGGAGGGCAAGCGGGTGCGCCCCGGGGGGAGGGCCTTTTAGATGGGCGCTCTCCTGGACATAAAGGGCCTGTCCATCCGCTTCGGCGGCTTGCAGGCTTTGGAAGACTTCAGCCTGGCCGCGCCCGCCGGGAGCGTCACCGCGCTCATCGGCCCCAACGGGGCGGGCAAGACCACGGCCATCAACTGCGTGAGCGGGGTGGTCAACCCGGACACCGGCACGGTGAGCTTCGAGGGGCGCGGCGTGTTGGGCATGGCCGGGCACAAGCTGGCGAGGCGCGGCCTGACCCGCACCTTTCAGAACTTGCAGGTCTTCGGCCTGATGAACGTGCGGGAAAACGTGATGGTGGGCCTGCACGCGACCAGCCGAGGCGGCTTCGCGGCGGCCATGCTGCGCCTGCCCTACCTGCGCCGGGAAGAGGCCAAGATCAAGGCGCGAGCCGACGAGATGCTCGCCTTCTTCGGCCTGGAGGCCCTGGCCGACCAGCCCGCCGAGGAGCTGGCCTATGGCGACCAGAAACGCCTGGAGCTGGCCCGGGCCCTGGCCGCGCGGCCCAAAATGATGCTTTTAGACGAGCCGGTGGCCGGCCTGAACCCGGCCGAGACCGAGGCCCTGGGCGAGCTTATCGTGAAGATCAAGGAGCAGGGCATCGGCGTGGTCCTGGTGGAGCACGACATGTCCCTGGTCATGCGCATCTCCGATCAGGTGGCGGTGCTCAGCGGCGGCAAGCTCATCGCCCAGGGTCCGCCCGAGGAGATACAGCAAGACCCCGAGGTGATCCGCACCTATCTGGGCGGGGGAGAGGAGTTCGGGCTGCTTGCTTAGGGTCGAGTCCATATCCTTTGCCTTCGGCCGCCAGCCGGTGCTCAGCGAGGTGAGCTTTCAGGTGGGCGCGGGCGAGGTGGTGAGCCTGCTGGGCATGAACGGCGCGGGCAAGAGCACCCTTCTGGGCATCATCTCCGGTTTGCTACGGCCCAGCTCCGGCCGGGTGACCCTGGACGGCCGCCAGATCAGCGGGGCCTCGCCCTCGGCGGTGGTGGCCGCCGGGGTGGTGCAGGTGCCCGAAGGGCGCCAGCTCTTCGGCCCCCTGAGCGTGCGCGAGAACCTGGAGTTGGGCTCCTACGTGCGCCTGCGGCGCGGGCAGGCCAAAGAGGTGGCCCGGGATTTGGACCAGGCGCTGAGCATGTTCCCGATATTGGCCGACCGCCTGGACCAGGCGGCCGGCACCCTGAGCGGCGGGGAGCAACAAATGCTGGCCATGGCCCGGGGGCTCATGGCCCGGCCCCGACTGTTGCTTTTGGACGAGCCCAGCCTGGGCCTGGCCCCCCAGGTGGCGGCCGAGATCCTGGCCGTGGTGCGCGGCCTGCCCGCCCAAGGCTGCTCGGTGCTCCTGGTGGAGCAGAACGCCCTGGGCGCGCTTTCGGTGAGCGCGCGGGGCTACATCATCACCGGCGGGCGCATCCGCCAGAGCGGCACGCCCCAGGAGATTCTGGCCGACGAGATGCTGCGCGAGGCCTTCCTGGGCCCCCGCCGGGCCCAGGGCCTGGCCGCGCCTAAACATGACTAAGGAGCCCGCATGAGCTTCATGCCTTCATATAAGGATGAACAAGCCCTGGCCGAGCACCAGCTCCGGGGCCTGCAATGGACCGTGGACCACGCCTACCAGGGCTGCGACTTTTATCGCGGCCGCCTGCAAGAGGCGGGCGTGGAGCCCGGCAGCATAAAGAGCCTTGACGACCTGAGCAAGCTGCCCTTCACCACGGCCGACGACCTGAAGGACGGCTACCCCTTGCCCCTGCTCTCGGTGCCCGTGGAAGACGTGGTCCGGGTGCATGCCTCCAGCGGCACCACCGGCAAGCGCAAGGTGCTCTCCTACACCGCCAAGGACATCGACGACTGGGCCACCATGTTCGCCCGCTGCTACGAGATGGCGGGCCTCAGCCGGTCCGACCGGGTGCAGATCATGGTGGGCTACGGCATCTGGACCGCCGGCGTGGGCTTCCAGGCGGGCTGCGAGCGCTTCGGCGCCCTGGCCCTGCCCATGGGGCCGGGCAACCTGGAGATGCAGTGCCAGTTCCTGGTGGACTTCCAGACCTCGGTGCTTTGCTGCACCTCCTCCATGGCCCTGCTCATCGCCGAGGAGGTGAAACGCCGGGGCATCCAGGACCAGGTGAAGGTGAACAAGGTGATCTACGGCTCCGAGCGCACCAGCCAGGCCATGCGCCAACGCATCGGCCAGGCCCTGGGGGCGGAGCTGTTCGACATCCCCGGTCTCACCGAGCTATACGGGCCGGGCACGGGCATCGAGTGCAGCGCCCATGACGGCATCCACTACTGGGCTGACTACTATATTCTGGAGATCATCGACCCGGGCACCATGCAGCCGGTCGGCCCGGGCGAGGTGGGCGAGATGGTGGTGACCACCCTGCGCAAGGAGGCCGCCCCGCTGATCCGCTACCGCACGCGCGACCTCTGCCGCCTGCTGCCCGAGCCCTGCGCCTGCGGCAACCCCCTGCCGCGCCACGACCGCATCCTGGGGCGCAGCGACGACATGATCATCTTCCGGGCGGTGAACATCTACCCCGGCCAGATCGACCACGTGCTCAGCGGGGTGCCCGGCCTGGGCTCGGAGTATCAGGTGATCCTCACCCGGGGCGACGACGGCCGCGACTACATGGAGATCCGGGTGGAGCGCGCCCCCGAGGGCGGCGGCGGCGATGACGAGGGCCTGGCCTCGCAGGTGGCCCGCCGGGTGAAGCAGCAGATCATGGTCAGCACCGCGGTGGAGATTGTGGACTACGCGTCTTTGCCGCGCAGCGAGCGCAAGTCGCGGCGCATATTCGACCGCCGCGAAGAGGAATAAATTTTGGCCCCGCCATGCTAGGGAGCGGGGCCGCAAGGGAGGACGAGAGATGAGACGTTTGAGCATGGCGCTGGTATTGGCCCTGTGCGGCCTGCTGGCCCTGGCCGCCCCCGGCGCGGCGGCCGACAAGAAAGAGCCCATCAAGATCGGGGCCTTCTTCGCCGAGAGCGGCCCCGCCGCCTCCATCGGCACCCCCACCAAGCTGGTGGCCCTGATGGTGGTGGACCAGATCAACGCCAAGGGCGGCATCCAGGGGCGGCCCATCGAGCTGGTGTTGGCCGACACCGAGGGCCAGCCCACCAAGGCGGTGATGGCCTTCAAGAAGTTCGTGAACCTGGACAAGGTGAAGGCGGTGATCGGCCCCACCCGCACCGGCACGGGCATGGCCGTGAAAAAGCAGGTGGAGGCGGCCAAGATTCCCACCGTGATGACCGTGGGCGGCGACCCGGTGATCATGGAGGGCAAGCACGGCAAGATGAACTTCGGCACCGCCAAGTATGTGTTCAAGGCTCCCCAGCGCTCCTCCATCGCGGTGAAGAAGGTGCTGGGCTACCTGAAGAAGCACAACCTGACCAAGGTGGCTCTGATCAGCGCCAGCGACGGCTTCGGCCGCGACGGCGCGCGCTGGATCAACCGCCTGGCGCCCAAGTACGGCATCACCGTGGTGGGGGCCGAGCAGTTCAACCCCAAGGACGTGGACATGAAGAGCCAGCTCACCAAGCTGGCCGCCAAGAACCCCCAGGCCATCATCTGCTGGACCATCGGCCCGGCCGGGGCCATCATCTCCAAGAACCACAACGCGCTGGGCATCAAGGCCCCGCTGGTGCAGTGCCACGGCCTGCCCGGCCCGCGCTATATCAGCCTGGCCGGCAAGGCCTCCGAGGGCGACCTGATGCCCGCCACCAAGCTGATGGTCTTCGAGGCCCTGCCCGACTCCGACCCCCAGAAGAAGGTCATCGCCGAGTTCGTGGAGCTCTACAAGAAGCGCGGCTATGACAAGAAGTACCCCATCAACACCCACAGCGGCTACGCCTGGGACGCGGTGTACCTGTTGGCCAACGCCATGCAGAAGGCGGGCACCGACCCGGACAAGGTGCGCGCCGCTTTGGAGAACACCAAGAACTACGTGGGCGTCTCGGGTGTTTATAACCTGAGCCCCAAGGACCATAACGGCCTGGGCGAGGACTCCATGGTCATGCTCCTGGTCAAGGACGGCAAGTTCGTCATCGCCGACTAACCTAGTCAATCCCGTCCGGCCGGGGGCCAATGCGCCCTCGGCCGGGCGGCCGCTTTACTTGCGCCCGGCCTCGTGCCGGGATATTTTATGGGCTGTTTTCAATGACAACCCAGCCGAGGAAAAGACGTTGAGCGCCAAAGCGAGGGCCAGAAAAGAGATACTCATGGGCAACCAGGCCTTGGGACGGGGCCTGGTGGAAAACGGGATAGGGGTGATGACCGCCTACCCCGGCACTCCCTCCAGCGAGGTGCTCCCCGCCGTGGTGCACTACGGCACGGAGATGAAAAAGCCGCCCTACGTGGAGTGGTCGGTCAACGAGAAGGTGGCCATGGAGGTGGCCCTTTCCGCCGCCTACACCGGCCTGCGCTCTGCCGTGGCCATGAAGATGGTGGGGCTCAACGTGGCCCTGGACCCGGTGATGAGCGCGGCCTACATCGGGGTGATCGGCGGCATGATCATCGTGAGCGCCGACGACCCGGGGCCCCATTCCTCCCAGACCGAGCAGGACAGCCGCCTCTTGGCCCATTTCGCCAAGCTGCCGGTGTTCGACCCGGACAGCCCGGCCATGGCCCGCGATCTGGTGGCCCCGGCCTATGAGCTCAGCGAGCGCTACCAGATTCCGGTGATGCTCCGGCCCACTCTCCGTGTGTGCCACGGCCGCCAGAACCTTGAGCTGCGCGCGCCCCGGGAGCTGGGGCGCAAGGCGGTGTTCACCAAGGACCCCTTCCGCTGGGCGGCCATCCCCAAGATGCGCCTGGCCCTGCACCAGGCGCTCAACGCCAAGCTGACCAAGATTCAGGCCGAGGTGAGCGCCAGTAAGACCCTGAACACCTGGCACGCCGCGCCCCGGCCCCGGGCCCGCCTGGGCATCCTGGCCTCGGGCGTGGCCGCCGCCCTGGCCCGCGACCTCCTGGCCGAGCTGGGCCTGCCGGTGGAGGAAGGGCGCATCCCCTTCTTGCAAGCCTCGGTGCCCTATCCCCTGCCCACCGGGCCGGTGGAGGAGCTGTTGGCCTCTTGCCAGCGGGTGTTGGTGTTGGAAGAGACCGAGCCGGTGCTGGAGCTTCTCTCGCCCCAGCGCGAGCGGCTCTGGGGCCGGGCCTCGGGGCATGTGCCCAGCGCGGGCGAGCTGACCCCCGAGGTGCTGGGCGGCGTGTTGGAGCGGGCCGTGGGCGAGGCGCGCCTCAAGACCCCCCGCCCCAAGGGCAAGGTGCTTTCGGTGCCCGACCAGCCGCCCATGCGGCGGCCCAATCTCTGCCCCGGCTGCTCCCACCGCGCGGTGTTCTTTTCCCTGCGTAAGGGCCTGCCCAGCGGGGTCTACCCCAGCGACATCGGCTGCTACACCCTGGGCATGAACCAGGGCGCGGTGGACACCTGCCACGACATGGGCGCGGCGGTGACCTTTGCCCACGCCCTGAGCCGCACCCTGGGCGAGTCCGGCGACGAAACCCCGGTGGTGGCCACCATCGGCGACAGCACCTTCTACCACTCGGGCATCACCGGCCTGGTCAACGCGGTGTACAACGGGGCCCGCTTCGTGTTGGTGATCCTGGACAACGAGACCACCTCCATGACCGGGATGCAGCCCACCCCGGAGAACGGCCTCACCGCCGACGGCCACCCCGGCCACGCGGTGGAGCTGAAGAAGCTGGTGGAAGGCTGCGGGGTCAAATGGCTCACCGAGCTAGACCCCTATGACATGGGGAATCTGCAAAAGATCCTCAAGAAGGCCTGGCGCTGGACCCAGAAGCCCGAGGGCTCGGTGGCGGTGATCATCGCGCGCCACGCCTGCGCGGCCCATCGCCCGGCCGAGGCGGTTTCCCAGCCTTGCAGGGTGGAAGTTCTGGGCACGGCCAAGCCGGTCAAGACCGCCTTCAAGCCCAAGGAGAACCCCTGCGCCGACTGCGGCCGCTGCGTGGCCGTCTGTCCGGCCGGGGCGCTCAAGCGCACCGGCAAGGCGCGCATCAAGGTGGACAAGGCCAAGTGCACCGGCTGCCGCCTCTGCGCCGAGGTGTGCCCCACCGGCACCATGGTGCTGGAGCCGGCCAAGGCCTGCGTGGCCTGCGGCCTGTGCTCCACCTGGTTCGCCTGCCCCGCCCTGGCCAGGGACGCCGAGGGCTACATATCCATCGACCGCGACTGGTGCGTGGACTGCGGGCTCTGCGCCGAGGTCTGCGCCCAAGGGGCCATCGCGCCCATGGAGGTGCTCTCATGAGCGGGCTGAGCTGGCAGGCGGTGGTGGCCGGCGTGGGCGGCCAGGGGGTGCTCTTCGTTACCCGCGCCCTGGCCACGGCCCTGGAGCCCAAGGTTGAAGGCATCCTCATCAGCGAGGTGCACGGCATGGCCCAGCGCGGCGGCGCGGTGGTCAGCCACCTCAAGGCCGGCGATTTCAGCGGGCCCCTGGTGAGCCTGGGCTCGGCCGAGCTGGTCTTGGCCCTGGATCCCGGCGAGGCGGTGCGCAACCTGGCCTACCTGGCCGCCGGCGGTTGGCTGGTGGTCAACGCCCCGGACCTGGGCTTCCTTTCGGCCGAGGGCAAAAAGGCCCTGGCCTCCTTCGGGGCGCGGGTGGTCTGCGCGCCCGCCTCGGAGCTGGCCCGGAGCGTGGGCGCGGCCAAGGGGGCCAACGTGGTGCTCCTGGGCGCGGCGGCCGCGGCCGGGGCCTTGCCGGTGGGTTCGGACGAGGTGGAAAAGGCCATCACCCAGGGGCAGCCCGAGGCCCGGGCCAAGGCCAACCGCGAGCTCTTGGCCCTGGGGGCCGGGACGGCCCGCCAGGCCTGAGCCCGGCGGGAAATCCCCCTCTTAGGCCACTATTTAAGCGGCTTTACCGCGAGGCCCGCGCCTGCTAAGATGCTGGCGGAAACTCGGCCTGCCCCTTGGCGAGCTTTGGCAAATTTGGTCCGTTCCCAGCGCGGGAGCCAGCCTCTCCCGGGGGTCCGGTATAACCGGCCTTCGCGGATTCATAGATGCACGAGACCTATTATCTGGCCAACTTGGCCTTCACCATCGGGTATTGCCTGGCCCTGATCCTGTATCTGGGCAGGCACACCCCTGGTAATCCCAAGACCAACGCCTTCCTACGCTGGCTGGTGTGCATCATCGCGTGGGCCTTCTTCGACGTTCTGATCTCCCACGCCGCCCGCATCTATCCCCCCCGGGTGGCCTTCGAGATATACCGCTGGTTCGCCTTCCTGTTCCTGTTGCCCACCGCCTTCGTGGGCGAGGGCATCCTGGCCCTGGTGCGCCCGGTCCGCTGGCTCGACCGCCTGTGGATCTTCGGGGTGCCCCTGGGGTTCTATTTGCTAGGCCTGCTTGAGCCGGACCTGATCAGCCCCCGCCTCTACGGGGTGCCTCTGGGGCCCTCGCATTTCAACCCATGGTTCCAGGGCTTTTTGGCCTACAGCTTCGTTTTCCTGCTGCTGATGCTCCTGCGCCTGTGGCGCGACATGCGCGCCGAGGCCGACCCGGACACCCGGGCCGAAAAGCGGCTGCTGGTCATCGGCGGTTTCGTGACCATGACCCTGCAAGGCCTGGCCCAGTGGCTCATGGCCGCCGTGGGCCCGGACTTCGCCTCCCTGGCCAACCTGGCGGTGATGCCTACCGCGGCGGCGCTGTTCTGGGCGGCCCGGCGCTACGGCCGGGTGGTAAGCCCCCGCACCCTGTACCGCACCACGGTGCAGGCGGTGCCCGTGGGCCTGGCCCATTTGCAGCACGGCCGCATCTCCTGGGCCAACCCGGTGATGGCCCGCCTGCTGGGCTTCGGCGGCGCCGAGGCCATCATGGGCCGGCGCAGCGCCGAGCTGTTCCGCCCCTTCCTGGCCCGGCCCCGCGCGGCCAAGCGCTTTCTGGACGAGCTGGCCGGGGGGCAGGTGCAGGGCGAGGAGGTCACGGTGCGCACCGAGGGCGGCGAGCAGGTGCCTCTGTTGGTATCCAGCTCACCCCTGGAGCGCGACGACGCCAGCCGGGGGGTGCTGTTGGTGGCCAGCGACCTGAGCCGCCTGAAGTCCATGCAGGACAAGCTGCAACACTCCGAGGCGCGCTACCGCAACCTGGTGGAGCAGGCCACCGAGCTGATCACCGTGGTGCAGGACGGCAAACTGGTCTTCGCCAACATGGCCCTCACCGGCGTCCTGGGCTGGGAGCCCGCCGAGGTGGTGGGCAAGGGGCCGGAGGCCTTTTTCCACCCCGACGACGTGGCCAACCTCACCGACCGCTACCAGGGACGTATCTCCGGGCAGACCCACGCCCACATCCTGCCCTGCCGCATCTACACCAAGCAGGGCCAGCTCAAGTGGATGGAGCTGGCCTCGCGGGTGGTGGACTGGGAAGGCCGCCCGGCCTTGCAGGTGTTTTTCCGCGACATAACCGAGCGCAAGCTGGTGGAGGAGGAGCGGGCCGCCCGCCTGGCCCGGGTGGAGCGCCAGCAGGCGGCCATCGTGCAGGCGGCGGGAATGCCCTCGCTGGTGGAGGGCGACTTCGCCGAGGCCGCCCGCCGCATAACCGAGCTCTGCGCCGAGGCTTTGGGGGTGGAGCGGGCCGGGCTCTGGCTGTTCAACCAGAGCCGCGACCGCCTGGTGGCCAGCGACGTCTACGACGCCCAGGCCCAGCGCCACGCCTGGGGCGAGGAGCTCAGCGCGGACCTGCACCAGGTGTTCTGCTCCTCCCTGGAGGCCGAGCGGGCGGTGGACGCCCAGGACGTATACCTGGACGCCCGCACCGCCGAGCTTCGTTTCAGTTACCTGGAGCCCAACGACATCGCGGCCATGCTGGCCTCGGCGGTGCGCCTCAGGGGCCGGGTGATGGGAATGGTGTGCCTGGAGCGCACCGGCGGGCCCCATGCCTGGCGCGAGGACGAGATCTCCTTCGTGGGGGGCATGGCCGACCAGGTGGCCCAGGCGCTGACCAATGCCGAGCGCAAGAAGGCCCAGGCCGCCCTGCAAGAGTCCGAGGAGCGCTTCCGCCATTTGTTCGACAGCATCAGCGACCTGATCTACACCCACGACGACCAGGGGCGGCTGCTCTCGGTGAACCAGGCGGTGGTGCGCACCCTGGGCTATTCCCGCGAGGAACTCCTGGGCCGCACCCTGGGCGAGTTCATGCGCCCGGAGCACCGGCGGGCCTTCATGGAGGAGTATCTGCCCACCCTGCGCCGCGAGGGCCAGGCCGAGGGCGTGTCCCTGTTGGCCGGGCGCGACGGCAGCAAGCACTATGTGGAGTACCGCAACCTCCTGGTGGCCAAGGACGGGGTGCCCTACGTCAGCGGCTCGGGCCGCGAGATCACCCAGCGCGTAAAGGCCGAGCGCGAGCTCAAGGAGTTGCAGGAGCGCCTGATCCAGGCCCAGAAGATGGAGGCGGTGGGCAACCTGGCCAGCGGCATCGCCCACGACTTCAATAATATCCTGCAAGGCATCGGGGGCTACGTGGAGCTTTTGGGCTGCGCCCCCTCGGGAGAGGCCTCCACCAAGAAGTATCTGGGCGAGATGGAGGCCGCGGTGGGGCGGGCAGCCGAGCTGGTCCGGCGCCTCCTGACCTTCGGGCGCAAGGGCGAGGCCGAGCTTAAGCCGGTGGATTTGAACCACGAGGTGGCCCAGGCGGTGAGGATTCTGGAGCGCACCATCCCCAAGATGATCAACATCGAGACCCGCCTGGCCAGCGAGGCCCGCGTGATCATGGGCGACGCCACCCAGCTGGAACAGGTCTTGATGAACCTGGCCACCAACGCCCGCGACGCCATGCCCCAGGGCGGACGCCTGTTGATAAGCACCGAAAACACCGAGCTGGACGAGGAGTTCTGCCGCACCCACCCGGGGCTGGAGCCGGGCGAGCACGTGCTGCTGCGCATCAAGGACGAGGGCCTGGGCATGGACAAGGAGACGGTGCGCCACGTCTTCGAGCCCTTCTACACCACCAAGGGCCTGGGCAGCGGCACCGGCCTGGGGCTGTTCACGGTGTACGGCATCGTGGAGAGCCACGGCGGCTACATCAACTGCGTAAGCGCCCTGGGCCAGGGGAGCGAGTTTTTCATCTACATTCCCGCCGGGACCGGGGAGGTGACGGCGACCGAGCAGGAACAGGATTGCGACCTTCCGGTGACCGGCGGCCGCGAGACCGTGCTCCTGGTGGACGACGAGGAGGCCATCCTGGAGGTGGTGCGCGACGTGCTCAAGCAGTACGGCTACGGCGTGCTGACCGCCGACAGCGGGGAGGGCGCCCTGGAGATGTTCTGCGACAACCCCGAGCAGGTGGACCTGGTGATCCTGGACCTGGGTATGCCGGGCATGGGCGGGGACCGCTGCCTGCGCCGGATTCTGGAAGTGGACCCCGGGGCCCGGGTGGTGGTGGCCACCGGCTACGCGGGCAGCGAAAAGCGGGGGGAAATGCTCGAGGCGGGGGCCCGGTATTTTATCACCAAGCCTTACCGCCTCGACGACCTGCTGCGCACCGTGCGCCAGGTCATTGACCAGGAGCCCGCGGAGGGGGCCCCGGCCGGGGATTAGTTCCGGACCTTACGATCCCAATCGAAATCGCGGGAAGTGACCACGTCCTCCAGGTGGCGCATACGGCGCTCCAGGTTGTCGTAGGTCTGCTTCATGCGGCCCAGGGCGGCCTTCTTGCTGTCCGCGTAGGAGTGGTGCTCCTCGGTCTCGTCCTCGTATTGCGGCGGCAGGGCGGGCGCGGGCTTCATGACCAGGGCCAGGATGAGGTAGAGCACGCCCACCGGCCACAAGCCGGTGAAGATGAAGGCTACCACGGTGATGATGCGAACCCAGGTGACCGAGAAGTCGAAGTATTCGGACAGGCCCCGGCACACCCCCAACAACGCCCCGTGGCGGGAACGGTAGAGGCCGCGACGGCCCAGATTTTCAAACAGCCTCATGAGCGGGGCTCCTTTCCTTGCCGCTCGGCCAGGATCGTCTCCAAGGCGTCGATGCGGCTTTCCATGCGGGTGAGGCCCTGGTGCAGCTCCTGGATCAGGCGGGCTTCGTCTTGGTCGGCCCGGGCGGTTTCTTTGCCCTTGGGGCCTTTGATCAGGCGCACGATGGCCACAAACACTCCTCCCAGGATGCCCAGAACCAGCAGGACAAAGGCGAATATGGCGGCGAGTACGGCGGGCACGGCATCTCCTTAGGGCGCCGGAAGGCTAGTCCTGGCCTTGGCTCTGGCCCGGGGCGGTCTTGGCCGCCTTGAGGGCGTTGAGTTCGGCCTCGATCTCCTCGTCGCCCACCAGGCGGTCGAACTGCTCTTCCAGGCCGTGGCGGCGGGGCATGCCGGCCAGCTCGGCCTCGGCCTCCAGGCGCTCCACCCGGTTCTCGAAGGCCTCGAAGCGCATGATCACCTCGCTGGAGTCGGCCTTGGCCGCGCTGCCCCGGGCCTGCTTGGCGTGGCGGGCCAGCTTGTGGCGCTGGGCCAGGGAGCGCTGCTTCTCGCGCACTCCGGCCAGCTTCTGCTCCAGCTGGGTGATGTCGGCGTGGTACTGCTCCACCACGCTCTGATGAGCGGCCAGCTCATGCTCCAGCTCAATCTCGCGGGCGGCGAAGTCGCGCTTGGCGGCCAGGGCCTCGCGGGCCAGATCCTCGCGGCCCTTGTCCAGGGCCAGCTCCGCCTTGGCCTGCCAATCGCCCACCCGGTGATGGATGGCGTCCAGCTCGCGCTGGGCCTTGGCGCGGGTGGCCATGGCCCCGGCGCAGGCGGCCTTGACCTCGGCCAAGGTGTCTTCCATCTCCACGATCATCAGGCGGATGAGCTTTTCCGGGTCTTCCGCCCGGTCGAGCATGGCGTTGATGTTGGAGCTAATGATATCACGCAGCCGGTTGAACACTCCCATGATTTCCTCCGTTTACTGGGGCGGCGCTGCCGCTTGGCTTTCTGGCCGCCCTATAAAGCAAGGCCCGGGCCAAGTCGCGTTTAAAGGAGATAAGCATGTAATTGCAGCATGTTAAGCTTTTTGGCTATTGTCGGGCGATCCAGACAGGCATGACACGGAAAACTAATAGATAGTCAAAATGACTAATTTGGTGTAAAAATGACCGTATGAACGCGAGCATCCCCAGCCCGCCGCCGGGCGACACCCTGGGCCAGAGCGAGTCCTTCCTGGCCTTTCAGGAGGCCCTGTCCCGGGCGGCCCGGGTGGAGCGCCCGGTCCTGATCATCGGCGAGCGGGGCACCGGCAAGGAGTTGGCCGCCGCGCGCCTGCACTACCTCTCCCCCCGCTGGGGCGAGCCCCTGGTCACCCTGAACTGCGCCGCCCTGGCCCCCTCGCTCATCGAGGACGAGCTGTTCGGCCACGAGGCCGGGGCCTTCACCGGGGCGGCCGGACGCCGGGCCGGGCGCTTCGAGAGCGCCCACCAGGGCACCCTGTTTCTGGACGAGATCGGCAACATCCCCCTGACCGCCCAGGAGAAGATCCTCCGGGCCGTGGAGTACGGCATGTTCGAGCGGGTGGGGGGCAGCCGCCCGGTGGAGGTGGATGTCCGCATCGTGGGGGCCACCAACGCGGACCTGCCCGCCCTGGCCCGGGAGGGGCGCTTCAAGCAGGATCTGTTGGACCGCCTGTCCTTTGAGGTGCTCACCCTGCCGCCGCTCAGGGAGCGCGAGGGCGACGCGCTGCTCCTGGCCGAGCACTTCGCCGCGCGCATGGCCACCGAGCTGGGCCACGAGGAGCCGCCCCGCTTCAGCCACGAGATGCGGGAGCGTATCGCGGCCCACGCCTGGCCGGGCAACGTGCGCCAGCTCAAAAACGTGGTGGAGCGGGCGGTGTACCGCGCCGAGGGGCCGCTGATCGACGAGCTGGACCTGGACCCGTTCGCCTCGCCCTTTGCCTCGGCCGGGGAGGGCGCCGCTCCGGCCGTGGCCCCATCGCCCCAAGCCCCGCCGCCCCCGCCGCCCCTGCCGGGCGATTTCAAGGAGGCGGTGGCCGCCTTTGAGCGCGGGCTGCTCAAGCAGGCCCTGGCCGAGGCGCGCTTCAACCAGCGGCAGGCCGCCCGGGCCCTGGGCCTGACCTATCACCAGCTGCGCGGCCTTTTGAAAAAGTACGGCGGAGTGGACAGCCTCTGATTCCGGCCTCATATTATTTGCATAGAGATTCACCCTTGGCCGGGAGAGGCGCATGGTCCTGCAGGACGATTTCGTTGGCTATAGCAAGAAGACGGTTAAGTTCTGGCAGGACCTGGCCAAGCACAACGACAAGGCCTGGTTCGAAAAAAACCGCAAAATCTACGACGACCACGTCCTGGCCCCCAACCGGGAGTTCGTGACCGCCATGGGCTCGCTGCTCCAAGGCATGGCCCCCCAGGTGAAGGCCGACCCCCGGGTGAACAAGAGCATGTTCCGCATCAACCGGGACACCCGCTTCGCCAAGGACAAGACGCCTTACAAGCGCCACATGGGCCTGTGGTGGTGGGAGGGGCCGGGCAAGCGCATGGAGTGCTCGGGCTTCTACTTCCAGCTGGAGCCGCCCAGCGTGATGCTGGGGGTGGGCATGTACTGCTTTCCCAAGGAGATGCTGCCCGCCTATCGCGATGCGGCGGCCAGCGACAAGTACGGCCCGGCCTTGGAAAAGGCCATGGCCAAGGTGGCCGAGGCGGGCTACGAGTTGGGCGGGCCCCGCTACAAGCGGGTGCCCCGGGGCTATGCCAAGGACCACCCCCGCGCCGAGCTACTCAAGTACGATGGCGTGTGGGCGGGCAAAGAGTTCAAGATTCCGCCCGAGTTCTACACCAGCGAGCTGCCCGACTGGTGCCTGCCGCACTATCAGGCCATGCTGCCTATCCACCAGTGGTTGGTGGCCATGACCCGGCGGGCGGCTGGCTAAGGCAAAGCAGGGATCACGAGACCGCTAATCCACCGGCCGTGCCGGCTAGGTTAATTGCTCCAGCACCTGTTGCAAAGCGGACAGGAAGCCAGTGATCTCGGCCTCCTCTATGGTGAGGGCGGGGTCCAGGCGGATCACGTTCATTCCGGGCCGTTGCGCCACAATATAGCCCTTGTCCAGCAGGCCCCTCCGCACCTGGGCGGTGAAGGCGGCGTCTTTGTCGCCGTCTAGCTCCACCGCCACCATGAGGCCCCTCCCCCTGATTTCCCTGATCTTGCCGGTAGCTTCTTTGACAGCGGCCAAGCCCTCCAGCAATAGCCGCGAAATGCCGCGGCCCCGCGCAATGAGGTCTTCTTCTTTTAAAGCGCGCAGGACCGCCAGGGCCACTGCCGCGCCCAAGGGATCGTTCTGATGAGACTGGGCATAGTGCACCGGGTCTTCCTCCAGAGCGGAGGACAAGTCCGGGGAGAGTAGGGCCGCGCTCACCGGGTAGCCGTTGCCCAGCCCTTTGCCCAGGGCCACCGCGTCCGGAGTCAGGCCGTAATGGTTGTAGCCGAACCATTCCCCGGTTCTGCCCAGGCCGGTGGTGACTTCATTGACCATGAGCCAGCCATTGTTTTGTTTCACCTGCCCGGCCAGGGCGTTGACCAGCTTGGAGGGAGGAAAGCGGACCAGGCCGGACGAGCTGCCGGGCTCGAAAAGGAAACCGCCGATTTCGGGGAAGGGGATCTTTTGCCAGGCAGGGCAATCCGGGCCGCAAACACGGTCTGGGGCGCAACGGGCGCAGTCGCCCCAATCAAAAAGGAACCACTCGTCTCCACTCTTGCGGTGGGCGTCGCCGTATGCCCCGAAGTAAGAGTCAGTGAAGGTCAGGATAAGCGGTCGGCGAATCACCTGGCGCACCGCCCGGGTCGAGTACTCCACCGCCTCGCTGCCGGAGCATAAAAATATGCATTTGCCGCCGGCATGGGCGGTTAATTCCAGGAGCTCCCGGGCCGCTTCATCCACCACCGGCGAGTTGTAGGAATATCCCGCGTGCCATATCCGGCCGGCCTGCCGGGTCAGGGCTTGGACTACGCGGGGGTGGCGGTGCCCCATGCCGGTGCACCAAATACCTGATTCCAAATCAACGTAACGCTTGCCCTCGGCATCGTAGACACAGGCGTTTTCCGCCCGCACGATGGGGGGCAGGTCCAAGCTGAAGCCGGGGTAGCCTAAAAGACTCGTCATTCCTAGGTGATTACTCTCTTGACCCGGCGGGGTCGGCTGTCTGCTTGCCGAGTGGCCTCGCGGCCGGCCGGTTTTAGTTCAGGACCACCTTGAAGCCGGCCGCGTCCAGGTCGGCCTGCAAGCCGGACTTGTTGGCGCTGCGCACCCGGATGTAGACGTGGTTGCCCGCGCTGGAGCGGTGGGGCGCGGTGAAGATGGCCTCCACCGGCACGCCGCGCTTCTCGATCACCGAGGCGATGCGGCCGGTGGCCCCCACCTCCTTGGCCAGCTCCACGTTGGCCAGCTCGATGAGGCTGGTCCCTTCGCTGGAGCCGATGAGGCGCACCAGGGCGTTGAATATCTCGCTCTCGGTGGCGATGCCGATGAGCTTGCCGTTCTCCACCACCGGATAGGCACCGATGCCCTCGTTGTGGCCCCTAAGCATGACCTCCTGCACCAGGTCGTCGGGCCCCACGGTCTGCACGTTCTTCTGCATCACCTCGCTCACCTTGAGCTTGTCCAGAAGGGAGTACATCTCATGCACGCTCAAGGTGGTGGCCCCGCTGGGCATGGCACCCAGGATGTGGCGGCTGGTGAGCATACCCAGAAGGCGGCCCTTTTTGTCCACCACCGGCAGGCGGCGGATCTTCTTCTCGTTCATCAGCTTCTGGGCGTCGAGCAGCAGCGTGTCCGGGGATACGGTGAGCGGGTCGGGGGTCATCCAATGCCTTACCTTCATGAGCTCCCTCCAGGCGTGCGGGGTAGGGCGGCGCGGAAGCGCCGGTAGGTCATTATATGACACCCCGGCCCCGGTCCCCAAGCCCATCCGGCCGCGGCGGCCAAAAAAGTCCTAATTTCTCCTCGGCAATTCCTTTACACTAATAACAATAGCCTTGGGGCTTGACAAAAGGGTGGTTCCGGGGCTATTTAGTTTCAGTAATAGTTTCTATTATTGATCCTTGAAAGGGGAAGCAGATGGAGGTCCTAATACTCTCGAGGCTGCAATTCGCCGCAGCCACCTTCTTCCATTTCCTTTTCGTCCCCCTGACCTTGGGGCTATCGATCCTGGTAGCCATCATGGAGACCAAGTGGTACCGGTCCGGAGACGAAGAGTACAAACGAATGGCCAAGTTCTGGGGCAAGCTGTTCCTGATCAACTTCGGCCTGGGCATCGTTACCGGCATCACCCTGGAGTTCCAGTTCGGTACCAACTGGGCCCGCTACTCGGCCTACGTGGGCGATATTTTTGGTTCTCTCCTGGCCATCGAGGCCACCCTGGCCTTCTTCCTGGAGAGCACCGCCATCGCGGTTTGGGTCTTCGGCTGGGAGCGCATCTCCCCCAAGCTGCACCTGGTAGCCATCTGGCTGGTGGCCTTCGCCTCCAACCTGAGCGCCTACTGGATCATCAGCGCCAACGCCTGGATGCAGCACCCGGTGGGTTACGCCATCAGGAACGGCCGGGCCGAGCTTGACGACTTCATCGCGGTGATCACCCAGAAGTTCGCGGTGATTGAGTTCATCCACACCGTGAGCGGGGCCTACATCCTGGCCGGCTTCTTCGTCATGGGCATCAGCGCCTATCATCTGCTGAAAAAGCGCAACATATCTTTCTTCACCAAGAGCTTCCGCATCGCCTTGGCATTCGCCCTTCTCTTCTCCATCTTCGAGGTGGTGCAGGGGCACCTGAACGGCGCCGAGGTGGCGGCCACCCAGCCCACCAAGCTGGCGGCCATGGAGTCCCACTGGAAGACCGAGAAGTCCGCGCCCATCTACGCCTTTGTCATCCCCAAGCTGAGCGGGGAGGGCAACCTAGTGGAGTTCTTGCCCATCCCCGGCGCGTTGTCCATGCTGGCCTTCCACGATCCCTCGGCCGAGGTCAAGGGTCTCAGTGACTTCAAGCCAGAGGACCGGCCCCCGGTGTTCCTTACCTTTGTCTCCTTCCGCACCATGGTGGCCTTGGGCATGCTGTTCATGTTCCTGACCATCTACGGTTGGGTGATACGCAAAAAGCTGTTGGAGCATCCCAAGTTCCTTCGCATCATGCTCTTTTCCATACCCTTGCCTTACATTGCCAACGAGGCAGGCTGGATGCTGGCCGAGGTGGGCCGCCAGCCCTGGCTGGTGTGGGGGCTCATGCGCACCTCGGACGGCGTGAGCCCGGTGGACGCGAGCCAAGTGGCGGTCAGCCTGATTGCCTTCATCCTTTTCTACGGCCTGTTGGGCGCGGTGGCTTTCTGGCTGATGGCCCGCTTCGCCAAGAAAGGCCCCGCCCCCGCCCCGGCGGCGGCCTAGGGCAGGGAGGATATAGCCATGTTGGAAACCATTTGGTTCGTGCTCTGGGGCCTGTTGTGGGCCATCTACTTCATGCTGGACGGCTTTGATCTGGGCGCCGGAACCCTGCTGCCCTTCATCGCCAAGAACGAGGAAGAAAAACGCACCGTCTACCAGGCCATGGGTCCCTTCTGGGACGGCAACGAGGTGTGGCTGATCACCGCCGGCGGCGTGACCTTCGCGGCCTTCCCCCTGGCCTACGCGGTGATGTTCAGCTCCCTGTACTCGGCCCTGATGCTGGTCCTGTTCGCCCTGATCATCCGGGGCGTGGCCCTGGAGTATCGCAACAAGCAGGACGGCCATAGCTGGCGCGACGGCTGGGACATCCTGTTGTTCGTGGGCAGCGCGGCCCCGGCCCTGTTGTTCGGGGTGGCCTTTGCCAACATCTTCCAGGGCATCCCCATCGACGCCCAGGGCGTGTACAAGGGCACCTTGTTCACCCTGCTCAACCCCTACGGCCTGCTGGGCGGGCTGTTGTTCCTGTGCCTGTTCTGTTATCACGGCGCGGTGTGGCTGGCCATCAAGTCCACCGGGGAGCTGAAGGCGCGGGCCCAGCGCTTCGCCAAGATCTTGTGGGTGCCCCTGCTGGTCTTGGCGGTGGCCTTCCTGGCGGCCTCCTGGTTCGCCACCAACCTCTACGCCAACTACCTGGCCATCCCGGTGCTGTGGATCGTGCCGCTCATCGCGGTGGCGGGGCTACTGTGCACCCGCTTCTTCTTGGAGAAGGGCGCCCTGTGGGCCACCTGGTTCTCCTCCAGCGCGGTGGCGGTGGGCGCCACCCTGTTCGGGGTGGTGGGGCTGTTCCCCAACCTGCTGCCCAGCAGCATAGACCCCAAGGCCAGCCTGACCATCCACAACGCGGCCTCCAGCCCCCTGACCCTCAAGATCATGCTGGGAGTGGCCCTGGTCATGGTGCCGGTGGTCATCGCCTACCAGATCTGGGTCTACCACACCTTCCGTCACGAGGTGACCGCGGAAGATCTGGTCCAAGAGACCTACTAGCCTTACAGGGCCTAGGGCCCGACACCTGAAAACCAGCGGCGGCCGGAAGAGATGCTTCCGGCCGCCGCTTCCCGTTGACCCCGCCCCCGGGCCCGCTTAGAATGCGGGCCATGAAAAAGCTGCTGATCATATTGCCCCTGTTGGCCGCGCTGTGGGCGGGAGCCGCCCTGGCCGCGCCGCCCGGCTCCCCTCTGGACGAGCTGGCCCAGAGCCTGGGCTCCCCGGCCAAGCGGGACCTGCCCCAGATGCGCAAGATGGGCGTCATCCGGGTGCTCACCGAGTATTCCCACACCTACTTCTTCCTGCGCCACGGCCGCCCCTACGGCCTGGACTACGCCCTGCTGGAAAAGTATCAGCACGCCCTCAACTATCACCGGCCCAAGCACCTGCCCCCCCTGGAGGTGGTGTTCATCCCCGTGCCCTTCGACCGGGTGCTGCCCCTGTTGGAGAAGGGTTACGGCGACATGGCCGCCGCGGGCATAACCATCACCCCGGAACGGGCCAAGCGCCTGGTCTTCACCAAGCCCTACATCACCGGGGTGGACGAGGTGGTGGTCTCCCACCGCTCGGTTAAAGGCCTGGCCTCTTTGGAGGACCTGAGCGGCCGCCGGGTGCTGGTGGGCCGGGGCAGCAGTTACCTGGCCAGCCTGGCCAAGCTGAACCATGAGCTGCGGGCCAAGGGACGCAAACCGGCCCAGGTGGTGCTTGCCCCGGAACTGCTCACCGACGAGGACATCCTGGACCTGGTGAACGCGGGGGTGGCCCCGCTGACCGTGGTGGACAGCCCGGTGGCCGGGGCGTGGGCCGGGGTGATGCCCAACCTGGTGGTGCACCACAAGCTGGCCCTGCGCCGGGGAGGCGGCCTGGGCTGGCTGGTGCGGCCGGACAGCCCCCAGCTACTGGCCAGCCTCAACCGCTTCCTGGTCAAGCACCGCCAAGGCACCCTCACCGGCAACGTGCTGTTCAAGCGCTACTTCAAAGACAACCGCTGGCTGCACAACCCCAACCAGCATCAGGAGCGGGAGCGCTTCACACGCTATGCCCCCCTGTTTCAGAAATACGCCAAGGAGTACGGCTTCGACTGGCTGTTCCTGGCGGCCCAGGCCTTTCAGGAGTCGCGCTTGGACCCGGACTGCGTATCCCACCGGGGGGCGGTGGGCCTGATGCAGGTGATGCCCACGGGCAAGGGAGAGCGCCGGGAGGCAGAGGCCAAGCGGCTGCGTCAGCCGGAGTACAACATCAAGGCAGGGGTGAGCTACATGGCCCATCTGCGCTCGCGCTACTTCGACCAGGCGGGCATGAACGGCATGGCCAAGTTCAGCTTCTGCCTGGCCGCCTACAACGCTGGTCCCGGGGCCATAAACCGGGTGCGCTCGGCCAGCCCCAAGCTGGGCTACGACCCCAACCTATGGTTCTTCAACTGCGAGTTCGGGGCCCTGCGCCTGGTGAGCAGCGAGCCGGTGCACTACGTGCGCAACGTGCTCAAGTACTACGTGTCTTACCGCCTTTCGGACCGGGACAAGGACGCCTCCTACCAAGAGGTGATCGACCTGATGCGCAAGTAGGCCCAAGGCCTGTATCTAAAAAAACGCGGCGGCCGGGAGGATGCTCCCGGCCGCCGAATTTTTCACGCCGCCTTGTTTTAGAACTGATAGCCCAGGCTGATGATGAAGCGGTTGTCGGTCCGGCTCTTGCCGGGCTCCGGCTGATTGTCGTAGTCGATGTTAAAGGAGGTGGTGAACACGAAGCCCAGGACCAGGGGGAAGTTGAGCCCCTGGTTGGCGCTCCAGATCCAGTTGGTAAAGTCGTCCACGGCCACGAAGCCGGTCTGGCGGTGATAGAACTGCACCGACTTGTTGAAGAACCAGCGGTCGTAGCCGATGTGCCAGCGCCAGGCGAAGTAGTCCTCGGTGTCGCCGCCCGCCTGCTCCTCCCACACGAAGTTGGGGCCCAGCTCGAACAAGAGGTTGGTCTTTTTGCCTCGCCACATCTGATAGCCCAGCCCTAAGCCGGTCATGCCCCGGAAGTCGATGCCCTTGAAGCGGTCCTGCTCGCCCCTGAGGTTGGCCAGCCAATACCACTTCTCGCTGATAAAGCGGTTGTAGTCGATGTAGCCCTTGCTGTTGTCGCTGGTGTCCACGCCCTTGCTTTGGGCCTGGTGGATATCGAAGCCGGCCACCACCCGGTTGACGGTCTTCCAGGTCATCACCGCGCGGCCCATGGTGTCGATGTTCTGCTTATTGGTGTTGCCCCGGCTGATGTCCACCCCCAGGTTCACCTGGCCGCTGATCCGCAAGGGATCCAAGTCCTCGGGGTTGATGGCCTCCACCTGCTTGAGCTCCAGGGCCTCGGCCCCGGCCAGCTTCACCTGTCCGGGCGCTGCGGCCTGGGCCTGGCCGGTGACGGTCTTGCCGCCGGTGGTCTCCAGGGTCAGGGGCTGGTCGCTTTCGACCCCGGCCACCTCGCTCCAGTTGATGATCAACTTGCCGGCGTAGGTGGTCTTGAGGGTCAGCTTGCCGGCGCCCATGTCCACGATGGTGCCGCTGAGGCGGTCGCCGTTTTTCATCTTGACCACGTCGGCCGCCGCGGGCGCGGCCAAAAGGCAGAGACAAAGGGCCAGGAAACAAGGGACCAAACGGGCCGGGGACAGAATCATGAGGCCTGCTCCTTGGGAGGCTGGGTGGGGTAGATGTGCACGTCGCGCTGGGGGAAGGGGATGTTGATGCCCTCGGCGTCAAAGGCGAGCTTGATCTTTTCGGTCAAATCGCATTTGACCGCCCACCAGTCGGCGTTACTGGTCCAGGGGCGCACCGCGAAGTTCACGCTGGAATCGGCCAGCTCCAGCATCACTACCGTGGCGGCTGGCTCCTTGAGGATGCGCGCGTCCTCGGCCATCAGTCGCTCCAGCACCGATTTGGCCTTGGGGATGTCGTCGTCGTAGCCGATGCCGATCACCAAATCCACCCGGCGGGGATCGGCCGCGGTGTAGTTGACCAGCTTGTCGGCGAAGACCTTGGTGTTGGGCATGATGGCCAGCTTGCCGTCGACCATGCGCAGCTTGGTCACCAGGATGGTGATCTCCTCCACCTTGCCCAAGACCCCGCCGATCTCCACCATCTCGCCCAGGCGCATGGGCCGGAAGATGAGGATAAGCACCCCGGCGGCCAAATTGGCCAGGTTGGATTGCAACGACAGGCCCACGGCCAGGGAGGCCGCGCCCAGCATGGCGATGAGCGAGGTGGTCTGCACCCCCAGCTTGGAGAGCATGGCGATGATCACGAACATGATCAAGACGAACTTCAGCAGGTTCCCGCCGAAACCGACCAGGGTCTCGTCCACCTTGGCCTTGCGCAGGATCTTGCGGAATATCTTGGTGGCCAGCTTGGCGGCGAAGAGCCCCACCACCAGGATGGCGATGGCGCCCACCACCTGGAGCCCGTAGCGGGCTACCCATTGCTGGATGTCGGCGATTATCTGTTCCATGCGGTTCCTTCCCTGATTAGCGGAAGACAGCCCCGATGGGGGGCGGAAAAGCGCGGCCGGTTTGGGGCCATTTTAAGGCAAGGGGCCCCCAGGGCCAAGGAAAAGCCGTATTTTTTGGGCGTTGGGTGGAGGCGCCGCGCTCAGCGCAGACGCGGCAGGCGCCGCTGGCGGCGCAGACGGCGGGCCAGATGGGCCCCGGTGGGCATCTTGGGCCGGTGGGTGATGGGAGCGATGGGCTCCATGGCGGTGGCCAGTTGGCGCGAGACCAGGCGGGCGATGAGCACGGCCAAAAACAGCTGGCCCGCCGCGGCCTCCAGGCCGCTGAGGATCTGGGCGGTGGCGGTGATGGGCAGGATGTCGCCGAAGCCCACCGTGGTGATGGTGGAGAGGCTGTAGTAAAGGGCCCTGAGGTGCACTTGGTCGCCCATGCCCGGGGTGGGGTACATGGAGGGGTGGAAGCCGTGGGGCTGGAAGAAGCTCAAGACCTTGTAGGCCTCGGTCCACACGATGGTCAGCAAGAAGAAGGCGGCCACCCCGGAGAAGATGGTGTCCAGGCGCACCTGGCGGGCCTGGAACAGATAGATCATCACCATGATGGTCCAGGTCACGGTGATGATCAGGGCCAGGGAGGAGACCGCCACCTGCTCCAGGGAGCGCCAGTGGGCCGGGATGGGCAGGACGGACAGGGCCAGGCCCAGGCACATGACCACCAACAGGATGCGGATGATGGCGAAGTAGTGGGGGAAGCGCACCATGAAATCGGAGGTGAGGGGCCGGGTGGCCACATGGAACACCACCACGAAGCCCAGGATCACCAGCACGCCGCTGAAATGCAGATTGCCGCTGAACAGGCTGAGCGCCAGGACCGCGTAGAGGAAATACAGGGAAAGGCGGCGCGTGAGGGGCACCGGGGCGTTGGGCAGCCAGGGCCCCCGGGCGGGCAGACCGACTTGCTCGGCGGCTTTGCTCATCTGGCGATTATCCCCCGGCCTAAGGTTTGGCCCCAATTATACAGGGGCAAAGGCCGCGCCGGCGGAAAATGCTTGGCGGTGTGCGCACGGCTTCGTGCTAAAGTGGGGGGCCTTGGGGAGGAGAAGAGTCATGCCGCCCGCTTTGGTCCGCGCCACCCGCGTTCCCTTTCTGACCGGTTCGTTTCTGCCGCTGATGGTCGTGGCCGCCTGGTGGTGGGAGCAGGGCCCCATGCCCTGGCTCCTGTTGGGCATAACCCTGCTGGGGGTGGGCTGCCTGCACACAGGGGCCAACCTGATCAACGATTATCACGACGCCCGGGGCTCGGACCCCATCAACCGCCTGGCCACCCAGTTCTCCGGGGGGAGCCGGGTCATCCAGGACGGCCTGATGAGCCGGGGCGTGGTGCACGGTCTGGCCTGGGTCTTTTTCGCGGCGGCCGGGATGTGCGGGCTCTATCTGGCCCTCATGGGCCGCCCCTGGGCCCTGGCCCTGGGCGCGGCGGGGCTCATCGGCGGCTGGCTCTATTCGGGCGGGCCGCTGGCCCTCATGGCCATCGGCCTGGGCGAGCTGGACATCCTCATCCTCTTCGGCCCGCTGCTCACCTTTTCCACCGGCTATGTCTTGAGCGGCGATTTTTACGCGGTCACCTGGTGGCTGGGCCTGGTGCAGGGCTGGCAGATCACGGCGGTGTTGTGGATCAACCAGTTCCCGGACCTGGCGGCCGACGCGGCGGCGGGCAAGAACAACCTGGTGGTGCGCCTGGGCCTGGCCCGCTCGCGGGTGGTCTACGCCGGGCTGATGCTGGCCCCGTTCCCCACCATCGCCTGGCTGGTGCACGGCTGGGGGCTCACCCCCTGGCTCTACCTGGCTTGGGGCGGCCTGATCCCGGCCCTAAAGGCCTCGGCCATCGCCTGGAAGAGCTATGACGACCCGCCCGCCGTCCTGCCCGCCCAGGGGCTAACCATCGCGGGGCACTTCAGCACCGGCATCCTGATAACCCTGGGCCTCCTCCTGGGCAAGTGGCTGGGCTAGCGGCCCAATAAAAAAGGACGCCCCGCGCGGGGGCGCCCCAAAGCCCGGCGGGCCCGCCGGGTCACTTGTTGAAATTGATCGTCAACAGCTGCGACTTGTCCATGCCGTGGTGCTTGATCATGGTGTCGTAATCAAAGCCGATGCACAGGGCGCCGGCCAGCTTGCCGTCGTGATTTATGGGCGCGCAGATGCCGAAGCCCGGCCCGTATTGGGTGAAGACCTCGAAGGCGGCGATGCGGTCGTCGTGGAACACCGGGTCCAGCTTCTTGAAGTGGGAGTAGTTCTGCCCGATATAGCCTTTGTAGGTCTGGGTGAGGTCGTCGGGGTCGGGCGAGCGCCAGGCCAGGATGGTGGCCTCGGCGTTGAGCACCGCCAGGTCGTGCTGCAAGGGCTTGCCCTTGGCGATGGCCTCCTTGAACTGCTGGTCGATATTGTCTTGCAGGGCCTTGGCCGGGTCCGGGCTGTTGAGCAGCAGGGGCATGAAGATGGCCTTCTCCTGCTTGATAGTCTCCAGGAGGTGGGCCTTGAACTTGGCCTGCGTCTCGCTGAGCTCGGGCGGCGGATCGCCGCAGGCGGCTGAGAGCAGGGACGCCAACAGCAACAGCGGCAACAGGAGGGCATGGACTCGCGTCATGGCCTTATCTCTCCCTGCGGTTCCCCATAAGATCGCGCCTTGCCGGCCCGGGGCCTATAGGCTGAAAACCGCGTTGATGGTGCCCACCGGATCGCCCCGGTGGGTTTTGAACACCGGGCGGTGCAGGTCGGCCAGGGGGCCGTCCAGCGCCTCGTGGCCCAGCGCGCCCAGATGGTGCAGGGCCTCGCAGACCACCGGGCCCAGGGCGCGGAAAGCGCCGTCCTCGATCTGCAGGGCCAGGCCCAGCTTGAGGCCGGGCAGGGCCACGGCGTAGGTGCCCTCGGAGCCGGTCTTGGCCAGGAAGGCGCCGGGGGCGGCCTGCATGAGCCGGGTGCAGAGGCGGCCGGTGCCCGCGATCATCTCGGGATGGGCCAGGCAGGCTGCCATAATCTGTTCGGCGGCCTCGGCCCACTGGGGCTCCAGGCCGGCCTCAGTGGGGGCGGCCAGGCGGGCATAGGCCCCGGCCAGGGTCATCAGGGGCAGGCGGTAGGTGGGCACCCCGCAGTCGTCCACCCCGATGCCGGTCTGCTCGGCGGGGTAGGCGGTGAAGCGGGCCACCGCGCTCAGCACCAGCTTCTGCACCGGATGGCCGATCTCCAGATAGCCCTCGGTGGGCCAGCCCTGGGACGCGCACACCACCAGCATGGCCGCGTGCTTGCCCGCGCAGGCGCTGTGCAGGGTGGTGGGCTTCTCCCCGGCCAGGGACAGGGCCTTGGCCACCTCGCGGCCCAAGGGGCGCGGCCGGCCGCAGTCCAGCAGCTCGGGGCCCAGGCCCGCCTTGGCCAGCATGCTCTCCACCGCCTCGCGTTGGAAATCCTCGCCGTTCAAGGAGCCGCAGGCCGCGGCGATCTCCAGGGGCTCCAGGCCGTACTTGGCCGCCGCGCCGGTGGTATACAGGGGCAGGGCCTGCAAGGGCTTGGCCGCCGAACGCAGGAAGGTGGGCATGGAGGGATGGCCCAGGCCCTTGACGCGCTTGCCGTCCGGCCCGGCCACGGTGATGGCCCCCCGGTGCACGCTTTCGGTCAGGCCGCTGCGGGTCAGCTCGGCCAGGGCCGGGGCGTATTCGCCGGGACCGCCTCCCCGGGGGTGCTCGTGGGAGTGATCATGATGATGGTGGTGCCCAAGATGGCGATAAATTGGTAATGATTCCTGCACGCTTCCACCTTTTTTCGTCTAGACGTTGACAGTTCTAGGAGTCGGTATTACCTTTTTTTCAGATGAGGGAAGGTTCAGCTCTGTATCAACCCCATACACGATCCGCAATCCCTCGGCGGCGGTAGCAAACACCCCCTCTCCCGGCGCCGATTAAAAGCGGAAACCTTTCCTCCCCTCCTCCCAAAGGGCCTCGGGGCTTGAGCTCCGGGGCCCTTGTTTTTATACTGCTCTAATATCTTTATATTTACCCGCGAGGTCAAGCATATGTCGCAGACCCTGGCCACCGGCCTGACGCGCCTAGCCGCCGAGCCCCCCGCCCGTTTGGCCGGCGCCGGCCTGGGCCTGCTGTGCAACCCGGCCGCCGTGCTACCCGATTTCACCCCCGCCTGGCGGACGGTGGCCCAGGCCTATCCCAGCGGCATTCGTGCTCTTTTCGGTCCGCAGCACGGCTTTTTCGCCGAGCGCCAGGACAACATGGTGGAGTCGGACCACGCCACCCACCCCGGCCTGGGGGTGCCCATTTATTCGCTCTACGGCGAGACCAGACGCCCCACCCCGGAGATGCTGGCCGGGCTGGATTGGCTATTGGTGGACATGGTGGACGTGGGCTGCCGGGTCTACACTTTCTTCAGCACCCTGGTGGCCTGCCTGGAGGAGTGCGCCAAGGCCGGGGTGGGGGTCATGGTCCTGGACCGGCCCAACCCCATCGGCCGGGGGGCCGAGGGGCCCATCCTGCCGCCCGAGCTGATGAGCTTCGTGGGGGCTCACGCCATACCCCTGAAGCACGGCCTGACCCTGGGCGAACTGGCCCGGCTGGTGGTGTCGGAACGCAATTTGGACGTGCGCCTGGAGGTGATGGCCTGCGCGGGCTGGCAGGGCGGCGACCATGCCACCACCGGCCTGCCCTGGGTCATGCCCTCGCCCAACCTGCCCTGCCTGGACGGGGCGCGGGTCTATCCGGGCCAGGTGCTCCTGGAGGGCACCAGCCTGAGCGAGGGGCGGGGCACCACCCGGCCCTTTGAGATATTCGGCGCGCCGGGCCTGGACCCAAGCGCGGTGATGGCCGCGCTGGAGCCGGATGCCCTGGCCGGGGCCACCCTTCGGCCCCTGTTCTTCGAGCCCACCTTCCACAAGTTCGCGGGCCAGGTGTGCGGCGGGTTCCAGATACACCTCACCGATCCGGCGGCCTATCAGCCCTTGCGGGCCACCCTGGCCCTGCTGGGGGCCGTCAACCGGGCCCAACCCGGCCTGTGGTCCTTGCGCGAACCGCCCTATGAGTACGAGCACGAGCGGCGGCCCCTTGATCTGCTGCTGGGCGACGCCGAGGCGGTGGATAGGCTGGTGAACGGGGCTTTGGCATCCGAGCTGGAGGCCCGCTGGAGCGAAGGCCTGGCCCAATGGGACGAGCGCATCGGGCCGATTCTGCTCTACCCCGCGTAGTTTTGTTGGATTTATAGTGCTTGTAATGAGTTGCAGGTAAAAAAACAGCAGGAAAACAAAAATGCGTAAATAATGATTCTTTTATTTTACTGAGTGGACATGTTTGACGGCTTCGACGGCACCCGTCTCTTTTATAGGCATTAACGAGACCAATGCCTCCCCTTTTTCGCTAAGTATTGCCCGATGAATTGTTTGGTTTAGTTTGTGGCTTGTCACTATCACGTACCAAGCGTAGCCCCCAAATACCATATAGTAACAAGTATGCCCTTCCAGCCTCTGTTTGATAGCATCAGCGAGCATTAGTCCTGTCCCAATTTTTTCTTTTATTTTTCTGAAAAGAACTGCATATAGCTCTTTTGGGCCGGGCGTTTCGTTAAGTAACATTTGACGTATTGTGTCTTCATGCATCCCCAAAGAAGTAGGCTCTGCGCGTTGAATTGTATTTGAGATAGAAACCATCCAAAGGTTTGACAATACAAATAATTTTAGTTTGCTATAGTTGATGCCCGAGACCAAAAATAAATCCCGATAAACTTTGTTCCATTTTGAGGCCTTCTTGTCGAACAAGAAGAACTTTGCATAATTCTCCCAGTTGCTACGTTTAGTTTCACATCTTATGCATAATAGTTTTTCCTTTATGCCTCCTTGTGCCTTATGTCTCCTGTTGTTCCCGGGGTCTATTTCTATATATTGTCCATGTTCGCCGAGGACCGGTTTGTAAAGGAGATTAGAGAAGATGTGGGACTGAACTATGGTTTGCGGTTTCTTACACATTTTACAGATTTTAAGAGATGGGTCCATCGTTTGCTCTCTATTTACTATTGTCCTAAAAACACTACATGCAAATAGTGATGATTTCAACAAATGCAATAATTAGAATTTGCCATGACCCGGGAGAACTTTGGGGTTCACTTGAGCCAAATAGCCGTATCCGCTATCATTAAAGGCAAAGCTAACCGATTTGATATGGAGATGAGCACACGTATGCCCTTTTATACTGCCCTGCGCGGCTACACCAACAAGCGCCTGGAAGAGATCGCCCAGGCCGACATCCTGGTGGGCATCCCCTGCTTTAACAACGAGACCACCATCGCCCACGTGATTCAGATGGTGACCCACGGCCTGGCCGACCACTACGGCGACAAACGGGCGGTTATCCTGGTGGCCGACGGCGGCTCCACCGACGACACCCGCGAGACCGCCAAGGAGTTCGAGATCAAGCCTTGGCAGGAGAAGATCGTAAGCATCTACCGGGGGGTGCCCGGCAAGGGCAGCGCGCTCCGGGCGGTGTTCGAGGCGGCGGTGCGCCTGAACGTCAAGGCCTGCGCCATGGTGGACAGCGACCTCAGGTCCATCACCGGCGACTGGGTCAAGGCGCTCATCGACCCGGTGATGGAAAAGGGCTATCAATACGTCTCGCCGGTTTACCTCAGGCACAAATACGACGGCACCATCACCAACAACATCGTCTACAACCTGACCCGCGCCCTGTACGGCAAGCGCATCCGCCAGCCCATCGGCGGCGACTTCGCCATCAGCCGCGACGTGGCCAAGTACTACATCGACCAGGACGTCTGGGAGAGCGAGGTGGCCCGCTTCGGCATCGACATCTGGATGACCACCAGCGCCATCACCCAGGGCTTCAAGATCTGCCAGGCCAACCTGGGGCTAAAGGTTCACGACGCCAAGGACCCGGCCTCCCATCTGGGGCCCATGTTCCGCCAGGTGCTCTGGACCCTGTTCAACCTCATGGAGCGCTACCAGAGCGTATGGCGCCAGATTGAGGGCTCCGAGCCGGTGGAGACCTTCGGCAACGGCAACGGCAACGAGCCCGAGCCGGTGAAGGTGAACCTGGAGGCGATGATCGAGAACTTCCAGAGCGGCTACAAGAACTTCTCGCCCCTGTGGAAGGACATCTTCTGCGGCAAGTGCTATCAGTACATCGAAGAGGCCTCCAAGATGGACGTGAACAACTTCCATCTTCCCACCGAGGCCTGGGTGCAGATACTCTATGAGTTGGCCGCGACCTTCCATTCCTGGAGCCAGCACCGCATGAAGCTGCTGGACCTGATGACCCCGCTCTACTACGCGCGCGTGGCCAGCTTCGTGCGCCAGAGCTGGGAGCTTTCTTCCGCCGAGGCCGAGGACCTGGTGGAGGAGCAGGCCCAGAAGTTCGAGGAGCAGAAGGACTACCTGATTCAGGTGTGGGACCGCGGAGTGGAAGAGGTCTGCGTGGTATAGGCTGAACGCGGGAGGGGGCTTTGTTCACAAGGGTAAGGAACCTGGGGGCCAAGGAGTCCCTGCCGCCGGGCACCCTGGTGCACGTGGGCCAGGAGTTCGACGGTCCCACCCGCATCCACGTCCTGGAGTACGACGCCGAGGGCTTCCAAGAGCTGGACCAGCCCGATCCCGGCACCATGCGGGAGCTTTCCGCCCACCCCCAGATCACCTGGTTCCGGGTGGAGGGGGTGCACCAGGTGGAGGTAATAGCCCGCTTGGGCGAGATCTTCGACCTGCACCCCCTGGTGCAGGAGGACATCGTTAACACCCTGCAGCGGCCCAAGCTGGAGGAGTTCGAGAACTACCTGTTCATCGTGCTCAAGGACCTGGACTGCCCCCGCGATCAGGACTGCGAGATAAGCGCCCAGCAGGTGAGCATCATCCTGGGCAAGGGCTGGGTGCTCTCCTTCACCGAGGGCGGCCGCGACCCCTTCGCCGGGGTGGCCGAACGCATCGCTTCGGGCCGGGGGCGCATCCGCCGCCTGGGGGCCGATTATTTGGCCTACGCCCTCATGGACGCGGTGGTGGATCACTACTTCACGGTGCTGGAGAAGCTGGTGGAGGCCACCCAGGAGGTGGAGGACGAGCTGGACGAGGACCCGGACCAGGAGGTGCTGCACACGGTGCACCGCCTCAAGCGCCAGGGGCAGAAGCTGCGCCGGGCGATCTGGCCCCTCCGGGAGCTGGTGGGCGGGCTGGAGCGCGGCGAGAGCTCCCTGGTGGATGCGGCCACCAAGCCCTTTTTGCGCGACGTGTATGACCACACCATTCAAGTGATCGACGCCACCGAGGGCCTCCGGGACTCGCTGGCCAGCATGATGGATTTGTACATGTCCGCGGTGAGCAACCGCATGAACCAGGTAATGAAGGTGCTGACCATCATCGCCACCCTGTTCATACCGCTGACCTTCATCGCCGGGGTTTACGGCATGAACTTCAAGGTGATGCCCGAGCTGGAGTGGAAGTGGGGCTACTACGCCACCCTGGGGGCCATGGGGGTGGTGGCCATCGGGATGCTCATCTACTTCCGGCGCAAGAAGTGGCTGTGAGGCGGGCCGGAAGACAAGAGGCTTTGAAAGTATAGAGAAGGGCGGGAGCGATCCCGCCCTTTCTCGTTGGGCGTGGGGAGGAGGCAATAACTGACGAACAGGAGGGAGCAGTAAAGGAAGGAGATTACCTCTTCATTTTTATAGTCAAAGTTTTCGGTGTCTTCTAGCTCGAGTAGGGAAATGGTTCAAGATGTAAACGGGTTTTTAAGGTAATCCGCGATTATGTCCCCTCCCGTCTCTATGCTTTTGTTAACTACTTTCTCTGCGATCTCTCGCCCTTTTTTCTTGAAATAGCCTTCGGGAACGATTGCGTACTGCAAGGAAGCGCGCAATATCTCTAAGTCGGCTATCCTATGCTTTACCCGATAGCGCAGGCGACTAGTAATGTCATCAATTCGCGTGCCGTCAAAGCCTACTACGAAGCCATGTCCTCTAATATTGTTGTTGAGGAAAGTAAGTGTTTTTGCTTGTAGTATGGTATGCCGATGCATCATATCCTCTCCATCGGCAAAAACATCCAATTGAATATTTTGGTCATAAGGTTGGTCTTTGATCTCAGCCACCTCCCGCTGCCACCCGACCCATTCCAAATACAGTTTTTCTAGTTCATTTTTTACCCAAGCAGTATTCGGGTTGGTTATTTCGAGAGGCTCTAATTGTCTTTCCATTTTTTCAAAACCTCTCCTATCTTCTCTCTCAAACGCTAGATGATCTCGCAGGCCCCGCCGCCGCAGGCGATGGTTTCTTCCACCGTGGTGTTGTCGCAATCCTCGATCAGCTCGGTGTAGTCCACCTTCACGTACTCGCGGCCCAGGTCTTCCCAGTGCTTGCAGTTGTGCACCCGCTTGAGGCAGCGGGTCATTTTTAGCCTGTCGCCGCCGAAGTAGTTGTTGGCGAACTTGTGGGCCCGGCGCACCCAGTCCTTGCGCGCGAAGATCACCTGGCCCACCGCCTCGCGCACCCGGCGGGGCATGCCCGGCTCCAGCAGGCTGTCCGGGTCGTGGCCGCGCCCCAGGGCCGCGTCGCAGGCCTCCCACAGGTTGTCGTCAAAGGCGTGCAACCCGTCCACGATGAGCCCCGAGGACATGATGGCCCCCACGCCGTAGTGCTCCACGATCTCCTCGGCGGTGAGCACTTCGCAAAAGGGCGCCTGGGGATAGTCCAGGTCCCCGCCGTCCGGGAGTAGCGACACGCCCGAGAAGTACATGCGGTTGTCGTAGATGAACTCGGCCACCTGGTCCCACTGGCCCTCGGGCACGGTGATGGTGTTGGACACGTTGTGGCTCAAAAAGGGCATGATGCAGCGCTCGGGCCGGCGGCCGGCGTCGATCCAGTTGGATTTGGTCATCTTGACGTGCTCCAACAGCTCCACCGGGCTCAGCTCCTTGCGGATCTTGGCGTTGTGAGCCGCCTCGATGCAGAAGGTGATGACCACGCTGTTGCCGTTGGGGTCCCAGACGCTTTCTTCGACAGCCAGGGGGTTCTTCTGGCGGAAGAAGTCCACGATGGGCTCGCCGTCGTTGGCCTGGGCCCGGCGGAAGTAGCGCCTCGCGTGGTGGGGGTGGATGCCCGAGCTGGTGCCCAGGATGCAGCTGGTGCTGCCCGCGGGCTTGATGCAGGTGGCCCGGGCAGCGGGGTTCAGGCCGATGCGCGCGGCCACCTCCAGGTTCACCTCCATGATCAGCTGGGCCATGCGCTGCTGGATGTCCGGGTCGAATGCCACGTGGGGGTTTTCCATCATGCCGGTCATGGACACGCCCAACAGGGCCTCGCGGCGGGCGATTTTCTCGCTCACCTCGCCCAGGTATTCGAAGCCGGTGTAGTCGGCCTGCAAGGTGCCCAGGATGGCCGCGGCCCGGGCCGCCTCGGCGAACTTCTCTTCCGTGTCCACCTGTCCGATGTTGATCTCGCAGAGGTTGCAGAAGGCCCAGCCCGAAACGCCGTCAAGCTGGGGGTAGAGCCCTATCTCCACGCAGGGGTTGTAGGTGATCTCACGGTGGTCGGCCCATACGAAGCCCGGCTCGCCGAACTCCTTGACCGCCTGCATCAGGCCCATGAACTGCTCGCGGTCGGTCTCGTCGCGGATCAAGAGCGCGGAGTTGTTGGAGCGGGCCCGCTGGGGGTTCTCCACGAACCAGTTGCCGGTCTTGGCGGTGGCCATCTCGTGGTCGTCCGGAGAGAACAGGCAGATGGTGGCGCTGCGCCGCACCCCGCCCGAGAGCACCGCGTCCGAGGCGTGCATCAAGAGATCATAGGCGTGGATGGGCTTGAGGCGGCGATGGCCTTGGGCCACCACCCGGTCCAAAAGCTGGCGGATCAGCTCCAGGCTGCGCTTGAGGGGCTCGGGGCCGGGGGCCTTGCCCGCCCCGCCGGTGATGGGCGAGCCCTTGGGCCTGATCTGGGAGTAGTCGAACTCCACGGTCAGGCCATGGTGCTCGGGCGAAGGCTGGTCGGCGGTGAAGTAGGCCGAGAGCAACACGCCCAGGGCGTCGGCCCAGCCTTCGATGGTATCCGGGATCACGTAGCGCACCGTTTCGGGGGTGGGCGGGACGATGTCGGGCAGCTTGGCGATGTGGTGCCACTGCACCGAGAAGCCCACCCCGCAGCCGCAGAGCAAGAGCCACAGCGCCTCGGGGAAGAAGCGGGGCCGGTCGCAGTAAGAGGTGGTGCAGTTGTACATGCGCGCGTTCTTGTTCAGGATGGGTTCGCCGCCGAACTGGAGGGCCCGCTGGCTGCCCAGGACCAGGCGCTTTTGCATCGCCGTACCCACTTCGCGCAAAAGGTCCTCTATTACCAGGTCCTTGCGCCCGAAGTGGCTGCGGTGCATGTCCAGCACCCGCTCCACGGCCTCGTCAAAGCTCTCGCGGCGTTTGAGGCTGGGGATGTATCGGCTGTACTTGCTGGCGAAAACGTACTCTTGCAGGTTCCACACGCTCATGCGGGCTATCTCCTCAGTGCTACATGCAGTGCTATGTTCCGAACAAGATACAACATGTTGTACCTTGAGCGCAACAAGAATAATTCCTAATTTTTAGGCGGAGAGGCCGCGCAAAGCGGCGGGGCGGGGGAAGGCCCCGCCCCGGAGTCGGTCGGTCTCGGGCCGGTCTAGCGCAGGAACTCGTTGGTCTCCCGTTCTTGTTTCACGGTGCTGCGGGGGGAGGGCCCGTAGTGGTGCCCCGGCCAGACGATGGTGTCGTCGGGCAGGCTGAGCACCTGATTCTTTATGGATGAAAGCATCTTGGGGAAGGAGCCGCCGGGAAGGTCGGTGCGGCCCACTCCGCCCACGAACAGGGTGTCGCCGGTGAAGACGTGGCCCGGGGTGTAGAGGCAGACCCCGCCGTCGCTATGGCCGGGGGTGGAGAGCACCTTGAGCTTGACCTCCTCGCCGGCGGTGATGACGTCGCCGTCTTTCACCGTCTGGTCGGCGCGGGGGATATCGCTACAGCCCAACATGCGGGCGAAGTCCAGGGAGTGGGGGCTGACCATGGCCTCGGCGTCGTCCTCGTGGATGATTATGGGCGCGCCGGTGAGGGCCTTGAGCTTGGCGTTGCCGCAGGTGTGGTCCGGGTGGGCGTGGGTGTTCACGATCTTCACGATCTTCAGCCCCTCGTCCTCGGCCCGCTTGACGATGTCTTCCTCGTTGCCCGCCGGGTCGATCACGATGGCCTCGCCGGTCTTTTCGCAACCCACCAGATAGGCGAACACCGCCATCTGACCCACCAGCATCTGGATAACTTTCATGCCGTTTCTCTCCCTAGTACCGATGCGCTATGCCGTTGCAACAGAGGCTAGCAAAGCCGGGCCCCCCTGTCCAGCTTGAGCGCGAAGTGCCCTGGTTTGGCTTATTTGCCGGTGGCGTAAGAGTGCAGCCCGCTCAACAACAAGTTAACCCCGAAGTAGGTGAACAGCACGCAGGCGAAGCCGATCAGGGAGAACATCGCGATGCGCTTGCCCTGCCAGCCCCGCATGAAGCGGCTGTGCAGCAGCGAGGCGTAGACCAGCCAGGTGATCAGCGACCAGGTCTCCTTGGGGTCCCAGGACCAGTAGGTGCCCCAGGCGCTGTTGGCCCAGATGCTGCCGGTGACGATGCCCGCGGTCAAGAGGATGAAGCCCACCACCACGGTCTGGTAGATGAGGTTGTCCAAGAGCAGCGCCCGGGGCGAAGCCGGGTCCTTGGCCTGGCCGGTGACCAGGTACATGGCCCCCAGGGCGGCCGAGACCCCGAAGCCGGCGTAGCCTAGGAAGCAGGTGATCACGTGGGCGATCAGCCAGTTGGACTTGAGGGCGGGCAACAGCGGCTTGATGGCCGGGTCCAGGGTGAGGGCGTAGAGCAGGGCCAAGAAGGCCAGGGGCATGGCAAAGGCCCCGATGGTGCGGATCCAGGTGGCCAGCTCGATGATCAAATAGATCACCGCGATGGTCCAGGCGAAGAACACCAGAGACTCGAACAGGTTGGAGAAGGGCGCGTGGCCGATGCCCATCTGGTGGCTGGCCACCCAGCGCATGACGATGGCCGCGGTCAAGGCCGCGAAGGCCACCCAGTTGAGGCCCGAGGCGGCCCAGCCAAAGACCTTGGACTTGAAGGCCCAGGCGCACAAATAGAGCACCGAGGTGCCCAATAGGGCGAAAGTGACCGCCACGATGATCTGGTTGCTTAAGGCTTCCATGGGCTCACTCCCCCGTCTTTTGTCCGGCCCGCAGGCGCTCGGCCAGGCGGGCGGTGAGCCGCGCCAGGCCGGGGCGGTTCTTGTTGGTGGCCGCGGCCAGCTCCACCCGGGTGCGGCCCTGGCCGGTGGGGCTCAGGCGCAGCCACACCTTGCGGTGGCTGAAGTAGAAGGCGATGAAGAAGCCGACCACCATCAAGCCGCAGCCGATCCAGATGAACCACACCCCGGGGTCGTACTTGACTTGCAGACCGCTGTAGGGCGCGGTGACCGCCTTGATCAGCCCGAAGCTGACCGGGCCGGCCTTCATGGGAATCTTGGCCCCGGCCCGGAAGGCGGTGAGCTGCTGGGGCTCGCTCCGGCCCTTCTGGTACAGCACGCGGGCGATGGGGCCGGTGTACATCTTGCCCATGTCCACCTTGTCGCGGTAGGCCATGATACCCGCGCGGCCGCCGCCGGGCATTTCGCTCCACTGCTGGTTGTACAGCTTTACGCGGTGGGTCTGGCCCTGCTCGTCGGTGAACTCGGCTTCCACCTCCTTGATGGAGGTGCCGTAGGAGGCCTGGTAGAAGTCGATGCCCTTGTACTCGGCCGGGTCGTTGACGATCAGGCTGGCCTTTTTGACCACCTTGCCCTGGTCGATGAAGGTGACCTCTGAGCGGTACTCGCTGGGCATGCCGTTGTCGTAGAAGGACATGGTGAACTTGTCCAAGTGCAGGGTGAAACCCAGCTCCTTGGGCTGGCCGTTGTCCAGGGTGATGGCCCGGACGCTCTGGCCTTCCACGATGTTGACCATGCCCGCGTAGCCCCAGAAGTTGCCCACCAGGGCCCCGGCCATGATCACCAGCACGCTGGCGTGCACCAGGTAGACCCCGAAGCGGCTCCAGCCGCCCCGCTGGGCGAAGAGAGTGGTGCGCTCCTGGTCCTGGGCGCTGGAGACCTTGCCCACCAGGCTTTGCAGGACTTGTTTGACCTTGGGCAGGTTGGCGCCCGGGTCGCCGGGCAGGGTGATGCTCTGTTTGGGCTTGCGCATGGCCGCGGCCTCGTCGGCCGGGTCCTTGCCCAGGATGCGCAGGGTCAGAGAAAGGCGGTTGATGGAGCAGATCACCAGGTTGGCGGCCAGCATGGCCAAAAGGAACACAAACCAGGGGGCGTGATACATGTCATCCAGGCCCAGGGCCTGGAACAAACGCCACCCCGCCTCGCCAAAGGCGCGCACGTAAACCGCAGCCGGCTCCTTCTGGGGGATCAGGGTTCCCGCGATGGAGGTGACCGCCAACAAAAGCAGCAAGAAAAAGGACAGCTTCACCGAGGCGAAGAAGTCCCAAACGCGTTCCAAAAATGGTTTACGGGGCTGGTCTGCGCTCACGCCGCCTCCTTGTTGGGGAGCGTTTTCTTGGGAATGACCAGTAAGGCTACCACAGGGGTAGGGGGGCGGCAACTTCTCCGAATGCCCAGGAAAGCAAGGGGTTTATCCTGGCGGCCCGGCGGAGTTCGTCCGGCGCGGGGCCCTACTCCCGGGGAGAGGGCAACATGCCGTTGAGGCTCACCGCGCCCCGGCCCAACAGGTCGTGCAAGTGCACCAGGCCCAGGACCCGGCCCTTGGGGCTGACCACGGCCAGGGCGGTGATCTGCTTGTCTTCCATCAGGTGCAAGGCCTCGGCCGCCTGGGCCTCGGGGCTCACGGTCAGCGGGGCCGGGCTCATCAGGCTGCTCACCGGCCTCTCGCCCAGCTCCACCCCGTTGGACACCGCCCGGCGCACGTCGCCGTCGGTGAAGATGCCTTTCAGCATCCCCCGGCTGGTGATCAAGACCGTGCCCAGGTCGCCCTGATCGATTACCTTCACCGCCTCGTTGATGGGGGTGGAGGGCCGCACCGTGGGCACCGCCTCGCCCTTGGTCATGATCTCGTTGACCTTGAGGGACAGGCGCTGGCCCAGGTTGCCGCCCGGGTGGTGCAAACGGAAGTCCTCCACCTTGAAGGCGCGTTTTTCGATGAGCACCACGGCTAGGGCGTCGCCCATGGCCAGGGCGGCGGTGGTGGAGGCGGTGGGGGCCAGGCCCAGGGGGCAGGCTTCGCGCTCCACCCCGCAGTCCACCACCAGATCCGAGGCCTCGGCCAGGGGCGAGTCCAGCCCGCCGGTGAAGGCCACCACCTTGGCCCCGTGACGCCGAAGCTGGGGCACCAGGCTCACCAGCTCGTGGGTCTTGCCGCTGTGGCTCAGCGCCAGGACCACGTCGCCCTTCATCACCACCCCCAGGTCGCCGTGCAGCGCCTCCACGGGGTGCAGGAACAGGGCGGTGGTGCCGGTGGAGGACAGGGTGGCCTGAATTTTACGGGCCACGATGCCGCTCTTGCCGATGCCGGTGGTGATCACCTTGCCCGGGGAGTCCAGGATCAGTTGCACCGTCTGCTCGAAGCTGGTGTCGAGGCGTTTTTTGAGCCGCTCGATGCCCTCGGCCTCGATGGCCAGGACCTCGCGGGCCTTTTTAAGGATGTCGCTCAAAGCTTGGCCTCAGTGCTCCATGCAGAACTTGCCGCCGCCCTCTTCAAAGGCAACCGGGTAGCAGCCGTCGTAGCAAGCCAGGCAGAAGCCCTTGCGGGTGGCGGTGGTGGCGGTCAAGAGGCCCTCGATGGACAGATAGCCCAGGGAGTCCAGGCCCAGCATGTTCTGGATCTCCTCCACCTTGTGGTTGGAGGCGATCAGCTCGCCCTTGGTGGAGAAGTCGATGCCGTAGTGGCAGGGGAAGCTGGTGGGCGGGCAGGAGACCACCATGTGCACCTCGGCCGCCCCGGCCGCCCGGATGTTCTCCACGCGGGCCATGGTGGTGGTGCCCCGGATGATGGAGTCCTCCACGATCACCACCTTCTTGCCCTTGATCAGCGAGCGCACCGGGTTGAGCTTGACGCGCACCCCGAAGTCGCGCATGTCCTGGCTGGGCTGGATGAAGGTGCGCCCCACGTAGTGGTTTCTTATCATGCCCATCTCAAAGGGCAGGCCGCTGGCCGAGGCGTAGCCCAGGGCGGCGTAGTTGCCGCTGTCCGGGAAGGGCATGACCAGGTCCGCGTCCGGGTGGGGGAACTCCTTGGCCAGCTGGGCCCCCTGGCGCTTGCGCACGTCGTAGACCGTCTGGCCGAAGATGCGGCTGTCGGGCCGGGCGAAGTACACGAACTCGAAGATGCAATGGGCGTGGCGCTGGCGGGAGAAGGGCTTGATGGAGCGCAGGCCGTTCTTGTCGATGAACACCACCTCGCCGGCCTCCACCTCGCGGATGAAGCGGGCGTCGATGAGGTCCAGGGCGCAGGTCTCGCTGGCCACCACGTAGGCATCGCCCAGGGCGCCGATGCACAGGGGTCTGAATCCCTGCGGGTCGCGGGCGGCCACCAGGGTGTCCTCGGTCATGAACAGGAAGGTGTAGGCCCCCTGGAGCTGACAAAGGGCGGCGACCAGGCCTTCCTCGAAGCCCAGGTGGATGTTGCGGGCCAGCAGATGCATCACCACCTCGGAGTCCATGGAGGTCTGGAAGATGCTGCCTTCCCGCTCCAGGTGACGCCGCAGCTGGTGGGCGTTGACCAGGTTTCCGTTGTGGCCCACGCAGAGGCTGTGCCCCGCGTAGTCGATGATAAAGGGCTGAGCGTTGCCCAGCACCGAGGAGCCGGTGGTGGAGTAGCGCACGTGGCCGTTGGCGATGTGCCCGGTAAGGCCCTTCAAGTCCCGCTCGGAGAAGATGTCGGGCACCAGGCCCATGGCCCGCTTCTGACGGAAGCGCTTGCCGTCGCTGGTGACGATGCCGGCGGACTCCTGGCCCCGGTGTTGCAAGGCGTAGAGGCCGTAATAGGTCAGACGGGCGGCCTCGGGATGTCCGAAGACACCGAAGACCCCGCAGTACTCTTTGGGGTGGTCATCGCACGGCTGGTTCATGGCGCCCATCCTATCACAGTGGTTGTGCATTGTCGCCGAACCTTAATACCCCCTAGGCCTCGCCGTAGTAGTCCTGCAGCGGGGTCACGGTTATGGTGTCGTTCTTTAAAAGTGCCTCCACCGCCAGGGCGGTGGCCTTGGCCGCGGCCAAGGTGGTGATGTAGGCCAGGCCCCGGTCCAGGGCGGTGCGCCGGATCTGGTAGGCGTCCGACGCCGGGCCCTTGCCCTCGGTGGTGTTGATCACCAGATCGATCTTGCCGTTGATCATGTCGTCCACCACATGGGGCCGCGCCTCGGAGACCTTGAACACGTGCTCGCAGGCTATGCCCTGCTTGGTCAAAAAGGCGTGGGTGCCGGTGGTGGCCACCAGGTTGAAGCCCAGGCGGTGGAAAGTGGCCGCGATGGGCGCGGCCGCCGCCTTGTCGGCGTCCTTCACGCTGATAAACAGGGTGCCCTTGGTGGGGATGCGCTGGCCCGCGCCCAGCTGGCTCTTGGCATAGGCCAGGCCCAGGTCGCGGTCGATGCCCATCACCTCTCCGGTGGAGCGCATCTCCGGCCCCAGCCAGGGGTCCACGCCGGAGAAGCGCACAAAGGGGAACACCGCCTCCTTGACCGAGTAGTGCTCCGGGAAGAATTCGGTGGTGATGCCCTGGTCGGACAGGCTAAGGCCCATCATGACCTTGGTGGCCACCTTGGCCCAGGGGATGCCCGTGGCCTTGGACACGAAAGGCACCGTGCGGCTGGCCCGGGGGTTGACCTCCAAGAGGTACAAGAGGCCGTCCTTGACCGCGTACTGCACGTTCATCAGGCCCTTGACCCCCAGCTCCTTGGCCAGTGCGTAGGTGGCCTCTTTGATCTCCTCGATCATGGCCGGGTCGAGGTTGTGCGGGGGCAGCACGCAGGCGCTGTCGCCCGAGTGCACGCCCGCCTGCTCGATGTGCTCCATGATGCCGGCCACCACGCAGGCGCCGGTGTGGTCGCCCACCGCGTCCACGTCCACCTCCACCGCATCCTCCAGGAACTTGTCCACCAGGATGGGGTGGTCCGGGCTGGCCTGCACCGCGGTGGTCATGTAGCGCTCCAGCGACTCGTCGTCGTAGACGATCTCCATGGCCCGGCCGCCCAACACATAGGAGGGGCGCACCACCACGGGGTAGCCGATGCGCTGGGCCACGGCCAGGGCCTGCTCCACGCTGGTGGCGGTGCCGTTGTCCGGCTGGCGCAAATCCAGAAGGTTGAGCAGGGCGCAAAAGCGGTCGCGGTCCTCGGCCCGGTCGATGGCATCCGGCGGGGTGCCCAGGATGGGGGCCCCGGCCTTTTCCAGGGGCACGGCCAGGTTCAGCGGGGTCTGCCCGCCGAACTGCACGATGAGCCCCTCGGGTTTCTCGGAGTCGATGATGTTGAGCACGTCCTCTTTGGTCAGGGGCTCGAAGTAGAGCTTGTCGCTGGTGTCGTAGTCCGTGGAGACCGTCTCGGGGTTGGAGTTGACCATGATGGACTCGATGCCCATCTCCTTGAGGGCGAAGGAGGCGTGCACGCAGCAGTAGTCGAACTCGATGCCCTGGCCGATGCGGTTGGGCCCGCCGCCCAGGATCATCACCTTGCGCTTGTCCTCGGCCCGGCACTCGTCCTCGGTCTCGTAGGTGCTGTAGAAGTAGGGCGTGTAGGCCTCGAACTCGGCGGCGCAGGTGTCCACCAGCTTGTAGGTGTGCTCTATGCCCAGCTCCTTGCGCCGGGCGCGCACCGAGTCCTCGTCGCTGCCCGCCGCATGGGCGATCTGGCGGTCACTGAAGCCCATCTCCTTGGCCCGGCGCATCTGCCCGGTCTCCAGCTGGCCCAGGGCGTTGTTCTGCAGCTGGCCCCAGGGGCGGTGCTGCTCCAGCTCGCCGGAGAACTTCACGATCTGCTCGATGTTGAACAGGAACCAGGGGTCGATGGTGGTGAGCTTGTGGATGTCCTCGACGCTCATGCCGCTCTTGAGGCCCTGGGCCACCCAGAAAATGCGCTGGCTGTTGGGGGTGGTGATGAGCGAGCGCAGGCGCTCTGGGCTCATCTCCGGGGCCTCGGGGGAGGGGTCCTTGCCGTCGCCTAACAGGCCGGCCCGCCCGATCTCCAGGCCGCGCAAGCCCTTTTGCAGCGCCTCCTTGAAGGTGCGGCCAATGGCCATGGTCTCGCCCACGCTCTTCATGGAGGTGGTGAGCACGTCCTCGGCGCCGGGGAACTTCTCAAAGGCCCAGCGGGGCACCTTGACCACGCAGTAGTCGATGGTGGGCTCAAAGGAGGCCATGGTCTCCTGGGTGATGTCGTTGGGCAGCTCGTCCAGGGTGTAGCCGATGGCCAGCTTGGCGGCCATCTTGGCAATGGGGAAGCCGGTGGCCTTAGAGGCCAGGGCGCTGGAGCGGCTCACCCGGGGGTTCATCTCGATGACCACCAGCTCGCCGTTGGCCGGGTTGATGGCGAACTGCACGTTGGACCCGCCGGTCTCCACCCCGATCTCGCGCATGATGGCGATGGAGGCGTCGCGCATCACCTGGTACTCGCGGTCGGTCAGCGTCTGGGCCGGGGCCACGGTGATGGAATCGCCGGTGTGGATGCCCATGGGGTCCAGGTTCTCGATGGAGCAGATGATGACCACGTTGTCCTTGCGGTCGCGCATCACCTCCAGCTCGAATTCCTTCCAGCCCAGCACCGACTCCTCGATCATTACCTCGTGGGTCAGGCTGGCCGAAAGGCCGTGGGCCGCGATGCGCTCCAGGTCGTCGCGGTTGTAGGCCACGCCGCCGCCGGTGCCGCCCAGGGTGAAGGCGGGGCGCACCACCACGGGATAGCCGATGCGCTGGGCGGACTTGAGCACCTGGTCCATGGTGTGGCAGATGTCGCTGGTGGGCACCCGGAGGTCGATGTTCTCCATGGCCTCGCGGAACAGCTCGCGGCTCTCGGCCTTTTTGATCACCTCCGGGGTGGCGGCGATCATCTCGATGCCCAGCTCTTCCAGGATGCCGGTCTCGGCCACCTGCAAGGCGGTGTTGAGCCCGGTCTGGCCGCCCAGGGTTGGCAGGATGGCGTCGGGCCGCTCGGCCCGGAGCACCTCGATGACCATCTCCGGGGTGATGGGCTCCACGTAAGTGCGGTCGGCCATCTCCGGGTCGGTCATGATGGTGGCCGGGTTGGAGTTGACCAGCACCACCTCCATGCCCTCTTCCTTGAGGGCCTTGACCGCCTGGGTGCCCGAGTAGTCGAACTCGCAGGCCTGGGAGATGATGATCGGCCCGGAGCCGATGATCATGATCTTGTGTAGGTCGGTGCGCTTGGGCATCTTGTCAGCTGTCTTTTCCCGGCCATGGCCGGTGGGTTGCAGGCCAAGGGCCCGTGAGGGCCCGAATCCTAAAATTTATCGCCGAGGCTGGTAGCCGTCCACCAGCATGGCCTTGAGCATCTCCAAGGGGGTGCTCAGTTGGTTGGCGTCGGCCGCCGCCTTGAGGGTCTGGCCGGGGGCCACCTTGAGCCCCGCCTTGGTCAAACGGGCCTTGATGGCCTCCGGGCTCTGGCCCGCGGCCTGGGCCACGCCCGCCAGGGTCTTGTTGCCGATACCCGTGCCCGCGAAACGCTCCTCCACCTCCTGGGCGTTGTACAGGTGGCCCGTGGGCTTGGCCGGGGCAACCGGCTTTTCCAGGGGCTTGAGGAGCACGTAAAGCTCCATGGGAGAGACGCGGTTGGCCCGGGCGATGTCGAGCACCCGCGCCTGGAGCGACACGCCTTGCATGCCCTTGGCCTTGAGCAGTTCCATTGCCGCCGGGGCGGGCAGGCCCACCTTCTTGCAGAACACCGAGAGGCGAAGCTCCTCGGCATGGCCGAAGGGCGGCTCGTGGGCCGGGCTGGTAACCCAGGAGCCCTTGAGATAGCCGTTCAGGTCGATGAGCCAACTGAGGGGCGGGAAGGGCTTGATGCCCGCCGCCACCACCAGAACCAGGGCGGCCAGGGTGATGATCAGCTCGCGCTTGCGGCCGGCCATCTGGGCCGCCTTGCCCTTGAGGTAATTGACAAAAGGCTTCCAGTTGAACCAGAGGTGGAAGCCCGCCGCCACCAGGAACAGGATGGAGCTGATGATGTGGATGTCGCCCCACTGGGTCTTGGTCAGGCCCAAGAAGCTCCAGTCGGTCCAATAGGCGATGCGCCCCTGGGGCATGAAGTAGGCCACCAAGCCGCTGAGGCCCATGACCAAAAGGCCCGCCCCGCTCAGAAGCGAGGTGAGCCCCCTGAGGCTCAAGCTGGATTTCGCGGCGCTCATGCGGTGTCGCCCATTCCCCGCGAACTGGCCTCAGGCCAGCGGCTGTTTGGTCCGCATCATTTCCTGGAAGCGGTCGAAGAGGTAATCCGCGTCGTGCGGCCCGGGCGCGGCCTCGGGGTGATACTGCACGCAGAACAAGGGCACCTCTTTGTGGCGGAGGCCTTCCAAGGTGCGGTCGTTCAGGTTCAGGTGGGTCATCACCACCTGCGGGTCGTCGATGGTGTCCGAGTCCACGCAGAAGCCGTGGTTCTGGCTGGTGATCTCCACCTTTTCCGTGGCCAGGTCCATCACCGGCTGGTTGGCTCCCCGGTGGCCGAACTTGAGCTTGAAAGTCTTGCCGCCCAGGGCCTGGCCGATCATCTGGTGGCCCAGGCAGATGCCGAAGATGGGCGAGCGGCCCATGAGCTCCTTGACCGTCTCAACCACGTAGGTCACCGCGGCCGGGTCGCCGGGGCCGTTGCTCAGGAAGATGCCGTCGGGCGAGCAGGCCAGGATGGTCTCGGCCGGGGTCTTGGCCGGCACCACCAACAGCTTGTTGCCCCGGTTTTCCAGGCGCCTGAGGATGTTGTACTTGATGCCGCAGTCCAGGCACACCACGCGGGACTCGCCCTCGCCTCCGGCCCACAGGGCCTCGGGGTCGATCTCGCCGCTCAGGTCCAGCTCGCGCTCCACCTTGCCGCCGATCCAGCGGTAGGCCGTGGGGCAGGTGACTTCCTTGACCAGGTCTATGCCCACCAGGCCCGGGCTGGCCGAGGCCTTGGCCTTAAGGCTGGCCGGGTCCAGGTCCTCGGTGCTTAGCACGCCCTTCATGGCTCCCTGGATGCGCAGATGGCGGGTGAGCGCCCGGGTGTCCAGGCCCTCGACGCCCATGACCCCGGCGGCCTCCAGGTATTCCCTGAGGCTCGAGGTGGAGCGAAAGTTGGAGGGGAACTCCTGGTATTCCTTGACCAAAAAGGCGCTGACCTGCACGGCGCGGCTTTCCACGTCCTCGGGGTTGGTGCCGTAGTTGCCGATCAGGGGATAGGTCATGGCCAGCATCTGACCCTTGTAGGAGGGGTCGGTGATGGCCTCCTGGTAGCCGGTCATGGCCGTGTTGAAGCAGACCTCGGCCGCCACCTCGCCGGAGCCGGCAAAGGCGCGGCAGGGGAAGGCGGTGCCGTCTTCCAATACTAAGAGGGCGTCTTTGGCTACTGACACTAGCTGTTTTCCTTGAGCCCCCGCACCGCCGCGTCGGGGTCCAGGGGCTTGACGTTCTTCACAATATGTTCCCGCACCGCCTCGCCGGGCGGCGTGCCTTGTTTGTAACACAGATAGCCTGATTTTACACCCATGGCCCGCATCACGCGGCTGGCCAAAAGGGGCCAGATGACCCCCAGGTCGCCGGTTAGGGGCAGGGCCCCGGGCAGCCGGGCAAACCCGCTCATCTCCATGCGGAAGGGCACCTTAAGCCCCACCGCCTTGGGCTTTCCCTGGTCGATGGCCGCGCCCACCGCGCCCTTGTCGCGCTGCATGGCCCAGACCCGCTCCAGGTTGGGGTCCAGGTCGATGCGCACCACCGCCTTGCCGCCCAGGCTGTAGGTGGCCTGGCCCTCGTGACGGGGCCACATGCCGTGGCCGGTGAAGGTCTCGAAGGGCCCGTCGTGGATCTCCTGGGTCAGAGCCACCCCGCTCTCTATTATAAGGTCGGCCGAGCCCAAAAGCCCGGCCACCCGGGCCGATCGCTGGGAAATAGTTATGCTGTCGCCCACGGCCAGGCCCACCTGGCCCCCGCCCACCAGCTGGGGCACGCTGACCAGGCAAGGCACCCCCCGCCGGGCGCAGGCCCCCAGCATGGTCAGGGGGTCGCAGCCGCGCCCCACCACCGCCTCCAGGGGTTGGCCCAGGGAGCGGGCCAGGGGCTCCAGACGGCGGGCCGCCCGCTCCACCCCCAGGCCGGTGGGGTAGGCCAAGTTGCCGGCCACCTTGATGATTTCCTTGCCGGGCGCGGAGAGTAGCCGCCGGTAATAGTCGCGGTCCAGGTTGGTCTGCTTGGCCAGCTCGACCGCCCGCTCGGCGCCCAAAAGGGCCACCTCCACCTTGCCGTCAGCCGGCAGCCCGGCCGGGTCCAGGTCCAGCTTAGCCCCGTCCACCCGGCGCACCCGCTCCAAGACCCCGGCCATCTCGTGGCCTACCACCGCGCTGGAGGTGAGCACCCCGTCCACCAGGCCCAGGCGCACCAGCTCGGCCACCATGCAGGTGACCCCCTCGTGCAGGTTGGGGCCCGATCCGGTGGCCACCACCACCTTGCCACCGTTTTGCTTGATCTTTTTCCACAGGCGCACCACCTGGGTGAGGCGGCGCTTGGTGGTCTGGTCCAGGCCGGCGGCCAGGCGGGCCAGGTCGGCCTGGCTCACTAGAGGGCGGGGGTTGGGCTTGGGGCGGGCCATGGGCTCAGACTCCCTTGCGTTCCAAGGCGTCCAGGATGCGCCCGGCTGCGGACCGGGCCGCCTCGGCATAGCCCTGGGCCACCTTGCGGGCGGCCTCGCCCCGGCGGGCGGCCTCGGCCGGGTCGGCCAGCATGTGCTGCCACCAGGCGGCCAGCTCGGCGGCGTCGGCCACCTCTTGGGCCGCGCCTTGGGCTTTCAGCTCGCGGGCGGCATCCAGAAAATCGTTCATGTCCCGGCCAAAGGCCAGAGGCCGTCTCCAGGCGGCGGGCTCCACCGGATTCTGCCCGCCCAGCTCCACCAGGGAGGCCCCCACGAATGCGGCCCTTCCCAGGCCGTACAGGGCCATGAGCTGGCCCATGGCGTCCACCACCACCAGCTTGGTGTCAGAGTTGCGGGGGCTGGCGGGCGATAGCTCGCTCCACAGCGCGGCGCTCAGGCCCATTCCCCGCGCTTGGGCCAGCCAGCGGGGGGCGCGCTCCACGTGGCGCGGGGCCACGGCCAAGATCGCCTCGGGGCGCTGGGCCAGCACCGAGGCGAACGCCTCCAGCACCGGCTCCTCCTCGCCCGTGCGCGCGCTGCCCGCCACCAAAAGCGGGGCCTCGCCCAGGGCCAGGCGGGCAGTTGCCTCGCTGGTGTCGCAGGCCTCGGCCCGCTGGATCATGCCCGCGTACTTGGCGTTGCCGTCCACGGCCACCCGCTCGGCGGGCGCGCCCAGGGCCACGGCCCGCTGTGCGTCCTCGGGCCCGATCATGCCCAGGCGCGCAAAGCGGCCCAGGCAACCGGCCACCAGGGGGCGCACCTTCATGTAGCGCGGGAAGCTGCGCGGGCTGATGCGGCCGTTGAGCAAGAGCAGCTCGGTGCCGCGATGCTCCAGCCAGGCCAGGAAGTTGGGCCACAGCTCGGTTTCCAGGGAGGCGTAGACATGGGGCCGCACCTTGCCCCATGCGGCGGCCACGGCCCAGGGGGCCTCCAGGGGGAAGGGCAGCACCCTTGCCCGGCCCGCGAATACCTCGGCCGCCCGCTCCAGGCCCTTGGCCGTGGAGGAGCTAACGCTCAGGCTTATCTCCGGACGCGAGGCCCAAAGCTCGGCGGCAATGGCCTCGGCCACGCCCACCTCGCCCACGCTCACCGCCTGGAGCCACACCCGGGGGCCTGGTCCGGCCTCGGGCTGGTCGCGGTAGAGACCCAAACGAGCCCACAGCTCGTCCCAGCGCCCAGCCAGGCCCGAGCCCAGCCACAGGACAGGCAACGCCGTCCCGGCCAAACCGAGGGCCAGATTATAGGTGATGAGAGATTGGTTCATTGCCGCCCGCTTGCCCGCCGAAAGCCCGCATGGCTCCTAGGGTTGCCCCATTTATAGCGGTGCCCCGGCAGTGCGTCAAGGCAGCCGGTTTTACGGCCGATTCGGGCGGCGCGCCGGGGCCTACAACTCTCCCAATATCCAGCCCTCTACCTCGGCCATTTGGCGCTGCCCGGGAGTAAGGTTGGTCCGGAAAAAGTTTGGAAGGTCGCCGTCCAGGTCCTTTTGTTGCATCCACTTGGCCACTGCGTAAGCGTCCCGTTGATGATCCAAGAATTTGCCGGGAGGCGAGAACTCTTTCCAAAGGGCAGGGTAGACTTCCGCCACCGTGGACACGCCGGGAGTAGGAAGCCAGCCATCAAAGGGCCAGAAAAATACCCGGTTGCCCAACTCCCGCCGGAGGTGCAGCAACCAGGGGAGCCCGGCGTGGGTTGAGTTGGCCACCGTGCCGGTAACATTGAAGTGGAAGACGGATTTGGCTTTATTCCGTTTTTCGGTTTCCCGCCGCCAGGTGGCCTCGCCCGCGCGCTCTTTGCCGAGCCCCGCCGTGTCCTTCAGCTTGGATACTACAGCGCCCTCTTGGTCGCTCGGCCAGTACTGATGGAAGTCTTGAAGGAATGAGCCCCAGTCGCTCTTCAAGCCATATTTGACGAAATACTGGCCGGGAAAGGAAAAGGCGTGGTCAATGCCAACCAGAGTTGGCCCCTCTTCCCTTAACTGCCCCAAAAGCCAGTTCGCCAGTTCGCGGCGGGTCCAGTTCCAGGCCGGGTTCGTGGGGGTACGAACTTCCTCTGGGTCGTCATCCCCCTCGGCCAGATAAACCCTCAGCCCGCTTTGCCGCGAGTCAGGTGTCCTGGCCCCGGAGTAGTCCACCCCGATGTAACGCTGAAATGCAGCCATGTCCCCCCCTTTTAAGGCGCGCTAGTGCGCCTCGGCCCAGTTGGCCCCCCAGCCGATGTCCACCTTGAGCTCCACGGCCAGCTTGTAGACCTCTTCCATCTCCGTGCGCACCCGCTCGGCGAACTTCTTCACTTGGCTTTCGGGCACCTCGAAGACCAGCTCGTCGTGCACCTGCAAGATCATCAGGGCGTCGGGGTATTCCTTGTCCAGCATGGCCTGCACCTTGAGCATGGCCAGCTTGATCAGGTCCGCGGCGGTGCCCTGGATGGGCGTGTTCAGGGCCACGCGCTCGGCCGCCTCGCGGGCGATGCGGTCGGAGGAGTTGATGGTGGGCAAATAGCGCCGCCTCCCCAGGAGGGTGGTCACGTAGCCCTTGTCCCGCGCTCCGGCCAGGTTGGCCTGCTGGAAGGCGGCGATGCCCGCGTAGCGGCCCAGGTACTTGTGGATGATCTCCTGGGCCTCGGAGTTGCTGATGCCCTGCTCGCGGGCCAGGCGGAAGGCGCTCATGCCGTAGAGCACCCCGAAGTTCACCGTCTTGGCCCGGGCGCGCATCTCCTTGGTCACGTCCTTTGGCTCCACCTCGAACAGGCGCGAGGCCGTCTGGGTGTGCACGTCCAGGCCGTGGGCCATGTCCTCTAGGAGCAGGGGATCCTGGCTCAGATGGGCCAGCACCTTGAGCTCGATCTGGGAGTAGTCCGCGCTGAGCATGAGCTTGCCCGGCTCTGGCACGAAGCACTCGCGGATGCGGAGCCCCAGCTCGGAGCGCACCGGGATGTTTTGCAGGTTGGGGTCCGAGCTGCTCAGGCGGCCGGTGGCGGTCACGGTCTGGTTGAAGCTGGTGTGCACCCGCCCGGTCTCCGGGTTCACCAACACGGGCAGGGTGTCCACATAGGTGCCCTTGATCTTGTTCAAGGTGCGGTAGTTGAGCACTTCGGCGGGCAGGGGGTGCTGCGCGGCCAGGATGGTCAGGACGGTCACGTCCGTGGAGTAGCCGGTCTTTTTCTTGGTCTTTTTCACCTGGGGCAGGCCCAGCTCCTCAAAGAGCACCGTGGCCAGCTGCTGGGGTGAGTTCAGGTTGAACTCGTGCCCGGCCAGCTTGTAGCAGGATGCCTCCAGGTCCTTGAGCTGCCCCTCCAGCTCCTTGCTCAGCTCGTTCAGGGCCTCGGTGTCCAGCTTGACCCCGTTCATCTCCAGCCGAGCCAACAGCGGCACCAGGGGCATCTCCAGGTCGGTGAACAGCGGCTCCAGCCCCGCTTCCTCCAGGCGGGGCTCCAGGACCCGCGCCGCCTGCCAGGCCACGTCCGCGTCCTCGGCCGCGTAGGGCGTGGCCTTGTCCAGATCGGCGAAGGCAAAACTCTGGTTCTTGCCGCCGGTGGCCTCTTCGTAGGAGATCATTCCCCGCCCCAGGAACTCGGCCGCAATGGCGGTCAGGCCGTGGGAGTTCTTGCCCGGGTTGAGCAGATAGGAGGCCACCATGGTGTCAAAGGATATGTTGGCCAGGGGCGCGCCCGCCCGGGTGAGCACGATGTGGTCGTACTTGAGGTTCTGGCCCACCTTGGCCACCTTGGCATCGGCGCACAGGGGCTCCAAGAGCTTCAGCGCCTCGCCGCGCTCCATCTGCTTTTCGCCGTCCGGGAGCTGGTGCCCCACGGGCACGTACACCGCCTCGCCGGATTTGCAGCACAGGGAGAAGCCCACCAGCTCGGCCTCCATGGGGTCGATGCTGGTGGTCTCGGTGTCGATGGACACGCGGCCCTTTTTTTCGGCCTGGGAGATGATCTCCTTGAGCTCGGCCGGGTCGGTGACCAGGCGGTAGTCGCCCTCGCCCTTTTTAGGCTCGGGCGCGAACTGCTTGAGCAGGGAGCCGAACTCCAGCTGGGCCAGCACCGGGGTGAGCACCTCGGGGTCGGGCTCCTCAAAGGCGAAGGCCTCGGGCACGAACTTTACCGGCGCGTCGACGGCCAGCTTGGCCAGCTTCCAGCTCATGCGCGCGTCGTCCGCGTGGGCGATGAGATTCTCGCGCATCTTGGACTTTTTCATCTCCGGCGCGGCGGCCAGCACCGCCTCCAGGTCCGGGTGCTCGCCCAGCAGCTTCACCGCCGTCTTGGGCCCCACCCCGGGCACGCCGGGGATGTTGTCCGTGTTGTCGCCGGTGAGCGCCTGGAAGTCCACCACCCGCTCCGGCCCCACCCCCAGCTTGTCCAACACCTCCTGGGGCCCGTAGCGCAGGTCCTTCATGGTGTCCCAGAGGGTCACGTCGTCGTCCACCAGCTGGTAGAGGTCCTTGTCGCCCGAGACCAGCACCACCTTGAAACCCTTGTCCTCGGCCTGGCGGGCCAGGGTGGCCATGAGGTCGTCGGCCTCGTAGCCCTCCATCTCCATGGCGGGCAGGTTCAGGGCGGTGACCACCTGCCGGACCAGGGGGAGCTGGCTCTTGAGAGCCGGGTCCAGGGGCGGGCGGTTGGCCTTGTAGGGCTTGTACATCTCGTGGCGGAAGGTGGGGCCCTTGGCGTCGTAGATCACGCCCAGATACTCGGGCTTGGCGTCGGCCAGCACCTTCAAGACCATCTGCACGAAGCCGTACACCGCGCCGGTGGGCACCCCGCCGCTGGTGGTCAGGTTCCTGATGGCGTGGAAGGCGCGGTGGATGTAGCTGGAGGCGTCCAGCAGATATAGGGTCGGCTTGGTGGCCACGGCCGCTCTCCGTTCATGAGGGTGGGCGGGGCGGATGCCCCTGGGGTCAGCCTAGGCTCCCGGCGCCTATAGGGTCAAGCCTGCTCCGAGGCCCAGATGAGGGCGCGGGCCAGGTCGATGCGTTCTTGCCTGAGGCTGGGGGCCAGCTCCAGGGCCATGGCGCTGAGGCGGTTCAGGGCCTGCTGCACCAAGTCCCAGTCCACGGTGGGGTAGCTCTCGCCCTGGTCGAAACCCGAGCGGGGGCAGGCGTGGCCTCCCCCGGCGGCGGCCACGGGCACGCCATAGATGCGGCAGGTCAGGGGCCGGGAGGCGTAGAGCAGGCAACGGCCCTTTTGCAGCAGAGGGCAGGCCACCCGCGCCCGCGAGAAGGTTTTCAGGCGCTCCTCCTCGGGCTGGTTCAGGGCCAGGCGGGTGATCTTGTCGAACTCGGCGGCGGCCTTTTCGGCCCGGCGCAGGGCCTCGCGGCGTTCGGCCCGGGGCAGGGCGCGGAAGGCCAGGGCCAGGCCCAGCACCTCGGCCGGGGTGAGGTCGAACACCGCGCGGCAGCAGTCGTCGCAGCCGGAGCCGCATTTAACCTCGGCCGGAAAGGCCTGGGCCACCTGGGCAAAGGCGCCGTCGGCCTGGGACCACAGCTCGGCCAGGGCCTTTTGAAAGGCGGCCGGGTCGAGGGGCGGTGTGCTGGGCTCGGGGCTCATGGGCTCTCTTTCCTCGCTGGGGTGCGGCTACTGTAGGCCAGGGCTTCCGGCCCGTCAACCCGCCGGTTCTTTGTAATCCCCGGTGAATGGTGTCTATAATAATTTTAGTGAGACCACATATCAGCGGGCGCGCGATGCCGCGCCCGTGCCCGAAAGGAGACAAGCAATGGCCGAGTTTTTGAATCCCTTCTCCGGTGTGACTCCGGGCCGCAAGCTGACCAACCGCGAACTGGCCCGCGCCCTGCGTCTTTCCCTGGCCGCCGAGCAGGAGGCGATCCATCTTTATGAGGCCCTGGCCGACGCCACCACCAACAAGCTGGCCAAGGCGGTTCTGCAGGACATCGCGGACGAGGAAAAAGAACACGCCGGCGAGTTCCAGCGCCTGATCAAGATCCTCTGGCCGGACGAGGAAAAGTGGCTGGAGCACGGTGCCGAGGAAGTGGACGAGATGGCCGCCAAGCTCAGGAAGAAGCCGGCCAAGAAAAAGGCCGCCCCCAAGAAAAAGAAGTAGCCATGCGCTGTTGAAGCGCGGCTACTAAAGCCAGCGCCCGCCGGCGGAACCTTCGGGTTCCCCTCGGCGGGCGTTTTTTATTTAACCGGCGTCGCCAGAGGCCGGGATGCTGGGTTGGCGGCTTCGCTCCAGCCTCGACGTAGCTTAGGCTACGCCTCCATCTGCTGCTCGCCGCCGCCTGGCCAAGCCGGCCTTAGAAGGACCATCTCAGGGCCAGGCTGACCACCAAGCCGTTCTCCAGGTTTATGCGGTCCTGGTCGCGGTCATCGTAGTCGTTGCCCTCAAACCACAGGCGGTCAAAGGCGTAGGCCCCGGAGAGATCCAGCTTCAAGTCGCGGTTGAAGTGCACCCTCAGGCCGGCCTTGCCTTCCTTTTGATAGAAGAACCAGCGGTCCTTGGTGTCACTGCGGTCGCTGAGGAACCAGCGCTGGTAGGTCCAGTCAAAGCCCACGTAGGGCTCCAGCCAAGGCAGTATGCGGTAGCCGATGCGGGTGATGACGCTGCGGGGGTAGATGTAGGTGGCGGCCAAGGTCCATTTGGGGTCGGGCCGCCAGCGCACCATGGCCAGGGGCAGACCCAAAAGCAGCCAAAGCTCCTTGCCGGTGGTGTAGGAGTAGGCCACGCCGGGGATGGGAATGCCGGCCAAAAAGTCGCGGGTGTTGCTGTAGTTGACGAAAAACAGCCAGTAGTGGCGCTTGCTCTGGGGCACCATCAGCGAGGCGGTGGCCCCGATGGAGGTGTCGTCTAGCTTGTTGAAGGGCTTGTCGCTGGGCGAGCCGATGGTCAGGTTGGCCGCGGCCACCCATCCCCGGTCCAGCTTGTAGCGGTAGCTGGCCCCGGCGCGCAAGTCCCATAAATCGTCGGGGAAAGGCCGGTTGCTCTGGGGCAGGATGGCGTCGGTGTTCACCGCCATCAGGGCGGCGCGGCCGTTGATGGAGAACTCGTGGCGCGAGTTCTGCCATACCGGAAAGACGAAGCGGAGCGAGTTCTCCAGGTAACCCATGTCCACTTCCTGGCCCTCCACCGTGCGGTCCGGCGAGTAGCTGCCTTCATAGGAGATGTTGGATTTCATGTCCCCCAGGGTGGTGTCGAACCAGGAGGTCATGTCTTGGGCCCGGGCCGTGCCGGCCATGAGCAGGCAGCACGACAGTCCCAGCAACGTCAGGCATAGGCAGCTTAGGCGTTTCATGGCGTGTGGGGCTCCCCGTTTGATGGTGGCGATTTAAAAAAAGCTAAGCACGCGAGGGGCGGGTGTCAATGCAAAACCGGGAGCGGCCGCCCCTAGGCCCGGGGGGCCGGGGCACTCTTGCCCTGACGGGGCGCGTCCCGGCTGAATAAATAGAATACCACAGCCGAGGCCATGGCTATGGTGGCTATGCCGAAGGCCGGAGCGTAGCGCTCTATGCCCACCGCGTTCTCCGGGGCGTGGAACTGCACCGCCAGGCCCATGAGATGCAGGAAAACCCCGCCGCCGGCCATGGTGAAGAAGTTCACCCCGGTCAAGGCCATGCCGCTCATCTGGGAGGGCATCACCTCCTTGATGTGGGCGTAGATGATCGCGCCCCAGGAGCTGGACATGCCCATGCAGAAGAGCAGGCCGCCCAGGAGCACCTCGCTGGAGGTGGCCCAGCCCAGGGTCAGGCACAGCTCGGCCACGGCCAGCCCGCTCATGCCGATCACCGCCATCCACTTGCGGGTGTCCAGCACGCGGTCCGAGAGCCAGCCGCCCAGGGGCGAGCCGATGATCATGCCCAGGTTGAGCAAGAGCAGCAGGTTGCCCGCCTTCACCGAGGAATAGCCCAGGCCTTCCACCAAATAGGGCCCGGCCCACAGGCCCTGGATGGCCACGAAGGTGCCGTAGCGGCAGAAGGTTCCCCAGGAGGCGCACCAGTAGTCGCGGTTGCCCAACAGGGTCTTGATGCGTTGCAGGGTGCTCATGGCCGGGGCGGGGTCGGCCCCTTCCTGGGCCTCCTGGTAGCCGGGCGGATGCTCGCGCACCAGCCACCAGAACAGTAGGGCCACGGTGATGGTGAAGATGCCGATGACCACGAAGGCCCAACGCCAACCCACCATCTCGGCCAGATAGGCCAGGGGGGTGGCGGCCAGCATGTTGCCCATGGTGCCGATGGAGAAGATCAGGCCGGTGAGGGTGGCGAACTCCCGGGGCGAGAACCAGTTGGTGAACAGCTTCATGGGGCCCATGAGGTTGCCCGCCATGCCCAGGCCGATCAAGAGCCTGCCCACCGAGGCGCCCAGCATGGTGTCGGCCATGGCGAAGACCATGGCCCCCACCCCTCCCAGCAGGGAGAGAAGGGTCATGGTCAGGCGGGCGCCCAGGCGGTCCAGGTACAGGGCCAGGGGGATCTGGGCGGCGGCGAAGGAATAGAAAAAGGCCGCCCCCAAGAAGCCCAGCTGCTCGGCGTCCAGGCCCAGGTCGGCCTGAAGCTGGGGGGCGATGATGGCCCCGGAGACGCGGTAGAACTGGGAGCATAGGAACAGGCAGGAACTGAGCACGAAAACCAGCCAGCGGCGGCTCTGGCGATACGCCGATGCCTCCGCTGCGGCCTGGTTGCTTGCGGTCACTTTTGGCCCCCTTGCCCGAGAACGGGGGAGGAAGATGAACTGGCAGGCAAGTGCCCGGCCCCCTCAGCCCGGCAAAAACCATTGCACCTTTTTATGGCAAATGTTATAAAAAAACAAATATTGTTTTGCCAAGCCATATTGTCCTGTAATTCTGGCAAGTTGCGATGCCCGCTCCCCGCGTATTCGCCAGCCGGCCGGGGCAATGGCCTGGTTTCGCGCTGGGGTAACTCGTATTAGGATGCCGGAGATTCCTGCCAAATGCCACTAAGCACCGTAAACAACCCCGTGCAAGCCGGCAGGCGCTACCTGTCCGGCAACGACGCGGCCGCCGAGGGGGCCATCGCCGCCGGGTGCCGCTTCTACGGCGGCTATCCCATCACTCCCTCCTCGGAGATCATGGAATACATGAGCCGGGAGCTGGAGGCCCGGGGCGGCGCCTTCCTGCAGATGGAGGACGAGATCGCCTCCATCTCCTCGGTGGTGGGCGCTTCCTGGACCGGGGCCAAGGCCATGACCGCCACCAGCGGCCCGGGCGTGAGCCTCATGCAGGAGTGCCTGGGCTACGCCGCCTTCACCGAGACCCCGGTGGTGGTGGTGGACGTGCAGCGGGCCGGCCCCTGCACCGGACAGGCCACCAAGGTGGGCGCGGGCGACATCATGGCGGTCAAGTGGGGCTCCCACGGCGACTACCAGGTGGTGGCGCTCAGCCCCTGGTCGGTGCAGGAGATGTTCTCGCTGACCGTGGAGGCCTTCAACCTCTCCGAGCGCCTGCGGGTGCCCGCCTTCCTCCTGGCCGAGGAAGCCACCGGCCATCTGCGCGAGCGGGTGGACATGCCCGAAACGGTGGAGGTCTACAACCGGGACTACGTGCCCGGCGAGCCGCCTTTCGGCACTGACGACCCGGCGGGCATCCCCTCCATGCCCTCCTTTGGCGACGGCGAGAAGCTCATGGTCACCGGCTCCACCCACGACCGCTTCGGCTTCCGCAAGACGGAAGGGCCCGCTTTCCACGACGCCCTGGTGCGCCGCCTGAGCAACAAGGTCTTGAGCCGCAAGAACGAGATCTGCCGCCACGAGGGCTATCACCTGGACGACGCCGAGCTGGTGGTGGTGGCCTACGGCTTCACCGCCCGCTCCGCCCTTAGCGCGGTGCGCGCCGCCCGCCAAGCGGGCATCAAGGCGGGGCTGTTGCGCCTGATAACCATCTGGCCCTTTGACAACGAGCTGATCAGCCGGGTGGCCGGGGGCATCAAGGGCTTCCTGGTGCCGGAGATGAACCTGGGCCAGGTGGACGGCCTGGTCCGGGCCTATGCCGGGAGCACCCCGGTGCGCTCCCTGACCCAGGTCAACGGCAGCACCATCAGCCCGGCGAGCATCCTGGCCGCCCTAAAGGAGATGTGCTGATGGCCCGCTCCATGGAGAAGTACCTGCGGCCCGAGGTGGTCACCACGCCTTTCTGTCCCGGCTGCGGCCACGGCGTGCTCATGGGCTCGCTGCTCCGGGCCATCGACCAGCTGGGCCTGGACATGGACCAAACGGTGTTCGTCTCGGGCATCGGCTGCGCGGCCTGGATTCCCAGCCCCAACTTCGCGGCCGACACCCTACACACCCTGCACGGCCGGGCGGTGGCTTTCGCCAGCGGCGTGAAAAAAGCCAACCCGGACCTGAAGGTGATCGTGGTCTCGGGCGACGGCGACCTGGCCAGTATCGGGGGCAACCACCTGATTCACGCCGCCCGGCGCAACCTGGACCTCACGGTCATCTGCGCCAACAACATGATCTACGGCATGACCGGCGGGCAGATGGCCCCCACCACGCCCCAGGGGCACCTGACCGCCACCAGCGTGAAGGGCAACCCCTACCGGCCCTTTGACCTGTCCAAGCTGGTCAAGGGCGCGGGCGCGCCCTACGTGGCCCGGGGGGCGGTGGTTCGGCCCTACGAACTGATCGGCTACTTGAAGAAGGCCATCGCCAGCGAGGAGTTCGCCTTCGTGGAGGTGATGAGCCCCTGTCCCACCCAGTACGGACGCCGCAACAAGTACGACTCGCCCGGGGCCATGTATGACCGCCTGGGCGAGATGTGCGCCAACTTCAGCGACGCCGATTGCCCCCTGCCCGAGGGGGCCCTGCCTCTGGGGGAGTTCTAACATGAGTGAGCGCAAGGAGATTCGCATCGCCGGCCTGGGCGGACAGGGCGTAGTCCTGGCCGGAGCCCTGTTGGGCGAGGCGGCGGTGAAGCAAGACCTCTACGCGGCCGGCTCCAACTCCTACGGAGCCCAGGCCCGAGGGGGCGGCGCCCGCGCCGACCTGGTGCTGGACGTAAAGGAGATCGACTTCCCCCACGTGGAGAAGCCGGACCTCTTGGTGGCCATGAGCCAGGGGGCCTATGACACCTATGCGCCCGGCGTGGCCGAGGGAGCCATGGTGCTCTTCGACTCCGGGCTGGTGACGCCAAGCGCGCCCCATGACCGCTTCGGGGCCGACGTGACCGCCCTTTCCCTCAACGAGCTGGGCAACCGCCAGGTGGCCAACGTCATCTGGGTGGGCCTCATCGTGGGGGCCACCGGCTGGTGGGACGCGGAGGTGGCTGCCCAGGCCATGGCCGAGTTCGTGCCCGAACGCTTCCTGGAGCTGAACAAGAAGGCCCTGGCCTTAGGGTTGGACATGGGCCGCGCCTGGGGGGAGGCCTAAGATGGAAGGCAGAACTCACGTCCCTCAGGTGAACGAGGACATCTGCGGCTACTGCGGGGTGTGCCGGGGGGCCTGCCCGGCCCTGGCCAGCCCGGACTTGAGCGCCGGCGAGAGCGACACCATGCGCGCCGCCCTGGCCCCCGCGGCCCCGGGCAAGGGCGCGGACCTGCCGCCCGCCTGCCAGGCCGCCTGCCCCCTGGGCCAGGACATCAACGGATATCTGGCCTGCCTGGCCGAAGGCGACCAGGCCGGGGCCCTGGAGATCATCCTCCGGGACAACCCCCTGCCCAGCGTCTTGGGCCATGTGTGCCACCATCCCTGCCAGCAGGCCTGCCTGTCTTCCCGGTTCCAGGCGCCGCCCAGCATCCGCGACCTCAAGCGCTTCGCGGCCCTGGCCCCCCGCCCCACGGCGGTGCGGCCCCAGGGCCCGGCCATGGCCAAGGTGGCGGTGGTGGGGGCGGGCCCGGCCGGTCTGGCCGCGGCCTGGGAACTGGCCAGGAACGGCGCGGCGGTCACGGTCTACGACGCCAAGCCGGTGGCCGGGGGCATGTTGGCCTGGGCCATTCCCGAGTTCCGTTTGCCCCGGGAGGCCCTGAAGACCGACCTGGAATACGTGCAGGCCTTTGGGGTGGAGCTGGCCTTGAGCCAGGCCCTGACCCCGCAAGAAGTTAAGAAGATGCGCCAGGACTGCGACGCGGTGATCCTGGCCTGCGGCGCGCCTAAAGCCAAGGCGGCAGGGCTGCCCGGCGACGACCTCGCCGGCGTGTGGCCCGGGCTCGACCTGCTGCGCGACGCGGCCCTGGGACCCGCGCCTTCCCTGGCCTCGCCGGTAGTGGTGGTGGGCGGGGGCAATGTGGCCCTGGACGCGGCCCGTTGGGCCCTGCGTTCGGGCGCCGAGGTGACCCTCGTCTACCGCCGCGACCGCGAACAGATGCCCGCCTATGCCGAGGAGATCGCCGCCGCCGAGGCGGAAGGCCTCAAGTTCCGCTTCCGCGCCGCTCCGGTGGCCGTGGAGGGCGACGGCGCGGCGAGCGGCCTCAAGGTGCAGGCCACCGCGCCCGGCCAGCCCGGCGAAGACGGCCGGGTGGTGTTCGAACCATCGGCGGACAGCGAAGAGGTGATCCCGGCCCAGACGGTGATTCTGGCCCTGGGCCAGGACAGCGAGGCCCCGGCCTGGGCCGAGGGCCTGGGCCTGGGCGGCTTGGAGCCCGGCGAGAACGGCAAGCTGGCCGAGAGTCTCTACGCGGTGGGCGACCTGGTCACCGGGCCGGCCACGGTGGTGGAGGCCATGGCCGGAGGCATTGCCGCCGCCCGGGCCATTCTGGAAGAGGTGCAATCATGAGCCTGCGTCCCCCCTGTGAAGTGCCCCAGCACCCGGCCGCCTGCGCGGGCGAGATGACTCCGGATCAGGCCCAGGCCGAGGCCAAGCGCTGCCTCTCGGGCCACTCCTGCGACGGCTGCGAGATCTGTATGCTCATCTGCCCGGACCTGGCCATCACCAAGGACCCGGCCACCGGCCGCGCGGTGATCGACCTGGAGTTCTGCAAGGGCTGCGGGCTCTGCGCCCACCTTTGCCCCAAGGGGGCGATCAGCATGGAGCTGGACAAGGGCTAGACCGGCCGGCTTCGCCAGACGCGACCCAAAAGCCAAGGGCCGAAGCATCCCGGCGAATCGCCGGTTGCCTCGGCCCTTGTGTTTGTGCCGGGGTGGTCCCGGGCCGGGCCCTCACTCCCCGCTTAGCCGGTCCGGGCGATCAACCAAAAAAGCCGTCCACCACCTTGGTGGCTTCGCTGGCGTCCTCGGCGTAGGCATCGGCCTGGATCAAATCGGCGAACTCCTCGGACACCGGTGCGCCGCCCACCACCACCTTGATGTGGGGATAGTTCTTTTTGCAGTGCTCCACCGCCTGTTTCATCTTGGGCATGGTGGTGGTCAGCAGGGCGCTGAACAGCATCACCTGCGCCCCGTTGCTTATAGCCTGGTCATACAGCCCCAGGTTGCAGTTGACCCCCAGGTCCTCCACCTCGTAGCCCGCGCCCTTGAGCATGATGACCACGATGTTCTTGCCGATATCGTGCAGATCCCCTTCTACCGTACCGATGGCCAGCTTGGCCTTTGACTTGTAGCCTTGCTCGATGAGCAGGGGCTCCAGGACCTTGATGCCGAACTGCATGGCCTTGGCCGAGCGGAGCATCTCCGGAAGAAAAATCTCGAATTTGGAATATTGATCGCCCACCTCCCGCATGGCCGGGATCATGATCTCGTTCAACACCTGGAGGGGATTGGCCTGGTTGTCGATTTTTTCCTGAACCGCCGAAACCACCTGGTCTTTGTCGCCGGCGCAGATTGACTGAAACAGCGTGTCTTGCTTGTTCATGGCCTATGGTCTCCTTTACGCCTGGATGGCCCGCGCGGCTATTTCCATGATTTCCTTTTCCTTGTCCGGCTCGATCTTGTCGAACTCGGCCTCTTCCATGATTTTGAAATACGCCTTGTCCAGCCGGTCGAATATGTCCAGGGAGTGATCCACCTTGTTGAAATGATAATATTTTCCCCTCCATAAATATTTGTTCATGTTTTCCACCGTATGGTCTTCGGCGATGTAGACCCCGTTTCGGATTTCCCTTATCAAGTCCAGCGGCAGGGTTTCGGAGTTGATCTCCAGGGGGACCAGTTCTCTCTCGGCCATGTCGATCAACTCGTTGGTGAAGATCAGGCCGTGGGGAGAATAGATCAGCCCGGTTTCCAGGGCGCCGATGCCCCAGTAGCCGTCGGTTATGCCCATGTAGGAGTCCCGGAAGTTGTAGGTCATCTCGAAGACGGCGTCCTGTTTGAACTCATAGGCATTGGAGCAGATGGTGGTCCCGTCGCAGGTGGGTATGCCCAGCAGGTTGCGGAGCATGGATATCCGGAGCTCTTCGCCCAGGTAGTTCTCCGGCATGCCGCCCACCTTGCCGTTGGCCTGGTCCATGTAGGTGGAGTGATACATGTCCACCGAGGGGAGCCCGGGCTTGGCCAGCTGGGCCAGGATGATGCCGAAAAGGGTGGTGGCCACGCCCAGCAGGATGTTGCCGGGGATGGTCACCGGGCCGGAGACGCCCCCCACCGGCATGGTGGAGACGAACACCGGGAGGTCGTATTCCGCGCAGAGCCTTATCTGCTCCAAGAGGAACGAAGGCCACTTCAACATCAGCCCGCTGACGATGGGCACGATGAACGGCTTGGCCTTGAGCGCTTCCCGGCTTCCCCTGACCACGATGGCCATGCGGATCAGGTTTTCCAGCTCAACGGGATAGTTCCCCGCCCCGAGCATCATGGGCATGTTGGAATTGCAGATGACGTTGGCGTTGTCGTAGTTGTAATTGTCGGTGGCGATTACGTTGCCGTTGATATGAACGTGCGGCAGGTAATTCATCATCTTGACGGTTTCCAGCAAGGCCTCGCTGTTGGCCGGCTCGACTTTTTTGGTGTGGGGGTTGTAAAAAGCGGGCGCCCGCATATCGCCGATAACGTATTTTTTACCGCCGCCATACTCCAGATAGGTTTCCCCGGCCCGGTCCCACCATTTGAAGGACCTTGGGACCTTGGAAAGGGCGGCCAGGGCGACATCCGCCGGTATCTTCACGAAGAAGTTGTCGGTTACGGTGCAGCCGTTGGCCCGGAAGGTTTCCACCGCGAATTTGTGGTCGTCAATTTCAACTCCCGTCGTGGCCATGTAATCCAAAATTGCATCGAGCAATACCTGTTCATTCTTCAGTTCCATGCTCTTTCCTCGCAGTGTTGTTCAGAAATACGTTAAAGGCCATGGCGGGGCCGTGAACCATGGGCGGCGGCCACCGCCGCGCGCCAAAATGGCGATCCCTAAGGCTCCGCGATGAAATATCAAGCTGATTGGCCAGCGCCCGGCGGTGACGGAGGCGCGGGACGATTCTATTTGCCGATGCAAAAGCGGCGAATACCGTTTGAGCTAACAATAATGCTAGGGCATGGGCTCGTTGCGGGTCAACCAGGCGAATCCCGTTGGAATGGGCGCGGGCGCTTGTCTGGCCGGGGGGCTGAGCTGAACAGGGGCGTGAGGGCGGCAATGGCGAAGCCGCCAGCGCTTATGGCCGGCGGCTTCGCCTGGTAGTTCGGGTTCTAGGGCTTGGGCGGGATGTTCAACATCTCCCGCGCCTCGTCGCAGGTGGCCACCTCGCGGTGCAGCTCCTTGGCCAGGCGCACCACCCGCTCCACGAAGCGGGCGTTGCTGTCCGCGGGCACGCCCTTGCTCAGATAGAGGTTGTCCTCGAAGCCCACCCGCACGTGGCCGCCCATGAGCATGGCGTGGGTGGTCACCGGAAGCTGGGCCGCGCCCACTCCCAGCACCGACCAGGGGATGCCCTCGGGCAGACGCTCCCTAAAGGCCATCAGGGTGGGCAGGTCGGCCGGGGCGCCCCAGGGGATGCCCAGGCAGAACTGGAAATAGGGCGGGTCGGCGATGAGCCCGCGCTTGATCATGTCCAGGGCCTGGCGCAGATGCCCCAGCTCGAACACCTCGATCTCGGGCTTGACCCCGGTCTCGCGCATGCGCTGGGCCGCCTTGTCCACCCAGTCGGTGGGGTTCAGGAACACCCGGCCCCGGAAGTTGAGCGAACCCACGTCCAGGGAGCAAAGGTCGGGCTTCAAGGCCACGGGCACCAGGCGCTCCTCGCCGGGGTCCTCGCCCTGGAGATTGAAGCCCGAGGTGGTCAGGTTCACCAGCATGTCGCTCTCGGCCCGGATGCGCTCCAGCACCTCGGCGAACAGGTCGCGCCTAAAGGCGGGCTCGCCGCTCTCGGGCTCGCGCACGTGCACGTGCACCACCGTGGCCCCGGCGCGCCAGCAGCGCAGGGCCTCCTCGGCGATTTCTTTCGGGGTGTGGGGTATGGCCGGGTTTTGCTGCCGGGTGGGGGCCGAGCCGCAGACCGCTACGTTGATGATAAGTTTTTGCACCGCATCTTCTCCTGCTAAGGCCTAGGCTAGGCCTGCTCTAACATGTTCTTGGCCCGTTTGGCCAGGGCCAGGCTGCTGGTCAGGCCCGGGCTGTCGATGCCCGCCAGGTTCAACAGGCGCGGCTCGGCCGGGCTGAACTCCACCACGAAGTCCGGCGAGTTGGTCAGGCGCGCCTGGATGCCCACCTGGTGGGGCTGCAAGTCCTCCACCCTCAGGCCCGGGAAGAAGGGCGCCACCCGGGCGTGAAACTCCTCCATGGGCGGGTAGTCTCCGCCGTAGTCCTCCTTGTGGCGGCAGCCGTGGCCCAGGGGCCCGATGGTCACCTCCGGCCCGATGAGCGCCTCGCCCTCCGGGCCTGGGGACAGAGTGGGGGTAAGGTGCACCCCCACGGTGAAGTGGGTGCCGTGCTCGGTCTTGAGCATGGAGGGCGTGGGGTACACGTTCATGCTCTGGAGGTACACCTCGGGCCGCTTGGTGCGGTAGAACTTCACCGACTCGCTGCGGGTGGGGTCGATCACGTGCGGCGAGTCCGGGTCCAACATGCGGGCCACCTCGTCGGAGTAGAGCCCCGCGCAGTTGACCACGCGTTTGGTCAAAAAGGTGTCCTCTGCCCCGTCGCGATAGGTGATGGTCAGCTCGATGCCCTCGGGCGTGGCCTTGGCCGCGCTGAGGCGGGTCTGGGGCATGAACTGGGCCCCGTGGCTGCTGGCCAGGGCGTAGAGCCTATGCACCAGGGCCGCGGCGTCCACCACCCCGGCGCTGGGGAAGTGCAGGGCTTGCAGGCAGCGCACCTGGGGCTCCATCTCCCTGGCCCGCTCGCCGCTGATCATCTCCACGGGCACCCCGTTCTCCTCGGCCCGCTGTTCATACAGGGCCAGGACCTCGGCATGCGCCGGCTCGGTGCCCACCACCAGCTTGCCGCAGGCCAGGGCGGGCACGTGGTGCTCGGCGCAGAACTCATAGAGCAGGCGGTTGCCCTGAACGCACATGGCCGCCTTGAGCGGCCGGGTGGCCTGGTCATAGTACAGGCCGGAGTGGATCACCCCCGAGTTGCGGGAAGATTGATTTTCTCCCTGTGATACTCCGGGGTTGCGCTCCAGGACCAGGACGTCTTCGCCGGCTTGCGCCAGCTCCCGGGCCACGGCGCAGCCCACCACGCCGGCTCCTACCACCGTGAGCCCTATTGCATCGGACATGGCCTCTTCCAAGCTGAGGGACCGCCGGATCGCCGATGAGGCGCGGGGCCCCGGGGACAATGGGGCGGGGCCGGCGGGCGCCTCCCAAACGGAAAAACGCTACCAACCCAATTCTGACCTTGACACTTATCGCATAACCATATTATGAAAAATATAATTTTATTATTAGTAAAAAACAATATTTTTTTGGGGCTTCCCGGGACAAAGGCGGGGGGACACCCGCGGAAGGGGCTAAGGGGGTACTATGACTAGTTTTGCCAAGAAGATTAAATAGATGAAACACTCAGGAACCTTGGCGGAAAAGGCGTATCAGCAGATCAAGCTGATGCTGTTGCACGATGAGCTGGTGGCCGGGCAAAAGCTGCGCTACCAGGACATCGCCAAGAAACTGAACATGAGCCAGACCCCGGTAATCCTGGCGTTGAGCCGGCTGGAGAACGAGGGTTTGGTCAGCTCCGAGGTCAACAAGGGCTATGCGGTGCCCGAGTTGGACCTGGAAGAGGCCCGGGAGCTCTACGAGCTCAGGGTGCTTCTGGAGGGCTTTTTGGCGGCCAAGGCCGCCGAGCGGGCCACGGAGCAAAACCTGAACGAGCTGCGCGAGCTTTTGAACGTGCATCGTTCGGTGCGGGGCGAGGTCTATTGCCGGGAGCGGTTGTGGTGCGACGCTCGCATCCACCTGGCCATAGCCAAGATCAGCGGTCAAAAGAACGGCGCCGTCTATCTGCGCCAGCTTTTCGACCGCATCTACCTGCGCTACCGCCCCGAGAGGCTGAGCACCGAGCGCCTCAGCGAGGCCGAGGCCCAGCACGAGGAGCTGTTCAAAGCCCTGGCCGCCCACGATGCCCCGGCGGCCGAGAGCCTCATGCGCCAGCACGTGAGCGTGGGCCAGCAGCGCATGCTCAAGGGCATCGAACAAATGGTCGAAGAACGCAACAAGGTCAAGCTATGGGCCTGACCGGCCGCGCCGGTGGTTGCAAGGAGAAAGGCGAGCGAACCGACAAGTCGATAACGGCTTAACTTTAATCCTATAGGAGGGAAAAATGCCCAAGAAACTTTGGTTGGTGGCCGTGGTGGCCCTTTTGAGCCTGTGCCTGGCCGTGCCGGTGGTGGCCGCCGACAAGCAGTTCCTGCGCATGTTCTCCGGTCCCGAGGGCGGCTCCTGGTACCCCCTGGGCTCGGCCATGATGTCCATCGTGGAGAAGAACATCAAGATCTCCACCTCCAACGGCCCCGGCGGCGGCGTGGGCAACTGCAAGGCCGTCAACAGCGGGCGCGCCGACCTGGGTTGGACCTACACCCACACCGCCTACAACGCCTATGAGGGCCGCGGCAAATTCAAAAAGAAGAACGCCAACCTGCGTCACCTCATGAGCCTGTACCCCGGCGTGTTCCAGGTGGTGGTGCCCAAGAGCAGCAAGATCTTCAGCGTCGGCGAGCTGAAGAACAAGCGCATCGTCCCCGGCAAGGTGGGCTTCACCGGCACCGTCATCGCCGAGTTGGTCCTCAAGGCCTACGGCATCACCTTCGATAGCATCAAGAAGGACGGCGGCTCGGTCAGCTTCGTGGGCTACTCCGACTCCGCGGCCCTGATGAAGGACGGCCACTCCGACGCCTACATGGCCGTGACCTCCTGCCCCCAGTCCACCATCATCGACCTCAACTTCCGCCCCGGCATCCGCTTCCTGGGCATCGACGGCAAGCACATGGCCAAGATCCTCAAGCTGGAGCCCGGCCTGATGGCCACCGTGATCCCGGTGGGCGCCTACAAGGGCCTCAAGGCCGACGTCCCGGCCGTTGGCACCGTGACCTGCATCGTGGCCAACAAGGACGTGCCCGACGATCTGGCCTACAACGTGGTCAAGACCCTCTACGCCCACTGGGGCGACCTGGCCAAGGTCAAGAAGGCCGCCATCGAGGCTTCCAAGCCCGACAAGGCCCTGGCCGGCGCGCGCATTCCGGTGCACCCCGGCGCCATGCGCTACTACAAAGAAAAGCACATCGCCCAGTAGGGTCCGTTGCCTGACCGCGGCCCGGCCGATCGTCGGCCGGGCCGCCCTCAAACCGCAACTAGTGGGATTTCAGCCCAGGGAGCCGCATCTTGTCCACCGAAGTAAAAAAACTGGAATACGAAGAGGGTAAGAAAGAGAGCATCCTCGAATGGCTGCTCAAGCAGAAGAAGGGCATCTTGGCCCATCCGCTCGAGCTGATCATATGCCTGCTCTCTCTGGGCCTGAGCATCTACCACCTGTACGTGGCCTATGCCGGCTCCCTGGAGGCCCATGCCTTCCGCTCCACGCACCTGGCCTTTGTCATGGTGCTCTGCTTCCTGCTCCGGCCCCTGGGCCGGGCCAACTGGACCGACCCCAAGAACATCTGGTTCGGGGTGGATCTGTTGTGCGTGGGGCTGGTCATCGCGGTGCAGGTCTACACCTTGTGGGACCTGGACGCCTTCATCTTCCGCCGGGGCGACCTCACCGACCTGGACATCTGGGCGGGCACCATCCTGCTCATCCTGCTCCTGGAGGTAACCCGCCGGGTGGTGGGCTGGGCCATGGTAATCATTGCCGGCTTCTTCCTGGTGCAGACCGCCTTCTCCGACCATTTCTTCTGGATCTTCTACGGCCCGCCCAGCGACTGGTTCACCATCATCGACTACCTGTTCATGCGCGAGAACGGTATCTACGGCATCCCCCTGATGGTGATGGCCACCTACATCTTCCTGTTCATCCTTTTCGGGGCCATCCTGGTGCGCTCCGGGGCGGGGCGCTTTTTCATCAACGTGGCCATGGCCCTCACCGGATCGCGGGTGGGCGGCCCGGCCAAGGCCTCGGTGGTCAGCTCCTGCCTCATGGCCTCGGTGTCGGGCTCGGCGGTGGCCAACGTGGTCACCACCGGCAGCTTCACCATCCCCCTGATGAAGCGCGTCGGCTACCGGCCCTACTTCGCCGGGGCGGTGGAGGCCTGCTCCTCTTCCGGCGGGCAGATCATGCCCCCGGTCATGGGCGCGGCGGCCTTCGTCATCGCCGAGTTCATGAACGTGCCCTACCTCTACGTGGCCTTGGCCGGCCTCTTCCCGGCCCTGATCTACTTCTTCAGCATCTTCATCATGGTCCATTTCGAGGCGCGCAAGAAGAACCTGGGCACGGTGCCCAAGGAAGAGCTGCCCAACCTGAAGGAAGAGCTCAAGCGGGGCGGCCACCTGTTCATCAGCATCATAATTATCGTGGTGCTCATGGTCATCGGCTACACCCCCATGTTCGCCGCCTTCTGGGCCATCATCTCCATCCTGGTGCTCTCCTCGCTGCGCAAGGAGACCCGCATGACCCCCACCCAGATGTTCTCGGCCCTTGAGGAGGGGGCGCGCCAGGCGGTGAGCGTGTCCGTGGCCTGCGCCACGGCGGGCATCATCATCGGCTGCGTGTTCGTCTCGGGCCTGGGGCTCAAGTTCACCAACGTCATCGTCAGCGTGGCCGGCGGCGAGCTGTGGATCGCCCTGATCCTGACCATGATCGCCTCGTTGATCCTGGGCATGGGGCTCACCACCACGGCGGTGTACATCACCCTGGCCGCCCTGGTCATCCCGGCGCTGACCAAGATGGGCGTGGCCCCCATCGCCGCCCATTTGTTCGCCTTCTACTTCGGCCTGGTTTCGGCGATCACCCCGCCGGTGGCCCTGGCCTCCTTCGCCGCGGCAGGAATAGCGGGGTCAAACCCCATGCAGACGGGGTTCCACTCATTCCGGCTGGGTATAGCCAAATACATCCTTCCCTTTGTATTCGTGTTCAACCCGGCCCTGGTCTTCGAGGGCGACTGGTATCACATCGTCTCTGCGGTGGCCGGAGGCTTCGTGGGCATCTATGCCCTCACCGTGACCACGGAAGGCTGGATGCTGGGCAAGGCCGGCTGGGTGGTGCGCGTCCTCATGGGCATCGCGGCCCTGATGATGTTCCACCCGGACATCATCACCGACCTGGTGGGATGGGTGTTGGCCGCGGTGGTGTTCTTCTTCCACTGGCGCCAGCATAAAAACGATATGGCCCTGGCCCCGGAGGTGGTGGCATGACCAAGAAACTGCTCGCCTGGATCCCAATCGTCATAACCGCCCTGCTCATGTGGTACGCCCGCGTGACCAACGTGGGGGTGACCCACTACAACCTGTTCCTGCTGGGGCTCTTGGCCTGGTGCCTGATCATCATCGCGTACTACCGCGCCCTCGGCGGCAAACCGCAAGACTGAAGCACACCGGAGACCCCGCGAACATGAGCGAAACGCAACAAGCGACCAAGCCGGCCCCCATCGCCGCGGTGGTGGGGGCCGGCACCATGGGCCACGGCATCGCCCAGGACCTGGCCCTGTCCGGCTACCGGGTCAGGGTGTGGGATGAAAACCCCGCCTCCCTGGAGGCTCTGAAGGAGCGGGTGGCCGACAGCCTGAAGGTGTTCATCGAGCTGGAGCTGGTGAGCCCCGAGAAGGCCGAGGCCTGCCTGGAGAATCTGACGCCCGCCGCAAGCCTGGAGCAGGCCTGCGGGGAGGCCGAGGTGATCATCGAGGCGGTGTTCGAGAACCTGGCCCTCAAGCAGGAACTCTTCGCCCGCCTGGAAAAGCTCGCCCCGGCCGAGTGCCTGCTGGTGAGTAACACCTCGGCCCTGCGCATCAGCGAGGTGGCGGCCCAGATGGCCCAGCCCTCGCGCCTGGTGGGCCTGCACTTCTGGAACCCGCCCCAGGTGGTGCCCTGCGTGGAGGTGATCAAGGGAGAGCAGACCAGCCCCGAGGTGTTCGAGGCGGCCGCCGAGCTGGTGGAGCGCCTGGGCAAGGTGCCGGTCCGGGTGAACAAGGACATCCCCGGTTTTCTGGGCAACCGCATGCAGCACGCCTTGCAGCGCGAGGCCATGTCCCTGGTGGAGTCCGGGGTGGCCAGCGCCGAGGACGTGGACCGGGTGGTGAAGTACGGCTTCGGCCTGAGGCTGGCCTTCATGGGCCCCCTGGAGCGGGCCGACCTGGGCGGGCTGGACGTGACCCTGAACGTGCAGTCCTACCTGGTGCCCCGGCTGGACAACCGCACCGAGCCCTCGCAGCTGCTCCAGGACATGGTGGCCCGGGGCGAGCTGGGCCTCAAGAGCGGCCAGGGCTACTACGCCTGGAGCCCGGAAAAGGCCAAGGCGGCCGTGGCCAAGCGGGACCGCGCCCTGTTGTCCATCAGCCGCCTATTGAAGGATATGGATTAAGCCCAGGGGTCCAGGACCACCTTCATGGGCACCTCGCCGGGCACCTCGCCGCCCACCAGGCGCACCGCTTGCTCGGCCTGGGCCAGGGGGAAGCGGTGGCTGATCAGCTCGGCCAGAGGCAGCTTGTGCCGCTTGGCCAGCTTGATGGCCGCCTCCACCGATTCGAAGTCCTGGGAATAGGCCCCCAGCACCTTCAGCTCCTTTTGCACCACCTTGTCCAGCACCAGGGGTATGGCCGTGGTCATGCCGTAGAGCCCGGGCAGGACCAGGGTGGCCCCCAGGCCGCACAGATCCAGGGCCAGAGGCGCGCCCGAGGCGTGGCCGCTCACGTCCATGACCACCTCGGCCATCTCGCCGTGGGTGGCCTGGGCCACGGCGGCCACGGGGTCCTCGCGGTCGCTCATGATGGCCACGTCGGCCCCCAGCCGCTTGGCCATTTCCAGGCGCTCGGCGTCGCGCTCCAGGCCCAGCACCATGATGGGCCCCGCCCCGCAGGCGCGGGCCACCATGGTGGCGGCCAGGCCCTGCTGGCCCGGTCCCACGATGGCCACGCTCTGGCCGCCCTTTAGCCCGCCGATGCGGGTGAGCCAGCGCACCGCGTTGCCCAGGATGGCCGAGATGAGCACCGCGTCCTCGGGGGTGGTGTCCTCGCCCACCCGGTGCACCATGGCCCGGGGAGGAAGGTAGAGGTATTGCGAGTAGGCGCCATACAGATGGGGAGGCTCGGCGCAGGTGACCATGGTGCCGTAGTACTTCAGCTCGTCGCACAGGGTGTAGCGGCCCGCCCGGCAGGGGGCGCACTTGCCGCAGCCGAAGGCGTACTCCACGGTGACCCGCTCGCCCAGCTCCATGCCCCGCCGGGCCAGGAACTCCTCGCCTGCCGCCTCGATGCGCCCCACGATCTCGTGGCCCAGGATGATGGGGTAGGGGCGGGTGGCGCGGGTGGCCTTGCCTTTGAAGATTCCCGGGTCCGAGCCGCACACCCCGATCAGCTCCATTTTGAGAAGGCCGTCGTCCGGCCCCAGCTCGGGGAGGGGAAAGCTCTGCATTTCGAGGTGGCCGGGTTCGGTGACCACCATGGCCTTGCTCTGGGTCATGTCGCTGCCTCCGGTGATGTGGGTCCGGTCCCGGTTTACCACAGGCGCGGCCGGGGTGGAAGCTCCCGATCCCCAAGGCGTAAAGCGGGCTTGACCGGCACCTTACCTCGGTCTATATTGTATTTGCAATGCAATTATGATTATCGCAATGCGCTAACACAAGGCAAGGCGGTGAGGGGCATGTCGGAACCCGGGCGCTTGTTCGTAAAATCCCTGGCCAAGGGGATGCGTCTGCTGGAGGCCTTCAGCTCCGAGCGCCCCCGCCTCACCCTCACCGAGCTGGCCGAGACCACGGGCATGAACCTGGCCACGGTCCAGCGCCTCACCCACACCCTTTCCCAACTCGACTACCTGGGCCGCGACCAGCACAAGCGCTTCTTCCTCTCCCCCCGGGTTTTGGCCCTGGGCCAGGCCTTTTCCGGCGGCTCGGGCCTCCGCCGCCTGGCCGCGCCCATGCTGGAGGCCTTCTCCACCCGTCTGGGCTGCACCGTGAACCTCTCGGTGCTCGAAGGCGGCGAGGCGGTGATCATCTACCGCCACGAGGTGGAGCGCTTCTTCAAGTTCGACTTGCAAGAGGGCTCGCGTTTGCCGGCCTACTGCACCTCCATGGGCAAGCTGATGCTGGCCGCGCTGCCCGACGCCGAGCTGAGCGCCCGGCTGGAGAGCATGGAGCTGGAGCGGCTCACCGCCTACACCATCACCGACCGCAAGGCGCTCATCAAGCACCTTGAGGCCATCCGCAAGACGGGCCTGTCCGAGAGCGACCGCGAGGCCTCTCCGGCCCTGCACTCGCTGGCCGTGCCGGTTTTGGACTCGGCAGCGCGGGTGGCCGCGGCCATCAGCGTTTCGCTGCCGGTGGAGCCCGGCGAGCTGGATCACCAGAGCCTGGCGGCGGAGCTGTTGGACCAAGGCCGCGAGCTCAGCCGCCTGATGGGATACCAGGGGCCCTACCCGGCGCTGGGGCCGGGCCTGAGTGCCCCCCTCAAACCCAAGGATTGATCGGTTTATGCAATTCACGCCTTTGATGCAAGAAAAGCTCATGAGCGCCGCCGAGGCGGTTAGGCGCTTTGTCCCCGACGGGGCCATGGTGTGCCTGGGGGGCTTCACGGTCAACCGCAACGCCATGCTCATCGCCCGCGAGATCATCCGCCAACAGCGCCGCGATCTGCACCTGGCGGTGCACTCCCACGGCCAGGCCCTGGACCTGCTTATAGGGGCCGGCTGCGTGAGCAAGGTGGAGCTGGCCTACGGCGGGGTGGCCCGCTTCGCGCCCACGGGCATCCGCTTCCGCGACGCGGCCAGCCGGGGCGAGATATTGGTGGAGGACTACTCCAACTTCCACATGAGCCTCCGCTTCCTGGCCGGCTCTTTGGGCCTGCCCTTCATACCCAGCCGCTCCGGCCTGGGCACCGACGTGCTGGAAAAATGGGGCTTCGGCCCCGAGGTGCGCGGCACGGGCAAGATACCCAAGAAGAAGATGGTGGTGAGCCAGAACCCCTTTGCCGAGGAAGACGACCCGGTGGTGATGCTGCCCGCCCTGACCCCGGACGTGTGCCTGCTGCACGCCCAGTACGTGGGCACCGGGGGCACGGTGCGCATCAAGGGGCTGAGCTTCCTGGACGTGGAGCAGGCCAGGGCCTCCGACGCGGTGATCGTCACCTGCGAGGAGATCGTGCCCGAGGAGCACCTGCGCGAGGACCCGGACCAGAACACCTTCCCCGGTTTCCTGGTGGACGCGGTGATCCCCGCGCCCATGGGGGCCCACCCCACCGCCTGCCACCAGTACTACGACTACGACCCCGCCCATCTGAAGCTCTACCGCGAATACGCCCTGGACGACGACAAGTTCCAGCGCTACTTGGACGAGTGGGTGCTGTGCTTCGATACCCAGGAAGAATATCTGGCCAAGGTGGGCGTGGCGGACCTGGAGCGCATCAAGGCCAGCCGGGTGCTGGGCTACGCCCCGGGCCTGGACCGGCGCTAGGGAAGGAGCGAGTCATGGAATACACTCGTAAGGAGATCATGGCCATCAGCGCCGGCCGCCTGGTTAACGACGGGGACATCCTCTTCGCGGGCACCGGCCTGTCCATGCTGGCCGCCACCGTGGCCAAGCATATCTACGCCCCCAACTCGGTGGTGTTCTTCGAGACCGGGGGCATCGACCCCTCGCTGCACGAGCTGCCCCTGGCGGTGGCCGATCCCCGGGTCATGTCCGGCACCAGCCTCAACACCGGCCTGGTGGACGCCTTCGCGGTGCTGGTGCATCGGCGGCTGCGCACCATCGCCTTCTTGGGCGCGGCCCAGATAGACCCCTACGGCAACCTGAACTCCACCGCCCTGGGCGACTATCACCGCCCCAGCGCGCGCTTCCCCGGCGCGGGCGGGGCCCTGGACGCGGCCAGTCTGGCCTTCGGCTCCATCATCTTCATGGCCCACCAGAAGCGGCGTTTCGTGCCCAAGGTGGACTATCTCTCCAGCCCCGGCTGGCTGGACGGCGGGGACAGCCGCTGGAAAGCCGGCTTCAAGCGGGGAGGCCCCATGGCCGTGGTCACCGACCTGGGAGTGATGAAATTCGACGACCAGAGCAAGTACATGTATCTGGAGCAGTACTACCCCGGGGTGCCTCCGGAGCAGGTGCAAGAGAATACCGGCTTCGACCTGGACATATCCCAGGCCCGCGAGGCCGAGGCCCCCAGCGAACATGAACTGACCATCCTGCGGCGCGACATCGACCCGAGCCGCCTTATCCTGGGTTAAAGGGAGAGAGAATCATGGAAAGAGTGGCTTTGGTATCTGGTGTGCGCACCCCCATCGGCCGTTACGGCGGCTCCCTCAAGGACGTGGAGGTCTCCACCCTGGGCGCGCTGGTGCTCTCGGCGGCCCTGGACAAGATCGGCCTCGACCCCGCCGCGGTGGGCGAGGTGGTGGCCGCGCAGGCCTATCAGAACGGCGAGTGCGCCAACGCGGGCCGCGTGTCCCTGTTGGAGGCCGGCTGGCCGGACACGGTTAGCGCCCTGACCCTGGACCGCCGCTGCTGCTCGGGGGTGGACGCCCTGTGGATCGCGGCCATGAAGATCCAGACCGGCAACGCCGAGGTGGCCGTGGCCCTGGGCCTGGACAGCATGAGCCGGGCCGAGATGTACCTGCCCGGCGAGATCAAGTGGGGCCTGGGCGGCAAGAAGGACCCCAAGTGGGGCTTCATGCCTCGGGGCCACGGCGCCATGGCCATGTGGGGCGTGCCTTTCTTCGACCGCATCCAGCGGGCCCGGGTCATGTCCCAGCCCATCGCGCGCTACGGCGAGCTGAACTCCATGATGGCCTGGGCCGAGACCGCGGCCAAGATGGAGGGCATCACCCGCGAGGCGGCCGACGCCTGGTCCGCGCGCAGCCACGCCAAGGCGGTGGCGGCCATGGAGGCGGGCATCTTCGCCGAGGAGCTGGTGCCGGTGCCCCTGCCCCCCAGCAAGAAGGGCCCCGCCAGCCTGGACGCCGACGAAACCCCCCGCCCGGGCACCACGGCCGAGAAGCTGGCCAAGCTGCCCACGGTCTACCCCGATGGCGTGTGCACCGCGGGCAACTCCTCTTCGGAGAACGACGGGGCGGCGGCCATCGTGTTGATGTCCGAGGCCAAGGTGAAGGAGCTGGGTCTCACCCCCCTGGCCTGGTTCGAGGCCGCGGCGGTGGGCGCTTGCGACCCCACCATCACCTACCCGGCGGTGGACGTGGCGGTCAGGGGCGCCTTGGCCAAGGCGGGCCTGGAGCTCGGCGACATCGAGCTCTTCGAGATCCAGGAGGCCTTTGCCGTGCAGATGCTGGCCGACGCCAAGCTCATGGGCGTGCCCCAAGAGGACTACGAGACCAAGATCAACGTGAACGGCTCGGGCATCTCCCTGGGCCACCCCATCGGGGCCACCGGCGTGATGCGCACGGTCACCCTGCTGCACCAGATGCAGCGCCAGGACGCCAAGAAGGGCCTGGTCACCATCTGCGGCGGCGGCGGCCAGGGCATCGCGGCGGTGTTCAGCCGCTAGACTCCCTCAGCGAAAGGACGCCCACATGCCGGACAAACCCCTGCTCACTCCCTTCAAGGGCTTGGCTCCCCAAATCGGGCCGTGCGCTTTCGTGGACCCCTCGGCCCGCCTCTTGGGCCAGGTGAACCTGGCCGCGGGCGCCATGGTCTGGCCGGGTGCGGTGCTCCGGGCCGACGACGACCGCATCGAGATCGGCGAGGGCAGCGCGGTGTTGGACCTGGCCCTGGTGGAGGCCCCGGAGGGCAAGCCGGTGATCGTGGAGCCCGGCGCGTTGATCAGCCACCAGGTCTGCCTGCACGGGGCCAAGGTGATGAGCGGCGCCCTGGTGGGCATCGGGGCCATCGTGCTGGACGGCGCGGTGGTGGGCGCGGGCGCTTTGGTGGGGGCCGGCGCGGTGGTGCCGCCCCGCATGGAGGTGCCCGAGGGCGTGTTGGTCCTGGGCCAGCCCGCCAAGGTGATCCGCGAGCTCAAGCCCGCCGAGCGCGAGGAGGTCTCGCGCCAGCTGGCCGAGCTTTCGGCCAAGGCCAAGGTCTATCTGGAGCAGATGGCCTGAGCCTGGCGAGCCTGCAAGGATGAATCAGGGGCCGGTCCACGCGGGCCGGTCCCTTCTTGCTGTAGACGAAAGGATGCCGCCATGCTGCAAGGGCAGAGCGTGCTGGTGTTGGGGGGCAACGCGGGCATCGGCCTGGCCGTGGCCCGCCTGGCCCATGAGAACGGGGCGCGGGTGCTGGTGGCTTCGCGCCGCGCCACGCAAAAGGCCGCTGAACTGGCCCGCGAGCTGGGGCCGGAGGTGAGCGCGCACGACTGCGATCTCACCAACCCCGCCAGCTTCGGCCCCCTGCTGGAGGCGGCCGGGCACATCGACCATTTGGTGGTGGCGGTGCGGCCCGCGCTCACGCCCGCGCCCTTTGCCTCCCTGGACCTAGAGCAGGCCCGCGAGGGCATGGGCGTGAAGCTCTGGGGCGCGGCCCGCTTCATCCAGGCGGCCCTGCCCCAGCTCAACCCCCAAGGCAGCGTCACCCTGACCAGCGGCATCCTCGGCCAGAAGATCATGCCCGGCCACGCGGCCATGGCCCTGATCGACGTTGGAGTGGAGACCCTGGCCCGGGCCTTGGCCGTGGAGCTGGCTCCTCTCCGGGTGAACGCGGTGAGCCCGGGCTACCTCGCGCCCAAGCCGCCCGAGGTGGCGGCCAAGGCCGAGGGCTTCCCGGCCGGCCGCCTGGGCGCGGCCCGCGAGGCGGCGGCCAGTTACCTGCATTTGATGCTGAGCCCGTATGTGACGGGGACCGTAGCGGTGGTGGACGGCGGGGCGCTGCTTATCTAGGCGCTCACATCTCTTCCAGAATGGCGGCCAGCTCGGGGGCGTGCTCGAGCATCACGTAATGGTCCGCGTCGACCTCGCGATAGGTCCAGTGCTCGTCGGCCAGGTGCGCCCGCACATGGCGCACCGGCTCGCCGGTCATGGCCAGGAACTGGCTGCGCAGGCAGTGCACGTAGAGCTTGGGCAGGGCCCGGAGCGCCTTTTCATCAAAAACCAGGGGCTGGGTGAAGGGGGGCCAGGCGGGCACCCCAAAGGCGTCCGGGTCCACCCCGGCCGAGCGGAAGAAATCGAACAAAGAGCGGCCGCTCACGGGGATCAGGCAGTCCACGTAGCCCAGGCTCTCAACGGACTCGGGCATGGCCGCCGCCGCGCCGCTGATCACCAGGCTGGCGTAGCTGTGCCCCACCAGGCGCACCGGCTCGTCGCCCCAGGCCGCGAGGGCCGCGCGCACCTCGGCCACGTGGCCCTCCAGGGTGGCGTGCTCCGGGTCGGAGAGGGTGATGGCTTGGGTGACGTGGCCTTGGTTGTCGAGGATGGTCCGCACCGAGTCCCAGTCCGCCCCGGTGCGCTTGCCGCCGGGCACGAAAAGATAGCGAGCCACGGCTTGCCTAGCCTCCCACGGCTTGGCCCAGCGCGCGACCGGCGGCGTGGGCCTGGGCCATGATCGCCGCGTCCCGGCTCACCGCGCCGGGCGGGAAGACCCCGGGAGCCACCAGCTCGCCCACCACCTCGTAGCCAAAGGACTCCAGGGGCAGGCGCAGAGCGGGCAGCACCACGCCCAGGCCTTCGCTGTCCAACTGCTCGGCCACCGCGCCGATCAGGGCCTTGCGCCCCTGCCCGGCCAAACGGCTGCCCCAGGGGCCGGGCCGCTGTTCGCCGAAATCGTAGAAGCAGTAGAGCCGGTCTATAAAGGCCTTCATCAAGGCCGAGACGTTGTAGTTATGGGTGGGGGAGATCAAGACGAGTCCCTGAGCCTTGTCGACCAGGGGATAGAGCGCCTGCATCCCGTCGTCCAGGCCAATGCAGGCTTTGCTTTTGCGGCAGCGCTCGCAGCCGATGCAAGCGCTGAACTCATGCTCGCGCAGGCGGATCAGCTCGGTGTCATGCCCGGCCTCGGCCGCGCCGGCCAAAACCTCGGAGGCCAGCTTGCCGCTGTTGGCCCCCTTGCGCGGGCTGCCGCTAATGGCCAGGATCAGGGCCATGGCCTCTCCTTACCAGTCCGGTTTTTGGCGCAGGCTCTTGGTGCGTCCCCGCTGCTTCTTGGCCTCCACCCGGCGGCGCTTGGCCGCCCGCGAGGGCTTGGTGGGCTTCCTGCGCTTGGGCGGGGGCGCGTTGCGCTTGGCCAGGGCCGCCTCCAGGCGGCGCAAGGCCACCTCGCGGTTCTGGTGCTGGGAGCGGCGCTCGGTGGCCTGCACCACGATGCCGGTGGGCTCGTGGGTCAGGCGCACCCCGCTCTCCACCTTGTTGCGGTGCTGTCCGCCCGGGCCGGTGGCCCGGAAGAACTCCCAGCTCAGGTCCTTGTCGTCCATGTCCAGGGGCGGGGCCATGCTCAAACCTTTGGTTCGCGCTTGTCCACCTCGATGAAGGCGTAGGCCGAGTGGTTGTGGATGGACTCGAAGTTCTCGCTGTCCACGGTGAACCAGACGATGTTGGGGTCGGCCGAGAGCTTCACCGCCACCTCGCGCACCACGTCCTCCACGAACATGGGGTTCTCGTAGGCGTTCTCGGTGACGAACTTCTCGTCCTCGCGCTTGAGCAGGCTGAAGACCTCTGATGAGGCGCTCTGCTCCACCATCTGAATCAAGTCCTCGATCCAGATGAAGCGCTTGAAGCGCACGGCCAGGCGCACGATGCCCCGCTGGTTGTGGGCGCCCGAGGCGCTTATCTCCTTGGAGCAGGGGCACAGGGTGGTCACCGGCACCCCGATCTCCACCACCAAATCCATGCCGCTGCCGTTGAGGCTGCCCCGGAAGGCGATGGCGTACTCCATGAGCCCCTGGGCCTTGCTCACCGGGGCGGACTTCTCGATGAAGTAGGGGAACTCCACCTCGATGTGGGCGCTTTCCGCGTCCAGGCGGCTCTTCATCTCGTCCAGGATGTCGGGGATGTTGGAGATGTTGATGTTGCCGCTGTACTCGCTGAGTAGCTCGATGAAGCGGCTCATGTGCGTGCCCTTGTATTGGTGAGGCAGGTTCACGTACATGTTGATGGAGGCCACCGTCTGCTGCGAACCGGCGGCGCGGTCCAGCACGGTGATGGGGTAGCGGATGTTCTTCACCCCCACCTTGTCGATGGCCACATTGCGGTGGTCGCGCTGATTTTGTACGTCGAGCATCGGATTTTAGCCCGCAAATTTCATGAGAGCCGGGCGTCCGGCTGCGCCAGCCACCGCCATACTGCGTTGCTGGCTGCGCTCGGGCCTTGACGTAGCTAGCGGCTACGCCAGCGGCCCTCGCTTGCCAGACGCCTTGTCTGTCGGCGGCTGGCTGTGCCGGTCCAGGGTGCAAACCGCCCCCTGACGGCATAGGTGCCTATTTCAGAACGGCACATGAAATTTGGTTCGTTGTTTCCTGCCGCCCAACCCTCATGAAATATGTGGGCTAACCGGTGTGAAACATGGTCAGTGGTGTTTAACAGTAGCCGAATTATAGAGTGGGGCGTCCCCCCTAGCAAGCGGGACGCCCCTCTTTTTTCCTTGTCCGTCGCGCCCTTGACCGGGGGTTTCTACCAGCCCCAGGTCAGGTAGCGGTGCATGCTGTTGGCCGCGGTGCGCCCGGCCCCGGCGGCCTTGATCACCGTGGCCGCGCCGGTGACGATGTCGCCGCCGGCCCAGACCTTGGCCTTCTTGGTCTTGCCGTCGTCATCGGCCTCGATGTAGCCCCACTTGTTCACCTCCAGCCCCGGCGTGGTGCGGGTGATGAGCGGGTTGGCCCCGGAGCCGATGGCGATGATGGCCAGGTCGCAGTCGATGGTTTTCACCGAGCCGGGAATGGGCTCGGGCCGCCGGCGGCCGCTCTCGTCGGGCTCGCCGAGCTGCATCTCCTGGAGCTCCACCGCCTTGAGCCGGTCGTCCTCGTCGCCAATGAAGCGCAGCGGCGAGTGCAGCAGGAAGAACTGGATGCCCTCGTCCTTGGCGTGGTGGATCTCCTCGCCGCGGGCGGGCAGCTCCTCCTCGGAGCGGCGGTACACGCATTTCACGTCGTCGCAGCCCATGCGCATGGCGGTGCGCAGGCTGTCCATGGCCACGTTGCCTCCGCCGAACACGCACACGTGGTCGCCCTTGATCAGCGGGGTGTCGTACTCGGGGAAGAGGTAGCCCTTCATCAGGTTGGCCCGGGTGAGGTACTCGTTGGCGCTGTAGACCCCGATGAGGTTTTCGCCGGGCACCCCCACGAAGCGGGGCAGGCCCGCGCCCACGCCCAGGTACACCGCGTCAAAGCCCTCTTCGGTGAGCAGCTCGTCCACGGTGATGGTGGAGCCCACCACCACGTTGCACTCGACTTTAACGCCCAGGCGCTCCAGGAAGTTGACCTCCGAGGCCACGATCTCCTTGGGCAGCCGGAACTGGGGAATGCCGTAGACCAGCACGCCGCCGGGCTTGTGGAAGGCCTCGTAGACCGTGACCTCGTGGCCCTTGCGGATCAGGTCGCCGGCCACTGTGAGGCTGCCGGGGCCCGATCCCACCACGGCCACCTTCTTGCCGGTCTTGGGGGCCACCGGAGGCAGGGGCAGGTCCTTTTCGGACCGGGCCCAGTCCGCGGCGAAGCGCTCCAGGTTGCCGATGGCCACGGGCTTGTCCTTCTTGCCCACGATGCAGTTGCCTTCGCACTGGTTCTCCTGGGGGCACACCCGGCCGCAGACCGCGGGCAGGGAGTTGTCCTCCCAGAGCTGGAACACCGCTTTGGCGAAGTTGCCCTCGGCGATGTGGTGGATGAAGGCTGGGATGTTTACGTTCACCGGGCAGCCCTGCACGCAAGCAGGCTTCTTGCACTGCAAGCAACGGCTGGCCTCGATCTGGGCCATCTCGGCCTGGTAGCCCAGGGGCACCTCCTCGAAGTTGCGGCGGCGAACCTCGGGCTTCTGCTCGGGCATGGGAGTGCGGGGAGTCTTTTCCTTTTTATCGGCCATGATGCTTCTCCCCCCTTAACCCTGCTTGCCGCAGGAGCATTTCTTTTCATAGAGGCCCATGGCCTCCTTCTCCTGAGGCATGTAGGCGGTCAGGCGCTTGGAAAGCCCCTCGAAATCCACCTTGTGGCCGTCGAACTCCGGGCCGTCCACGCAGGCGAACTTGGTCTCGCCGCCCACCTGCACCCGGCAACAGCCGCACATGCCCGTGCCGTCCACCATGATGGCGTTCAGGCTGACCATGCTGGGCACCCCGAACTCCTCGGTGACCTTGCAACAGAACTTCATCATGGGCACCGGCCCGATGCACACCGCCTCCTTGACCTCGGAGCCCAGCTTGGTCAGCTGCTCGCGCAAGACGTCGGTCACAAAGCCGTGGTGGCCGTAGGAGCCGTCGTCGGTGCAGACGTAAAGCTCGTCCGTGGCCTTGGTCATCTTGTCTTCCATGATGAGCAAGTCCTTGGTGCGCGCCCCGATGATGCCGATGACCTTGTTGCCCGCCTCATGGAAGCCCCGGGTGATGGGGTGCAGCACGGCCACGCCGGTGCCGCCGCCCACGCAGATGATGGTGCCCTTTTTCTCGATGGGCGTCGGGGTGCCCAGGGGCCCGGCGATGTCCATGATGGAGTCCATCACCGCCAGGCTCTTGAGCAGAGCGGTGGTCTTGCCCACCACCTGGTAGATGATGGTGATGGTGCCCCGCCGGGGGTCGGTGTCGGCCATGGTGAGCGGAATGCGCTCGCCGGTCTCGTTGACCCTGAGGATGACGAACTGGCCGGGCTGGGCCTTGGCCGCGATGCGGGGAGCCTCGATCTCGTTTTCGACCACAGTGCCCTGGGCCAGCTCCCGCTTGGAAAGGATCTTGTACATGTCTCTCCCCGTGGACAGGAAACACCCATGGATGATAGAGGTATGCTGAACAGGGCTGCGGGGTGCTTCGAATGTTGATTTTGAGGCCCGAACTGGGGGCCGGACCTCCCCCTCACAGGGGTAGCATTATCACCCCCAAGGGCCCGCGTCAAATAATCTCCTGCTGCTTGCCGGGGTCTGTGGTTCAACTTGGGGGTTGGGAGCAGTTTGTGATGCAATTCTCTTGACCTTGAATCCCAAACGTGCTATTTGCCCAAGATAACTGGTGATCTCCTTAGCTTACGGGGTCGTCGCCAGATAGCTGAAATAAGAGCACCGGAGAGAAGTCGTAAACTTATATGGTCTGGTTTGGCTGCCGGGAGGCACCCGGGGGCAGGGCCGGATCGTTGACATTGCTGCGTTATGCTTTCAAGGAGGAGTTGATATGCCCAAGCTGCCAGATCCCAGAGAAAATCCTGATTACGTAATCGCTGAGGCAGCCGAAGAGTACATGAAGCCCATCAAGGATATCGCCAGCGAGCTGGGGATAACCGAGGAGGAACTGCTCCTGCATGGTCACTACGTGGCCAAGGTGGACTTCAAAAAGCTGCTCGATAGGCTCAAAGATCGCCCCGACGGCAAGTACATTGACGTCACCGCCATCACCCCCACCCCCCTGGGAGAGGGCAAGTCCACCTCCTCCATGGGTCTGGTCGAGGGCCTGGGCCAGCGCAAGGTCAACGTGACCGCGGCCATCCGTCAGCCCTCCGGCGGCCCCACCATGAACATCAAGGGTTCCGCGGCCGGCGGCGGCTTGGCCCAGTGCATCCCCTTGACCCCGTTCTCCCTGGGCCTCACCGGCGACATCAACGCCATCATGAACAGCCACAACCTGGCCATGGTCGCGCTGAACAGCCGTATGCAGCACGAGCGCAACTACACCGACGAGCAGCTCATGCGCCTGTCCAACATGGAGCGCCTGGACATCGACCCCACTAACGTGGAAATGGGCTGGATCATCGACTTCTGCTGCCAGGGCCTGCGCAATATCGTCATGGGCCTGGGCGGCCGCACCGACGGCTTCACCATGCAGTCCAAGTTCGGCATCGCGGTTTCCTCCGAGGTTATGGCCATTCTGGCCGTGGCCAAGGACCTGGCCGACATGCGCGAGCGCATGGGCAAGATCGTGGTGGCCTACAACAAGCAGGGCGTGCCCATCACCACCAAGGATCTGCAGGTCGACGGCGCCATGACCGCCTGGATGGTCGAGGCCCTGAACCCCAACCTGTTGCAGTCCCTGGAAGGCCAGCCGGTGTTCGTGCACGCCGGTCCCTTCGCCAACATCGCCATCGGCCAGTCCTCCATCATCGCCGACCGCGTGGCCCTGAAGCTGGGCGACTACCACGTGACCGAGTCGGGCTTCGGCGCGGACATCGGCTTTGAGAAGTTCTGGAACCTGAAGTGCCGCTTCAGCGGCCTGAAGCCCAACTGCGCGGTGGTCGTGGCCACCATCCGGGCCCTGAAGTGCCACGGCGGCGCTCCCATCCCGGTGCCCGGCAAGCCCATGCCCGAAGAGTACAAGGGCGAGAACGTCGAGTGGGTCGAGAAGGGCTGCGAGAACTTGGTCCACCACATCAACACCGTGCGCAAGGCCGGCATCAACCCGGTGGTGTGCATCAACGCCTTCTACACCGACACCGACGCCGAGATCGCCAAGGTGCGTGAGATGGGCGAGGCGGCCGGCGCCCGCGTGGCCCTGTCGCGTCACTGGGAGCACGGCGGCGAAGGCGCTCTGGAGTTCGCGGACGCGGTCATCGACGCGTGCAACGAGCCCAACGAGTTCAAGCTGCTCTACGAGCTGGAGACTCCGCTGCGCGAGCGCATCAGCCTCATCGCCAAGGAGGTCTACGGTGCCGACGGCGTGGACTACTCCGACGCCGCCCTGGCCAAGGCCAAGAAGATCGAGGCCGACGCCGAGCTGTCCAAGCTGGGCACCTGCATGGTCAAGACCCACCTGTCGCTGTCGGACAACCCGGCCCTCAAGGGCGTGCCCAAGGACTGGCGCCTGTTCGTGCGCGACATTCTCACCTACGGCGGCGCCGGCTTCGTGGTGCCCGTGGCGGGCAACATCAGCCTGATGCCCGGCACCGGCTCCAACCCGGCCTACCGCCGCGTGGACGTCGACGTCGAGACCGGCAAGGTCAAGGGCGTGTTCTAGACCAAACGCTCCAAGTAAGACCCTCAAGAGCCCGGGCCATTGCGGCCCGGGCTCTTTTTGTGCTCATTTTCCCAGCTCGGGGGGCTTTTCTGGCGGGGCGGACGCGATGCTATAATGGCAACAATGCCCATCGGGGTTAGCGACAACCAACAATTTAGATGGGTTAAGTAGGCTAAATTCGAAGGACAATCTAATCTTGCCACAGACTCCTATTTTGTCTATAGTGCCCATCGAATATATTTGGTATCTTTCCGAGGTAAATAATTATGATTTTCACAAGGTGGCAAGGTCCCTGACCAGGTGATCGGCCGCTGAATCCGCCTGGCGCGGGGCCAGGCGGAGAACCGTTTGCAAGGGACGATATCTATGGCGCAAAGCAGCAAGGTCGGAGCGGTAATGGTGGTCGGCGCCGGCATCGCCGGGGTGCAGGCTTCTTTGGACTTGGCCAACGCCGGATACTACGTGTACCTGGTTGAAAAGACCACGGCCATCGGCGGAAGGATGGCCCAGCTTGACAAGACCTTCCCCACCAATGACTGCGCCATGTGCATCATCTCCCCCAAGTTGGTGGAGTGCGGGCGCCATCTGAACATCGAAATCATCACCCAGGCCGAGGTGCAATCCATCTCCGGCGAGGCGGGCGACTTCTCGGTGGAGGTGCATCAGGAGCCCCGCTACGTGGACATGGACGCCTGCACCGCCTGCGGCGACTGCATCGAGGCCTGCCCGGTCTCGGTGCCCAACGAGTTCGACCAGGGGCTGAGTGAGCGCAAGGCGACCTTCAAGCGCTATGCCCAGGCCTTCCCCAACGCCTATTCCATCACCAAGATGGACCGCGCCCCTTGTCTGGTGGCCTGCCCGGCCAACCTCAACGTGCAGGGCTACGTGCAGATGGCCAAGACCGGCAACTTCGCCGAGAGCTTGAACATCATCATGAAGGACCTGCCCCTGCCGGGCACCATCGGCCGCATCTGCCCCCATCCCTGCGAGGAGTCCTGCCGCCGCATGGACGTGGACGAGGCCATCGCCATCCGCGACATCAAGCGCTTCGTGGCCGACGAGGTGGGCATCACCAACATCGCCCAGCCCGAGTGCGAGCCGCGCTCGGAGAAGGTGGCCATCGTGGGTGCCGGCCCGGCCGGGTTGTCCTGCGCCTACCATCTGGCCCGCGCGGGCGTTAAGTCGGTGATCTACGAGGCCCTGCCCGTGGCCGGCGGCGCGCTGGCCGTGGGCGTGCCCTCCTACCGCCTGCCCATGGAGACCTTGCAGGCCGAGGTGGACATGATCAAGGGCATGGGCGTGGAGATCAAGCTCAACAGCCCCATTGGCACGGACACCACCTTCCAGAACCTGCGCGACGACTACGACGCGGTGTTCCTGGGCGTGGGCGCTCCGGCCAGCTTCAAGCTGGGCGCGCCCGGCGAGGACAGCGAGCAGGTGGTGGCCGCCCTGGACTACCTCCAGGACGTGAGCCTGGGCAACGAGACCGCTCAAGGCGACAAGGTCATCGTGGTGGGCGGCGGCAACGTGGCCGTGGACGCGGCCCGCACCGCCATCCGCCAGGGCGCCAGCGACGTGACCATGGTCATGCTGGAGTCCGAAGAGGAGTGCCCGGCCAGCCCTTGGGAGATCAGCGAGGCCACCGAAGAGGGCGTCAAGTTCGTGCACCGCCGCGGCGTGATGGAGGTCAAGGCCGAGGGCGGCAAGGCCGTGGGCCTGGTGCTCAAGAAGTGCACCCGGGTGTTCAACGAGGAGGGCCGCTTCGCCCCCGAGTTCGACGAGGGGCACACCACCCCCATGGACGCCGACCTGATTATCACCGCCATCGGCCAGCGCACCGACCTCTCCTGGCTGGGCGAGGACCACGGCCTGGAGCTGAGCCCGCGCGGCACCATCGCCGCCGACCCCACCACCAACGCCACCAACCTGGAAGGCGTGTACGCGGGCGGCGACGTGGTCACCGGCCCCTGGATCGCCATCGGCGCGGTGGCCGCCGGCCGCGAGGCGGCGCGCAGCATGTTGCGCCAGTTCGAAGGCCAGGACCTGGCCGAGGGCCGCGTGAAGCCCGAGCTCAGGCCCGAGGGCGAGCGCGAGTTCAACCCCATCCCCTTGGACATCGACCTGGCTCCCCGGGCGCACATGGAGATGCGCGGCGGCGAGGAGCGCAAGCACGATTACAAGGAGTTCGAGCTGGGCCTCAAGGCCGAGCAGGCCCAGTCCGAGGGCGACCGCTGCCTGAACTGCGGGGTGTGCTGCGAGTGCTTGCAGTGCGTGGAAGCCTGCAAGGCCAAGGCCCCGGCCCACGACCAGCAGCCCACCGAGATGACCCTCAACGTGGGCAGCGTGATCCTGGCGCCTGGGTTCGATCCCTTCGACCCCAACCTGTTCGACACCTACTCCTACGCCGGGCATCCCAACGTGGTCTCGGCCATGGAGTTCGAGCGCATCCTGAGCGCCTCGGGCCCCTACCAGGGCCACCTCCAGCGCCCCAGCGACGGGGTGGAGCCCAAGAAGATCGCCTGGCTCCAGTGCGTGGGCAGCCGCGACATCAACCACTGCGACAATGGCTATTGCTCGGCGGTGTGCTGCATGTACGCCATCAAGGAGGCGGTGATCGCCAAGGAGCACGCCTCCGAGGAGCTGGACGCCACCATCTTCTTCATGGACATGCGCACCTACGGCAAGGACTTCGAGAAGTACTACAACCGGGCCGAGGACGAGAAGGGGGTGCGCTTCATCCGCTCCCGGGTGCACACCGTGGACCCGGTGGAGGGCGACCGCCTGCGCATCGAGTACGTTACCGAGAACGGCGAGGCCATGGAGGAGGAGTTCGACATGGTGGTCCTCTCGGTGGGCCTCCAGACCGGACCCGAGGCCATCGAGACCGCCCATCGCCTGGGCATCGACCTCACCGGCTACAACTTCACCGAGACCTCATCCTTCGCCCCGGTGGGCACCAGCCGCGAGGGCATCTTCGCCTGCGGCGCCTTCGCGGGCCCCAAGGACATCCCCCAGGCGGTGATGGAAGCCAGCGCGGCGGCCTGCGTGGCCAGCCTGGACATCTCCGAGAGCCGGGGCACCCTGACCAAGGAGCTGACCTACCCCATCGAGAAGGACATCAGCGGGGAGCAGCCCAGGGTGGGCGTGTTCGTGTGCAACTGCGGCATCAACATCGGGGGCATCGTGGACGTGCCCGCGGTGCGCGAGTATGCCGCCACCTTGCCCTTCGTGGAGTTCGTGGACGACAACCTGTTCACCTGCTCGCAGGACACCCAGAACAAGATCAAGGACAAGATCGAGGAGAACAACCTCAACCGGGTGGTGGTGGCTTCCTGCAGCCCCCGCACCCACGAGCCCTTGTTCCAGGAGACGATCCGCGAGGCGGGCCTGAACAAGTACCTCTTCGAGATGGCCAACATCCGCGACCAGGACTCCTGGGTGCACCAGGGCGAGCCCGAGAAGGCCACCGCCAAGGCCAAGGACCTGGTGCGCATGGCCGTGGCCAAGGCCGCGCTCATCGAGCCGCTGCACCAGGTGGAGCTGCCGCTGAACAAGGCCGGCGTGGTGGTGGGCGGCGGTGTGGCCGGCATGGTGGCCGCGCTCAACCTGGGCAAGGCCGGCTATCCGGTGCATTTGGTGGAAAAGACCGGCGAGCTGGGCGGCAACGCCCGCTATTTGCTCAACTCCTGGAAGGGCGAAGACGTGGCGCCTTACCTGGAGGACCTGGTCAGCCTGGTCAATGAGAATAAGAACATCACCCTGCACCTCAATAGCGAACTCACCGGGTTCAAGGGCTTCGTGGGCAACTACGTGAGCACCATCACCGCCGAGGGCGGGGCCGAGACCAACGTGGAGCACGGGGTCATCGTGCTGGCTACCGGCGGCCATGAGTTAAGGCCCACCGAGTACCTCTACGGCGAGAGCGACGCGGTGCTCACCTCCCTGGAGCTGGACATGGAGCTCCGGGGCAACCCCGCCGCGCCCAAGGACTGGAGCTCGGTGGCCTTCATCCAGTGCGTGGGCTCCCGCGAGCCGGAGCGGCCCTACTGCTCCCGCCTGTGCTGCACCCACTCGGTGGAAAGCGCCATCAAGGTCAAGGAGGCCAACCCCGAGGCCCAGGTCTATATCCTCTACCGCGACATCCGCACCTACGGGGTGCGCGAGGACCTGTACAAGAAGGCTCGCGAGGCGGGGGTGCTCTTCTTCCGCTACAAGCTGGAGGACAAGCCCCAGGCCGCGGTGGGCCAGAGCGGCAAGATCGCCGTCACCGCCACGGACCACGTGCTGGGCGTGCCCATCAGCTTCGAGGTGGACCGCCTGGTGCTGGCCGCGGCCATCCTGCCCAACGAGGTGCACCAGCTGGCCGAGGCCATGAAGACCCCGCTGAACGCCGAGGGCTTCTTCCTGGAGGCCCACGCCAAGCTGCGGCCGGTGGACTTCGCCACCGAGGGCATCTACCAGGCGGGCCTGGCCCATTACCCCAAGCCCATCGACGAGGCCATCGCCCAGGCCAACGCGGCCGCCGGCCGGGCGCTAACCGTGTTGGCCAAGAACCTCATCCGCGTGGGCGGAGTGGTGGCCACGGTGGATCCCAACAAGTGCTCGGTGTGCCTGACCTGCGTGCGCACCTGCCCCTACGGGGTGCCCAAGATCGTGGACGGCGCGGCCAAGATAGAGGTGGCCCAGTGCTACGGCTGCGGCGCCTGCGCGGCGGAGTGCCCCGGCAAGGCCATCACCCTGCAACACTTCACCGACGCCCAGATCCTGGCCAAGGAAAGGGCGGCGATGGGTTAAGGTTCAGCGGGTTCCGGCCGCCCGCCGGAGCCCACCCCGGCCGCCCCAAGCGGAGGCCCCAAAGAGGAGGATGAAGTTGAGCGCAAGCTTCGAGCCCAAAATCGTAGCCTTCTGCTGCCAGTACTGAGCTTACTCGGCCGCGGACCTGGCAGGTTCGATGAGATTGCAGTACCCCACCAACGTGCGCGTCATCCAGCTGCCCTGCTCGGGGCGGGTGGACATCCTGCATCTGCTCAAGGCCTTTGAAGACGGCGCCGACGGCGTCTACGTGGCCGGTTGCATGGAAGGCGATTGCCACTTCCTCACCGGCAACTTCAAGGCCCGCCGCAAGGTGGAGTATGTCAAAAAGGTTCTGGGGGCTCTGGGTATTGAGCCCGAGCGGATCGAGATGTTCAACATGAGTTCGGCCGAGGGACCGCGCTTCGCCCAGGTGGCCAACGAGTTCACCGAGAGCATCGCGGAGCTGGGGCCCAGCCCGTTGAATACGGCCAAGGCGGCCTGACAGACCCCGCGGGTATGTTGACCAGGAAGGGAAGTCACGATGATCGTAGGTGACAGCAAGCCTCTGGAAGAGATTCTGGCCATGATCGAGGGCCGCGACAAGGTCCTGGTGTTGGGCTGCCGGGGGTGCGTGACCGTCTGCAATGTGGGCGGCGAAAAGGAGGTGGGCATTCTGGCCACCGCCTTGCGCATCGCCCGCAAGAAGAACGGCCAGCCTCCCACGGTGGAGGAAAAAACCCTGGAGCGCCAGTGCGACCCCGAGTACATCGAGGAGCTGGCCGAGGTGGCCGAGGATTACGACGCCATCGTCTCCATCGCCTGCGGGGTGGGGCCCCAGTTCATGGCCGAGCGCTATCCCAAGGTGCCGGTGTTCCCGGGCATCAACACCACTTTCATCGGCGGGGCCCTGGAACACGGGGTCTGGGCCGAGCGTTGCCAAAGCTGCGGCAACTGCCTGGTGCACAACTTCGGCGGCCTCTGCCCCATCGCCCGGTGCTCCAAGAGCCTGATGAACGGGCCCTGCGGCGGCTCGGCCAGCGGCAACTGCGAGATCAGCCCCGAGGTTCCCTGCGTGTGGGACCAGATCGTCAAGAAGATGGACGCCATGGGCCGGCTGGATGAGCTGGAGCAGGTGTGGCCCAACAAGAACTGGCTCACCGCGCGCGACGGCGGCCCGCGCAAGCGGGTCAGGGAGGATCTGAAGCAATGAAAGCCGGCAGCAATCTGGAGAAAGTTCTGTCCGCCGGGCATTTCGCGGTCACCGGCGAGCTTGGTCCGCCCATGGGCAACAACGCCGAGGAAGTGCGCCACAAGGCCGGCTACCTCAAGGGCATCGTGGAGTCGGTCAACATCACCGACAACCAGACCGCGGTGGTGCGCATGGCCTCCTGGGCCGCCTGCAAGATCCTCATCGACGAGGGCCTGGAGCCCAACTATCAGATGGTCTGCCGCGACCGCAACCGCCTGGCCCTGATGGCCGACATCCTGGGGGCCACCGCCCTGGGGATCAAGAACGTCCTGTGCCTGTCCGGCGACCATCAGCGCTTCGGCTCGCATCCGGAATCCAAGAACGTCTACGACCTGGACTCGGTGCAGCTTCTGGCCGCCTTCGCCAAGATGCGCGACGAGAAGAAATTCCTCAACGACAAGGACCTGGACGGCTCGCCCGAGATATTCATCGGGGCGGCCTCCAACCCCTTTGCCGATCCCTTCGAGTTCCGCGTGACCCGCCTGGCCAAGAAGGTGGCGGCCGGGGCCGACTTCGTGCAGACCCAGTGCATCTACAACATGGACAAGTTCCGCGAGTTCATGAAACGGGCCGTGGACAAGGGCCTGCACGAGAAGTGCTACATCCTGGCCGGCGTGACCCCCATGAAGTCGGTGGGTATGGCCAACTACATGGCCAAGTTCGTGCCGGGCATGGACGTGCCGGCCGACATCATCAAGCGGCTCAAGGGCGTGGACAAGAAAGACCAGGCCGCCGAGGGCATCAAGATGGCCATCGAGCAGATCGAGGAGTTCAAGGAAATGGAAGGCGTGGCCGGGGTGCACGTCATGGCTATCGAGTGGGAGCACCGCGCCAAGGAGATCATCGAAGGCGCGGGCCTGCTGCCCCGGCCGGTGGTGGACTAAGCCGCAAGCCGCATAGATAAAGCCTGTATGAGGAGGAGTCCTTCGGGGCTCCTCCTTTTTTTGTGGGGGCGGAGGAAAGAGAAAAAAGAGGAGAGAGAGAAGTCGGGAATAGGGGAGAGAGGAGAACAGAGAGAGCTTGTCATTGCGAGGAGCGGCCTTCTGGCCGCGACGCGGCAATCCCTGTTTGCAAGGGATGCCGTCGTGCTGCCGATGCCGTTTGATGCCAGCGCGGCCGCTCGCCCAACCTCTTGTCGCCTCGCCGGAGCTCGGCGACCCAGACAGCAAGCTGTCTGGGCCACCCAAAGATACTCATTCAACAACCGCCTTCGGCGGCGCCCCTCGCCATGACTGACTTTACTGGAATTTGGCCTAATTAATGCGGCCCTCTATCGATCCGGCTAACCGCCTAGAAGGCCACCAGCTTGATGGCGATGGCGATGAGTATCACCCCGCCCACCACGCCCATGCGGTGGCCCAGCTTGGCGCTCATGAGCCCGGCCAACTTCATGGCCCCCAGGGTCATCACCGCGGCCACCACTCCGATGATCACCGCCGCGCCCAGGACATTCTGCCCCACCATGCCCAGGGAGAGCCCCACGCCCAGGGCGTCGATGCTGGTGGCCAAGGAAAGCGCCACCAGGGACCAGCCCTTGGTGGGGTCCAGGCCCTCGGCCCGTTCCTCGGGGGGCCTAAGCGCCTCCCAGACCATGCGCCCGCCGATGAACAGAAGCACCGCCGCGGCCAGCCAGGGGGCGTAGCGCGCGGTGACCGTGGCCAGGCCCGCGCCCAAGGCCCAGCCGATGAGCGGCATGCCGAACTGGAACAGGCCGAAGTGGAACGACAGGCGGAAGAGCTGGCGAGGGGCGCCGAAGCGCCCCCCCAGGGCCAGCCCCACGGCAAAGGCGTCGCAGCCAAGGGCCACGGCCAGGGCCAGGGTCTCCCACAGAGTCATTACTCGTAGATCTTCTCCTCGTTTTCGCCGGCCGCCTCGGCGTCGGCCTCGAAATCGCGCGGCGCGGCCGCCTTGGCGTCGTGATAGGCGCGGTACCACTCGTGCCCGGCGATGAGGTTCATCACCTCGTTGGTGCCGGTCCAGATGGAGGCCAGGCGAAGGTCGCGCACGATGCGTTCCACCGGGAAGATGCTGGTGTAGCCGATGCCGCCCATTACCTGCATGGCGTGGTTGGCCGCCTTTTGGCAACTCTCGGTGACGAACTTCTTGGTCTGGCTAATCAGCCTGCGGGTGAGCGCGGTGTCGGTGCCCGCATCCACCGCTCGGGCGGTAGCATAGACCATGGCCCGCGCCGCGTCCAGCAAAGTGGCGGCCTCGGCCACCTGGAAGCTCACCCCTTGGAACTGGTTGATGGTCTGGCCAAAGGCCTTGCGCCGGGTGGTGTAGCCGGTGGCCACGTCCAGGGCGGGCTTGGCCGCGCCGATGGTCATGGCGGCGGTGCCCAGGCGCTCGGGAATCATCATGGTGTTGAACACCGCGTAGGCCCCGCCCGCCTTGCCCACGATGTTTTGCTTGGGCACCTTCACGTCCTTGAACACCAGGCGCCCGGCCCCGCCGCCCCGGCAGCCCATGAGCCCGTAGAGATAGGCCACGTCCACGCCCGGACCCCGGTCCACGATGAAGCAGGTGAGCGCCTTGCGCGGGTCCACCTTAGGGTTCGGGTCGGTGCGGGCGTAGACCAAAAAGTAGTCGGCCCCTTCCGCGCCCACGATGAAGCGCTTCTGGCCGTTGAGCACGTAGTGGTCGCCCTTGTCCTCGGCAATGGTGGTGGTGCCGAAGAAGTCCGAGCCGCCCCGGGGCTCGGTGAGGCACTCGGCCGCGAACATCTCGCCGGCCAACAGCGGCTTGACGTAGCGCTCCTTCTGCTCGTCGCTGCCGTGCAGGATGATGGCGTCGCAGACCAGCTCTGCCCCCACCCCGAACACGCAGGCGAAGATGTAGCCCAACACGCCCACCTCTTCCATGACCATGCAGGTGCTCACCCAGTCCAGGCCCCGGCCGCCCCACTGTTTGGGATAGCGGCAGCCCATGAGGTTGCGCTTGCCCGCCTCGGCCAGGAACTCCTTGGGAAAGGTGATCTCGTCGCGGTCCATGGCCAGGATCATCTCGCGGGGGACCCAGGACACCAGCTCACGCACCTCGTCGCGCAGCTTTATTTGCTCCTGGTTGAGCAAAAAGTCGAACATGGTTCTCTCCTAAGCGCCGATCTGCTGGCGCAGCTTGTATTTCATCACCTTGCCGGTGGGGGTGTGGGGCAGCTCGGCCACGATCATGAACTCGCGGGGAATCTTGTAGCGGGCCAGCTTGTCGGCCAAGAAAGCCTCCAGCTCCTCGGCGGTGGGCTCGGCCTCGGCCTTGGGCACCACGTAGGCCACCACCGTTTCGCCCCACTCGTGGTGCGGGCGGCCCAGCACCGCGCTTTCCATGACCGCCGGATGGGTGGCCAGGGCGTCCTCGACTTCCTTGGAGTACACGTTCTCCCCGCCGGTGACGATCATGTCCTTGGAGCGGTCCACGATGTACATGTAGCCCGCCTCGTCCACCCGGGCCACGTCGCCGGTCTTGTACCAGCCGTCCTCAAAGGCCTCTGCCGTGGCCGTAGGGTCGTCCAGATAGCCCTTCATCATGGAAGGGGCCTTGAGCCAAATCTCGCCCGCCTCGCCGGGCTGGGCCGGGGCGTTCTCGCTGGTCATCACCTTCACGTCCGCGCCGGGCAGGCCCTGGGCCCCGATGGATCCCGCGCGCTCCACCTGCTCCCAGGGGAACAGGGTGGTGCCGGTGGGGCCGGCCTCGGTCATGCCGTAGACCTGGTAGAACTGGTCGCTCTGGTAGCGCTTGATGAGGTCCAGCACCACGTCGCCGGAGATGGGGCCGCCGCCGTAAATCCAGCAGCGCATGGAGCTCAGGTCGAACTGGTCGAAGTGGGGGATCATCTGAATCGGCAGGAGGTAGCTGATGGGCGCGCCGAAATACACGGTACATTTCTCATCCTGCACCGCCTGCAAGAAATGCAGGGGATGATACTCGCGGATCAGCACCGTGCAGCCGCCCACGTACTGCATTCCCATGAACCAGTTGTTCAGCGGGCTGGAGTGCCAGATGGGCATGGCCATGAGCAGGCGGTCCCTAAAGTCCATCTTGACCACCATGGCCCCGGTGATGCCCGCGAAGAGCACCGTCTGGTGGGTGTGCACGCAGCCCTTGGGCTTGCCGGTGGTGCCCGAGGTGTAGAGGATCTGGGCCGGGTCGCTGTCCGCGATCTGAACCGCCCGGGGCGCGGGCGCGTTCTGCAAGGCGGCCTCGAAGCGCTCCAGGCCCTCCACGTCGCTGTCCAGGGCCGCCTTTTTCACCGGCGAGTCCAGCTTGGCGAGGACCGGGGCCAGGGCGCCGTCGGCCAAGAGCAGCTTGGCCTGGCTGTGGCCCAGAATGTAGTCCACCTCGGGCGCCTGCAGCTTGTGGTTGATGGGCACCACCACGCCCCCGGCGCGCAAGATGCCGTAGTAGGCGATTACGAACGCCGGGGTGTTGAAGCTCATCAGGCCCACGCGGTCGCCCTTGGCCACGCCCCAGGACTGCAAAAGCCCGGCCGCCTGGCCCGCCAGGGCCTCCAGCTCGGCGAAAGTGGTGCCTTGGCCGTTGTAGCGCAGGCAGTCGCGTCCCGCAAACTTGCGGGCGTTGAGTTCCAGAATCTCCACCAAATTCATGACTGCTTCCCCTCCTTGAGTTGTCCCAACCGGTCTTGCAGCTTGTCCCGCACGGATTCGATGTCCCGGGCCAACATCTTCAGCTCTTCGATGCGCTGGTGGATCTCGGCCAGCTTCTTGTCGCCGTAGGCCAGGCTGCGCTTGATCTGTTCCGCCTCGTCCAGGTCCACGTCCCCCATGCCGATCATCTCGCCGATCTCCTCCAGGGAGTAGCCGAAGCGCTTGCCCCGGAGGATCAGCTTGAGCCGAGCCCGGTCCCGCTTGGAGTACACCCGCCGGTTGCCCGGGGTGCGCTGGGGAGAGATCAGGCCCTTTTCCTCGTAAAAGCGGATGGTGCGGGTGCTGATCTCCAGCTCGGCGGCCAGCTCGGCGATGCTCCACATGGGCGGGCTCCTTGGTTGGCACAAAGGAACATATTATGACGTTGACGTAAACGTCATATAACGCGCGCGACTGTTTTGTCAAGTGACTTGGGAAGGGGCCGGGGGTCAGCGGGGGGGAGAGGGCGGGACGCGCTTCAGAGTGATCAGCGTGACCTCGGGCGGGGCGAAAAGGCGTATGGGCGGACCCCAAAGGCCGGTGCCCCGGGTGGTGTATTGCCAGGCGCCGTGGCCCAGATCATAGAGCCCGGCAAAGCGGGGGTAGAGGTTCTTGACCAGGTAGTGGAAGGGCCAGACCTGGCCGCCGTGGGTGTGGCCCGAGACCTGGAGGTCGATTTTGCCGCGCGTGGCCGGGCCAAAGTCCGGGCGGTGGCGCAGGAACAGGGTGAAGCGGCCGGGGTCCAGGCCCTTGAGGGCGGCGGCGTCCCGGGCCGGGTCGGGCTTGCGGGTGTCCACCACCCCGGCCAGGTTGAGCGCGCGCCCCACGGCCAGGCCCCGGTTGGCCAGGAACACGAAGCCCGCCACCCGGTCCAGGCTCATGGAGGTGCTCAGGCCCACGTAGTTCTCGTGGTTGCCGCCGATGGCGTACTTGCCCAGGGGCGGGCGCACCTTGGCCATAAGCCCGGTGAGCTCGCGGGCGTCCAGCAGCGGGCGGTCCCACATGTCGCCCGCGTCCAGCCACAGGTCGGGCCTGGCCTCCTGGATGAGCTTGATGGCCCGCTTGAGGCGCGCCTCGCCGCCGGGCAGGCCCAGGTGCAGGTCGCTGGTGAGCGCGATGCGTAGCGCGGGAACCTCGGCGGGCAGCTTGGGGGTGGCGATCGTCACCTCCTTGAGGCGCACCTGAGTGGCGGACCAGCCGCCGTAGGCGGTGAGGATCAGGGCCGCGCCCAGGGCCAGGGCCACGGGCCGCCGCCATGCCCAGGGACCGCGCGAGAAGGGCCAGGCCATGAGCCTGAGCAGGTCCATGCCCAGCAGGCAGAGCAGGCTCATGAGCAGATAGGCCATCCACCAGTAGGCCACCGTGCCGATGACCCCGGAGGCCTTGGGGTAGCCCCAGGCATAGGAGAGTACGGTGAGCAGGGGGCCCAGGATCATCAGGCCCAGCCAGGCCCAGGCGATGAGGCGCGGGCCCCGCCCCGGGGGCAGCAGGTGCCGCGCGCAGCGGTAGAAGATTACGTGCAGCCCGGTGTAGACCGAGAAGAATATGGGCAGGAACCAGCGCAAGGCCTAGTTGCCTCCCTTGGGCTTGAGCAGGCGGTAGGGCAGTAGCATCAGGAAAAAGGGCAGCATATAGGCCGCGGCCAAGAGCGGGGCGCGGGGGCCGAAGAACTTGGCCGCCACCACCACCACCAGCACGTTGTTAATGAACACCATGCCCGTGCCGCAGGAGAAATGGTCCAGGCGCTGATGGCTGAGGCGGCCCAGGGCCCAGACCGCGCCGAAGTAGGCCCCGGCCAGTAGGCATGAGAGCACCACCGCGGTGACCACCTGGCCGGATTGCTCAAAGAAAAAGCTGGCGTAAGGCGCGAAGACCCCCAGGTTGATCAAAAAGAAAAGGGTGTTGGTCAGGGGGAACTGGATGCGCCCCAGGGGGGCCAGCACGCCGGGGGCCAGACGCATGGTGAGCCAGGCCAGTACCAGGGGCACGAAGATGACCAGGGCCAACATGCGGCCCATGGCCACCAGGGGCAGGTTGATCTCTTGCCCGACCAGCAGCCAAACCAGGGCGGGCAGGGTGAAGGGCACCAGCACCGAGGTGATCACCGTTAGTTGCAGGGAGCGCGCCTGGTCGCCGCCCAGCATCTGGCAGAAGAAAGGCGCGGTCACCCCGGCGGAGATGCCGGCCAACAAGAGCACCGGCAGGGCCCAGCCCGGGGCCAGCCAGGCGGCGAGGGCCCACAAGATCACCGGCATGAGCACCAGCTTGAGCAGGCTCCACAGGGCCAGCTCGCCCAGGTCCACCCCCTTGATGCGGGTCAGCACCCCGAAGTCGATGCGCAGGAAGGAAAGGTAGAGCACGCCCATCATCATGTAGATCGTGAAGGGGGTGACCCAGGAGGAAGGCCCGGGCAAAAACACCCCGCAGGAGATGCCGGCAAAGGCCACCACGATCATGATGATGTCACGTGATCTCATCCGAGCTGCATCCTTGTTGCGAGGCAATTGGGTGGCGCGGGGCAAATCGCCGGGTAATGAGCTATGAAATTTAACACAGGAATGGGCCGGGGACTAGGCGGGGATAGGCTTGGGCGCGGCGTGGTAGCCCCGTCCCCCGGCCAGGGCCACCAGACGGCCCTCCGGGTTGGTGATGCTCACCTCCCACAGGCTGAGGGTGCGGCCCAGGTCCAGGGCGCGGGCGCTGGCCGAGAGCTTTTCGCCGGGCGCGGCCTTGCCCACGAAGCTGATGCGTGCCTCCACCACCAGGGCGGGGCGTTCCAAGGTGTTGGCCGCCACGGCCATGGCCTGGTCGGCCAGGGCGTAGAGCACCGAGCCGTGCACCCGGCCCACTGCGTTGAGGTGGTCCGGGCCGGGCACGAAGCTGATGGTGGCTTGAGCCTCGCCCAGGCTCTCCACGGCGAGGCCCAGAAAACGGGCCCAGGGGTCGCCGCCCACGGCCTCACTGGCGTAGGCCAGACGCTCCTTGAGTTCACTCACGCTGCTTTTCCTTTGCGTCCGGGCAGGGTGTCCTGGGCCAGGCACACCGCGACCAGGGCCACGACCACGCAGGCCGCCCAGAACAGGAAAAGGTTGCCGTACATGGCAGGGGTGTAGGGGCCCTGGGGGCCGCCTTGCAGGCTGAGCAGCCAGCCGCTCACCGGCTGCATCACCGCCCCGCCGAAGAAGGGGAACAAATTGACCAGGCCGGTGGAGGTGCCCGCGATGGCCACGGGGAACAGCTCCTTGGTGGTGGTGAAAGCCACCACCACGATGGCGCTGGAGCACACGCTGAACAGGAAGAACCACAAATACAACAGGCCCAGGTTCATGCCCGCGGGCTCCAGCCAGAGCACCAGGAGCAGCAGCAGGTGCAGGGTGGTGGCGATGATGAGCACCTTTTTGCGCGAGACCATCACCTTGTCCGAGAACCAGGAGATGAGCGGGCTGCCGATGATCATGCCCACCGCGATCATGGACAGCAGGGCCCCGGCCTGGGGCTTGGTGAGGCCGTAGACCTGCATGAGATAGGGCCCGCCCCACAGGCCGCCCATGGAGAAGAACACCCCCAGGCTGAAGAAGAACCAGATGGCCACCGCCCAGAAACGGCCGTTGCCCAGGACCATCTTCATGCCCTTGCCCAGGGGAATGGCCGCCACGCCGCTGGGGCCGTCGGCCGCGTCGATAATGGGGGGCAGGCCCTTGTCCTCGGGCCGGTTGCGCACCACCACCCAGATGATTACGGCCAGGGCCAGGGTGACCGCGCCGATGAGGATGAAGCTGCCCCGCCAGCCCAGGGCCACGCTGAGCCAAGCCAGGGGCTGGGCCGCGCTGTAGGCCCCCACTCCCCCTAAGGCCATGAGGATGCCCATCATGCCCGCGAACTCGCTCCGCTTGAACCAGTGGGTGAGCACCTTCATGGTGGGTACGAAGACCATGGCCACCCCCAGCCCCACCAGGGTGCGGGCGGCGATGGCCGGGCCGATGGAGCCGGCCAGGCCCAGCCAGATGGAGCCGATGCCCGCCAGCACGAAGAACACGGTAATGGTCTTGCGCGGGCCCCAGGAGTCCGAGAGCAGCCCGGCTGGTATCTGCATGATGGCGTAGGGGTAGAAGTAGGCCGCGCCTAAGAGGCCCACCGCCGTGGCCCCGGCCTCAAGGTCGCGCATCAGGTCCGAGGCCACCACCGCCGGGCAGGTGCGGTGGAAGTAGACCAGAAGGTAGGCCGCGGCCAGCACCGCGAAGACCAGCCAGCGATAGGGCGAGGGGCGAGGGTTGGCGGGCATCGGCAATCCCCCAGCATGAGTGGCGGGGCAGTAGGCATTAAGTCTAGCCTTTTGTCCGTCCCGGAGACAAGGGTCATGCTCGCGGGCTATACTGGGGCCATGGTGCGCGATCCGGTGAGCATAAGAGATCTGTTGGGCGGGGCCCTGCCCGGGGCCTTGGCCTCGCGCCTGCCCGCGCCAGAGCTTTTGGCCGCCTGGCGCGAGGCCGTGGGGCCGGGCATCGCCAAGAAGGCCCTGCCCGTGGCCCTGGAGCAGGGCGGGGTGCTGGTGGTGGCGGTCAGCGGCGCGGCCTGGGTGCAGGAGCTGACCATGCTGGCCCCGGAGCTGTGCGAACGCCTGCGCGGGGCCGGTTTCGCGGTGGCCAGCCTCAAGCTGGTCAAGGCCCCCGCCCCGCCGCCGCCCAAGCCGCCCCCGCCGCCCCTGCCCGAGCTGGAGCCCGGCGAAGAGGCCGAGATGGAGGCCGGGCTGGCCCACATTCAAGACCCCGAGCTGCGCGCGGCCCTCGCGTCCCTGGGCCGGGCCAGCCTCAGAGCCCGCAAAGCTCCTCGTAAATAGCCGCGACCTCGGGGCCGTATTCCTGGCCCGCATCCGCGTAGATGATCAGGGGAGGTTCGACCGATAGCTCCTCGCCGCCGTCCTTGACCGCTTCGATCAGGGCGATCTTGGCGGGTAGCTCCGCCCGGCCGTGCACCAGGCGCAGGCGGCGGGGGGCCAGACGATGCGCGGCCAGCCCGGCCAGGGCGCGGGGCAGGCGCGAGGGCGGCCAGCACAGGGCCAGGCGGCCCTGGGCCCTCAGCAGGCGGGAGGCCGTGGCCCACAGGGCGTCCTCGTCCAGGGCCAGGCGGTGGCGCGCCCGGGCGCGGGACGGGTCGGGCGGGATGCGCCCCTCGCCGGGCTTGCCAAAAGGCGGGTTGCTGATGACCAGGGAGAAGGAGCCGCCCCCCAGCTCCGGGTGGGGCGAGGCCAGGTCGTGGGTGAGCACTCGGCCCGGCACCCCGGCGCGGGCCAGGTTGCGCGCGGCGCAGGCCGCGGCCAGGGGGTCCAGCTCCACGGCGAAGAAAGGCCCGGCCAGGCCCCGCGCGGCCAAAAGCACGCAGAGCACCCCGCAGCCGGCCCCCAGGTCGGCCACGAGGCCCTCCCGCCGGCCGGCAAAGGCGGCCAGCAGCACACTGTCCATGGAAAAGCGGTAGCCCTTGGCGGGCTGCTCAAAGCTATGGCGGCCCAGGCGGCTTTGGGTGGTTTCGGCCCCGCCCCCTCCGCCCGGGCCCATGGAGGCTAGCTCCCGCAGTCCTCGGCCTTCTCGCCGGGGACGAGAGGGTTGATCACCAGGCCGGTGAGCACCTTGGGGTAGAAATAGGTGGCCTTGCGGGGCATGACCAGCCCGGCCTCGGCCACGTCCTGCACCTGGGACACCTTGGTGGGGTTGAGCAAAAAGGCCAGATGGGCCTTGCCGCTTTTCACCGTCTCCAACACGTGGGCCATGTCGGCCAGGTAGTGGATGGTGTGCTCCTGGTCGCGGGCCGCGTTGTCCAGGCCCAGGATCTTTTCCAGCACCAGTTGGGTGAGCACCACCACGTCCAAATTGCTCAGGGGGGGCTGCACGTCCGGCCCCATCTCGGCCTCCATCACCCCCTGCTTGAGGGTGAGCAGATAGGCCTTGTCGCTGTCGTGGGAGATCAGGCCCAGGCTGTTGTTCTTGCCGTCCAGCTCGGCCAGGGACTCGATGATGTGGGCCTTGTCCTCGTCGGTCTTGCCGCTGAGGGTCAGCTCGCGCACCTCGAAGTAGGGCTTGGCCAGGGCCAGGAAGTCCTCCGCGCCGAAGCCGTCCAAACGGGGCAGCAGGCGGTGGCAGGCGAACACGGTGAGGCCCGGGTCGCTCATGGAGCAGAGGTAGGTCAGGGTGTAGTTCCAGATGGCGTCGGGACCGGCCTCGGGGTGCTGCTCACGCATGTAATTGCGGTAGTTGATGGCGGTCTCGTAGCGGTGGTGGCCGTCGGCGATGAAGATCACCTTGTCGGCCATCATTTGCTTGACCATGGTGCAGGCGGCGGGGTCGGAGACCCGGAAGACCCGCTGGGGCAGGCCCATGGGGTCCACGAAGTCAGCCACCGGCTCCGGGTCCTTGGCCGCCTCCAGGGTGTTCATCACCTCGTTCAAGTCGTCGGGGTAGAGCGCGAAGATGGGCGAGATGTTGGCTTCGACCGCCTTGGTGAGCTGGAAGCGGTCTTCCTTGTGGGCGGTGAAGGTCTGCTCGTGAGGCAGCACCTTGCGCTCGTGGGTGTCGGTCACCTGGAGCAGGGTGAAGAAGCCCCGCCGCACCCGCTGGTTGCCCTCGGAGTCGGTGTAGGCGGTCTCGGCCAAATAGAAGCAGGGCACCTCTTCGCGGATGAGCGCGCCCTCTTCCTGCCAGGCCTTGAAGTGCTCGGCCGAGCGGGAGTAGCGGTTGTCGCCTTCCCTGTCGCTGTCGCGCTTCTTGTTCAGCTCGACGCGGATGATGTTATGCGGGTCGGCGGCGTAATAGGACTCCTGCTGGGCGGAGTTGATCACGTCGTAGGGCGGAGTGACCACTTGGGTCAAGCTGGGCACCTTGTCGGGATTGTAGCGCAAGGCTCGAAAGGGAGCCACCACAGGCATGAAGCAAACCTCCGGATGAAAAACGAACAATAGGCCGCCGAAAAGCCTTTTCGGCAAGACCTCAAAGCATGATAAGTACACCAAACCATGCCCGGACGCAAGCCGTGTGAGGCCTGCGGCAAACCCCCTTGACCCGGCCCCCGGCAGGCTGCAAAAATTAATTAAACCAAGCGAGTCTGCCAGCGGTAAGTGGGCCCGGGCGCGCGTGGCCGAGGCCCCGAACCTTCACAAAGGAGCGTATTGTGACCACTCCCCGTCATTGTCCCGGTTTTGAGCAGTTCAAGGAACTGAAGTCCTTCACCTGCGCCTGCCCCAAGTGCGGCAAGGAAAACGAGATATTCTCCGACGAGTTCGACAAGGAGCGCTACTGCTCCGGCTGCAGCGAGAAGATCGACTTCACCCAGTGCAAGCTGGATGGCCAGGCCTAGGGCCGGAACCCCGCCCAAAACCAGAGCCGGACCATATCGGCCCGGCTCCGAAGGAATCGTCCGGGCCGCTCCCCCAGGGGGCGGTCCGGTTTTGTCTTAATAGGGCATCTTGTCGGCCGGGCGCCGCTCGGGCACGTACTCCTGGGCCTCCTCGCCCCGGTTCCAGGCCTCGGTCACGTAGAGGTTGCAGTAGCAGGAGCCGAACTCGGCCACGTCGGGCTCGCGATAGACGCAGGGACAAATGATGTCCGCATCCTTGGCGCGGTCGCCCGAGGCCAGGCGGCAGGGGCAGCACATGTAGCCGTAGCGCTCTTTGTTCAAGAGCAGGCCCTCCATGAGCTGCATGGTGCGGTCCATGTCCTGGTTGAAGAAATACCCCTTGGGCTCCTGGACCTTCTTGAGCATTTCATAGAGCTCTTGCGGGCTCATAGGCCGAGCGCCTCCTTGATCTCCTGCTCGCGGTAGCCCACGATGACCTTGTCGCCGACGATCAGGGTGGGGAAGGAGCAGGCGGGGTTGTATTTCTTCACCTCGTCGATCATCTTCTCGCGCTCGTCCAGGGGGCAGAGATCCACCTCCACCACGTCGTAGGCCACGTTGTTATCATCCAAGAATTTGCGGGTGTTGCGGCAGTGGCTGCAAGTGCTCAGCGCGTAGAGTTTCACCGGCGGAGTCATGGGCGGATCCTTTCCCTGAAATTGGGCGAATTGACTATTTATCCTTAACAGGATACCAAACTGGCCGCGCGGTACAAGCCGGGAAGTGCGGTCCGCGCCTCAGCAAATTTCCGCGCCGAACAGGCTTTGCATGCGCTTTAGCGCCGCCGAGGCCTGGCCGGGGTCGAAGTCGGCCACCGCCGCGGCGGGCACCCGCACCTCCAGGTCGCGGTTGGCCAGGCCGCACACCGTCTCCATCACGCAGATGTGGGTGCACACCCCCACCACCGTGGCCCGCCTTATGCCCGCGTCGGCCAGTATCTCCCCCAGCCCGGTGCCGAAAAAGGGGCTGTAGCGGGTTTTGGTCACCACCACTTCGCCGGGCATCGGGGCCAGCTCCTCGATTATCTCCGCCCCGGGGCTGCCGGCCACGGCGTGGGACGGGAAGCGCTCGAACTCCTTGTCGTCGGGCTCGTGGGCGTCGCACACGTAGATGACCAAATCGCCGGCCTGGCGGGCGGCCTCCAGCTCGTCCCGGATGGCGGGCACGATCTCCGGAGCGCCCGGCACGAACAGGGCCGCGCCGGGGCGCGCGAAATCGGCCAGCATGTCCACGATGATCAGGGCGCGGCTCACGGCGTCGGCACTCCGTAGCTTTTGAAGTCCGGCTGGGGCGGGGTGTCCTGGCGGCTGTAGGAGCGGTCCCACTTGGGGGCCCAATAAGAAACCGGGGGCTTGTTCACCGCCTTGAGGTCATAGCCCCACACCGTCCGGTTGGGGAACATCTTCAAAAAGATGTGGCTGCCGTTGGAAAGTCGGTAGCGGTGCACCTTGGTCTCCCTGCCTTTTAGGGAAGGGAAAACGTCTTTCATCTGAATGCCCTGGTCCTTGGCCGAGCGCATCTCCGGCGGGGGGAAGAAGGTCTTGGGCCCGCGGGCCATGGCCACGGCCCAGGCGGGCATTTGGGGGTCGTCGTAGATGCTGCCTACTTTTTGGAAGTCCCCCTTGCCCTCCTTGTCCATCAGGCAGACCCCGGTGCCGCCCGGAATCTCCATGTTTATCTGGAACACCCGGCCGTTGTTGAGCAGGCGGAAGACGTAGAACAGGAACTTCTCGGTCAGGTCGTATTTGCTTATCTCGTAAAAACTGGCAAAGGCCGCGCCCTGGCGCTTGGCCGTGGTCTGCCACACCTCCACGTAGGTGTCCTTGTAGGGCACCGAAAGGCTGGTGTCGGCCTGGTAGCTATCCAGGGGCAGCCAGAGGGACTTGCTGAGATCAGGCCGCAGCCAGGTGGGGACCGGAGATGCCCCGGCTTCCGGCCCGGCGGCCAGCAGCAGGAGCGCGGCCAGGGCGGCGGCTAGCAATTTGGGCAAAGGCATGCGGCAGATCCTTAGGCGAGGGTTTGCGGCCCCCGAGGGCGGCCATGAGCTGGGCTCATTGTAACCCGCCGCGCCGGCGGTCAAAGCAAAAAACCCGGGGCCCGGCTAGTAGCGCCAGCCCATGATCCCCAGGCCGATGATGTTCAGGACCACGGCCACGGCGTAGATGCCGGACACGGTGAACACCTTGGCCTTGAGCGACTTGAGGCTGAGCACGATGATGGCGGCCACGAAGAAGTGGAAGTAGCCGAACAGGAAGATGAGCCACACCCCGGCGAAGCTGCGGGTCCAGAAGGGATACTCCCAGATCAGCAAACCGCCCTTGTTGAGCAGGCACTCCACGAACACGCAGAAGGCGCTGTAGCCTATGGCCCAGAACCAGCGGTTGGGGATGCCCAGTATCTTCTCTTTGGGGTCGTCGGAGATGGTCTGGTAGTAGATCAGGCCCATGATGGCGAACATGAACATGATCTCGATGTTCCAGCCCACCATGGTGCGCAGGGCGGTGGGGCCGGGCGCGGTCCACAGGGCCGAGTGCTGCGTGAAGTGCAGAATCCAGCCGTTGATGGACTCGTTAACGAAGTCCATGCCGAAGATGGTCAGCCCGGCCAGCAGGCCGTTCCAGTCGGCGGTTCGCCGCGCCTTTTTAAACTGGGCGCTGTAGATGTAGAAGGTGTAGGCCAGCAGCGGGATCACGTACCACTGCAAGGTGCTCAAATCGCGCAGGCCGCTCAGGGCGCGGATGGAGGCCTCGGTCATGGCTTTTTCTCCTCTGGCAGGCGGGCGAGCTGGCGGTTGTGCAGGCGGCTCAGGCAAAGCAGCGCCACGATGGCCCCCAGCAGGCACAGGGCCATGTCGCTCTGGGTGTCCCACACGTAGCCCTGGGTGCCCAAAAAGTCCTCGGCCCCGCTGCCGGTGAGCACCGCCACCCACCACTCGATAAGCTCGTAAAAGGCGCTGACCGCCAGGCACAGGCTGACCACCAAGAGCCCCAGCCAGCCCCGCCGGGCCACCACCCCGTTGCGGATGAACACCTCGCGGGCCACCATGGCCGGCACGAAGCCCTGGGCGAAGTGGCCCAGCTTGTCGTAGTTGTTGCGCCCCAGGTCAAAGGCCTGGCTCACCCAGTCGCCCAGGGGCACCCGGGCGTAGGTGTAGTGGCCGCCCAGCAAGAGGATCAGGGCGTGCAGCCACATGAGCAGGTAGAGCAGGTCCGTGAAGCGGAAGCGGCGGTAGGTGAGCCCCAGGGCGGCCAGGCCCATGAGGGCGGGCAGCACCTCCAGGAACCAGGTGAAGCGGTCGTAGGGTTTCCAGCCGGACCAGGCCAGCAGGATGAGGAAGCTGATCAGATAGAAGAGGTTGAGCTTGTCGCTGCGGTCCATGGCCCCCCGCCCGTGGCTGCCGGTTGATCGTCGCAGACCACTATGCCAAAAAAGGGCGGCTGGGGGAAAGGGCGGCGTTTCCCCGGGGCGCGGCCGGGGGAGGGGGCTAGAGGCTGTCCAGGCCGCTCAGGGGCTGGGGCGTGGGCGCGCAGCTCTGGGTCAGCTCCTCGGAGGCTTCCAGGCCCTGCACCCACATCTGCACGAACTCCTCCAAGGACTCGATGAAACCGGGGTCGTGCTGGGTGCGGGCGATGGTGGCGTGCACCACGACTTTCTCCGGCGCGGGGGGGAAGCCGGTGGTCACGGTCCAGGCCAGGAGGTTGGGGCAGGTGGGCATGGAGAAGCGCACCCCGCCGTTGATCAGGTCCTTGCGAATGGCGAAGTGGCCCCACATGCAATAGAACTCGCACTCTTGCTCGCTGATCTGCTTGACCAGGGAGCTGATGCCCTCGCAGAACTCGGGCAGGCGCTCCAGGCTCAGGCACTGTTGCAGGCGCTGGGGGGTGGTTTGCACATCAGCCAGGCCGAAGAACTCCATGGGGCCTCCGTGGGTTGGCGGGTTGCGGGTCAAAGCCTATCAATGGGCGGGAAGATCGGCAAGCCGGACGGGGGGATGTTAGTGAATGCGGCCTGTTAGGGCGGCGGCCCGGTTGCGGGGCCCGGGCCGGTGTGCTATCAGTGTAAGCAGTTCCCCAACCGTCTTCCGGAGGTTTGCCATGTCCCGCGCTCCCGCCGTGGCCGGCCGTTTTTATCCCGGCCACCCCGACGAACTCAGGGCCATGATCTCGGGCTATCTGGAGCCAGACGCCGCGCCGCAGAAGGCGCTGGTCGCGGTGTGCCCTCACGCGGGCTATGTCTTCTCCGGGGCGGTGGCCGGCCAGGTGCTCAGCCGGGTGGCCATTCCCAAGCGGGTCATGGTCCTGGGGCCCAATCACCAGGGCCTGGGCCAGCGCGCGGCGCTGATGAGCCGGGGCTCCTGGCAGACCCCCCTGGGCGAGGTGCCCCTGGATGCTGAGCTGGGCGCGGCGCTCAAGGCGGCCAGCCCCCTGGTGGCCGAGGACGACCTGGCCCACCGCTACGAGCACTCTTTGGAGGTGCAGGTTCCTTTCCTGCAGATGCTGCGCCCGGAGTTCCTGCTCACCCCCTTGTGCTTGTCCATGCTCTCCTATGAGCAGTGCGCCAAGCTGGGGCGGGCCATCGCCACGGCGATCAAAGAGGTCGGCGAACCGGTGCTTTTGGTGGCCAGCACGGACATGACCCACTACGAAAGCGAGGCCTCGGCCGCCAGCAAGGACAAGCTGGCCCTAAAGCACATCCTGGCCATGGACCCCGAGGGCCTGTACCATACCGTGACCGGCAAGAACATAACCATGTGCGGGGTGCTGCCCACCACCGTGGCCCTGGTGGCGGCCCTGGAATTGGGCGCGTCCGCGGCCGAGCTGGTGGACTACACCAACAGCGGCAAGGTTACCGGCGATTTCGACGAAGTGGTGGCCTACGCCGGCCTGATAATAAAGTAAACACTCTAATGCGTGCCCCCGGTCCCGGCGGGCGCGATCGCCAGGAAAGGCAATATGAACCAGCCCACTGACAACACCCCCCGGGTGCGCACCCGCTTTCCGCCTTCCCCCACCGGGGCCCTGCATCTGGGCGGCGCTAGAACTGCTCTTTTTAACTGGCTTTTCGCCCGTCACTTCGGCGGGGACTTCGTCCTGCGCCTGGAGGACACCGACCGCCAGCGCTCCAAGCAGGAGCACACCGACTCCATCATGGCGGCCATGGACTGGCTGGGGCTCGACTTTGACGAGGGCCCCTTCTACCAGACCAAGCGCCTGGAGCGCTACCGCGAGGCCATCGACCAATTGCTCGAACAAGGCCGCGCCTACTGGTGTCACTGCTCCCCCGAGGAGCTGACCAAAAAGCGCGAGGCGGCCATGAAGGCCGGCGGCAAGCCCATGTACGACGGCGCCTGCCGCGAGAAGAACCTGGGCCCGGCCGAGGGCGCTGTGGTGCGCTTCAAGGGCCCCCGCACCGGCAGCACCACCTTCAACGACCTGGTCAAGGGCCCCATCACCTTTGATCACAAGGAGTTGGACGACCTGATCATCCTGCGCTCCGACGGCTGGCCCACCTATCACCTGGCCGTGGTGGTGGACGACATTGACATGCAAATCAGCCACGTGATCCGGGGCGACGACCACGTGAACAACACCCCGCGCCAGATCCTGCTCTACCAGGCCCTGGACGCGCCGCTGCCACTTTTTGCCCACGTGCCCATGATCCTGGGGCCGGACAAGACCAAGCTCTCCAAGCGCCACGGGGCCACCGCGGTGGTGGACTATCAGAAGATGGGCTATCTGCCCGAGGCCATGATCAACGCCCTGGCCCGTTTGGGCTGGTCCCACGGCGATCAGGAGAAGTTCACCCGCGAGGAGCTGGTCGAGTTCTTCGGCCTGGACGCGGTGGGGCGCAGCGCGGCGGTGTTCGACACCGGCCGCCTGCTGCACCTGAACCAGACCTACATCCAGGAGGCCGACCCGGCCCGTTTGGCCGAGCTTCTGCCTCCTTTCCTGGCCGAGCGCGGCATCACCGAATACGACCACGCCCTGCTCCTGGCCTGCCTGCCCGAGCTGACTCCCCGGGCCAAGACCCTGGTGGAGCTGGCCGACTGGGCCGAGCCTTTCCTGGTGGCCGAGCCGGTAATGGACCCCAAGGCGGCAAAGAAGTTTCTCAAGCCCGAGACCGCCCCGGTTTTGGAGCGGGTCGTCGGCCTGGTGGAAGAGCGCGGGGTGGAGCCCGAGACCCTGGAGGCCGGGGTGCGCGAGCTCAGCGAGGAGCTGGGCCTCAAGCTCGGCGGCATCGCCCAGCCGGTGCGCGTGGCCCTCATGGGGCGCACCTTCAGCCCCGGCATTTTCGAGGTTATGGCCCTGCTGGGCAGCGACCGGGTTATGGGCAGGCTAAAGAGGGCCTTGGCTATAGCCAGGGGATGAAAAAACTGGTAAATAGCCCTTGACGCCAGCGAGTGTAGACGATAAATCAGTGGCTACTCGCTGGCGGATCGTCTAATGGCAGGACTGCAGACTCTGGATCTGCCTATCTAGGTTCGAATCCTAGTCCGCCAGCCAACATAAGTTTGTGCATGGTCCCATCGTCTAGTGGTTTAGGATATCGGCCTCTCACGCCGAAGACACGGGTTCGAACCCCGTTGGGACTGCCAAAAATATCAAGAGGTTGGCTTTTTGGGCCAGCCTCTTTTCTTGTTTGGCTACAGGTTCGGCTACAGTTCTCATCGGTCAATCATGCCCGTTTTTTTGATTTCGACCTGGCCCTGAGGTCAATTACCTCGGCCCGGCTGCGTCCGAGGCTGTCAATAGCGTCCCGCACCTCCTCCAGCCCGAGTGTCCTCAAATATTCTGTGGTGGTAGTGGGGCTCTGGTGGCGCAGGATTACCTGGATTTGGCTCACCGGGCACCCCTGCTTGTACAAAATGCTCGCGGCCAAGTGCCGTATGGCATGAAAGCCAAAGGCCTTGACGCCGGCTTTCTTGCACAGGTTGGGCATGAAGGTGCGCCTGGTGGTGAAGGGCTGCGCCAGCAGCTCAGCGTGCGCGGCCATCTCGTTCTCGCTCACGAATACCCAAGGCGACTCCTTGAAGGTCCGGTGCTCCCACCACCATCTCAGGTGGGCGCGAAGGCCTTCGGCCATGGGGAGCCAATCGTACTCCAGGGACCCGTCTTGCCGTTTGCGCGTGCTCAGCCGGATTCTGTCGTTGCCCCAGTCCACATCCTCCCACTCGAGGCGGTATATTTCACCGCGCCTGGCGGCCGTGTAGAGCGCCACAGCAAGGATCACCTGGTCCTGCCCCTCAGCCAAGTCGAAGACTTTCCAAAAGTCCTCCTCTGGTGGCACATAGCGTGGCCTACGCTGCTCGGGGAATTTCTCTACCATGGCGGCCGGATTGGGCAGGGGCAGGCCCAGGTATTTCACCCCCCAGTTCCAGGCGGCAGTGAGGTTCTTGCGGTCTTTGTTCGCCGCGTACCCGGAACGCTTTTGGGCCTGAACCTTGAGGTGATCCAGCACCTGCACAGGCGTAAGGTTCCTAGCTAGCCCAGTAGGCTCCACCACCTTGAGCAATCGCTTGAAGGTCATGCGCTTTTCTGCATAGGTCTTGGGGGTGAACCTTTGCTTGGCGTAGTCCAGGTACCTGGTGGCCCACTCATGCACCGTCAAACAGCCCATGCCGGTCTTGCTCCAGTCGGCGGCCTTTTGCTCGGCCTCCCAGGCTAAGGCCTCCGTCCTGGTCTTGCATAGCTTGGTCCTGATGTTGCCTCCCTTCTGTACTCTTGCAAACCATCGAGTCTTGCCGTTCTTGGTCACCTTTGTTGCCATGTGCTGCCCTCCGTAAAGCTTCGATAACTAGGTTTTCGAAAAACAAGATGTTCTTGCCTCCCGGAGGACGGATTCCGCCGAATAGCTGGTAGTGTGAGCGCACGTAGTCAGCATCTACTTCTAAGTATTCCGCGAGCTGTGCCGCTGATAAACGCTTTCCTATTTGATTATATAATGCCTGTAAGCCCATGAAAATAGGTATCTTTCGGTTGATGTATGCCATCAAGATACCTTTGTTGAAGCTGATGGTCGAACTAGTAGCTATCATTCGTATCGGTAAGAAAGATATTTAGCGGAAGAAGTGAAAGAAACAAAAAAATCTTTCAAAAGCTAACGCGCATTGATTGGTTAAATGACTTTTATTATTAGGAATATGTAACTTGGTCGATTTGAAAGGCAGGAGATTTAAGTGGATGTAATTAGCAAAGTAGCGGTCTGGCTATGGGCTACCTGAACCGCCCCGGTTTTCCCGGAGGCTCTTTTGTTTGAGTCAGGCCACCATGGCCTGGGCCTGTAGTGACTGATAGTATGCCATCTCGAGTTCCACGGGTGGGATGTTTCCTATGGGCTCGAGCAAGCGCCGGTTGTTAAACCAGTCGACCCATTCGAGGGTGGCGAATTCCACCGCATCGAGGTTACGCCAGGGGCCCCGCCTTCTAATGACCTCTGTCTTGTAAAGGCCGATCACCGTCTCTGCCAAAGCATTGTCGTAAGAATTGCCCACGCTGCCCACCGAAGGCTCCACGCCCGCCTCGGCCAGGCGCTCAGTGTAACGAATCGAGAGATATTGGGAGCCGCGGTCGCTGTGGTGGACCAGGCCGTCAATGTCTCCACGAGCCCACAACGCCTGCTCCAGGGCGTCCAGGGCCAGGTCGGTCCGCAGTGAATTGGAAGCCCGCCAGCCCACGATCATGCGGGCAAACACATCGATGACAAAGGCGACGTAAACAAAGCCCAGCCAGGTCGCCACGTAGGTCAGGTCGGCCACCCATAGCTGATTGGGACGGCTGGCGCTGAAAATTCGCTTAACCAGATCGGCAGGACGGTCGGCGGAATTGCCCGGCAGGTGGTCTTGCACTTCTTGCCCCTCACTGCCCCATGCAGGCCCATATCGCGCATGAGCCGCTCCACCGTGCAGCGGGCCACCTCGATCTTCTCCCGATTCAGCTGATGCCAAACCTTGCGCACACCGTAGACCTGGAAATTGCTCTCCCACACCCGGCGGATCTCAGGCCGCAAATACGCGTCTCGTTTGGCGCGCTCGGGAAGGCGCTCGGGATCAGCTTGACGGGCCTTGTGCTCGTAGTAGGTCGACGGGGCGATCGGCAGTACAGCGCAGATCGGCTCGACCCCGTGGACCTGGCACTGGGCGTCTACGAAAGACACCATCATTTCGGTCGGCGGTCGAGCTCCGCCTGGGTGAAATATGCCGACGCCTTGCGCAGGATCTCATTGGCCCGCCGAAGCTCCCGGTTTTCTCGCTCAAGCTGTTTGAGGCGCTCGCGCTCCGACGTGGTCAGGCCAGCCCGGATACCCTGGTCGCGCTCGGCATGATGCAACCAGCTGCGAAGAGTCTCGCCGGTGCAGCCGATCTTGGCCGCGATAGAGCAGATGGCCTGCCATTGGGACGGGTACTCATCCTGGTGCTCCTGGAGCATCCGTACCGCCCGATCCTTAACCTCTGGGGAATATCTGATTCGCTTGGACATGACTCCATCCTCTCAAGTAATGGAGTCTCCGGCAATCCCGGGACGATTCATAGGACCGGGTGCCCCCGGCCTGTCACCCGCGACCATCGGGCGTCTCAAGGATGTATGGAAACAAGAGCTTCGGGCCTGGCAGGGGCGGGACCTTTTCAGGAAGCGCTATGTGTACTTCTGGGCTGATGGGGTTTATTTCAACGTGCGCCTGGAAGAGGACAAGCAGTGCATCCTTGTGATCATCGGGGCCGATGAGAGCGGCAGGAAAGAGCTGGTGGGCCTTTTGGACGGCTACCGGGAAAGCGAACAATCCTGGCGTGAGCTTTTGCTGGACCTCAAGCGACGAGGGCTGGTAATTCCTCCCAAGCTGGCGGTGGGAGACGGTGCCCTTGGATTCTGGAAGGCGCTGCCCCAGGTTTATCCCCATGTCCGCCGCCAACGCTGCTGGGTGCACAAGACGGCTAACGTGCTCAACAAGCTGCCCAAGGGTGTGCAGCAAAGGGCCAAGGCGCATCTGCATGAAATCTGGATGGCTGAAACCAGGGCCGATGCCGAGGGGGCCTTTGACTTTTTCCTGGATGCCTACGGCAGCAAGTACCCCAAGGCCACCGGCTGCCTGGACAAGGATCGGGATGATCTTTTGGCTTTTTATGATTTCCCGGCTGAGCACTGGAAGCACATCCGGACCAGCAACCCCATTGAATCGACTTTTGCCACGGTGCGTCAGCGGACCTACAGGACCAAGAACTGCTGCTCCCGGCAAACCATGTTGACCATGGTTTTCAGGCTATGCCTGAGCGCCCAGAAAAAATGGCGCCGCCTGGATGGGTCCAAGCGGATGGCCGAGGTAATCCAGGGAATCAGGTCTGTGGATGGAGTCAGGGAAGAACGGAAGGCCGCATAAGCCGAAACACAACTTTTGACATTAGCTCCCGCCTGTGGGCCTTGACCGTGATCGATAATTTCACCCGGGAGAGCCCGGCCGTCAAAGTGGGCCAGGGCATTACCGGCCAGCGAGTAGTCCAGGTGCTGGAGCGGGTTTCTGAAATGAGTGGACTGCCTGACAGGATATTCCTGGACAACGGCCCAGAATTAGTCAGTAAAGCTCAGGATCTGCGGGCTTATGAAAATGGTATAACCCAGGACTTCTCCCGGCCTGGCAAGCCCAGGGACAACACACTGATCGAAAGCTTCAACGGCCATTTTAGCGATGAATGCCTCAATGTGAATTGGTTCTTGTCTTTGGAAGATGCCAAAACTGAGATCGAAACTTGGAGGCGGGACTATAATGATAGCCGACCTCACACCTCCCTGGGAGAACGGACGCCTCGGGAATTTGCTCGATGCCACCTGCCCAATACCCCATCCGGAGGGTGTCCAAATGGGCCAAATCCTCCCCTATTGCCCGGATCTAATTCGGGGTTACCTCCAAAAACCTGGAAATCTACCATCCCACTTGGACTCGAAACGGGTATTACCTCAAAGGAAGAAAATCCCAATCTGTCCCCTGGTGCGAAATTTGAAAGATAATCATACATTTAGGGGTTAAAGACGTTTTTACATGTACTGTGGTTGACATATGTGCGGGCATTTTATTACTCTTATAAAAGTTGGGAATACTTATCTGCCTGCCCTGTCTCGACAAGCAACGTTCAAAAAATTTTAAGACGAAGGCCTTCTATGCCGTCTCGTTGGGCTTCACTCTAAACTGGGACATCGGTGGATAAAGAAATGGTGGAACAGGACGGGTGCAACACAATATGGACAACGAGTTGTAAGTACAATGAAAATTGAGTTCTGTTATTCAGGTATATATAATGACCACTATGCATACCCAAGAAGTCTAGTAGATTCACCGCCACTTGAGTGGTCTTACAGAGAAACAGATATCGATTTCAATTTAGAAATTGGTAGGCCATGGGCTAACTTTTCTTCTTTACCCAATGAGTGGATACATGCTTCTAGCCTTTTTCCAGGCGGCACGAATTTTTGGGTGTTTGACATTGATCATATTGAATATATATTTGAGCAAATCAGAAGTTACAGGCACTTACGGCATCAGGAGATTGAAAGGCCTTTGGCAGAACGTTTAATAATTAGGTCATTGTCGTCGCCGTACCTGATGGGTGTGATTGCATGGTCTATATCAGCCAAACAATCGATAGAAGGTTTATTTGCTAAATATGGTTTGCGTGGTATCGAAGATATATGTGTGGCTTATCCTAGCGTGATTCCGCCCATTGAAGTAGCCTCTACACAAGAGCTTTCTTTTATTGGTTCCTTACAGTCAAACTTAAGTCCTAATTGTATAGTTCTTCTTGCAATAGATTCACAACCTGGTGTTTGCGAAATAGAAGGCAGAAAAAATATTAATAGTGCTGTCCAATGTCATAATATTCTGTCTGGGCAAGGTATAGATGCACATCTTGTATTGGTTAGTAATAAATATGATAATTACAGTTTTTCTGAGAAAATTCATTTTTTACCAAGGCTTTCGAGATCAGCACTGTGGAATGTTTATAGCCTCGCGGATATTTTTCTTTTTTTAACTAGGGCAGACGCAACGGGATTTGCTCTTCTCGAAGCTATGTATCATGGATTATGTTGTATTGCTGCCGATGCACCGAGTTCACCCTTTGTATCTGAAGTAATTGAAGATGGTGTCACAGGTTTCAAAGTTAAGTTCAAAAATCCTGCAGCGTACCCACAATTTAGCCGGGGCATAGATTTATTTACAATTAATAAAATCCTTGTTCGTCTTGTCATGAACCCAGAAACTAGGAAAAATATTGGTAATGCAGCCAAGAGCCAATTCAAATTTAATAAAAAGTTTTCTGTTGATGTTCGTAATTTACTAATGAAGAAACATATTTATCGCCGATATGAATCGTTTTTAAAAACCCACCCAACAGAATAAAACATATTTACTCAACACATAACCGGAGCGTGACCTATGATTCCAAATATTTTACATTTTGTTTTTGGGATGACTGAAGACTTCGGGGGAAAGCCCTTTTCATTAATTCATTACTTATCAATCAAATCTGCAGTTGTTATCAATAAACCAGACTGCTCTATACTCTGGTATAAATACATACCACATGGATACTGGTGGGAAAAATCAAAACTATATGTTGACTTTCAGATAATTAATGAGGCAGATGAAAAATTTGGTGATAAAATAAATAGATACGCGCATCGGGCCGATATTGTTAGACTGAATAAACTGATTCAAATGGGAGGTATATATCTCGATTTAGACATAATTTGTATTAAACCATTTACCAAGCTTACAATGCATGATTGTGTCTGGGGGGAAGAAGAGTCTGATAAATGTTTGTGTAACGGTGTCATACTTGCGCAGCCTGATTCAGAGTTTCTTGGACTCTGTCTTGAAGGCTGGAAATATTTTGAACCTTGGATGTGGAATGAAATATCATGTTATTACCCTGCTAAGCTTGCAAAAGAACATCCTGGTATATTGCATATAGAAAATAAATATGCTTTTCACTGGCCTCTTTGGCGTCCGCAAGATGGGGTTGAAATGTTTATTAATTCAAGGAATAAATGGCCCTCAGCCTATTGTAGGCATCTTTGGGAGTCAAAATTTTGGGACAAATATTTAAAAAAACTTTCTATCGCTGGATTGATGAATTCTAAAACGAATTTTGCGAAACTGGTAAAACCATTTCTGTCGGGAGAAGCAGACGAATAATCTCGCAGACTATCATAAATGTCCCTGGTGATTTTACAAAAATGACGTTTTGTATATACTTTACAAGGTAAATCCAACCAAAATTACATTATAAAGAAGATATCTAAAGGTTAACTAGATGCCACAGAAAACACCACATGAAACTACAAATAGGTTAGGAGGGTATTTATGTCCATGTCAAAAATAAATCTATTTGCTAGGCTGCTAGAAAACCATGAATCATATTTTAACAATGGGTTCAGTTTAATTGCGAGTGAGAATTCATTATCTCCCCTTGCTCGTCTCGTCTATATTTCCGATGCGTATAGCCGCTATTTTTTTAATGAAAATGAGGTGTTTGGCCGGTGGAGCTTTCAAGGTGGAAGCTTGATTGGTCCTGTGCAAACAGATATCCTGCTCCCCTTGTTGCTCAAATACGGACAGGCCTCTCATGTAAATCTACATCCTGTATCCGGCCTTAGTGGTATGATTTTGGCTCAAATGGCCTTTGGAGGAACGCCTGGTTCTGTAATGCTTTCCATCCCTACTGCAATGGGGGGACACCCGGACACAGCATATGTTGCAAAACGCCTTGGGATGACTCCAGAGAGTTTGCCCTTTTGTGATTGGGCTACCGTGGACCTTTCCGCCTTGGAAAAACGTTTGGCAAAAGAGGACGTATCTCTTATATATCTTGACCACGCTACTAGCTTATATCCACTTGATATTAAAGGCATTGCCAGCGTTGTGAAGGACGCCGGCTCGCAAGTTCACCTTCATGCCGATACTAGCCATGTGAATGCGTTAGTTTGGGCTGAGATTTATCCTAATCCTTTAAACTGCGGAGCACATTCATACGGTGGTTCCACGCACAAAACTATACCCGGCCCTCATAAGGCTGTGATTTTCGTTAATGATGATGACCTTGAGCACCGTCTCACTATGACTGCAGTGAACACCATAAGTCATCACCATACTGCATCCATATTGGCGTTGGCTATTACTCTTATGGAGTTTGATGAGTGCAATGGAGGAGATTACGCTCAGCAGATGGTGGTTAATGCACGCCATATGGCAGCTTGCCTAGTAGAGCATGGCGTTCAAGTACTGTACCAGAAAGGGAGGCAGTTCACAGACAACCACCAAGTGTGGATCTCAATACCCGAAGGTGCCAATCCCCATGCATTGGCTGATGATCTTTTTCAGGCCGGTATCGTCGTCAATCCACATTCACCGGCACCTGCTATCGGTGAGGGCGGGTGGTGCCTACGTATCGGCCTTAATGAACCCACACGGCTGGGAATGCGGACAGATGGAGTGGCGCATTTGGCCGAATCCCTTGCCCAAATCATTCTGAAGACAGCTCCAGCGGATCGCGTGCGCTCTAATGTCGTTGCTTTGCGAAAGACCTACCGTCATTCCTATTGCTATAGCCCTGCGGAAGGAGCAGCAGTGCTGAAGGCATTAACAGGAGGGAAAGGGTTAGAGTTATTCGACGTATTATGGAAGCAGCACTTTGATCAATAAACACCTCATAAGCCAAACCTGACGGCTCATAATGCACATCAGTTATTCCTCTCCATTCTATTTGCATAGCATGCTTTTCCCCAACCCTAAGTATCTGTTTCATGCAGGTAGGCTCTCCCGCGTACGCGATATAGGGTACGCCGGCATAGAAATAGTGCCCATTGAATACGCACGGCATGAGAGGAGAGATTTCGGCAAGATGCTATCAGATGCCGGACTAGGTGCGATACTAGGCTGGTCGTTACAGCCCGAGCATGATTTGATAAGTAGAGACCCGAAAAGGCGCATCGCAGGTCGCGATTGGTTGTTACGTCTCATAGACTATGCGTCGGAATTGGGTGCCACGACCATAGCCGGAGTCAATTATGCGGGCGTCGGCTGTCCAGAGAGCCAAATGGTGTCAAGCATGATGTGGGAAGAGATTGTTGCCCTTTACCAGAAATTTGCCGATCATGCTGCCGAGGCAAGCATCGCGCTCTGCTTTGAGCCGACGAACCAGGAAGAGAACGCACTAATAAATACTATCGGACAGGGTTTGGATTTCAAGAAAGCAGTTGGGCGCGACAATGTCGGGCTTCTCCTAGACACGTATCATTTGAATAAGACTGAGATGGATTTGGTTGAAGCGATAGAGAAATCGGCTGGACATCTTGTGCATTTCCACGCCTCCGAGCACCATAGAGGCTTATTGGGAAGTGGCAACATCCCTTGGACGGCAGTCCGCAAGACTCTGATGCAGGCTGGATATAGTGGCATTATTGTTCCTGAGATTTTTTTACATCCTTCTGCGGATGAAGCTCTTTCATGGGAAACTGCCGAGCAGGCGTTTTCATTCCTAAGAAGTACTTTCAATGCCGCATAGATCATGAATGGAAAGCTATGGGCGGCAAACACATGGAGTGAGGCATGACCGGACCAGGAATACACTTCATAGACATGGAAGAAGAGGAGGCCGTTCTCGACGTTTTGCGATCAAGAAATATGAGCCGATACCGCTTTGATGATCAACCGAGTAATTCTTCTTATGTCTATAGATTTGAGCGGAACCTTGAGTCTAGCTTTGGCGTCAAGCATGCCCTAGGAATGAATAGTTGCACTTCGGCTTTATGGAGTGCCCTGATGCATCTGAAGCTGCAGCCTGGTGATGAAGTAATCATACCAGGTTACCTTTTTGTGGCTACGGCTGCTGCTGTGATTTTTGCCGGCGGAACCCCGGTTCTGTGTGAAATTGATGAGTCGCTGACCTTGGATCCCTGCGGAGTGGAGTCATGTGTCAATCGAAACACAGTTGGCATTATTGCCGTGCACATGCTGGGTGCGCCTGCCCGGATGGATAGACTTTGTGCCATTGCAGACCGTCATGGACTATGGTTGTTGGAGGATACGGCCCAGGCATTCGGCGGGAGTTTTCAAGGACGTAAATTAGGGACTTGGGGCTTGGCGGGTGTGACTTCGCTCAACGTATTCAAGATCCTGACCGCCGGGGATGGAGGCGTGCTCATCACTGACGACTCGGACCTCTATGCCACAACCTTTGCCCTGCATGACCATGGATCGAAGCCATTACGAAGAGGTGTAGCCGATGCAAAGAACGCCCTAGGTCTCAATTTTAGGATGCATGAATTGACAGGTGCTGTTGCCTGGGTACAGTTGCGAAAGCTTCCTGTGATCCTTTCAGCCCTACATCATCAAAAGGCACTGTTTCTCGAAGCATTGGACGGGTTGCCCGGTGCTGTCAGGCGTCAGATCAATGATCCGCGTGGCGAGTGCGCCACTGTTGCGGCCTGGATTTTTGACCAAGAAGAGCTGGCCATAAAAGTGGCTAATGAACTAGGTATTAGGACGATCATCCATTCAGGAAAACACTATTACGGGAACATTGCAGCACTCTCACAAGTTTCTTCTATCCCAGGTGGTGAAAGCCTATACAAGAAAGGCATGTTGCCGCAGACAGACGGCATACTTTCACGAAGCTTGATTTTATCTGTCGGTGTGTCTGACTCCTACTTAGGAAGCGGCTTCGGCATTAACCCGCACAGTTCCCGCGAAGAAATTATTAAAGTGGCATTTACCTTTCGGTTGGCGGTTGAACGGGCACTTAACCAAATATGATTTATCAAGGAGTTTCTGGAGTTGGCAACCAACAGACACCCTTCGGATGATATAAGGCGTCCATATGCCTACCTTGATTTTTGCGTTTTTGAACGATGCAACCTCACGTGTGCATATTGCCGTACAAACAACGAGGGTGTTGCCGAAGCTGTGTCCATTGAAGACGCCATAGCCAGCGTAAATGTAGTACTAGAAAGTGCCCGACCCGGCGTGTTCAAGGTTTCCGGTTACGGCGAAGCCTCTTTGTGGGGAGGTATTGATAAATTATTAGCTTACACATCATCTTATATTTCAACTGTACAGGTTATGACAAATGGAACCATGAACATGGCGCTTCTCAGCAAACTCTGCAGGCTTCCAAACATTGTCTTTTGTATTACCATTGACGGTCTTACACATGAGACCAATGCTTGGCGATGCGGTGGCAACAGGAGCCTCCACGACGCAATGTGGCGTTTTGCCGATATAGTTGTAAACAGGGGGCACAGACTAGAAATTAATTGCGTCATGACCAGACGTAACATTGACGATTTTCCTCGCATGCTTAAAGAGGTATGGAAGAGATACAAAGGAATGGCTGTCGTGCAGCCATTCCCGGTGCGTCCTTTTTCTGGCCTCTCCTCCGAGGTGGTCCCGGCTTCCGTTGCCCAAGTGAGCCAATTGCGGAAGATGGTGCTGGACAGGTACGATGAATTTGCCATTGTCCTGCCCGGCCAGAGGTATATGGAGCGCTTGCTGATTTTCATGGACTCCGGAAAGCGGCTTTGGCCTTGCCATGTGCCTAGGTTCAACTATGGCGTTGGCCCAAGGCTCAGGCGTCTAGTTTGTCCCTGCCTCGGACACACACGTCCCAGTTGGGACAAGAAAAACCAATTGCAGCGCATTGGCTCCACAGCCCCAAGGAACAAGTCTTGCAAAATTCAGCCAAACAAATATGGACAGCTTGATCCTCGCTGCCGAAGTTGCTTTACGCATTATGAATCGCTCAACATCATGGTGGATGAGACGGCTAGTGGAGACGACCTGCGAATGATACCTTCATTTCGGAATGAGGGCTCTTTACAGGCTGCCCAGGACGCTTGTGCCACCATTTCGAATGGTCTGGGGACCGGTCCTTTCTCAGAGGTGGCCTGGTCCCCATGAGGAAAAGGGATAGGAATGAGGCTTTTCTGTGCATGGGCACTCCGAGAAGACCGCAGTAAACGAAGAAGGTAACGATAAGGAAAGACAGGTGGAAAGAACGATTGGAATCATCGGCGGCCGTGTCCAAAACACTACCCCCGCAGCTTGCAAAGCTGCAGAAGCTATCGGCAGCATCCTGGCCCAGCGAGGGTTCAGCATCGTATGTGGTGGTGATAACGGGGCACCCGAGGCTGCCTGCAAAGGATGCCAAGAGGCCGGTGGCACCACCATTGGAATTCTCAAAGGAAACGTGTTGGGCGGGGGAAATCCTTATCTGGACTATACAATTCCCACCTCCATGGACCTGGCTCGAAACGACATTATTATTTGGAGTTCCTATGCAGTTATCGCCTTTGAAGGTCATTTTGGAACGGCAACGGAAATATCATTGTGCAGCGACATCGGAAAGCCACTTATTCTTATCGGCGACTTTCCTCTTCTGAACCTTACGCAATGGCTTGCACCCAACCGTCATCACTTTCCGGTTGAAACTGTCGACCCTGTGACAGTCGTCGATATAATCGAATCCCTGCTGTAGTTAGGCTTGAGTGGGATGCGTATCCATGATCAAAGATAATTCGCAGGCGATGCAACAGGACGCAATATCATTCTCTAACGTTCCAGATTTAGCAGAATTGGAGCTTACGAACCAATGTAATGCTGCCTGTGTGTTCTGCCCTCGCCACGTGATCGGTGAAAGCCGGTATATGGATGACTATACCTATTCTAGGTCGCTGGACCGCTTGGAAGAGTCAGGTGTTACGCATGTCAAATTTGCCGGTTTTGGTGAACCAACACTTCATCCAGGCATCTTGTACCACATGTCTGAAGCTACCAAACGAGGCTTCAAAGTCATGCTTAACACAAATGGCTCACGTCTTGGCTCCATTGGGGAAGATGAATTGATGTGCTTGTGCGACGAAATCATCGTCAGCATCCATTCAATGGATCGTGGTGAACATAGGAGCATTTGTCAGCGTGATTTCTATCATAATTTACATCGAAGCCTGCGCCGCATGCATAAGATGACCGAGTCTCGTCAATGCCAGATCACTCTCTATATCGTCCATTGTTCCCTCAACTCAGCTTCTGTCGGATATGCGGCGGCAAAGGATATCTATCCTCGGTTCTCTATCCGCATGTCTAACGTATCCAACCGGACTGTGCCTGGATTCGTGGATATATACTTACCCCATGGCAGGGTGGGACAGTATCGCCATTATGCAGGCGGCTGGGCAGAGCGAGGCAAAAATTGCGGCTATGCCACTGCTGCAGTGTGCATTGATGCCCTGGGCAGATATGTTCTGTGTACCAACGACGCTCCCGGGCTTTCTGCTGTGCCCAACGTGTTTTCTCGCTCCATAGAGGAGGTTCGAATAGCCTGGGCAAAAGAAATCGAGGCAGGGCGTATACCAGCTCCTTGCCGCACTTGTGATAGTTTCTAGCCATCTGAGCAAGGTGCGATGATGTCTTGCAGGAATGATAACATGAAACGCGAGAGTTCGAATAAGCCCGTGAAAGAAAAAAAACTTATTTACATGGCACGAGAACCACTTTCCGGTTTCAGTGATGCGCTTTATGCAGACTTCGATGTTGTGCGCCTGTCCTTAGTCGGGGCGAACAATCGCCAGGCCATACTACTCGACAAAATTGATGGACTGTTCAGCAGCATAGTAATCGCCATGCCCGCCCAATATCCAAAGGCCCAACTGAAAGCCGATTTGGCAAACGTTGGCAGGCTGCTTGCGCCTGGCGGACAAGCGCAAGTCATTTTGCCGTCCCCGAAAGTACGCAACATGGTCCGTACGCTGGCGCGCAAATTTTTCGACGATGTGTTTTTGGAAAAACACTGCAATGTCATCTTGCTGAGTTCGCCAACCATTGGTACGTACCAGATCGAGGAACTTAACTGGTCATATACCCCTGAGGGTGCCTCAACCGAACTCTTATTCACCACGGTTCCAGGGCTCTTTTCTTATAAGCACCCGGATCTGGGGTCCAGTCTGCTTATTTCCTGTTGCGATGCCGGTCGAGGCGAATCCGTTATGGATGTCGGGTGCGGCTACGGTCTGCTGGGTGTCTCGCTGGCAGCCCGAGGTTGTTCCGTCACTATGATGGACAGCGATGCGAGGGCAGTGCGTTACTCAATAAAAAATCTGGAGCAAAACGGACTCACGGCGGACGTGCGGCATGAATACATTCTATCTAAGCTTGCTCTCCCACCCATGGATTATGTCGTCTCCAACCCTCCCACCCATGCTGGGAGTGATATTCTAAGACAGTTGTTCATGGACATGGCCAAACTGTGCAAACCTGGCGGGCAGCTCCTCATTGTCATTCGTGAGCAACTCAACTATGAAAAATGGCTTGCCCCCCTCGGAAGGTTGGAAAAGGTTGGTTCACAAGACGGCTTTAAAGTGCTTCGGCTATGGTAGTGGGCGATACGGAGTTGTTTGGCAGTCATTGCTTCGGCCGATTTCACAAAAGCATTAACCGTTACACCTATACACGACGTGAAATGTAAAGTGATGAATTGGTTTCTCTGATCACAACTCATAGCGTTGTGTCGTCTTCAAATGAAGCATGAGGGGGCAAATTATCATATGATTTCTCGATTTGGCAACACGCGTAACGTAATGATGGTTAATCATTACGGCATTGGAAACGGCATTCTTATGTTTCCAATCCTAAAGGCGTATGAGCAAAGCAATCCGAATGTAAGCTACTACCACCTGGAAAATCCTTTCTTAAGTGAAATAATCTCTGCCCAGCATGGGGGACTGTGTCGCTTTTTAGGGGAATTTCCAAGCACGTGGAGGCGATTCAGGGATGAAGAGATCAAAGATATCCGTTCATTTGTCTCACAGTCCAACATTGACACCATTGTCAATCTGCGTTGCTTGTCTCCGGATAGTGACACGGGCTACGAAAATTTTCGACATCAAGGATTAGCTAAGGTATCTTGGGTTTCTCTCTACGAGCAATCCGCTCCTTGGATCGCGAGCGGCGCACATGTTTTTCAGTGCATAAGCAAAACGCTGGGAGTGGAGTACATTAACTATTTACCTTTTCACGAACAGGCATATCTGAGGTCGGTTTTCCCGAAAAGAGGCACAGCACCTACTCTGCGTATCGGTTTCTTTCTGCCAGCCAGCCAAGTCATCAAGCGTTGGAAAGTTAAAGAGTGGGTTGAACTGGCCCTATTACTGTTGGAACGGACCAACTCCCACATTATGGTATTTTCAGGAGTAAAAGAAGACGAGAAGCGTGATGCGGAAGCCTTTTTCCAGTGCATGGCCAAACGCGGTGGCAAAGTTATGGCCGCGATTTCGCACCATCCCGCCAAGAGTCTACTCTCTACCATTAATAGCCTTGCTGCGTTGGACATCTTAATCTCCAACGATACGTGGGCCGTGCATGCGGCGGATGCCTTGGATTTACCTACGGTTGGACTATATTTTAGCACGTGCCCGACTCTTTGGGGTAGCCGTAACCCCAAGAGCCTAAACCTATGGAGTCCACAAGGCGCTAACTGCAGACACCAGGACCGTGTCGCCGGGACTTGCACTAAATACTATGACCACTGCGCGGCACCATGCCGCGATGGCTTGTCAGCATATGCGGTATGGAGGCAGATGCGGCCACTTATTGCTGTGGACAAACTCAAATCTACTCGATCCTCCCGACTGGAAAAATTCGGAAGTATCATGTTGGGCTGGAATGCACGCGGTAAGGATGGGCGAGTTTGTATTGAAAACGTCTTTGCCGATAAGCAGACGAGCATTAAACGGAGGGATTGGGATGCCTTGGCGGGCAAATGCATGTGGACCGAGGAACACTCGCTTAATGATGCGATTGAAAAGTTAAAGGAGTGCCGTATTCTATTTGACACCGAAGCAGAGGGCAAACAATGGCGAGACCACGTCCTCAACAGTCAACAGCCTACCCTGCCCTTAATTGATCAAGTTGAGCTGACCAACCAATGTTGCTTCCAATGTATTATGTGCGCAAGGCCCAAGATGCAACGTCCTGTCGGCTGGATGGCCCCAAAGGTATTTATCCGCCTTTTGGAGCAGATGAGTCCGAAACAAAAATACATTGGTCTCCACCATTTCGGTGACAGCCTCTTGTACAATCAATTGCCTCACTACATTTCCCTTGCAGCACAAGTGGGCGTGGAAACTGGCCTCAGTGGTAATCCGCAGCTTCTCACAGATAGCCAAGGGGAGAATATCCTCAAAGCGGGGCTGAGCCACATCGTGCTTTCCCTAGATTCTCTCAACCCATTCCGTTTTAAAAGAATCCGGGGAGCTACCGCTGACCTAGCACTTGCAGACGCAAACATACGCAACTTTGTACGGAAGAGGGATGAGGGTGGCTTCTCAACGTGCATTACCCTACAAATGATCCAAATGAATATCAACCACGACGAGGGAGAGGCATTTTTAGAATATGCCACCAGCGTTGGAGTTGACCATGCGGTAGTCGTGCCGGTGGGCAGGTGGGACTTCGAGGACGATACCGCAGCAAACTTGGGTGTTGACGAAACCCGCCACACTCATGACTTTTGCCGCCGACCCTTCGAGTCGGTAGTTGTTTTATGGGACGGTCGTGTAGTGCCGTGTTGCCATGATTACAACGGAGAAATTATTTTAGGAGACCTGAGCCACCAGACATTGCAACAAATCTGGGACTCTACGGCTGTCAAAGCCTTTCGGCAAGGGCATGAGCGAACATCATTGTGCCGGAGATGCAATTTTTCACATGCGCGTCTTCGCGAGACTCGACAGCGGATTGGCGTCATGCGGTTTCACTGGGTCCGCGAAGAAAATCTGGAGTGGCACAATCCGGAGTCTAACCGCATTCTCAAATATGAAGGCTTCAATCCCGCAAGGAAATAGGTCGAACCGTTGGTAACCTTTAGTGAATGCAAAAGTCTCGGTCTAACGATGCTCATTTACGAGGGTTTCATGCAGGCATTGGAAGCCCTAAATGAATCATGGGATAGCTTGGCAAATGCGACTCCAGAACCGAGCATCTTTGCAAATTCTGCATGGCTCCGGCCTTGGATACGTGTTGTTTCCAAGAATGAAGGTGTTGTACCCATCATTGCTCAGATTTTTGATAAGCAAGATATGATTATGGGCCTAGCCTTACAGCATAGTGTAGAGAATCGGGACAGAGTATTCATGCTTGGCTTTCCTTGGTGCGACTATGCAGGGCTGGTGTATGAGCCGGGCAAGTTACGGCCGTGGGGTGTGCGCTGGCTCGTGAAAAGCCTTCGCAATAGATTCACTGATAAATGGAATTTGTCGGAGGTCCCGCTAGACAGCCCCCTGTGCACGGCTTGGAAGGAGTTGGGAGGTGTAATACAGCCGGGAACTACTGTGTCTAGCCTAGATTTGGCCGATACAGCAACATGCCACCGCCTCCTTTCTAGGAAGGAATACCAAATCAAATGGCGCCGGTTGTGCCGACTTGGGGAGGTGGCTTGTATCCATGAAAGTACTCCCGGGGGCGTAGCAGCGGGCATGCCTTCTTTCATTGCCCTTCATAAGCGTCAATGGCGCGATCGGAATGACGTTGTTGCGCCTTTCGATGGCAGCGTAGTGGATGACCAATTTCGTACCGCTGGTATTGCCTTGGCAGAGAAAGGGATGTTATTGTTGACAAAGCTCACTCTCAATGGCGAACCGATAGCCATGTATTATGGTTTTAAAATTGGGAATTGGTACGGAGGATATCGCACTGCGTATTCCTTGGAATACAGAAAGCTGTCACCAGGTCACCTCATGCTGAATAGAATGATTGAAGAGTTTCCCGGAATGGGCATAGCGGAGCTAGATTTCATGCGCGGAGACTATCCATATAAGTTGCACTATACGAACAAAAAGCGGAAAAATGTTATTTTACTATCAGATTAGCCATGAAGAAACTACATTAGCGATGCCTCTAGCATTACCCTTTCTAACCGTCATAAAAACAGAGGAAACGGCCCATGGAAAAAACCGTCTGTTACAAGCATGAATTCACAAAAGAAATCAGAGCACTTTGGGTTGGTTGCGGTTCTCATGCAATGAGAAATCTGTTCCCTTCTCTGAGATTCACCCCTGCAAAGATAGTTGGAACCTGCGACGTGAATGTGGAGCGTGCCCAATGTGCTGCCGCAATGCTCGGGACCGAAGTTTACGGGAGCAGCATGGCGGACATGATTGCAGACTTGTCCCCGGATGTCGTCTTTCTTGCCGTGGGCTATGATTATGATAAACGTCCGGTGCATTCTGAGTTGGCTCAAATTGCTGTAAAAGCAGGCTGCCATGTCTGGATGGAAAAGCCACCTGCATCCAGCGCTGAAGAAATAAACCAATTGGCTCAGCTTGCACAGCAGAAAGATAAAAAAGTTGGCGTTGGTTTCATGAAGATGTTTTCAACCGGGTTAGAGAATATTATTCGCCTCATGAATAATAAGGAAGAATTCGGAGTACCGACAACATTCAATTTACGTGATCCGGAACTCATGCCACAGCTTGAAAAGAGACACAACCACGCTGTCATGCAGTTGTTTGTCGACCACATCGTCCATCCACTTTCTATATTGAGGCGATTGTTTGGTACATTGGTGAGGATATACATTGAAGAGGCACCCAACGGCGGCTGCGTGCTAGCATTGCGATACGCCTCATCTGTATGTGGTTGCTTGCATATGCCATGGGGACAATCCGGCACTTCACCCATGGAGCGTTTAGAGATCATTGGAAGCGGTGCGAATGTCGTTTTGGAACGCAACATGCGCCTAGTTTATTACCCGCCGGGACATAAGGGGGTGGTCCCGATGGCGTATGGCCAAAACGTGGATTTTGGTGGCCTGTCCGAAACCGCCCCCAGAATATGGGAAATGGATGGATATTCTGGTGAGCACTACAACAATTATTTGTTCTATCAAGGCTATGCCCGTGGATTGATATATTTCTGCCATTGTATCGTTAATGACACCCCGGTAAAAACAGCCGGACTTAAGGATGCATGGCATATACTAAATGCGTATGATGCCCTCAAGACTATACGTTCTGGAGAACCGCAAGTGTTGCCACCGCCTCCGGCGTGGGCAAAGGACGAGTAGGATGGCAATAGCCCAGTATAAGAACCTGTCTTGGAAGGATATCAAAGCATCTGTGGAACATGATTGCCGCCTTATTTTTCCTTTGGGTGCTACGGAAGCACACTCCGAACTTAGCGTATGCACGGATACATTGATTGCTGAAGAAATCGCCCTCGTTGCCTCAGAGGCGACGGGTGTGCTTGTGGCCCCGTCGCTTCCTTTCGGGTGCTCAGCTTTTGCCCTCAACTATCCGGGCACTCTAACGTTGCGTACATCGACGATGCTTGGCATCATCGAAGACCTTATACAGTCTTCATACACGCAGGGGTTTAGGCGTATGATATTTATCACGGGGCATGGCGGTAATGAGGTGATTACCGGCTTGCTCTCGGAGATGATGGCAAAACTACCTAGGTCATGTATTTATTATTGGAACGTATGGCAGGCCGTCAGTGCCGTGTCGATAACTTGGGCCAACGAGCTGGGATACCCGCCAAACGGCCATGCTAGTTGGATCGAAAACCACGAAATCACGCGGGTCAAACCTGTTTTGGCGCAAAAGATGACTCCTGTGGAACATCCAGACTTTCCTCCATTTCCTATAAATCCTAGGCTTGCACCACATTACCTCCCGGATGCCATGGAATCGGGCTGCACCACCGCCCCGGAGAAAGCGTGCAACGATATTCTGCGGATTGGTAAAGAAACCTTTGTCGATTTTATTAAAAATATACCCCCAGAGATCCCCGCCGTTTAGCTCGAAACCTGTACAATTTTATTATTATGACTTAAAGGTGGTTGTTCATATGGTTGATTTGTTGAATACTCTTGCACGCCTCAATCCCGCTTATGAGCTTATTGATGAGCGAAGGGACATGATACTCCACTGTCGCAACAGTGGCATCGATCCGTCAAGCCGCTCTTTTATGACAATGAACAATATCGCCAATTATAATAATCTCATCATTCATAAATTACATGTGGCGGCAACGCTGGGGGTGCTGAGCGAGCATGAAGGACTTTCTCATGAAGCCGGTTTATTCTTAAGCGGTGACATAGAATGTATTGACTTCCTTGAATATATATCCCACCACGCATCTATATCTGTTGAGGAGGCTCGAGCGCAACTCCTGCAGACTCTCAAGGCAGGGATGGTCGAGTTCCATCCCACAGACGTGTGTAATGCAAAGTGCAGCGGGTGCATTCGATCCATGTCCAACCCGCATGGTGACAGGGCAGCCATCTATCCCGCTGATGAACTTGAGCTTCTGAAAGTCTTCGACCCTAAGGCCATGGTTCTGGTGGGGGGTGGCGAACCAACAATATACAAAAACAATTCATGTGATTTCAATGGCTTGGTTTCAAATTTAAAGCAGATTATGCCTAAAATGGCTTTGGGGTTGGTCACGAACGGTATCCACTGGCCAAAAGGAGACTGGTACCGTCATTTCACGTTTGCTCGCTTGTCGCTCGGGGCTATAAACCGCGAGGATTATCAAAAAATTAAAGGAATTGATGCGTTCCACAAAGCGTTGGACACGAGCCTTCGCTATCTGGACTGTAACATAGGACATATTGCCTTCAATTTTACGGTAACCAGGGATTCATTGCGATATGGGCTTGAATTTGCACGATTCATTTGGAACTTTGTGAAAACCAGGAGGCCATCACGGTTGCAGAGTGTTTCGGTGCAATACCGTAGCCATATACAACCACCTATCCTCGCTAAAACCAGAGATCCCCTACTGGATGTTTCCGATGCGGATATGGAAGTTTTAAAAAAGGCGTTGGGCCAAATAATGTCCGATTCGGATTTTGGGTTTTTTTTAGTGCGGAATACCAATGTTGAGGACCTACTTCAGGCAACGCGCTCCCATACACCCCGAAATGAGGCACCGTGTGGGTTGGCCTTAGTGTTTCGACAAATAAGGGCTGATGGCAACGTGCAACCGTGCAATGTTAGGCCAGACGATGCCAGGGTGAGGCTTGGAAAGCTCGACGACGAAGTTAACCTTATCGCCATGGCGGTACGGCAGTTCAAGATCTATTTTCGGCAGCCAGGGGATGAATACTGCAAGATAGAACATTGCCGGGCACACGGGAAAAACTATACCGCACATCATGGTGCCGGTGGAATGGACACGAACGATCCGCTGAACGCGTTTTTTTGACCTCTAAGTCCTTTCCGAATCTTTCTGTCAGTTTCAACTAGCCCGCTTTGAATTGTTTATGTTGTATGCGTAATGATAAGCATACCATGGGAGAAAAATGAATAAGCGATTGGGCGTGTATATGGAACGCCGGGAAAACCGCATTAGTAGTTTCGCCTTAGAAGAGCTTATAGGTATACACGGACCAGTTATCGTCGGAGAAGATGCGCAGCTGGCCCAAGCCCTCGCTGCCCCGCTGTGGAGCCGCTGGTCGAAACCAGGCCGCCCTGGAACGCTCTGGCCACCCAAAGGCCCCTTTGCTGTCGCCACATTGAGGATTCCAAAGGCCCGCCGCGCGGTTGAAATGGCAGTGCACGCTTTGGCAAGCGTGATCGATCCAAAAGGAGAATTTTACATATATGGATCCAATGATGAGGGCATTCGATCCGTTGGCAAATTGTTGGCTCCTATATTCGAAGAGGTCGAGATCATTGCATGTCGGAGTAAATGCAGACTTATCCGGGCACATGGGGTAAAGGACTTATACCGCACCCTGGACCATTGGGCCGAACATAGTCATATACTATTTGATGGGCATAGCATTCCATGGATGAGCTATCCTGGCCTATTTGCAAAGGGCGGTATTGATAGGGCTTCAAAGCTTCTGCTTGAAGGATTGGAGGTGCATGGTTCGGTGCTAGATTATGGATGTGGCACTGGCGTGTTATCTTACGGGGTGCTGGTCCTTGGTGCCTCTAGGGTGGATGCGCTCGACTCGGATGCCCTAGCAATCAAAGCAACACAATCCAATGTGCCCGAAGTTAGGACGCATCTCGGTGACGGCTGGCATGCCGTTGGTCATAAAGGATCGTGGGACATGATTGTCAGCAACCCTCCATTGCACAGGGGCATTTCCGAAGACTATCGGCTTCTACGCGATTTCCTTGATGGAGCACCAGAACGCTCAAAGTGTCTTGTACTCGTCGTACAAGGACGAATCCCTATCCGACCCTGGCTGGAGGAACGGTATAAATACGTATGCCGAATTCGAAAGAGTTCCAGCTTTCACGTTTGGCAGGCCTTGCATTAGCTGCCTAACCCAATTGGCTTTCGAATCCCAACAGGTTGATTAATAGTCTGTCCGCTATTCGTTGGAATGACGACAAAACTGCTACGTTATCAAACAATATCTCAAATGATATAACGTGGAATGGTTGGTACTTATTGCTAATCTTAGTTTGTAGGCGACGTGTAAACCTCCCTTGGTTAGCGGAAAAAGTGCTAAAATGCAAGGCCCTCAGTCAGCTCGCACTGGGAGGTTAGCATTTCCTTTATGTAATCCTCGTTTTTCGATATGAGATAATGAAAGACTCTATATAAGTTAAGATCATCAACGTGGCATTTTTAAGAAAACACACATTTTCTTAAAAGTACTATTTAACCAACTCGAGAATATGGATATCCGTTTTTAATATAAGTGTTCAGGAATTTCCCTTTAGAACCCGCCTGCATTATTTGTTGATATATATTTAATTGTACGTTGTAATATTGATAAATTGAACCATTTAAGAATTCAACCTCAAGTGTTTCTGTCGCTTCATCGTATCCAATAGATGCTATATTAGTAGATGGTACATATGATCGCTCCATAATGCCCCCCTAACCCTCATCTGTTTCATCGGTTACTGGTTGTCTTTCAATTGACAAGTCATGCACTACCGCGCGCGGTCTTTGGGCTCTCCATGATGCTACTACACGTTCATATCCTTCTTTTCGGCGGGGGATTTCCCATTGCTGACTAACTTTCGGATCTGTGCTTTTGGGCCGATGTTCTTCAGCCGGCAGTGTGATGCGGCACCGCATAGGAAGTTTCGCTGACTCGCCCATTATAATAGCCTCACCTGTACGAAGTACGGGGAGGACATCAAGCAGGCTTACAAGTCCATCTGGGAGTGTCCCCTGAACTCGAGCACGATCAGCCGGGTTTGAAAGACGAAGCGCAAAATAGGTTCCGCATTGAGACAGGATCGTTTCGTCTACCTCGGAAGGCCTTTGACTTATTATCATAGCTCCTACGCCATATTTACGTCCTTCTTTTGCTATTTTCTGCACGGTTTCTGCCGCTAGATTCTTTGCTTCACCAGATAAGTAACGATGCGCTTCTTCCATTACAACAAGTAAAGGACGGGCGATACCACCTTCAGATTTTTCACGGCTCCAAAACAATGACTCATAAACAATCTTGAGAATTGACCCTACGAGTCTTTCCAATACAGAGCTAGGCACGCCAGAAAGATCTAAAATAGTTATGGGCTTGTCTCCACCAATCCATCCTGACAGAAGAGTGTCTAAATCCTGATTTACAGTACCATCAAGATTTGGTTCCCACGGACCTGGATGAAGCAGAAAGTCATAACGTCGATCAAGTAATCTAGAACGTAATAAGTTAAGCTGCCGCCGTATTCCTACAGCTTGTTGGTTCAAGAATGGTCCTTGTGCTCCCATAGCATGCGGTTTATATTTGGGGGACAATAGCTTGTCCGCGTCACCATCATCCTGTTTTGTTGGCTGGTCACGGTTTGGACCTTCGAAAGTTGCGATTTCGAAATCAATAAGGTCAAACCAAAGTTTCTTGAGACTAAATGGAAGAGGGGTATCTACCGTTATTGAACTTTCTTCAACGCCTGGGAAATCTGAAGCAATGTGCGACGCCACTTTAAGCTCAAAGATTTTGTCAGTAAATGCGGTCTCTCTGGGACCGTCTACTCCTCCGGTCAGAAACTCGAGGAGATCAGTGGAATCTAAAGCCCAATATGGTATTAACAGCCTCTCTTCACCAGGTTGTGGATCAACAGAATAAACTGATGCGACATCCTCAAGCGCATTCGGATACTCTCCATGGATATCAATCATTAATATTCGAGCACTCAGATATCTTAGAGTGTCATCATTTGCAGATGTAATTGATCTAACAATGCTGGCGATAGTCGTTGATTTACCAGATCCGGTAGAACCTAATACTGCCGAATGTCGAGTTACTAACTCGTTCACTGCCAGTTTGGCTGGTATGCTTTCCGCGCTGGCGAGGGTCCCAATTGTGATATTTCCGAAGTCTGCAGCTCCATATATTCGAGCTAGGTTGCTTTCCGTAGTTATATGAACAGCATCCCCTATATTTGGGTACTGGCTGATACCTCGCTCAAAATTCCCCCCAATCGATTCCCCAACCAACTGAACTTGCATATAGCGGCCTGTTTCTGCAAGTTTTATATCATCAGCGAAGGGCGCAGCTTTTGCACCTACTTCAGCGACTACTCCAAATAAATCTTGGTATCCTTGAGGAATACGGATAAAGCTTCCTACTTGGCCTATTCTATAGCTTCTACCCTCGATGATTGACAGACCGGATGCAACAGATTTCGACAAATGAACACTGACGGTTGACCCGGACACTGATGCCACTGTCCCCAGGTATGTAGGATCATGGCTACACATCATGATCTTCTACTGCACTATTAATATTGATACTTTCTGCCGAGCCACTCTCTTCAGATTCCTCTACTATCTTTATATCGCATGTCTCGTCCTTAAACTCAAAAGCTGCAGCCAGTGCGAAGAAACGCGCCAGTTTAGCAAAGTCTCCAAGCAGAAATTCCCCCTCACTTCCGGCTGCCCCATATTTCCAGAAGGTTTTGCGAATAGCTCCCCACTCATCAGTTGGTGGTTGACCGGGTTGCCATTTTCCCTGAACACCGGATATCACAGCACCATCTCTCGCATAAACACTCAGATTAGGGCGGCGCTGTGCAAGCTTAATGGCTGATTGTGCTTCACTGAGCGGAGTAAATTGGAAGGCAAGGATAGCGGTGTGTGTGTTAGCCGCTAACGCCTCATCCAAAACTGATGTGATATGCGCATCAAAAAACGAAAAGCCGGTACACAATAATAAACCGTCTGGCGTAGTCAGGAATTCACGAAGCCTTTCAAAAAGTGACGAATAAGGTTGTCGTGTTATCTGATCGTATTTCAGGTGGTCAGGGTAGATCAATTTAGTTGCTTTTCTGCTACCTGTTCTAATAACGGAATCTTCCTCGACTTCCCAGCCAAGCGAACCGTGAATTTTCCACAAACGTGACCAACGCGCAGGAAGCGAATCATTTGATATGCTTGCTGCATCAAAAAATGGCCGATGTGCACCTGAGAATCCATCAAAATAGGGCAGTTTAGCTCGCTCAAATGCTTCTTCAATTAACAAGTCATAATTTGGTGTAAAAATCTCAACTGGGTGTTCTCTATGCGTACCACCGATCCACGATATAAGTTCGGTATATGAATTGGATTCTTTAGGTAATTCAGGTGCAACAATCTCTCCAATCTTGTCACATATTTTCTCGGCCAGCGCATTATAACCGTCACCGTTAATACCATGCACTTCTGCGCTGCCAATCGCTTGTGATAACCGCCTGACACGAGTCAGAACTGTTTCTATATTCGGACATGTCCCAAGTTCGGGTAAAAATGCATTAATTACTGTTTTGTCTGCTTCTTCCAAACGGTTTAGAACAGTTTCGGTAAGCCTCGCAACATCTGGTATCAGAGGCTCTCCTGCCTCATCCGGTTTTCCATCTGCATTCACTTTAACAGATACTGGCGCACCCGCTCCAAGGAGCAAACCAATTCGCTTCCGCCCCTGAGACAAGATCTGTCTCAAATCGACCATATACCGGTCAGGGTTATGTATCGTTGTTTCCGTCATATCCGCCTTCCAATTCGTTAGGCACCCATTGCTGTTCCACTCATCAGATAAATTTAAGGTCTAATTCAACGCCTATTCTTTTTATCGGATAGTTCTCAAATATGTTATTCATTCAACAACATTTCAGCCATTCCGTCCAATCTTTCCTTCAGAAGACGCCAGTTAGGCATGTGCCTATTCAGGAGAGCGTAGAACCGTTTACTGTGGTTGTGCTCCCTGAGGTGGCACAGTTCATGGAGGAGGACGTATTCCACGCACTCTTTGGGCGCCTTTACCAATTGAAGATTGAGCGAAAGCGTCCTTTTAGGAGAGCAGCTTCCCCATCGCTTGGTCATGTGTCGCAATCGCCACGGGGGAATCTGAGTAACCCAGGGAAGCCGAGAGACTAGACCTTCCAACTGCTGACTAAGATATTGGGTTGCATGATCTCTGTACCATTGCCTGAGCAGGGTCTTGACCATCTCTGGCGAGCTATCATCGGTATGGACGTAAAATTGGCCCGATTTGAGCTTCACATCTCTCGTCCCTTCGTTGCCATGATCCACTTTGAGCACATACCGCCGGCCTAGGTAGAAATAGCTTTCACCGCTTACATAATTGCGTGGCAACATATGTTCTCGGCGCTGTCTGGCCCGCGCTACGTGGGTAACGATCCATCTAGCTCTTTTCTGTACGGCGGTCCTCAACTGATCTGGCTTTGCCGCCTCTGGTGCATATACTTGGACAGAACCATCTGGTTTTACCTGTATGGAAATCTTTTTTTTGCAGCTTGGAGCCACCACCACCCGGTAATGGATAAGCTGTCCTCCATACGATAGCGATTGCATACCCATACTAAGCGGCATCCCGGCTGAGCCTGATGCGAGTAATGTTGATAATCTCCTCTATCAGTTTCTTGGCCACCTCTATCCCGAACATGTCGAACAGCCTTGGCAGCAAACCTTTGTTTATCTCGGCCTCCATACTTTTGAGATTGAGAGAATGTTCGGCCACTGCTGTGGTGACCACTTTGTCGATCTCCAGGGCCTCCCCAGCTAGTTGATCATCGCCTGCAGTCTCGGAACCCTTAGCATCTGTCTCCATGCGTAAGACGCCCCAATACGCACGAGCCTTGGGCTTATCTTTCAACTCCGGGGGAATTCCTTCCATTTCCCGTTCTGCAACCTGCTTCTCTAATTCCTTGAATAACGAGAACTGCTTAAAGGGATGCTCAAACTGGGCCTCGACTTCCTTAATAGCCATTTTTAATAGCTCAGAGAAGACCTGCTGTGCATACGGATCATCGGCTAGGTCCTGCTCAATGGTCTTTTTTATCCTGGAGCGTATTATCTCGGTCTCGTTGCGCGTCTTCTCTTCGCTCCATTTTTCCGGGTCTTCGGTCTCTAACAATTCGTCGATCAGATAGCGATCTTCAGATTCTTTGATTGCTTGGCCCACGACATGCTTGTCCACCAGGAGCCGGATATGCTTCTCATACTCGCTGTAGTCGATGGTCTCTTGAGCGTCCTGCCTGGCCACCTTACGTAGGTTGGTGAAGAAACGCAGGTCTCCCTTATAGGTAGCAATGTCATTCTCGCCGAAACTGCCATCCTCGTAAAAGGAGCGCGATGCCAACGCCATCTTGAGGCACATGCCGAACTCGGTGAGGGCCTGATAAAAATCATCTCTAACCTTCTGATTGGCATCGAAGGTGTTGCCCTCCTCATCATCCTCGTATTTTGGCACCAGGACCTGCCGGTACTGCTCTAAGTCACGACGGTTCCTAACATCCTTGAAGATGGCCCACAGCTTGTCATGCAGCAAGGGGAGCTTCTTATACTCCGTCCCAACTTGGCTGTAGAGACCAGCCAAGTCTTCCACGTCATAACCTCCTTGAGTGTCGGTTTCAAGGTCACGGTATTCTTTAATAGCCGTGTCCAATTCCTTTAGGATGCCCCGGTAGTCAACCAGCAACCCATAGTCTTTAGCCGGGTGCAGGCGGTTGACGCGGGCGATGGCTTGTATCAGTCCATGCTGTTTAAGGGGCTTGTCAATGTAGAGCACTGCATTTCTAGGTTCATCAAAGCCGGTAAGGAGCTTGTCCACCACGATCAGGATGTCTGGCTTGCCGTCGGTGCTGAAATCTTCGACCACCTGGCGCTCATATTCCTGGGCGTCCGAGGCATGGCCTATGTTTTTTTTAAACCACTCCTGCACCTCGGGTATCTCTTCGGAGTCCACATCCTCGTGACCCTCGCGGGTATCGGGAGGAGAGATCACCACGGCACTGCTCACCAGGCCAGTCTTCTCCAGCAACTTTTGGTAGCGGATTGCAGATAGCTTGCTGTCGGTCGCCAGTTGAGCCTTCAGGCCGGTGTTCAGGTCCTTGTAGTTATCTACGAAGTGAGAAGCTATGTCCCAGGCAACGAGCTCGATCCGATTCTCAGAGCCGTAGACTGCCCCTTTGTTAGCGAACTTCTTCTTAAGGTCACTCTTCTGCTCTTCACTCAGCTTCTGGGTCAGTTTGTCGAACCAGTTGTCTATGGCCGTCTCGTTGACAACCAGCTCGGGCCGACGCTCCTCATAGAGCAGTGGGGTGACCGTGCCGTCGGTGACGGCCTTCTGCATGGTGTAGGCGTGGATGATGGGGCCGAAGCGGTTCTGAGTCTTGTTCTTTTTGAGAAGTGGGGTACCAGTGAAACCGATGTAGGCAGCGTTGGGTAGAGCCTGCCGCATGCGCTCGTGGGTCTCCCCCTCCTGGCTGCGGTGGGCTTCATCAATAAGCACGATGATTTTGTCGCTGGGGTTGTAACATTCCTTTTGTTTGGAAGCGGTCTGGAATTTGTCGATGATGGTGAAGATGATGCGCTCGTTGCCCTTGCCGATGCGACGAGCCAAGTCCTTGCCCGAACGAGCCTTCGCCCTGGCTCCCTCCTTCTTGGAGGCAATGGCCGAGCCAAAGGCCCCACCGCTGATGAACACTTTAGAAAGCTGCTTTTCAAGGTCCACACGGTCAGTGACCACAATGATCCGACAGTCTCGCAGCTCAGGGTGTAGCAGAAGAGCCTTGCTGAGGAAGACCATGGAAAAAGATTTGCCTGAGCCGGTGGTATGCCAAATGACGCCGCCCTGTCGGGCCCCTCGGGAATCCAGCTTGGTCACGCGCTCCAGCATTTTCTTGACACCGAAAGCCTGTTGGTGCCGAGCAACTATCTTGCCCGCTTTCTTATCGAAGATCATGAAGAAACGAATCGTCTCAAGCAGGCGAGCAGGCGAGGCGAGGCTGATAAGGAGCCTGTCCTGATCACTAGCAACCATCTCGTGGGACCAAAGGCTTTCGAAGTACGAACGCACCTTGGCCGGCCGACCGGCGAAAATAGCCTGCTTCTGCTCATCTATCAAAGCAGTATTCTTAATGCGTTTGAAGTGGGCTTCTTCCAGCTCCTCCTCTTGCCACACGGACCAGAATTTGGCCGGCGTCTTGATGGTGCCGTAGCGGCCATCTGTGCCGCTGATGGCCATGAGCAGTTGGGCATAGACGAAGAGGAGGGGGATCTCCTCATTCTTCTGGTTGCGTATCTGCTGGCTGACCCCTTCGTCCACCATGGATTTATTGGGGTTTCCCGATTCGGGGCGCTTAGCCTCAATGACCACCAAAGGGATGCCGTTTACGAACAGCACCAGGTCTGGGATGCGCTTATGAACCCCCGAGGTATCCAGCACCTCGAACTCTTCTGTGACCTGGAGGCGATTGTTGGCCGGGTGGTCCCAATCGATGATGGGGATAGTCGGCTGCACCTTCTTGCCATCGATGAACTCGGTGACCGTGATGCCCAGGGCCAACTTGTCATAGATGCGCTCATTAGCCGTGAGCAGCCCCTCGTTTAGGCCATGTGATTCGACGTCTCGGACTATCTGCTCGATGGCGTTGGCCGACAAGGGATGCTCTTCACCCCCCCACTCGAAGCGCCGTTCACGAAGCTCCTGTACTAACGAGTCCTTGAGAAGCACTTCGCGGTTGTTGCCGCGCTTGGCAAGACACTCGGCCGGCGAAAGGTACTCCCAGCCCATGGCCATGAGGACCTGCAGGGCAGGTATCTTGGCGCTGTACTCTTCCTTGGTTTCAGGCGTCAGGCTCATGGTTCATAATCTCCTGGTTGAGAGGGCACCCTGGGCACGCAGGCCCTCTCCAGTCTCTCCACCATAGCGTCAGCCGCGACCTTATCAATGATCGCCTTGATCTGGTGGTCCAGGGGTTTTCCTGGCCGATAATCGGCGGGAGCGATGAAGTTGACGCGCTGCTGGCTCATCAAAGTGGCGGCCAACTGTCTGCTGTCACTGGAGCGAGGCCTGTAAACGGCGATGGAGTGCCCTCGCTGCTCCTTTACTAGCTTCATGCAGGGAACGTCGGTGGTGCCGTCACCGATATAGATCATGCGGTGGAAGGGGACCGGGCGATCGGCCTTGGGCACGTAATCGTTGATGGTCTCGTTGTCCCAAACGTCCAGCACGCCTTTATTGATGCGGAACAGGTACTGGGTCTTGGTGGTGTAGTTGAGAGCAATGCCCGGCCATTTGGCCACCCCGTGCTGGTCATAACGGAATCCGGAGGCGTATATCTCCTTGAAGTGTTTTGCGATGGGGCTGCCCTGGATCATCTCCCTCAGGCCAGAAGAGATGATGAAATGCTGCAGGTTCACCTTGTGTCGCCGGGCGTACTCGTTGATACGATCAAAGTATCCTTCGACCCCATCGTATAGCTCCACGGTCTTGCCATACTCAGCAAATGCTGACCTGGACACCTGCACCTCACCTGATGCCAGCGCCTTTTCCAGCATCAGGGTCATGTAAATCAGGATGTTATCTGCCTTGTGCTTTTTGGCCTTATCGGCCACTTCCCGCCAGAACGCGTTGGACTTCAAGCTAAGCTGAGGAAGGAAGTCGTACTCCTGCATGTTTCGCGGCGACAGCGTGCCGTCGAAGTCGTAGCAGATGGCCATGGGAGTATGTTTAGCAGCCATACCACAGCCTCCTTTCGTCTTATGGGAGTGGCAGGCATTATTCGTCCACCTTCACACGGAGCTTGCCGGTTAGGAGTTGCTGCATGAGAGCCCGTTTTTGATCTGCTAGGTTATCTTTGAGTCCTTCATATTGTTCGATAACCTGATCGATTTTCAGCAAAACCTCAGCTATGGCTATCTGTTCTTTTTTAGAAGGCACCATAAATTTTAAACGCTTAAAATCCCTCCCGGAAAGCTCAGAAAAAGTAGAGCCGCACGCGTATTTCACCAATAATTTCCTGTTAAATGCGAACAAAAAATAAAGAAAGTTGATGTCAAAATTATCGTTAGGCACCAAGTTTTTAAACCCTTGGTTGGTACACATAACCTTTTCTGAGATTGCCATAAACCCTATGGTTGCGCGTGTGCAAACAAGCAAAGAATTTGGAGGCATAGGCTTTGCCGCACTATTCTTGACACCTTCCGCAGTTAAACATTTAGCGGTACTGTCAATAAATTTTGAATGTAATTGTGTGATGTCAGTGGGAGTGGCCCATGGTATGTCACCTCCCCAAAACGAAGCATTATTAGTATCTGGAGTCCCACCAGAATAAATTTTGCCCATCTTGGCTACTTCAATTAAAGACCACTTGTCCTTAAACCCCAGCAGGCGACCCTTGCCCGTGAGCAGTTGCTGCATAAGAGCATGCTTTTGCTGCCTGCTACTTTCAATTAGCTTTCCGGTAGTCCCAATGGCCCGGTCCCAGGCAGACAGGATGCGGGCTATTTTGGTTTGTTCTTCAATAGGGGGGCAGATAATTACTACCTTCTTAAGCTCACTGGATTTGATTCCCTTAGCCGTAGAACCACTGGCGCGTTTGTGAATTAAGCGCTGACCGTATTTCGATAAAATAAAATAAAGTAGGTACTTTGGATCAATAACACTAACCTTAACTCTCAAGGTTATTGTCCTTTGCCCCACAGCAAATTTACCGTCCTCAGGGTACATACAGGCGTAACCGAGGGGGGCCTCAGTAGTAAACAGGATGTCTTTACTCCCAGGGACACCTCTGGTCATCCATGCATCATATTCATCGCTACCAATGTATTCCCGCTCTGTAAAATCCAGATATCCTTGGCGCACATTTTTAGCTGTGATGAGAGGGATGCCATTGTCTGATTTAGGAACAGACTTGCCTCTGTAATCAAATATTTTCTCCAGCATATCGCCGAGTCTTCGGCTTTCCCAACCCTCAGGCAACATAACCTAGCTCCTTCAGGTACCCCTTCATCTCATTTTCCAATCCCTCTAGATCTTCCCTTAGCTTCTTGCGCTCCTCAAGCACCGCCTTTATGTCTATCTCCTCTTCCTCCTCGAAGGTGTCCACATAGCGGGGGATGTTGAGATTGAAGTCGTTCTCCTCGATCTCGTCGAGCGTGGCCAGGTGGCTGTATTTATCCACTGTCTGGCGCGTACTATAGGTTTCCAGAATCTTTGCCAGATTCTCCTCGGTAAGGAGGTTCTGGTTCTTGCCGTCCTTGTATTCGCGGGAGGCATCGATGAACAGAACGCTTTTGTCCTTCTTCTTCTTGCGGAAAACCAGGATGGCGGCAGGGATGCCGGTGCCGTAAAAGAGCTTCTCGGGTAATCCGATAACCGCGTCCAGCAGGTTTTCCTCGATGAGCTGACGGCGTATCTTGCCCTCGGAAGAACCACGGAACAGGACGCCATGAGGCACCACCACGCCCATGCGGCCGCTGACCGGCTTCATGGTTTCGATCATATGCAGGATGAAAGCATAGTCTCCCTTGGTCTTGGGGGGGATGCCCCGGCGGAAGCGACCAAACCGGTCGGCATCGGCAATGTCATGGCCCCACTTGTCCAGGGAGAAGGGCGGATTGGCCACCACGACGTCGAAATGCTTTAGGTGGTCCTCGCCATCCAGCAGCTTGGGGTTGCGGATGGTGTCTCCCCACTCAATGCGATGGTTGTCCTCGCTGTGCAAGAACATGTTCATCTTGGCCAAGGCCCAGGTAGAGCCGATGGCTTCCTGGCCGTACAGGGCGTACTTTTTGGAACCCTTGTGCTGTTCCCTGACCCTGCGGCCGCATTTCATGAGCAAGGAGGCGGAGCCACAGGCCGGGTCGCATATCTCGTCGCCTTCCTGGGGATCTACCAGGGCCGCGATTAGCTCCGACACCTCGGGTGGGGTGTAGAACTCGCCGGCTTTTTTGCCGCTGGTGGAGGCGAAGTTCTTGATTAAAAACTCGTAGGCATTGCCGATGATATCCAGCTTGCCCACACGGCTGGGGCGTAGATCCAAGGCGGGCTTGGCAAAGTCCTCCAGCATGTAGCGCAGCAAATCATTCTTCTGCTTGTCGTCGCCCAGCTTGTTTGAGTTGAAGCTGATGTCCTGGAAGACGTCAGCCAGTTTGTCTAAGTTGGCCTCTTCCACGGCGTGCAGCGCCTTGTCTATGCGCTCGCCATTGCCCGGCTCGTGGCGGTGCTCGTGTAGATAATAGAAGCTGGCCTGCTTGGGTAGAACGAAGCGCTCATTCTTCATGAGTTCATTGATCAACTCGGGATGATCGCCATGCTCCTCCTGATACTTTTCGTAGTGGTCCCGCCACACGTCGCTGATGTATTTCAGGAAGAGCATAGTAAGGACGTAGTCCTTGTAGATGCTGGGATCGACCACCCCCCGGAAGGTGTCGCACGCCGCCCAAACGGCGTTGTTGATTTGCTGCTGGTTGACCTTGCTAGTCATCCCTCGTCCTCCTCTAAAACTTTTTTGGCCACGGCATGCATCATGCGCTGCCGGTTGGCTATAAGCTCCCTGTATATGCCGGCCTCTTGCCTGGCCACTTGGTCCAGTTGGACCACGGTCTTTTGTACAACTATTGGCGGTACCACCAAAGGCAAGTGCTCCAGCTCACCCCGGCGGATGCTCGTTTGTAGAGTGCCCTCCGATGCCATGTGGAGGCATTTCTGAGCAGGAATCTGGTTGATCTGCCACGCCAAAAACTCGGGCAGTAGGCCGGAATCGAGCTTGACCCTCAACAACATGAATTGCGGTGAGCAAACAGCCTGCGATGGGACATGGGCAATATGGACCGCAAAGTTGTTCCTGCCTCGCATTAAAAAGAGCACATCGCCCGGCTGCAGCCAATCAGGCTTACGTCTGCCAGTGATGGTCGTGCAATAAGTAGACGACCAGTCCAGCCCTTGCTCGGGGTCGACGTCCTTCATCTGGACAACCCGCACCTCGCTGCCAGGCACCTCGGGTATCCGACCTCTGAAGGGGTGTCCTGGCCTGATCGTGACGAGTTTATGAAGAGGTTGCATTTGACTGCTCCATTGACGATGATGAGATCATATCGAATCACCTCCTGCCTGTCAACTCTTTTTTTGCATCATTGCCAATGAATATTTATTTAGCCAAACGCATTGGCGGTCAATCTAGTAACTAACTAGATATAGGATGATTTAAGGGATAGCTGAGGGGCGGCGCGGGGGAGCGGAAGTGTTGGCTTGACTACGAGAGACCGCCAGGGCAACAGGAAGGCGAAGTCGGAACATTTGTTCCTCGGTAGTCACAATGTCACATCGGTAAGAGAAAGCCAAGGCGGGCTGAGGCGGCCTTCAGCCTATCGGAAAATCCCAAAAGCCGTAGTGGAGGTAGGCGATGCCAAAGCGCAAATCAAAGAAAAAGCGGAGTCCTCAACCTGAATATGAAGAGCACTATCTCACCGTTGATAGGTGGGAGGGATCATACAGCTATGGCTTGAACCCAGTGGATTGGTTGCCGGGCCCATACAGCGAGTGCCGTCAAATGAAACTGATAGGAAAGATCACCACTGAAGGTTACAGGTACAGCCCGGAGTACGAACTTACCTTGTTCTGCAGTCCCAGAAGTGACATGCGTGAGGAACGCCGGGGGGAGAGCGAGGCGAAGCCAATCGCCGTGGGAAGGGTTGAGTCCCGCAAGGGATACGACACCATCATAACGCTGTACCTGCCCGGCAATGCTTTGAACTTCTTGGCTCCTCTGGTAACAGCGGGCAGGATAGTGGAAGTATACCTGCACACCACCAGAATGAAATGGCGGTAGGCGAACGTGATCAGCTACCACCTAGCCACGGAGATAAGCGAAGAGCGGTTCGAGAAGCCCGATCCGAACAGCTCAATAAAAATCAAAGGTTGAGTAAGGACCTGAACCGCCCCGGTTTTCCCGGAGGCTCTTTTGTTTGAGTCAGGCCACCATGGCCTGGGCCTGTAGTGACTGATAGTATGCCATCTCGAGTTCCACGGGTGGGATGTTTCCTATGGGCTCGAGCAAGCGCCGGTTGTTAAACCAGTCGACCCATTCGAGGGTGGCGAATTCCACCGCATCGAGGTTACGCCAGGGGCCCCGCCTTCTAATGACCTCTGTCTTGTAAAGGCCGATCACCGTCTCTGCCAAAGCATTGTCGTAAGAATTGCCCACGCTGCCCACCGAAGGCTCCACGCCCGCCTCGGCCAGGCGCTCAGTGTAACGAATCGAGAGATATTGGGAGCCGCGGTCGCTGTGGTGGACCAGGCCGTCAATGTCTCCACGAGCCCACAACGCCTGCTCCAGGGCGTCCAGGGCCAGGTCGGTCCGCAGTGAATTGGAAGCCCGCCAGCCCACGATCATGCGGGCAAACACATCGATGACAAAGGCGACGTAAACAAAGCCCAGCCAGGTCGCCACGTAGGTCAGGTCGGCCACCCATAGCTGATTGGGACGGCTGGCGCTGAAAATTCGCTTAACCAGATCGGCAGGACGGTCGGCGGAATTGCCCGGCAGGTGGTCTTGCACTTCTTGCCCCTCACTGCCCCATGCAGGCCCATATCGCGCATGAGCCGCTCCACCGTGCAGCGGGCCACCTCGATCTTCTCCCGATTCAGCTGATGCCAAACCTTGCGCACACCGTAGACCTGGAAATTGCTCTCCCACACCCGGCGGATCTCAGGCCGCAAATACGCGTCTCGTTTGGCGCGCTCGGGAAGGCGCTCGGGATCAGCTTGACGGGCCTTGTGCTCGTAGTAGGTCGACGGGGCGATCGGCAGTACAGCGCAGATCGGCTCGACCCCGTGGACCTGGCACTGGGCGTCTACGAAAGACACCATCATTTCGGTCGGCGGTCGAGCTCCGCCTGGGTGAAATATGCCGACGCCTTGCGCAGGATCTCATTGGCCCGCCGAAGCTCCCGGTTTTCTCGCTCAAGCTGTTTGAGGCGCTCGCGCTCCGACGTGGTCAGGCCAGCCCGGATACCCTGGTCGCGCTCGGCATGATGCAACCAGCTGCGAAGAGTCTCGCCGGTGCAGCCGATCTTGGCCGCGATAGAGCAGATGGCCTGCCATTGGGACGGGTACTCATCCTGGTGCTCCTGGAGCATCCGTACCGCCCGATCCTTAACCTCTGGGGAATATCTGATTCGCTTGGACATGACTCCATCCTCTCAAGTAATGGAGTCTCCGGCAATCCCGGGACGATTCAACTTGGGTGGCGCTTTAGGGTTGGGGGGGATATCCAGGTAGGTTTTTGGCAGGCTCCTTAATTGGTATAATTTCCGACTCCTGATTTAAGATTTGATGCATTTTCTTAAAAACGTCGTCTGGGGATGAGTGAGATATATTCGGCTCTATCGGCACCTAATAGCGACCCAATACAACCAACCTTATGTAAGCACCCTGCACTGCCCTGATGGGCAGCCCTAATTTAGCCTGCAAATCCTAGGTTAAATTTTATCAAAGCCGCTGAAATAAAATTTATAGATGAGATGAGCGTGGTCGTCCTCCCGGCGTTCTAAAATGGTCGTCGGGATAACAAACCATCTACCAGGAGGGCGACCATGATCTATGTTGGCATGGATGTGCACAAGCGGACCACCACCTTTTGCGCTTTGGGCGATGAAGGCCAGCTTGTTCGCCGAGGCAAAGTCACCAGCGGGGAAAGCGGTTGGCTCGATATTGTAAAGCATTGGCCTCCACATGAGACCCGGGTGGCTATCGAGACTGGTGGCATGACTTGGTGGGTGGTGGATGTCCTTCGCAGCGTAAGCATAGAGCCGGTGGTAGTCGATGCCCGCCAGTTTAAGATGATCGCCGACAGCAAGAAGAAGAGCTACCGGCGAAACGCTCGGACCCTGGCCGAAGCTCTAAAGGCCGGCCTTGCTGAAAACTGCTCAGTGCAAATACCCAGTGAACGCGGCCGCCGTGCTCGGTCCTTGATGCAGACCAGGCACCATGTAGTAAAGCAGGCCACGGCCACCTTGAATGCTGCGCGAAGCCTACTTCGCTCAGTAGGGGTATCAATCAGCAAATACAAGTGGCGCAAACAAGCCCATTGGGAGGAATTGCTGGACAACCCTGCCATCCCCATTTGGATGAAGCCGCTCTTGGTGTCTTATCGCAATATCTGGGAAGTCCTGGACAACGAACGGCACGATTTGGACGCCATGGTCGTGCAGGAGCAGGACGGCTGGCCCGAGGCTCCGCTTTTGCGCCAGATTCCGGGCTACGGACCTGTGGTTACCCTGGCGGTCCTTAGCAGCCTCGATGACCCAACTCGCTTCAAGCATTCGGGCCAAGTGGCCAGCTATGCAGGCTTGGTCCCCTCTGCGCGTGACAGTGGCGATAGTCAGAAACGAGGTGGAATCACCCACCAGGGCAGATCCATGCTTCGATACCTTATGGTGCAAGCAGCCTGGCGGCCTTGCGGAATAAAAAGCTGACCCCCGACCTGCAGAAATGGACTCGGAGACTTATCGTCAAACGCGGTGCCATGGTCGCCATGGTGGCTCTGGCTCGCAGGCTCCTTATCCTGGGCCATCGGCTTTGGAAAAATGGCGAGGCCTATAACCCGACTTACCCGGGATTAAATACGGTTAGGTCCTAAAAGCAAAAAATGCGGACACGCTTTCCGAGATCAGCACCGAACCTGTGTGTCGGCTTGTAGCATCGTGACTACCTAGCTTTGTAGATTAGGGGTGCTGATCCTCGGTCTCCATCCATGTGCCAGCCCAAGGGTCAGAGCACGAAGACAAGCATGAAGACATGACCGCAACTGATATCAAGCCTTTCCTGAAAAAAGGAAGAAGACTATCGCTATATTTTTTGCCTTTACAAAACGACCACGCTCAGACAAGCCGACAAGGTTAACTGATCAGATTAAACGATTTTTTCATACTGCATTTACATTATACAAGACCAGGTTTTTCACAAATTCGTCCATCATGTATGAGTCTTTACGTCTGGTTGAAGTTATGATCGAAGCGGCGGCATGAAAACAACAAACGCAATCCACCTTAACGACGCCGCTGAACTGTCCAAACAGCAGAGGCCTCCTCTGATATCCTAATTAAAATGATGCTCTCAGATGCCCAACACAGACTCACAATGCGACAAAATAAATACACCGAATATCCTTCACTTGTTTTCCTGATTCATTATGTATTGCTGCGTTTGAGCTAAATGAAAAAACCTGTATTGGATAATTATGTTTAAACCGAACAGGCTGGCCCGTTAGTGTTTTTATATTAAAGAGTGTAACGCGCAGAGATATTCACCATTGATTCCTATAATGTATCAAATGTAACGTCGGACTAAGCCGCTGCGTCACCTCAATTAGCTGTGTCATCACCGCCAACGTTATCGAAATAAGGTTGAGCCGGTTGTTCTGCTATTTTGTTAGGGTGTTTCCATAAGTTCTTTATTTTTTCAAATAATTTATCTCCTCTCGTTATAATATTGTCCTCATCCCAATTAGGGATATCTTGGAAGTAAGAATTGAGAATTAGAGTTGACTGCTTTAATATTTCTGGCCTTTTAATCGTGTAGGATGCGTTGCTGATACTGGGGTTTAATGAACTTGTCATTATCGTCAAATTACCCATAGTATTTAATGCAGTTTTTCTATATTCGATTTGATGAAAAATACCATTTTCATCATCTTCTCCCCAGACTTTTTGCCCGGATAAATTAAAATCTTCTTCGGTAACAACTTTGCTACCAATGGTCCAATGTTCATACCATGATTGAGGCAAAATATGTTCAACTGTCAGATTGGCAGGCGAGATATCTATAGACTCCTGTTTTGAGGTCCTCAGCGAACGTTCAACCTCTAGTAGTATATTAATAATTACTTTAGATTTCCCCTTTTCTTCCTTGTAGATAGGACGATTAATGATCTTTTCTTTTAACGCATTGTCATTAGGCCAATTATTGGAGTCTGCTGTTTTAGTTTGCAAATAAGTGACCAGGCTATCTGCAGTTTTGTTTTTTGTTATGAATTTTAGCAAGTCTAAAAATACGTTGTTGTAGTTTTTTGCCGTAGAACCACACAGGAACCTTCGCGTTATAAACGAATCTAAAGTTGAATATATTTTTTCTTTATCTGGTTGAGTTATTTCGTCATCGCCCTCAACAAAAAGAAGGAGTGGAAATATTGTTGTTGTATCCATAGCCAGCAATCTTATAGAGAACTTCTCTAGAACAGAATCATTGGATGGATTGGTTATTTTTTTGAATATTCGACTGTATTTGAATAGCTCTTTAAGTTCTTCTTCTGCTGTGAGGAATGGGGCGGCATTAACAATAAATGATTTGTATCGGTAAAAGATTTGATCATATCTGATTTCTTCTTGAATTTTTACTATCAAATAGTCAATTAGAAAAAATTGAAGCCTGGACTCACTAAAGCGACCTCTTGTCATTTTGTTGTGCCATTTATATTCAGACACAGGATCGTCATATTCATCCCAGTACTTCTCGTAAATACCGTTTAGGTTCTCACCGTTAGAATCTGCCCGCATAAAAATATAATTTCTGATCAAATCTGTTTCTGTGAGTGATGCGCCTCGCCCATTAAGAGTTTCAAAAATCATTTGAGGATCATCGTTAGGGGAAAGGCCGATTTCAACAAACTGAAAATCATTTGTTACAGACAAAAGAATTGTTTTAATCAAATTTGGCCGTTCTAAGTTGTGAATATTTTGTTTAAAATATCTTAACAATTCATCGTAAAAAAACATATAAGCTCCCATAATTACATTTCTTTTCTTCGCTTCATTTCTATATGTTTTTGGCCCCATTCCATACTCGTTCAAAATGGGCTGTAATCGTTTTTTGAAAAATTCATCGTATGTTAAATCAGCAATGTCCTTAAAGGTTTCAATATCAAATTTAGTGGGAATTAATTTGTATTTTTGCGCATCATAATTGCTGTCACCATATGCTGGTTCGTTAAAAATATATTTGTTTATAGACCCCAAAAGAATTTCATTATTTTCAAGTTCTCTGCATACTTCCCTGAAGGCTATCAAAAAAAGTTGGAAAGTTGTAAGGCGTTGTTGGCCATCTATAACACAGTATGTACTCAGAACATCAGTAGTGACAATTTCTTGATTAAGGACTATCGATCCTGTGTAATGAGGGTGAATTTTATTATTATTAATCCGTTCATCAATTTTATTTTTAATATCTTCCCAAAGAGGCTTCCACTGATATTCTTCAGTCCATACATAGTGTCGCTGAAACACAGGTACAACATATCTTATTTGCTTATTAAGTAGATTGCCCAATATTGGTTTTTGCGTTTCCACTTACACTTCTCCTTTGAGTTATATTATTATAGCAGAGCTATGGTAATAACTTAAAAATTACATCAGATTAACTAAGCATGATCATTAACGGCACCGAAACACAAGCGTAAACTTATAAATACTTAAGTGGAAGGAGCCAAACCTAAAGTAAAATATCCTAAACAAATCCACGATTCTGCAACATGCAAAACAAGTTTCGGAACGGCCGATCATCGCTAACGCGTTCTAATAGCCTGTTGCGCCTGTGATTTAAATCGCGATGATTGGCTTGGAAACTGGCGGGTAGAATAATAGTCACGGTCCCCCCAGAGTATCTCGTTTCCCGACACATCCAAGCTAATTCATCTATATGCCCGTGGTCAACTGTCGTTTTGCCTATGCGTTATGACCTACTGTGCTGGCCTCTGCCCTCCAGATTGTCTTAATGGAGGCCCTGCAAGTAATAAGTTGACGCTCAGTTCAATATTTCAACCTAGCTAAGATCCTGCACTGGACCTATGTATGAGGTTATTGAAGCTTACACCGGCTCCCTGTCTCCGGTTTGGTGAAGCTGAATTGATTCTTGCCGTAACTATCTTTGAAAAATTGCCTAATTTTAAAAGATTAGCAAGATTAGCAAGACTAGCTTGGGCATGATCAATATTGCATTATTTCGAAAACCATATTTTGATGCTACTGCTGCTAATGCTGCTAATTTTGCTAATCGGTTCGGCTCAAGAGAGCTTGAGTGCGATCATGACGTGATCGCCATCTGGCAGAGTAGGCAGGTGAAGACCAGCTCTGTCTTGCTTGCCTGTTTTGTCCCTAAATCTCATTCCATTGGCTTCGCCACCCCCAACGGATTTTCTCAGAGAGGAGATAATCCGCTGGAGCGGGCGGAAATGGTTTGGAGCCGGGGTGACAACAAAGTCGTTCAGTTTGTTATCATGCAGCGAGAGCAATTTAGCCTGCTGGCTTCAGGCGGGTAGCGCCTTGTTAGGGTAAAGGGGGACGACCATGCCGGCGTCATATGCCCATCTGACTCTTATCGCCAAAATGCGGGACCACATGCAGGAGCTCCCGAACGAGGTACGCGCGTCTTTTCTCTATTACCCGCACTTTTGCGATTTGGGGGCGGTGAGTCCTGACTACCCCTACCTTGCCTTAGGCAACGAAGCTGCCAACGATTGGGCCGATCTGATGCACTACGAACAAGTCGTTGAGCTTCTAAACGCAGGTGTGAGCCGGCTGCGCAACCTACAAGGTAATGAGCGGCGCAAATGTTTGGCTTGGTTTCTTGGCTACGCTTCCCATGTGGTTTTGGACATGACCGTGCATCCAGTAGTGGAGCTCAAGGTCGGGCCATACAAGGGTAATGAGACCGCGCACCGTATATGCGAACTGCATCAAGACGCTTTCATTTTTCCCCAGCTGAACCTGGGCGAAGTCGGGGTTCCAGAATACTTTGATTCCGGAATTGCTCGGTGCACATCCAAGCAAAGTCCTAGGGCTATACATGAGGGAGTGCGTGGCTTGTGGCAAGGAATGCTGCAAGATGCCTACTCTGAAGCGTTTGCCTCTAACCCACCGGACCCTGATCTCTGGCACCGAGGCTTTCTCTTTGTCATGGATTAAATCGCTTCCGAAGGCTACCGGCTTGTCACGTGGGCCAGGCATCTCAGCATGGGTTTAGGGCTCAACTACCCACGCCCGCCAGAGGTGGAACGTCAATATTTAGATGGAGTAGCGACTCCAGAAGGTCCCATGAGCTACGACGATATTTTCCAGCGCGGGCAGAAAAACGTGCTTGGCATGTGGCAACTCATTGACCGGCAATTGGCTGGATCCGAAGAGCCAACGCTATCGGCGTCACGGGGTTGGAACCTGGACACAGGTCGCCAGGCCGATGGTGAGCATGTTTACTGGGAGGAAGCGTGATGCGTGCGGCACTGGGCTGTCTGGCCGGCCTTGCCTTGTTGATGACCATAGGATGTGCGATTTGCGGTCAACCCAAATCAGAGGCAATATACCAAAGGGCAGCGGAACTCTCCCGCGTTACTAGTATTCTGGAGGCTTGCCTACAAGACCCAAGTGGGCCGCCACCAGGTTTGGCGAACCGAGAGCTGGTTGCAAGCTGCCTGAATCGCGCTGACAGCAGCGACCTCCTAATTAATTTTCAGGGAGACGTGATGCTAACCAAGACTTGGCAGGGTCACGCTGTATTGCTGGTCTGTGACCCGCGAGGGCGGACCGCTCTTTGGGAAGATGCCGGCTGTACCTCGCGCTTCGAGGTCCATCACTGGCAGGCCCAGCAGGGCCAGCCTTGTGCCTTTACTTTGGACCCGGCGGTTGTATGTCGATCTGAGCCATAAGCCAGCGAGGTCCCAAAATTTGATTCACTCACCCTCACGGCCTTGAAAACAAGCCAGAGAACACCTTCTCCAACTTCTGCATCGTAGTCTTGGCTACAGTTCTGGCTACAGTTTACTCGGTAAAAAGGGGTAAAAACCGGCCCAAACCGGCTTAAAATGGCGGAATCCGTCCCCCTGGGCTGCCTCTCACGCCGAAGACACGGGTTCGAACCCCGTTGGGACTGCCAAATTATATAAAGAGGTTAGCCGGTTGCGGCTGGCCTCTTTTCTTTGCCATTGCCTGAAAAACCGCGCGAATTTCTGAGGAAAATTTTGGACTTTTAGCCGAGCCGGGGCAAAGATCGCCGTGGGTTCGGCGCACCCCGGGTTTTAACTTTAAGCTCGGCGGGCGAGGACAAATGATCGGTCAGGAGGCTGGCACCGGGCATCCCGGGATAATTGGGCCAGTTCCACCAAAGAGAGGGGCAATTCTAGGGCCCTAGTCACCCCTACTATTGCCAGGATGTAGTCTATCTCTTCCTGCGGCCGGCGGCGGATCAAGCAACCTCCCGCCCTCCCGGCGGACCTGAACAGCCGCCCGCCGAGGCATGCCCCTAGAAAAGAACGGAGCCCCCGTTGCCGGGGGCTCTGTCTTGGTCACGCGGGTTGGGCTCTACTTGGCCCGGCTCTTCTCCAACTGACGGTACATCTCGCGCTCGGTGGCGTGATTCAGATCGCGGATCAGGTCCTTTTGGGCCCGCCCCTGACCCAGGATCAGGTCCACGTTGCCGGTCTTGGTGAACTCCAGGGATTTGCCCTTGGCCGTGGCCAGATGGAAGGTGACTTGGTCACCCTCTATTTTGTCGATGACCAGGCTCAGGTAACCGGCCGGCCCTTTGAACACCGGATTCTTGGCGTCCAGCACGATGGGCATGGTGTTCCAGAACACCGTGCCAAAGCCGTGGCCCTGGGGGCATTGCTGGAAGTCCAAGGCGAAGCGCTTGTCCCAGGGGCAGGGCTTGCCGTCGCTGACCTCGATGCAATCGGTGTACACCGCCAGCTCGGCTCCCTGGGCGTTGACCGGGTTGGACATCTTGGGGTAGTGGGCGGCCAGCAGGTGCACGATGACCCCATCGTGCTTGAGCAGCACATTCTTCTGCCACTTCACATTGTAGGGCGAGAGGTAGCGGTCGGCCTTGGGGCGCCAGACCAGGGTCTTGGCGGCCAGCTCCTTGCCGTCCTTGAGCAAGCGCACCTTGGCGCTCTGCTTGTCCGGCGTGGCTTTGGCCTCCGTCACCTGCACCTGATAAGCGCCGGCCTTGACCGTCTTGCCGTCCGCCACCCGGCCCTTGAAGGCCAGGGTGGGGCTCATGGTCCAGGTCTGCAAGTCGGTGCTGTAAATGGTGTCCAGGGTGATCTGCTTGCCGCTGATCTTATCCCGCGAGGCGAAAAGCTGGTTGTAGTCCAACAGCACCGCCTCTTGCGGGCCGCCGGGCTTGCTGCCCGCGGGATAGCCGTAGTGCAAGTCCTTGCCCGGGTCCTGCTTGGTCAGGCCCACGGTGAAGGTGGCCGGAGCCATGCCCACGAAGTCCCAGGCCACCCCGGACTCGGTGCGCAGGTCCACCACCGGGTTGCGGAAGCAGCCGTGGCCGGTGGCCGATAGGTAATGGAAGACATTGTCACCCACCACCTTTTTCTCGCCCCTCTTGAGGGTCACGTTGGTGGCCTTGACGATCACCGCGCCAGGGTAGTCCACGTAGTACCACAGGTTCTCCGGGCCGAACACATACTCAGTGGAGCCCACCACCGGCAGGATGCCCCGGGTGGTATCCCACTTGAACACAAAGCCACCCACCGGAATGGTCACCTTGCCTCCGGCCACTTTGCTTTGTTTGATGGTCAGGCCGTCGTGCTTGGGTATCTTGCCGCCCATGAAGTTCACGGCCGGCTTGCCGGCCAGCAGGCCCGGCAGGGTGGGCACGTACACCGGGTTCACCGGCTTGGCCATCACCAGCGGGGGCTCCACCCAGGTGGTCACCACCGGAAAGGCGATGGGATGGCCCTGGTTGTAAGGCACCACCGGGTGGTCGGCCAAGGCCGACCCGGCCCCCAGCGCCAGCAACAGGGTGAAAATTATCAGCAGGCCGTTCTTTTTAGTCATCATCTCTTGTGGTTCTCCTAATGATGTGTTGTGGGATCGTGGTCTTACCGCTGAATTCCTTGGCTGTGCCGTGTTTTCGGGCCGGGCAGACGGTTGGCCGGGCGCTGACCCAACCAAGCCGCCTTTTGCCTCGCGGGGCCTATGCGCCCCGCCAAAAACAAAACCCAGCCCTGCTTGGGCTGGGGAGATTGCACCCTGATTTCGCTTGGTCTCCCGGACGCGCCCTCCACCATAGGCCATGGTGAACCCATGAACCGCTGTCTGCGGCGGCAATGGCGGGTCCTCGTGTTCTGTCCGGCAGGTCTTCTGGCTCCCGGATCTCCCTACTGACCGCGCCTTCCCGCCTTGCGGCAGTGACATTTCGCGGCGTTCGTCCCCGGCTACAGCGGCGGGACCGCGACGGCTTGTTACCGTCTTCCCTTTTGAGCCCTTGCGGGCACCGGATTTCTTTTTGTAACAAAACAGGGGCGAGCATTCAATATATCTTTCGGCCTTTCCAGTAAAAACCTGTTATTGACAGGTTATTGACCGCCTCCCCCCATTGCGCGTCAGGGCGGGGGCCAAAGGTAGGCCAAATAAATTTACGCTAAATTTATAGAACGGTTATATGGCCGGTCACGTGGCAAATAAAAGCAAAGCGGTTGGGGTGCGGTTGGAGCTTTGCATAATAACCTAAAATGACCAGTTGTTTACGCACAAACCAAAGGGTTCCCCGCTCCGGGTCGCGGCAGGATGGGTGACGCCGGCGGTCATGCGGACTATGGGGCCGGCTCCCGCGGCTTAACCCGAGGCGGACAAGCCATGGTGCGTTCCACGGGTAGGGCCGATCCTGGGCCGGGCCAAGCGCCAACTCAAGGACAAACCCGCTGGGCAGATGATCCAGCCCAGATTTGTCGGACACCGAACCAAGCGAGTAACTTGCTTGACGGAGGTGATTCATGACTGATCAGAAGAGTGGGCGGCAGGTTAATGCTTCTTGGCCATTATCAGGCCTGCATGCCTCTCCTTGAAACACCTCCGGACACCTTATGCGTGCTATGGGAGGCTTCCCTCAGATAGGGGGGACTCCATCTTTATGGCCCCGAAGCGCGGCGGGCAGGCGTCCAAACATGTGCCGCACTTGATGCACCGGGACTGGTCGATGACATGCGGGGTTTTCTTGGCCCCCGTTATGGCCTCCACCGGACAGCGTTTCGCGCAGATCATGCAGGCCTGGCACTTCTCCGGGTCGATCTCATAAATGGGGACCTCGCGCAGGAGCCGCTCGACCTCCTCCGCGCTGTAGAGCTGCTCATAGTCCGCCGGGTTGTCGCGCAGGTGCAGGGCCAGCTTCTCCCGCTGGGCCATCTTGATGTAGGGCACCAGGCGCAGCACCTCGCCCAGCCTGGCTTGCAGCTCCCCGGCCTCGACTCCCTCGCTTTGCCCCAGGGGGCCCAGCTTTTCCATCTCCCGGCCGAACTCGTTCATCAGGTTGGCGAAGCGGATGCCCTCCCCGGCCGAGACCCACTCGATGCGCAGGCGGCGCGGCTCCACCCCCGCGTGCTCCAGCAAACGCCGGGTGAGCTGCACCATGCTCAGCGCCTCGTAGTTGCCGTGGGTGATGTAGTGGCAGTCGTCCAGGTGGCAGCCGCCGATGAACACCGCGTCCGCGCCCTCGGCGAATGCCCCCAGGATGTGCTTCATGTCCACCCGGCCCGAGCACATCACCCGGATCAGACGGATGTAGGGGGGGTATTGGAAGCGCGAGACCCCGCAGAGGTCCGCCCCGCCGTAGCAACACCAGTTGCAGATGATGCCCACCATCTTGGGAGTGAATTTTGCGCTAGCACCCATGGGAAGCCGCCTTTCCGGCCGGGGGCGCGGGCTCCGCGCCTTGGTTCAGGTCCAACTCCTGGTGCAGGGCGGCCCGTATCTGGTGGGACAGCTCCTGGTCGGTGTAGTGCTTCAGCTGGATGGCCTCGGTGGGGCACTTGCTGTTGCACAGGCCGTCGCCCTTGCACAGGATGGGGATGATCTCGGCCTTGGGGCCTTGCTTGGTGTTCTTGAGCTCGATGGCCCCATAGGCGCAGGCCTCCACGCAGGCCCCGCAGCCCATGCAGCGCTCCGCCTCCACCGCGCACACCGAGCCCGAGGCCACCACCGTGTCGTTGGCCAAGAGGGTCAGCACGCGGCCCGCCGCGCCATAGGCCTGGTTGATCGTCTCGGAGAGGTACTTGGGGTAGTGGGCCATGCCGCAGAGGAACACCCCCTCGGCCCCGAAGTCCACGGGCCTGAGCTTGACGTGGGCCTCCTGGAAGAAGTCGTCCGGCCCCAGCTGCACCTTGAACATCTGGGCGATCTGCTTGGCCGCCTGGTTGGGCACCACCGCCGCGGCCAAGGCCAACAGGTCCGCGTCTATGGCCAGCTCCTCGGCCAGGACAGGGTCGGTCAGCGACACCCTGAGCACGGGCCGGCCCTCGTCATCGTCCGTCGCCTCCACCCGGGGCGGGTCTTCAGGGGTGTAGCGGATGAAGCGCACCCCCTTTTCGCTGGCCTCGCGGTAATAGTCCTCCTTGAAGCCGTAGGTGCGCATGTCGCGGAAGAGGATGTAGACCTCGCGCTCAGGGTCGGCCTCTTTGAGGGCCAGGGCGTTCTTGATGGACTCGCCGCAGCACACCCGGCTGCAATAGCCCCGCTCTTCGTTGCGGCAGCCCACGCACTGGATCATCACCACCGCTCGGGCCTCGCGCAGCAGGGGATCGTGCCCGACGATCTTGTCCTCCAGGTCCAGGTGGTTCATCACCCGGGGGTCCTGGCCGTAGAGGTATTCCGTGGGCTCGTAGAGCTCGGCCCCCACCGCGATCACCGTGGCCCCGTGGCGGATCTCGCTGATGCCGCGCGAGGAGACGACCTTGGTGAAGAAATTGCCCACATAGCCGCTGGCCTCGCTGATCTCGGCCTTGGTGTACACGTGGACCAGGGGGTGCTTGAAGACCTTGTCGGCCATATCGCGCACAAAGCCCCCCACTTCCCGGCCCTCCAGGGTGTGGTGGATGCGCCGGGCCAGGCCGCCCAGCTCAGGGGCCTTTTCCACCAAAAACACCTCGTGCCCCTGCTCGGCGATGGACAGGGCGGCGGTCATGCCCGCCACCCCGCCGCCCACCACCAGGGCCCGGTCGTCCACCGGCAGGTCGAACTCTTGCAGGGCCTCCAGGAAATGGGCCCGGGCCACGGACATGCGGATGATGTCCTGGGCCTTGTCCGTGGCCGCTTCCTTTTCCTTGGAGTGCACCCAGGAGCAGTGCTCCCGAATGTTGGCCATGTCGTAATAGTATTGGTTAATGCCCGCTTCCCTGAGGGTGTCGCGGAACAGGGGCTCGTGGGTGCGCGGGGTGCAGGCGGCCACGATCACCCGGTTCAGCCCGCGCTGCTCGATGTCCTCGGCCAGCATGGCCGCCGCCTCGGTGGAGCAGATGAACAGGCTCTCCTCGGCGTGCACCACGTGGGGCAGGCTCTTGGCGTACTCCACGGTGCCCGGCACGTCCACGATGCGCCCAATGTTGGCCCCGCAGTGGCACACGTACACCCCGATGCGCGGCTCTTCTTGGGACACGTCGCGCTCGGCCGGGTAGACCCGCTCCCGCGAGAGCTTGCCCCGGCGGTAGTTGAGTAATTGGCCGCACTGGGAGCCCGCCCCGCTGGCCGTGACCACCGCCTCGGGGATGTCCATGGGGCCTTGCAGGGCGCCGCTGACCAGGATGCCCGGCCGCGAGGTCTGCATGGGGTTGAAGGGCTGGTTTTGGCAGAATCCGTGGGGCTCCAGCTCCACCCCGCACTTGGCGGCCAAAGCGGTCATGCCCTTGGGCGGGTTGAGCCCCACCGAGAGCACCACCATGTCAAACTCCTCTTCCTTGACCCCTTCCGGGGTGGCGTAGCGCAGGGTCACGTTCTTGCTCTCCGGGTCCTCGCGCACGATGCTGGGGTAAGCCCGGATGAAGCGGGTGCCCGGCAAAGCCTCGGCCCGAGCGTAGAAGCGCTCGAAGTCCTTGCCGTAGGAGCGGATGTCGTTGTGGAAGATGGTGCAGCGGGCCTCCGCGTCGTGGTCCTTGGTCAGGATCACCTGCTTCTGGGTGTAGGTGCAGCACACCGCCGAGCAGTAGCCGTTGTCCCCGGGAGTCACCCGGCGCGAGCCGATGCAATGGATCCAGGCGATGTTGTGGGGGTGCTTGCCGTCCGAGGCCCGCAGAATCTCGCCCTCGTAAGGGCCGGTGGCGCAGAGCAGGCGCTCGTAGTCCATGCTGGTCACCACGTTGGCGAACTCGCCGTAGTGATACTCCGGCCGCCCGGAAGGGTCGAAGGGCTCCAGACCGGCCGCCAGGATCACCGCCCCCACCTTGACCTGGAGCCTCTCGCCCTTCTGGTGAAAGTCGATCGCCCCGGTCTTGCACACCGCCTCGCAGAGCCGGCACTTGCCTTCCTTCAGGTACAGACAGCTTTGATCGATGTAGGGCTTCAGGGGGATGGCCTGGGCGAAGTAGATGTGGATGGACTTGTTGTCCGATATCTCCTGGTTGAACTGGTCCGGGTAGGTGGCCGGGCAGTTCTCCACGCACACCGTGCAGCCGGTGCACTTGCTCTCGATGATGTAGCGCGGCTTCTGGAACAGGGTGACCGTGAAGTCGCCCGCCCGGCCCTCCACCGAATCCACCTCGGTGTAGGTCATTATCTCGATGTTGGGATGGCGGTTGCACTCCACGAACTTGGGCGACTCGATGCACATGGAGCAGTCGTTGGTGGGGAAGGTCTTGTCAAGCTGGGCCATGTGCCCGCCGATGGTGGGCGCGCTGTCCACCAGGTAGACCTTGAAGCCGGCAGTGCCCAGGTCCAAGGCGGCCTGGATGCCCGATATCCCGCCGCCCACCACCATCACGTCGCCGAACTCGCCGTTCTCCGCCCCACGGCAGAGCTGCCGGACTTGATCGTTGAGCACCTCACTCATGGTCTGTTTTTCCCCGGCGGGCTAGCCGCCTGCTTGGGTTCTTGCCGCCTTATGGGCGTCGGCTGAAATTATCGCTACGCGTCCCGGCGAAACCGCCGGAGGGAACCAGGGCCCCGATGGGGGCCGACCCGGGAGGTGGAGGGAGGATTGAATAAGGCTGGCGGGCGAAGGCCCGTGGACTAGGTTAGGACAGCCTCGGCATTCTCGGTCTACCGTGCCCGGGTAGCGTGGCCCACGGGCACTCAAGTGAAGCCGAAGCGAACTGGCATGTCCTACCGCCTGATTGGAGCTATAATATAGCTATATTACAGCGCAAGGCCCCGCCTTTGGTCAAATACTTAATATCGATGTGGCCGCTAGGTGCCTATCGCTTTGGGCCATGGGCCCGCCGCCGGGAAGACTCCCCGGCGGCGGGGTGGCAATCGCTTAGAGCTTTTCCAGGCGCACCGCGCAGGCCTTGTATTCGGCGGTCTGGGAGATGGGGTCGTAGGCCTGGTTGGTCAGCCAGTTGGCGCAGCCTTCCCGGAAGTGGAAGGCCATCCACACCAGGCCCGGCGGCACTTCGGGGGTCACCCGGGCCGGCACCTTCACCGAGCCCCGCCGCGAGCTAACCTTCACCTTGTCGCCGTTGGCCAGGCCCAGCTTGGCCGCGTCGGCCGGGGATATGTCGGCCGTCTCCTCGCCCAGCAGCTGGTTGAGCCCGCCGGAGCGGCCGGTCTGGGTGCGGGTGTGGTAGTGGTAGAGCCTGCGGCCGGTGGATAGCACCATGGGGTAGTCCTGGTCCGGCACCTCGGCGGGAGGCCGCCAATCCAGGGCCGCCAGATTGCCCAGGCCGCAGGTGAAGCAGCCTTCCTTGTGCAGATAGGGCGTGCCCGGGTGCTCCAGGTCGGGCACCGGCCATTGCAGGCCGTCGTCCTCGATGCGGCGATACTTGATGCCCGCCATCTGGGGGGCCAGGGCCGAGACCTCGTTGTCCCATATCTCCTGGCCCGAGGCGCTGTCCCATTCCTGGCCCATGCGCCGGGCGATCTCCCTGAAGATCCACCAATTGGGCTTGGCGTCGCCAGGGGCTTCCACCGCCTGGCGCACCCGGCTGACCCGGCGCTCGCTGTTGGTGTAGGTGCCCTCGTCCTCGCCCCAGGCGGCGGCGGGGAGCACCACGTCCGCGAAGCGGGTGGTCTCGTTGGGGAAGATGTCGTTGACCACCAGGAACTCGGCCTGCTCCAGGCAGCGCTCCACGTGGGTTATGTCCGGCTCGGTGTTGGCCACGTTTTCGCCGAAGATGTACATGCCCCGGATGCTGCCCTCGCTCAGGCCCCGGAACATGGCCGGCATCATCAGGCCGATCTTGCCGTCCAGCTCCACGCCCCAGGCCTCCTGGAATTTTGCTTGAGCCGCGGGGTCGTCCACCTTCTGGTAGCCGGGATACACGTTGGGCAGGGCGCCCATGTCGCAGGCTCCTTGCACGTTGTTCTGGCCGCGCAAGGGGTTCACCCCGCCGCAGCGGAAGCCCACGTTGCCCAGGAGCATCTGCAAGTTGGCCGTGCTCATCACGTTGTCCACCCCGCAGGTGTGCTCGGTGATGCCCAGGGTGTAGATGAGCATGGCCGGCTTGTTGGCGGCCAGCAAACGGGCCACCTCCACGATGCGCTCGGCGCTCACCCCGCTGATGGCCGCGGCCCGCTCGGGCGGATACTCCAGCACCTTGGCCTTGAGCTCCTCGAAGCCCACGGTGCAACTTTGCACGTACTCCTTGTCGTAGAGATCTTCGTTGATCAGCACGTGCATCAGGCCGTTGATCAGGGCCACGTCGCTGCCCACCTTGAGCGGCAGATGCGAAGTGGCGAACTCAGCCAGGGCGGTGCGCCGGGGGTCCACCAAAACCATCTTGGCCCCGTTCATCACCGCGTTTTTGACAAAGGTGGCCGCCACGGGGTGAGCCTCGGTCATGTTGGAGCCGATGACGAAGAACATCTTGGCCTGGTCGAAGTCCGCGAAGCTGTTGGTCATGGCCCCGGAGCCGAAGGAGCGGGCCAGGCCGGCCACGGTGGGGGCGTGGCACACCCGGGCGCAGTGATCAATGTTGTTGGTGCCGATCACCGCCCGGAAGAGCTTCTGCATGTTGTAGGAGTCCTCATTGGTGCTGCGCGCGCAGCTAACCCCGGCCAGGGCGTCGGGCCCGCTCTCGGCAATGATGGCCGAGAACTTAGTGGCCACCAGGTCCAGGGCCTCGTCCCAGGAGGCCTCCCTGAACTCGCCGTTCTCCTTGATAAGCGGCGTGGTCAGGCGCTCGGAGGAGTGCACGAAGTCGTAGCCGAAGCGGCCTTTCACGCACAAGCGGCCCCGGTTGGGCTGGGCCTCCTCCACGGCGGTGACCTTGATGATGCGGCCCTTATGCACGTGCAGCCAGAGCTGGCAGCCCACCCCGCAGTAGGGGCAGGTGGTGCGCACCTTGCTGGTCTCCCAGGGGCGGCCCAGGCCCTTGGCCTTTTTCTCGCTGAGCGCGCCGGTGGGGCAGGACTGTACGCACTGGCCGCAAAACACACAGTCGCTCTGGTCCAGGGGGCGGTCCCCGGTGGTGATGATGCGCGCCTGGGCCCCCCGGTAGCCGAAGCCGATGGCCCGGTTCACCTGCACCTCGTTGCAGGCCTGCACGCAGCGGCCGCAGAGGATGCACTTGGCCTGGTCCCGGATGATTAGGGGGTTGTCATCCATCAGGGGCTCGGCGGGGATGGTGGGCGGGAAGCGGTCCGCGTCCACCCCGTACTCATAGGCCAGGGCCTGGAGCGAGCACTCGCCGTTGGCCTCGCAGATGAGGCAGTTGTGGTCCCCGCTGGCCAGGAGCATCTCGATGGCCAGCTTGCGGGCGGTGCGCACCTTGGGGGTGTCGGTTTCCACCTCCATGCCCGCTCCGGCGGGCATGGCGCAGGAGGCCACCAGGGTGCGGGCGCCTTTGACCTCCACCAGGCACACCCGGCAGGCCCCGGTGGGGGTGCAGCCCTTGAGATAACAGAGGGTGGGTATTTTCACGCCGTGGTCGCGGGCCGCCTCCAGGATGGTCTGACCAGGGGTGAAGGTGACCGTGGCGCCGTTTAGGGTCATGGTTGCCTGGGTGGAGCTCATGCTCTTTTTCCCTTCTTGGATTTGGACAAGGGCCCGCGTACGGCCGGGCGGCTGCTGGTCGATACCGCTTACCGGAGCCGGGGCACCCCGGGAGTTCAGGCTAGGACGGGCTTTTTATGCCGGGGAAAAATGAAGAGCTTAAGACGCGGCGTTGGCTTTCCCACCTACCTGACCCGGGTAGACTCCGAGGGGCAGGTTCAGGTAAAGCCGAAAAACAGTCGCATGGACAGCCGCCATGTGGTTGGGGTGAGACAGATGCGAAATTATTGAATGGCTTATCAAGAAAGTAAAATCGAATATTTCAATAGAAGTTTCTACTGTCGAGCGGCACTAAGCGGGGGCCCTTTGCAGAGAGAAACCGGTTCCCGGCTCCAGGCGGATCATGGCCAGACGCTGGTGTCCGGCCGGGGTGGTTTGATGCCCACCCGAGCCAGGCCATGCCCCATGGCCCGCTGCAAACGGGCTTCGGCAATGTTGAAGGTGGCCAGGGCGTTGTAATAACTGTTGCGAGCCTGGGCCAAAAGCAGCTGGGCGTCAAGCAGCTCGGTGTTAGTGGTCAGCTGCTCGCGATAGAGCTCGAAGGTGACGCGGTAGTTTTCCTGGGCCTGCTTCACACCGGTGGTGGCTGTGACGATGTTGGTCTGGGACTCGCCCAAGAACAGGGCCGCCTCCTTCACCTGCAAGGCCACCTCGTCCACCAGCTCCTGTTTGGCTGCTTGCAGGCGGCGTTTGTCGGCCCGCTGCTGGCTGGTCTGATGGGCGGTGCGGCCCCACTCCCAGAAGGCCCAGTCCAGCTGGGTGGTGATTGCCCAGTTGGTCGGGTCGTTGTATTCGCTATCGCCCAGGGTGGCGTCGTTGGAGGTGAAGTTGTAGGAGGCCTTGAGATTCACCATGGGGTAGTAACCGCTCTGGGCCTTCCTGATGCTCTGGTCGGCCTGCTTGAGTTGCAGATCCACTGCCTTTATCTCCGGGCGCTCGTTGAGGGCCACCAGGCGGAACTTCTGAAAGTCCAGTTCTATTGGGTAGGATTTGAGGATGTCCTTGACCCGGAGGGAACGCTCCACGGGCAGGCCCAGCAGGCGGTTGAGACGGGCCCGGCTCAGGGCGCGGTCGTTCTTGGCGCTGACCAAACGCTGGCGGGCGTCGGACAGGCGCACCTCGGTTTTAAGCACGTCGTTGATGGGGATCATGCCCACCTCGTGGTAGTCGCGGCTCACCTGGAGCTGAGCCTCCAGCTGGCCCACCGCCTCCCGGGCCACCTCCACCCCCTTGATGTTGCGCAAATGCAGGAAGTACTGCTCCTTCACCTTCAAGGCCACGTCCAGGTAGGCCAGAAAGAGGTTCACCTCGGCCAAATCCACCCCCAGCTTGGCCAGTTCGTATTGACTTGATAGGCGGAAGCCGGTGAACAGGGGCTGGCTCAGGCCGGTGGACCATTTGTAAATTTCGTTTTCATTCACCGCCACGTGGATGGTTTCGGTGCGGAACTCGGGCGGGTTCTGGGTCTTCTGCCATCCGTAGCTGGTCGAAAACGAGGGCAGAAAATAGGTGAAGGCCTCTTTTTGCTGGCTGGCCGCCTTGTCCATGGCCGCCAAGTACTGCTTGATGTTGGGCGAGTAATCCAGGGCCATGGTCAATGCCAGGGTCAAGGTTATCTCCCGGCCGGGAGCCGGGATCGCCTTCTCCTGGGCCAAGGCCGGGGCGGTGGCCAGGAGCAACATTATCAAGCCGAGCCCCAGGGCGGTCCAGCCGCGGCCCGAGCCCGCGATGCGCTTCAGCCACCACCCAAGCCCCCTCGCGCTGCGGCAAGAGGCTAGCCCAGTGGCAGCCCAGTCTCTTTTTGAAAAAGCTCTCTGCGAAGCCTTTGGTTTCCGGTTCACCATATCCCTCGCTCTCGCCGATGCACCCGGGCCGGCTCCCTCGGCTTGGGGCGTTTATTCGTAGCGCAGCGCTTCAATGAGGTCCATGCGCGAGGCCTGGCGGGCCGGGTAATAGCCGAAGAAAATCCCGACCCCGGCGGAAAAAAGGGTGGCCAGCAGGATGGCGTCCAGGTCGATGGGGCTCATCCAGCCGGTCATCCAGCCCACCGCCTTGGCGGCGCCCACTCCCAGGAGGGTGCCCAGAATGCCGCCCAGCAGGCTCATGGTCATGGCCTCGGTCAGAAATTGGATGAGCACATCGCGCTCCCGCGCGCCCACGGCCATGCGTATGCCGATCTCCCGGGTCCGCTCGGTCACCGAGACCAGCATGATGTTCATAATGCCGATGCCGCCCACCACCAAACTGATGGCCGCCACCGAGGTGAGCAGGATGGTCATGATGTCCATGGTCTTGTCGGCCATCTGGGCGTATTCGTCCAGGGCCCGGACCGAGAAGTCGTCTTCCGCCCCGGGCGGAATGCGGTGTTTCTGCCGCAGCAGCTGTTCCACCTCCCGCTTGGCCTCGGGCACCAGACGCTTGGATTGGGCCGAGAGGGAGATGATACTCACCACTCCGGGCAGACGGCGGCCGTGCAGCTTGCGCGAAAAGGTGGTGTAGGGAACGTAGAGGGTGTCATCCTGGTCCCGTCCGCGGGGATCGCTCCCCTTGGGCGACAGGACGCCGATAATGGTGAAAGGGACGTTGCTGATGCGTATCTTGCGCCCCAGCACCGCCTCCCCGGGCGTGAAGAGGTTCTCCACCACCGTGCTTCCCAGCACGGCCACGTTGGAGGCCGAGCGCAGGTGCTGGTTGGTCAGAAACTCCCCCTCCTGGATGGGCCAGTCACGCACCACCGGGTAACTGGCCGTGGTCCCGTAGACCGAGGTGTTCCAGTTCTTCTCCCCGGCCACGATCTGGGCGCTGCGCATGGTCATGTGGGTCACCTCGGCCACGGCCGGACACTCGCGGGCAATGGCCTGGGCGTCCCCTACCCGCAGGGTGGGCTTGCTGCCGTAGCCGCCCTTGACCCCGCCCTTTTTGGCGGAGCCCGAGTAGACCACCAGCATGTTGGCCCCCAGGTCGCTTATCTGCTTCTGGATGCTGGCGTTGGCTCCCCGGCCCACGCTGATCATCACGATCACCGCCCCGATGCCGATGATGATGCCCAGCATGGTCAGCAGGCTTCTGGCCTTGTAGGCCAGCAGCCCGCGCAGAGCCAGGCGAATGACGGTGCCCAGCATCTCCATCTCAGGACGCCTCATCCCTTTCCAACAGGCCGTCGCGCAAAAAGACCCGGCGCCGCATGGCGCGGCCCACCTCGGGGTCGTGGGTGACCAGCACCACGGTGATTCCCTGTTCATGCAGGGAGCTCAGCAGCCTGATGATCTCGCGGCCGGTGCGGGTGTCCAGGTTGCCGGTGGGTTCGTCCGCCAGGATCAGGGCCGGACGGTTCACCAAGGCCCGGGCTACCGCCACCCGCTGCTGCTGGCCGCCGGAGAGCTGCCGCGGCAGATGAAGGGCCCGGTCGGCCATGCCCACCGCCTCCAGGGCCGCCAGGGCCCGCTCGCGGCGCTGATTCAAGCCGGGACGGTGATAGAGCATGGGCAGCTCCACGTTTTCCAGCGCGCTGCAACGAGCCAGCAGATTGAAGCTCTGAAAGATGAATCCGATGCGCCGGTTGCGGATGTCCGCCCGCTGGTTCTTGGAAAGGGAGGAGACGTCCTCGCCTTCCAGCTCGTAGCTGCCACGGCTCAGGGTGTCCAGCAGGCCGGCGATGTGCATCATGGTGGATTTGCCCGAGCCGGAAGGGCCCATGATGGCCAGCAACTCGCCTTGCCCGATCTCCAGGTCCACGCCGCGCAGTGCCTGGACCTCTTCCCCTCCCATGGGGTATGTCCTGGCCACCCCCGCGAAACGGATCACCGGCGCGTCCATCGCCTAGTTCCCCTTGCGGAAAAACTTCATGAGCATGCCGCCCCCCGAGGAGGCCGCGTCCCGCTCCGAAACCAAGGCCAGCCCCACGATCACCTTGTCGCCCGCCTTCAGTTCGCCGCCGATCACCTGGGTCTCGGTTTCATCGGATATGCCCACGCGTATGGGCAGGGCCATGGGGCCGTTTTCTCCGGCCACGTAGATCGTGGCGCGGCGGCCTTGGCCTCGGTCCGACCGCTTGCGCACCTTTTTCAAAGCCGCCCGAAAGGCCGCGAACTTGGCGTACTGGTCCTGACGCAGAATGTTGTGGAGTTCGCTGAGAACCTGCCTGAAAAAGGCGCGCAAGGCCTGGGGCAGGTCCCGGCTGTCCTCCGGCAGGGAATAGGCCGCCTTGAGCTTCTGCTCGCTGCGGGACAGGATGTTGACCAGCTCCCGCGCCTGGGCCTCGTCCAGGGCCAGGGCCTGGACAATCTTCTTGTATAAGGGCCTCTCGTTTATGGGGGGCCGCTTGCTTTCCCTGGCCCGGCCTATCCTGCCCGGGGGCTTGAAGCGCAGGGCGGCGTTAGGGACCTTGAGGGTGTCGCCCACCGTGGCCAGCACGATGGTCACGTTGGCGGTCATGCCCGGCCGCAGCAACAACTGGTCGTTGCCCACGTCCGCCACGATCTTGTAGGTCACCACATTCTGGATACTGGTGGCCGAGTTGCGCACCTGATTGACCTTGGCCTGAAACCGTTGGTCTTGGAAGGCATCCACCGTGAATTCCACTTCCTGCCCCGGCCTGATCTGGCCCACGTCCGCCTCGCTGACATCCACCTCCACCTGCATGTGCTTCAGGTCTTCGGCGATGGTGAACAGCACCGGCGATTGCAGGGTCGCCGCCACGGTCTGCCCCGCGTCCACGTTGCGGGTGATGACCACCCCGTCAATGGGTGAGCGGATGGTGCAGTAGTCCAGCTTCATGGCCGCCAGTTGGAGTTCCGCCTCCCGGGCGGCGATCTCCGCCGCGGCGAACTTTTCCAGGGCCAGGGCCTGGTCTATCTGGGCCTGGGCGGATACCAGTTTGGCCTGGGCCATTTGCACCGCCCCCTGGGCGTTGTCCTTGCGGGCCAGGGCCGCGTCCATCTGGCTGGCGGAGATGGCCCCGCGCTTGGTGAGCTTGGCCTTGCGCTGGTAGTCGAGCTCGGCCTCCCGGAAGACGGCGCGGGCGGCAAAGAGTTGAGCCCTGGCGTTGTTCTCGGCGGCCTGGGCGGCGGCGGTCTCCTTTTTGCTCCTGAGCAGGTTCACCCTGGCCTTTTTGACCTGAGCCTTGGCCTGGTTCACATGGGCCTGGTAGATCTCGGGGTCGATGAGGGCGATCACCTGGTCCTTTTTGACCGCCGAGTTGTAGTCCGCATACAGCTCCTTGATGTTGCCCGACACCTGGCTCCCGACCTCCACGGTGTGCAGGGGAGCCAGCTTGCCGGTGGAGGCCACCGTGGACTTGATATCGCCCCTGCGCACGGTGACGGTGCGGTAAGCTTCCGCGTCCCCCTCGCCGCCTCCCATCAGGAGGGCGGCCAGCCCTAGGGCCGCCGCGAGGAGGACAGCCGAGATTAGCCAAGTCTTTTTCATTACGCCCCGTCCTGTTGAAACCCTTGTGGGCGGTCTTTCACCGGCCCCCTCGGCCTGATGGGGCCGGGTTCGCGGCCACCCCTCATGGGCAGTCCGCCACGGCCAGGCCGCCCAAAGCTCCCAAGGCCCTTGGGAAGCGGATCCAGCATCGTTAATCATCAGGAGGGGTTGCCAGAAGCACAAGCAAGGTTGCGTTGCCGGAGGCCGTTCTGCGCCAGCGGCCGGGGTTTTTTCGCGGACGGCAGGCCTCCGCCGCCCGCGCAAGATGTATCCGCCTTGCCCCCACCGCCGGGTTGGGTGAAATTTTCTTTGTCTACACGCTGTGGGGGTGTACTGCCCTGCGCTGAAAAACTCCTTGCCCCAAACGCTTGCTCACCGTACTTTCAGGACAAAGGGGACCTTCAAGGCCAAAGACGCCGGCCCGGCCGACATTGAGGCATAAGCCTTGTGATGAGCTGTGTCGGGCGGCTCGAGGTGCGCTGCTATGCGGCATGTGGCGCATAATTCTTGCTTGCCGGAATCCGCGCGGGAACTGAACAACGAGAGGATCGATCATGAAGATAAAAGCGGCGCTACTGTCCCTGACCATGATTTTTGGCCTGGCCTTGGGATTTGCCGGCCAGGCGTCGGCCGACCCCACCGCTCAATGCGACATCTTGAACGTTATAGTTGAAGGCGGCGGTGAAGGCTGGTTTGTCAAGGCGAACAGTTGCCGTCACGGCAAGGCGTCCCGGGTGCAAGACAAATGGATTCTATTGGAACCGGTTGACGAATTGGCTTTGTACGGGCCGGATTGCGAGATCGTCATCTACAAGCAAGACGCCGATGCCTCGGATAATATTGGCTATGTTTACAGAGTGGGGCAGGGGATTTGCCATGCAAAACTCAAAGCCGGGAAAATCCATGTTGAGCACCTTAGTGGTAAACCGGCCCAATACGTGGTGAAAAAAGGGTCCTTTGGCCAGGGTGTTTCGGGAAGCGTCACCTTTACCCTGCCATAGCTGGTTCGCGGGGGGGCGGATCGCTAAAGAAACCGGCCAGGATATAGCCGCCCCCCGGGGCCGCCCCTCGCGCCCAAAACATGCTTCGAGCCCCGCTGGGGGCGCCGAATAATTACGGGGAGCCTACCTCGGCGGTTGGCTCCCCGTTCCTTTATCAACCAGGCCAGCCGGCAACGGCTGGCCTGGTTTTTTCTTCGGGCTTACCTGCCTAGTCGTAGACGATGCTGGGGAGCCAGGTTGCCAGCTTGGGCCAGTAGGCCA